>JAHBYZ010000041.1 GCA_019635695.1 Rhizobiaceae bacterium
CAACGGCGATTTCCTCGTGTAACGACCTGACGGCGCCGGCTGTCGACCGCCGGCGTCCGTCCCGAAATCCCTCGATGACGATTTCAGCGAATTGAGTGCGCTGCGCACACCCACCCTTAACCCTCTTTGGTTAAGTCCGGGGATGGTGGGGTGAATTGGGTGTGCTGATGTACGTCGAACGCGGCTCCGTGCAACCGGAAGCGACCGACCAGGAGCGCCGCGAGGCGGCCCAGCCGGCTTCGCGCGTGCTCGGCCGCGTCGTCCAGTGCGACGGCGCCCGCGCCACCATAGCCGCCTTCGCCGACGGCGACGACAGCGCCGTCAGCGGCCTGTGGAATGTCGGCCGCATGATCTCCATCAACCTCTCCGAGACCCGCACGGTCGGGCTGGTCTACGCCATCAACCAGCCCGAGCACGGCTGGCGCGAGGACGTGGCCAACGCAATCGAGGTTTCGGTCGAGCTGATCGGCGAGGTGCGCGACGTCGGCGGCAAGCCGGTCTTCGACCGCGGCATCACCATCTATCCCAACATCGGCGCCATCGCCCACCGCATCCGCGCCCGCGACCTGGAGGCCGTCTACGACCTCGGCGGCAAGCATTCGGTGCGCATCGGAAACCTGTCGCAGGACGACGCCATCGCCGCCTGCATCGCCATCGACGACACGCTCAACCGCCACTTCGCCGTGGTCGGCACCACCGGCGTCGGCAAGTCGACCGCCGTGTCGCTGGTGCTGCGCAAGGCGATCGCCGCGCGGCCCGACCTGCGCGTGCTGATCCTCGACCCGCACAACGAGTTCGCCAACACCTTCCCCGACCATGCCGTGCGCATCGACTCGCGCAGCCTCGATCTGCCTTTCTGGGTGTTCCGGCTCGAGGAGATCGTCGAGGTGTTCTTCCGCGGCCGCGAGCCGGTGGCGGAGGAGGTCGAGATCCTCCGCGATCTGATCCCGCTAGCCAAGCAGATGTTCCGCGGCGCTGCCCAGCCGGTGCAACTGCGCCGCTCGAACGATGGCGTCGTCACCGCAGACACGCCGGTGCCCTATCGCATCGTCGACCTGGTCAAGCTCATCGACGAGCGCATGGGCATGCTCGACGCCAAGAACGACCGGCCGCTGCTGCGCGCGTTGCGCGCCCGCGTCGAGTCGGCGATGAACGACCCGCGCTACCGCTTCATGTTCTCCTCGCGCCTGTTCGAGGAGAATTTGCACCACACGATCGGCCGCATCTTCCGCGTGCCGCACGAGGGCAAGCCGATCACCTGCCTGGAGATGGCAGGCATGCCGGCCGAAGTGGTCAATTCTGTCTGCTCGGTGCTGGCCCGCCTCGCCTTCGACCTCGCAATGTGGTCGAACGGCAAGCTCAAGCTCCTGGTGCTGTGCGAGGAGGCGCACCGCTACATGCCGGCGGACCACCGTCTCGGCTTCTCTCCCACCCGTCACGCGCTGTCGCGCATCGCCAAGGAGGGCCGCAAATACGGGTGCTATCTCGGCGTCGTCACACAGCGTCCGGGTGAACTGGACCCGACCATCCTGTCGCAGTGCTCCACGATCTTCGCCATGCGCCTGGCCAACGAGCGCGACCAGGAGATCATCCGCTCGGCCATCGCCGACAGCTCCGCCTCCACCCTCTCCTTCCTGTCCTCGATGGGCCAGCGCGAGGCGATCGCGTTCGGCGAGGGCGTCGCCACCACCATGCGCATGAAGTTCGAGCACCTCGCCCCCTCGCAGATTCCCGGTTCGGCCGAGAAGCATGATTCCGGCGGCCGAGGCGCGGTCGATGACCGCGAGATCGACCTGGTCCAGATCGTCGGCAAGCTGTCGAACACCCAGCGCGCGCAGGACCCGCTCGAGGCCGGCGGCGGTCCCGACACCTCCATGTTCGGCTCGGATTCGATCCTCAAGCGGCCACAGATGGTGCCCGTGCAGGGCGAGGAGGAACGCGGCTTCTACGGCCGTCGCGCCTACGATCTCGGCCCGCCGCGCGCGCCGCGCCGCTAGCTCGGCCGCCGGCCCCGATCTCCGGCCGGGCCGCTAACCTTAACCCCCGGCAGAGCTTTGGCGCGCCCGCCTGATCGCCTATGCTTCGCGAATCGGCGGCTCCTGGCCGCCCGGGGGTAACGGCCTTGACCGGGGGAGTATCTTGAACGCCCACGCGGCGGCTTCGGCCACCGACACGCAGCCTGCCGACGGCGTCGCAACACGCCGCGGCGGCGCATCCTCACGCCTGTTCTCCGCCCTGCTCTCGACGATTTCAGCCGCCTTCGGCGCCGCTTCGGCGACCGCCGCGACAATCCTGTCGGGAGCGCTCGATGCCGCCGAACCCACGCCGACCTGGCCCGCCTCGGCGCTTCTGGTCGGCCTGGTCGGCGCGATCTGGTTCGGCGGCGTCGTGCGCGCCGCAGCACTCGTCGCCACCGGCGCGCAGCCAACGCGCACGCAGGGCTGGCTCGCCGCCTTCGGCCTCGCGCCCTTTTCGGTCGCCCTGTTCTTCTTCGTCGTCGGTGTCGGCGTCACGGGCGGCGTCCCGGGCGGCTACGTCGCGGTCGGCATCATCCTGGTGGCGGCCGTTCTTGCGCGCCGGCTGCTGTCCACCGTGTCGGAGAAGCTGCTGATCTGCTTCTTCCTGTGGCTCGGCCTGCTGGTGATGCCGGTGATGTGGAGCGACCCGGTCGACCGGCTGTTCTCCGGCTTCCTGTTGGCGCTGCTGAGGAGCAGCGGCGTGATCGTGTAGGGCAGTCGGCAGTCGGAACTGAAACCTTTGTGACCCGCCGGCGGAAACAGCGAGCATCAGCTCGCTTCCCTACTGCCTACTGCCTACTGCCTTACTGCGCTAGGCAGACACCCTGTTCCGCCCCTGCCGCTTGGCCTGATACAACTGCTTGTCGGCGCGCCGGTAGAAATCCTCGCCGCTCTCCTTGCCGTCCCACACCGCCAGCCCGACGCTCGTGGTCACACGCAGCCGCACGTTTCCCGCCTGCACCGCCTGCGCGGCGACCGCCTTGCGGATGCGCTCGGCGAGCTTGAAGAGCTGGTCGTCGTTCATGTTTGGCGCAACCACGGCGAACTCCTCGCCACCAAGCCGCGCCACCACGTCGTGATATCGCGTCATGTCGCGCAGCGTACTTGCCACCGAGCGCAGCACTTCGTCACCGACATCGTGGCCGTGCGTGTCGTTGACCTGCTTGAAGTGATCGAGATCGAGGATCATCAGCCCGATCGGCTTGCCGATGCGGCGGAACTCGGTGAGATATTCACGCAGCGCGTCGTCGAAATAGCGGCGGTTCTGCATGCCGGTCAGTCCGTCGGTCAAGGCCGCCTGCTCCAGCGTCTCCGAGCGCGCCGAGAGCGTCTGCGTCATCTCGCGCAGCTTGACCTCCTCGCGCGCCTGCGTGCGGATCAGCGGATAGATCAGAAAGACGCCGAAGAACAGCGCGGTCGAGATCAGCACCCCGCTGGCGAACAGCAGGCGCGAGACATTGCCGAGATCGCGGATCGTGCCAGGCACGTAAAGGCTCTCCGCCGCCCCGTACAGCAGTCCGTAGGCGTACAGGACGAGCCCGCCCGATCCGAGAATCAGCGCCATGAAGACGAAAAACGCTGATTCGGACTTGTGGAACCGCATTGTCTCCCCATTGAAACGCGCCGGCTTCGCTTATCGCAGGGGGCGACTTACGCCAGGTTAATTTCGGCGGCGCGGAACAAAAATTCCGCTACGTAAGGTTGCAACTTCGCAGGCACTCTAAGTTGCTCTAATTAAAATCAAATTCGTCAAAATTGACGACTCTGGTCCAGTCATGGCCCAGCTGGTGGCGGAACCAGGTGGCCTGCCGCTTTGCGTAGCGCCGTGTAGCCGCCGCGGCCGCCTCGATCGCGGCTTCGCGCGAGGCGGTCCCGGCGAGCAGGCCCGCGAATTCGCGCACACCGATCGCCTTCATCGCCGGAAGTTGCGGATCGAGCCGCAGCGCCAGCAGCGCCTCGACTTCGTCCAGGGCGCCTTCCTCGATCATGCGCCGCAGCCGCAGCTCGATCCGGCGCGCCAGCTCGGCGCGGTCGGGTTCGATCACGATCTTTGTTGCGGCGCCCGCATCGACCAGCGGCGTTGCCCGAGCGCCACGCCAGTCGTCGATCGGCCGGCCCGACGCCTCCAGCACCTCCAGGGCGCGCACGATGCGCTGCCCGTCCGCCGGCTTCAGCCGCGCCGCGCCATCGGCATCGCGCTCGGCCAGCAGCCTGTGCAACGCCGGCGCCCCCTCGGCAGCAAGCCGCTGGCGCCAGCGCGTCCGCACTTCCGAGGGGATGTCCGGCATTTCGGACAGCCCCTCCGTCAGCGCCGTGAAATAGAGACCGGTGCCGCCCACGAAGATCGCCCTGCGGCCGCCGGCCAGTTCGCCCCGCATCAGCGCAGCCACGTCGGCAAGCCAGCGGCCGGTCGAATAGGCCGTGGACGGCGGCACGTGCCCGTAGAACCGGTGCGGCGCCTGATGCATCTCCTCGGCGGTGGGCCGCGCGGTGAGCCGGTCCAGCACCGCGTAGACCTGCATGGAATCGGCGTTGACGACGATGCCATCCGTTTCGCGTGCCAGCCTCAGCGCCAGCGCCGACTTGCCGCTCGCGGTGGGCCCCGCTATCAGGACCGCGTCTTTCAGCGGCTCCACCGCGCTCTCCCGGTACGATCCATGTTTCTCGTCGCCACCCTCATCGCCGCTCCGGCCTCCGGCAGTCTGACGGAGGAGCTTGCGCATAGGGCTGCCGCCTGCGTGGAGGCAAGCGAAATGGTCTGGCTGGCGCCCGGCGAAGCGCTCGACCTGCCGCTGCCGGCTCAGGTCGACGCCGCGCTCGCCATGGCCCGCCTGCATGCCGCTCTCGATGGCGCACCGCTCGACCTCGTCGTGCAGCCGGCCGCCGGCCGCCGGAAAAAGCTGCTGATCGCCGACATGGACTCCACCATGATCGACCAGGAGTGCATCGACGAGCTTGCCGACGAAGTGGGGCTCAAGGCATCCGTTGCCGCCATCACCGCGCGCTCGATGAACGGCGAGATCGCCTTCGAGCCCGCGCTCCGCGCACGCGTGGCCCTGCTGAAGGGTCTCGACGAAGCGGTCATCGAGAAGCTGGTCGCCACCCGTATCACGCTCGCCTCCGGCTCCCGCCAGCTGGTGTCGACCATGCGCGCGCATGGCGCGTGGACGGCGCTCGTCTCCGGCGGCTTCACCGCCTTCACCGCCCGCATCGCGGCGAAGCTCGGTTTCGACGAGCATCGCGCCAACATCCTGCATGTGGACGCCGGACGCCTCACCGGCACGGTCGCCGAACCGATCCTCGGCCGCGTGGCCAAGGCGGTGGCGCTGCGCGAAATCTGCCGCCGTCGCGGCATAGGCCTCGATGCTGCGATTGCGGTGGGCGACGGGGCCAACGACCTCGACATGCTGGCGCTCGCCGGCAGCGGGGTCGCGCTGCACGCCAAGCCGACGGTCGCCGCGCAGGCGAGGATGCGCATCGACCACGGCGACCTCACCGCGCTGCTGTACCTGCAGGGCTATCGCAAGTCCGAATTCACGGCATGAAAAAGGCGGGCTCGATGCCCGCCTTTCCGTTTTGGATCAATCGCTTGGTCCGGTAATCGGACTCACTGCATCCGCACGGTCTCGAACCGCAGTTCGCCAGTCTTGGACGACAGCATAAGCAGCGCGTTGCGGCGTCCCTGCCCCTTCAGCGCGGCGACGCGGTCGAGCACGTCCTTCGGCGTTCCGACCGATTCCTGCGCCACTTCGGTGATGACGTCGCCGGGCTGGATACCCTTCTCGGCGGCCGGCGAATCGGGCGCCACCTCGGTGACGACCACGCCGTTGACCTCCTTGGCGATTTCGAATTGCGCGCGCGTCTCGTCGTTGAGCTCGGCGACGGTCATGCCCAGGACGCTCGCCGTGGTCACCGCGCCGGGGCCCTGGTCACCGTCGCCGCCGGTCTGGCTAGCGGCCAGTTCCTCGCCGTCCTCCAGCCGGCCGATCTTGACCTTGACGGTCTGCTCGACGCCCTTGCGCACGACGACGATGTCGACCTCCTTGTCGACCGGCGTATCGGCGACGATGCGCGGCAGGTCGCGCATTTCGCGAACCTTGCGCCCGTCGAAGCTGGTCACGACGTCGCCGGCCTGCAGCTGACCCTGGTCGACCGGCCCGCCCTTGATGATGCCTGCGATCAGCGCGCCCTGCGTGCCGTCCATGCCAAGGCTCTCCGCGATCTCGTCCGTCACCGGCTGGATGCGTACGCCGAGCCAGCCGCGCCGGGTCTCGCCGAAGTCGCGCAACTGCGTGATGACGTTGACGGCGAGTTCGGAGGGGATCGAGAAGCCGATGCCGATCGAGCCGCCGGAGGGCGAGATGATCGCCGTGTTGATGCCGATGACCTCGCCATACATGTTGAACAGCGGGCCACCCGAATTGCCGCGGTTGATCGCGGCATCGGTCTGGATGAAATCGTCATAGGGCCCGGAATTGATGTCGCGGTCGCGTGCCGACACGATGCCGACGCTGACCGAGCCGCCAAGCCCGAACGGGTTGCCGATCGCCATCACCCAGTCGCCGATGCGCATCTTGTCGCTGTCGCCGAAAGCGACCTGCGTCAGCTTCTTGGTGCCCGGATTGACCTTGAGCACCGCAAGATCGGTCTTGGTATCCTTGCCGACGAGCTCCGCCGGCAGTTTCGAGCCGTCTGAGAAATTGACCTCGATCTCGTCCGCGTCGGCAATCACATGGTTGTTGGTGACGATGATGCCCTGTTCGGCGTCGATGACGAAGCCCGAGCCGAGCGACTGCACGCGCTGCGGGGCGCCGCCGCCGGGGCCGCCGGGGCTGCCGCGGTCGCGGAAGAAATCGTCGAAGAAGTCCTGGAAGGGGGAGCCTTCCGGCAGCCGCGGCGCCGGTACGGGTCCCGGGCCGCTGCCGCCCTGCGGCGTGCCGCCGACGCGCTGCGAGGTGGAGATGTTCACTACCGCGCCGAGCAGCCGTTCGGCGAGATCGGCAACCGAGGCAGGCCCCTGCAGGGTCGCAACCGGCGGCGCGTTGGTTTCCTGCGCGTGGGCGACGAAGGCGAGCGACAGGAAGGTCGCTGCCGCGAATCCGGCGGCGATGCGCTTGCGGAAGATGGCGGTGGACATGGAATCGGCTCCGGAATGGGGCGGATCGCGCCGCCTGCGAAATCGCTGCATCATCGCATGAATTGGGGCGCGTTTGCGTCGCACCCGCCCCAGGGCGGAATAAATCCTGCGTGACCCGCCGGCAATGGGGCGCTCGCCCCTACCCTCGGATCAGCCACACGACGACGACGCCGACCGCCATCGCCGCTATTCCGCCGATCCTGAGCGCGCTCTCGGGAATCGTCAGCACCTCCGCGGCCAGTCTTTTGGCGAAGGCCGGGAAGGCGCCGTAGATCAGCCCCTCGAGCACCAGCACGAGCCCGAGGGCCGCGACGAGATCGCCCATGGGCGGCGCGACCTATTCGGTCGCGCCGGTGACAGCAGGGGCCGCCGGCGCGGCGGGCGCCGGGGCGGCGGGCAGCTCGGTGCTGTGGGTGCCGAAATAGCGGAAGAAATCCGAATCCGGCGACAGGAGCATGGTGGTTCCGTCGCCGCTCAACGCGTTGGTATAGGCGGTCATCGAGCGGTAGAAGTCGAAGAAGTCCGGGTCGCGCGAGAACGCGTCGGCGAACACCGCGTTGCGTTCCGCTTCGCCCTCGCCGCGCAGGATCTCCGATTCGCGCCGCGCGTCGGCGGTGATCTCCACCACCTCGCGGTCGGCGCGCGCCCGGATACGCTGCGCCGCCTCGCGGCCGCGGGCGCGCAGGCGCTCGGCTTCCGCAAGGCGCTCGGCCTTCATGCGCTCATAGGTCTGCTGCGACACTTCCTGCGTCAGGTCGGTCCGGCGGATGCGCACGTCGGCGATCTCCAGGCCGAGGGAGGTGGCGTCCGGGCGCATCTGCTCGGCGACCTCGCGCATCATCGAAGCGCGCTCTTCCGACAGGGCGGCCTCGAAGCCGCGCAGACCGTAGACCCGGCGCAGCGCCGCATCGAGGCGCGTGCGCAGCCGCTGCTCGGCCAGCGGCACGGAGCCCGAAACCGCAAGGCGGAAGCGCCGCGCGTCGTTGATGCGGTACGCGATGAAGGCGTCGACCTCGTAGAAACGGCCGCCCGAGACCTGCACGCGGATATCGTCGAGGTCGAAGCGCAGCAGCCGGTCCTCGATGATCTGAACGTTGTCGGCCTCCAGGAAGCCGAACGGCGCCTTGAAGTAGATGCCGGGCTCGGTCTTCACGTCGACGATCTCGCCGAAGCGCAGCACGATGGCCTGCTCGCGCTCGTTGACGACGAAGATCGAGGACCAGCCGATGAAGAGCAGGACGGCGGCGACGATGCCGATGATCGGAAGGCGGCCCATCAGTTGTTACCTCCCTGCGAGCCGCCCTGGCGGCGCTGAAGCTCCGGCAGCGGCAGGTACGGCACGACGCCCTGGCCGTTGGTACCCTGCTCCACGATGACCTTGTTCGAGTTCTTCAGCACGTTTTCCATCGTTTCGAGGAACAGGCGGCGGCGCGTCACGTCGGGCGCCTTGGCGTATTCGTCGTAGACCGAGACGAAGCGCTGCGCCTCGCCCTGCGCTTCCAGCACGACCCGGTTCTTGTAGGCGGCCGCCTCTTCGCGGATCTGCGCCGCCTCGCCGCGTGCGCGGCCGAGTTGCTGGTTCGAATACTGGTTGCTTTCCTCGACGAAGCGGTCCTCGTCCTGCTCGGCGCGCTGTACCTCCTCGAAGGCGTCGGCCACCTCGCGCGGCGGAGCGGCGTCCTCGATGGAGATCGCGGTGATGCCGAGGCCGGCTCCATAGCCGGTGATCGTCGACTGGATGATCTCGCGAACGTCCTCGGCGATGCCCTGGCGGTCGTCGCGGAAGATGTCCTGCGCGGGACGCCGGCCGACGATCTCGCGCATCGCGCTCTCGGCGATCTGGCGCAAGGTCGCGTCGGGATCGGAAACATTGAAGAGATAGGCCCTCGGATCGTCGACCCGGTAGGCGACGGAGAACTTCACGTCCACGATGTTCTGGTCGCCCGACAGCATCAGCCCGGTCGAGCTGCCGTTGCCGCGCGCCTCGCCGACATTGATGAGCCGTTCGGCGACGGTAGCCTTCTCGACGGTCTCCACCGGCCACCAGTGGAAATGCAGGCCCGGCTCGGAAATCTCGTCCTTCGGCTTGCCGAAGCGCAGTTCCACGGCGAGTTCGTCGGGCTGCACGGTGTAGATGGACTGGAATGCCCAAAGCGCCACCAGCGCGACTGCAATGATGGCAAACAGCGCCGGACTGGCGCGCCCGCCGCCGGGAAGCGCCTGCTTCAGCCGGTCCTGGCCGCGGCGGATGATGTCCTCAAGATCGGGCGGCGTACCCTGCGGGCCGCGCCCGCCTCCGCCACCACCACCCGGCCGCTGGCCCCATGGGCCGCCGGTCGGACCGCCTCCCCCGCCATTGCTGCCGTTGCCGCCGCCCCACGGGCCGCCGCCGGTCTGATTGCTCCAGGGCATGACGCTCCTTCCTCAGGCATTTCCGGCGCGATTCGGAACCGATTGCCCGCGCGCCCGTTTCGCCTCGTTATAGGTATGCAGACGTAGTCTTTCAACGCGACCGCGGCGCGTGATCGCCACAAAGGATGCGGCAATCCGCCCCTTTGGGCTCATTTTCCCGTCCTGCGCAGATAGACCGCGTACCGCGTCGCGAAATCGTCCTTCGGCCCGGCCGGCACGTCCTCGCCATGCGCCTCGTACCAGATCGCCGGATCGATAACCGGAAACTGCGTATCGCCTTCGAAATCCGCAAGCACATGCGTCACGTCGAGCCGGTCGGCGACCGGCATGGCCTGCGCATAGATCTGCCCGCCGCCGATGACCTGCACCGCCTCGCCACCCGGCGCCTTGCGCGCCATGCCCAGCGCTTCCTCGAAGGAACCCGCGCGCACCGCGCCTTCACCCGAGAAATCCGCGTTGCGGGTCACCACGATGTTGGTCCGCTCAGGCAGCGGGCGCTTCGGGAAGCTCTCCCATGTCCGGCGACCCATCACGATCGGATGCCCCAGCGTCAGCGCCTTGAAGCGCTTCATGTCCGTCGACAGCCGCCAGGGCAGCCCGCCCTCGCGTCCGATGACCCCGTTGCGGGCGACCGCGACGACCAGCGCGACGGTCAATTCTCTGCGTCCGTGTCGCCGGCGGGCGACGCCATCGGCGTCGGCTTGCCGCGCTCGGCCTCGCGGCCCGGCGCTTGTGGTGCTTGCGGCGCAAAGGCGCGGTCCGACGATGGCGTGTCCTCGAACTTCTTGAGGATCAGGATGTCGAGGTCGCGGTCCGGATAGAAATTCTCCGCCACCATCTGGAACGTCGTCGGCCCGATCTTCTTCACGTCCTGACCGCAGAAGGAAACGAGGTTCTTGGGGCTGCCCTTGTCGATGGTTAAAGTGAACTTCTCGATCGTCGAACCGCCCCAGTGCCCGCCGGTCGTCAGCACGTAGCTGATCCAGTTCTCCCAATAGTTCGGATAGCCGTCATTCTGCTTGGCCGCGTTGTTCATCGCCCGCTCGATGCCGGCGTCGAGGCAATATTTGTATCGGTACTCTTCGAGATACGAGCCGCCGACCTTCTGCGCGTCCCAGTCCCAGAAGCTGATGCCGGTCGTCCCGCCGACACTTGGTCTGTAGCGGTGCTTGACCGAAACCGTCTTGCCGGCCGGGAACTTGGCCTTCCACCAGTAGGTGGATTTCATCGTCCAGGCAGGAATTACCGGCGCCCTGTCGGGGTCCTCGGCGAACACGTCGCGCGCCACGATCCCGCGCGCCAGCCAGTCGCGAACCTTCTCGCGCGGCAGCTTCTTCACCGCCGCGAGCGCCGCGTCGCCGATCGGGTTGACGGGCACGGCCGCCGCCTTCAGCTCCGCAGTCACGTCGAGTTCGGCAGAAAACGCCCGCTGCTCGAGCTGCGGCGTCAGCGCACGGCCGTCCATCTCCACGGTGAAGGACAGGAAATTGTCGATGCCGGGCTCCGGAATGGCGATGCCGAAATAGGGATCGTTGTGGATGTCGGGCATGGGGAACGCGACGATCGACTCGACGTCGACCTTGTCGTCGTTGCGGAACTGGTAGGCGACCCGCACCTCGTTCTCGGAGATGAACAAATCCTCGCTGGCGATGCTGATCGAATCGGTGCGCACCCACACCAGCCCGCCGGTGTCGAGCTTCGCCATCGTGTCGTTGGCGAGCGCCGGCCCAAGCGCCGGCAACGCCATCGCCGCCGACGTCACCAGCGCAGCGCCCAGTTTCTTCAGCATGTCAGCCTCCCGCAGAACCTGCGAGAGTTCTCTTGCACGAACCGGGCCGAATTTGGAACGCCTAGACCGCGACGTCCGCATGAATGGCGGCATGCGGCGCGTAGCCATCCACCTCAAAATCCTCGATCCGGTAGTCGTCGATGCTGGCCGCCTTGCGTGTCAGCCGCATGGTCGGCCACGGACGCGGGGCGCGCGTCAGCATCTCGCGGGCCTGGTCGAGATGGTTCAGGTAGAGATGCACGTCGCCGCCCATCCACACCAGTTCGCCGGCTTCGAGCTCCGCCTGCTGCGCCAGCATCAGCGTCAGCGCCGCCGCCCCGACGAAGTTGAACGGCGCGCCGAGCAACAGATCGACCGAGCGCTGGTACATCAGGCACGACAGCCGCCCCTGCGCGACGTGGAACTGGTAGACCATGTGGCACGGCGGCAGCGCCATGCCGCCGATCTCCGCCACGTTCCAGGCGTGGAACAGGATGCGGCGGCTCGCCGGATTGTGCCTGAGCGCCTCGACCACGGCCGCGATCTGGTCGTGTTCCTTGCCGTCCGGCCCGAGCCAGCGCCGCCACTGCTTGCCGTAGACCGGCCCGAGTTCGCCCCACTTTGCGGCAAAGGCCTCGTCGGCGACGATGCGCGCCTCGAAATCCTCCTGCGAAATCCGCTCGCCGGTCGCTTTGCGGTATTTGTCGAGCGGCCAGTCGGTCCAGATGCGCACGTTCTCCTGCAAAAGCGGGCGGATGTTGGTCCCCCCGGTCAGGAACCACAACATCTCCTTGACGGCCGTCTTCCAGTAGACGCGCTTGGTGGTGAGGATCGGCGCCTGCCCGTCGCGCAGCGAAAACCGCGCCATGGCGCCGAAAAGCGACAGCGTGCCCACGCCTGTGCGGTCGACCCGGCGGTCGCCGTTCTCCAGTATGTCGCCCATCAGGTCGAGATATTGCTGCTCGGGGTGTCGCATCGCGCCGCTCGATTCCGTGACGCATCCTACCCCATAGCGGCCGCCGCTTCGACCTCGATCGACGCTCTTACACAGCAGCCGAATGCCGCGCCGTGCCGCGCGCCAGATAGGTGTCGAAACCGGCCGCCACCGAGCGTGTATGTGCCCGTGCTGCCGCCGGTATCTCGAACCGGTCGCCCATGCGCACAAGCCCCTGCCCGGCACCGGCGAGACGCTGCGCCTCTGCTACCAGCGTCGCACCGAGCCCACCTTCGCGCATCAGAAGCTCGGGAATGGAGAAGCCAAACTCGCACATCAGCCTTTCGATCACCCACCCGCGCGCGCGGTCCTCGACGCTCACCGCGAGCCCTCGCGCCACTGGCAGTGCGCCATGCTCCACCGCGCGCGTATACTCGCCCGTCGCCGTGAGATTCTGCGCGTGGCCCTCGCGGTAACGGCTGATCGAGGATGGCCCGAAGCCGATCAGCGTCTCGCAACCGTCTTCCGTATAGCCCTGGAAGTTTCGCCGCAGCCGCCCCTCGGCCTGCGCAACGGCGAGCGAATCGCCCGGACCGGCAAAATGGTCGATGCCGATAGGCACATAGCCCGCTTCGGCGATCAGGGCCGCCGCAGCCAGCGACTGCTCCAGCCGCTCCGCCTGCCCCGGCAGCGCGGCCTCGTCGATCATTGTCTGGTGTTTCTTGAACCACGGTACATGGGCGTAGCCGAACAGTGCCATGCGGTCGGGCGCGATCTCGAGGCAGCGCGCCACCGTCTCGCCGAGGCTCGCCACCGTCTGATGCGGCAGGCCGTAGACGAGGTCGAGATTGACCGCCGCGATGCCCCGCTCGCGCAACCCCACGACAACGCCGCGCGTCAGCTCGAAGCTCTGCTCGCGGTTGATCGCCTTTTGCACGGCGGGATCGAAATCCTGCACGCCGAGGCTGGCCCGCGTGGTGCCGATCGCAGCCAGCGCGTCGAGCCGGCCGGCGTCCATGTCGCTCGGATCGATCTCGACACTGAAATCGACCGCCTCGCCGAACGGCAGCGCGGCCCGCAGGGCGTCCGCCAGCCGCTTCATGTCGGACGGCTTCAGCATGGTCGGCGAGCCGCCGCCGAAATGCACGGCGCGCACCTTGCCGCGCCCTTCGAGCCGCGCGGAAACCAGCGCGATCTCCTTCAGCAACGTCTCCAGATAATCCGCCACCGGCTTGTAGCGCAGCGTGTGGCGCGTGTGGCAGGCGCAGAACCAGCAGAGCTTGTCGCAGAACGGGACGTGGATGTAGAGCGACAGCGGCTCTTCGGCCTGCACGGCGCCCATCCACCCCTCCACCGCCTCCGCCCCTATGCCGGCATGGAAATGCGGCGCCGTGGGATAGCTGGTGTAGCGTGGGGCGGTATCGGAGAAGACGGGTAGCGAAGAGACGGATAACGAAGACATGGGGGATCCTTTCGGCCAACCCATGCGTTGCCGCGCGGTCCCGCACATTGACCTCGGTCAACCCCTGCCGGCGCAGACCTCTCATGGCAATTCGCCGCAAGACGGCCCCCGCGCGAACATCTATATTGGCGACCGAACAGTCGAAGCAGATGCGGCGGCATGCGCCAGGACGTCCACAACTCGTCGATTCCCGTGCTCTGCGCCTCCTGCGAAGCGCGGCACAAGGGCATATGCGGCGCACTGGAGCCGGACCAGCTCGTGGCGCTGGCCAAGACGTCCTACAAGCAGAAGGCGGATGGCGGCTCCGAGCTGATCGGCGACGCCGAGCGGGTCGAGAGCTATTCGAACGTGCTGTCGGGCGTGGTCAAGCTGACAAAGACGCTGTCGGACGGCCGCCAGCAGATCGTCGGCCTGCAGTTCGCTCCGGATTTCCTCGGCCGACCGTTCAGGTCGGAAAGCGGGATCAACGCCGAAGCCGCCACCGAAGTCGGGCTGTGCTCGTTTCCGAAAGGGGCCATCGAGCGCATGATGAAGGCTTCGCCGGAGCTGGAGCACAGGCTTTACCAGCAGACGCTGCGCGAACTCGACGAGGCGCGCGAGTGGATGGTGACGCTCGGCCGCAAGACAGCTTCGGAGAAGATCGCCAGCTTCCTGCTGATGATCGCGCGCCACATCGACCCGACCGCCGATCCCGACCGCACCTCCGCCACGTTCGACCTGCCGCTGTCGCGCGCCGACATCGCTGATTTCCTCGGCCTAACCATCGAGACGGTGAGCCGCCAGCTCACCAAGCTGCGCGCCGACAACGTGATCCGCATCGAGAACAACCGCCACGTCGTGGTGCCCGACATGGAGCGGCTGGAGCTGCGCGCCGGAAACTGACGCGCCGCAACCCGACGCTCAGCCGGCGCCCTTCGCCACCATCGGCAGGACGTGCTCGCGCTCGAACGCCACGTGCCGGCGCTTCGACTCGAAGAAGCCGCGCAGCATGAAGCCGAGCGCCTCCGGGTTTTCGGCGGGGCCGCCGCGGCCAAGGACGCACAGCACTTCGGCCAGTTCGGCGGCGAAGCACTCGTCCTCGACATGCTCCCACATCAGCCGGTCCACCGAGCCGAGGTCGCGCCCCTCTGCCTTCAGGATCGCCGTATAGGCGGGAAACAGCGCCTCCTCCTCGAAGCGATGGATGCCGCGCACGAGCGGCTCGATCTCGCTGGCGATCGTCAGGCACGCCATGCGGTCGATCCTGGCCGGCAGCGAATCGGCGACGTCTTCCAGCCGGGAGCAGAGTCGCATCATCTCGGCGTGGGCATGCGCGGCCAACGCGCCGAGCCCCGCACCGGCGTTGCCCGTATCCCAGTTGCTCCACGCCGACGATCTGCCCATGGCGTTCATGCTGCTCCGCGGCTGCGACCTTGCGCCATGAATCGCACCGGCGCCGTGGATCTGCGTTGACCTGGATCAAGGCGAAGGCGCCGCGAAGCCCCGATGAGTGCGCCATGCCGGCCGGTGCCCGCCGCCGGCCTGACCAGCATCGGGGACGAAATGACACACGGGCCTTACATCATAGCACTCGGCATCGCCGCGTTTCTCGCGCTGGCAGGCGCCGGCTTCGCCGTCGACCGGCCATTCGCACAGCACATGTGGGTGCTGTTCTTCGTCCTTGCCGGATCGGCCATCGTGCTGATGCGGCGCACCAGTTTTGCGTCCTCCCGGGTGCCGGACCTGTCCGCCTACCCCGATCCTTCCGCCTACATGGACGGACCGATACGCGCCGGCTCCATCGCCACCATGTTCTGGGGCGTTGTCGGCCTCCTCGTCGGCGTCGTGGTGGCCCTGCAACTGGCCTATCCCGACCTGAATATAGAGCCCTGGTTCAACTTCGGCCGCATGCGGCCACTGCACACCTCGGCCGTCGTCTTCGCCTTCGGCGGCAACGCGCTGATCGCCACATCCTTCTATGTCGTGCAGCGCACCAGCCGCGCCCGGCTTTGGGGCGGCGACCTCGCCTGGTTCGTGTTCTGGGGCTACCAGCTCTTCATCGTCATGGCCGCGACCGGCTATCTGCTTGGCATCACCCAGAGCCGCGAATACGCCGAACCGGAATGGTACGTCGATATCTGGCTGACCATCGTGTGGGTCGCCTACCTCGCCGTGTTCCTCGGCACGATCCTGAAGCGCAAGGAACCGCACATCTACGTCGCCAACTGGTTCTACCTGTCCTTCATCGTGACCATCGCGATGCTGCACGTGGTCAACAACCTGGCGATGCCGGTTTCTATCGTTGGGTCCAAGAGCTACTCGCTGTTCGCCGGCGTGCAGGACGCGCTGACGCAGTGGTGGTACGGGCACAACGCGGTCGGCTTCTTCCTCACCGCGGGCTTCCTCGGCATGATGTATTATTTCGTGCCCAAGCAGGCCAACCGGCCGGTCTATTCCTACCGGCTGTCCATCATCCACTTCTGGGCGCTGATCTTCCTTTACATCTGGGCCGGCCCGCATCACCTGCACTACACGGCCCTGCCCGACTGGGCGCAGACGCTGGGCATGGTGTTCTCGATCATGCTGTGGATGCCCTCCTGGGGCGGCATGATCAACGGCCTGATGACGCTGTCGGGCGCCTGGGACAAGATCCGCACCGACCCGATCATCCGCATGATGGTGGCCGCCCTCGCCTTCTACGGCATGTCGACCTTCGAGGGTCCGGTCATGTCGATCAAGGCGGTCAACGCGCTCAGCCACTACACCGACTGGACCATCGGCCACGTGCATTCCGGCGCGCTCGGCTGGGTTGGCCTGATCTCGTTCGCCGCCATCTACCACATGGTGCCGAAGCTGTGGGGTCGTGCGCGGCTCTATTCGGAACGCATGGTCATCTGGCACTTCTGGCTCGCGACGCTCGGCATCGTCGTCTACGCGGCCGTCATGTGGGTGTCGGGCGTCATGCAGGGCCTGATGTGGCGTGAATACGACGAGCAGGGCTTCCTGGTCTATTCCTTCGCCGAGACCGTCGCCGCCATGCATCCTTACTACCTGATGCGCGCCGCAGGCGGAGCGCTCTACCTCACCGGCGCTCTGGTCATGGCCTTCAACATCTGGATGACCATCCTCGGTCACCAGCGGGAGGAAGACCCGGTCGGCGGCAGCGCCACCGGTCGCCAGCCCACGCTTCAGCCCGCCGAATAAGGAACAAGAACAATGGCTTTGATGGACAGGCACGGCGTCATCGAGCGCAACGCCACGCTGCTTCTGGTCGGCTCCCTGCTGGTGGTGACGGTCGGTGGCATCGTCGAGATCGCGCCGCTCTTCTACCTCGAGAACACCATCGAGAAGGTGGAGGGTATGCGGCCCTACTCGCCGCTGGAGCTGGCTGGGCGCGACATCTACATCCGCGAAGGCTGCTACGTCTGCCACTCGCAGATGATCCGCCCCTTCCGCGACGAGGTCGAGCGCTACGGCCACTACAGCCTCGCCGCGGAATCCATGTACGACCACCCCTTCCAGTGGGGTTCCAAGCGTTCGGGCCCGGACCTGGCCCGCGTCGGCGACCGCTATTCCAACGAGTGGCACGTCCAGCACCTGATCGAGCCGCGGTCCGTCGTGCCGGAATCGATCATGCCGTCCTATGCCTTCCTCAAGGACACGAAGCTCGACGGCGGCAACATCACCGCCAGCTTCGTCGCCAACCGGCGCGTCGGCGTCCCCTACTCTGACGAGATGGTGGAAAGCGCCGCCGCCGACCTTAAGGCGCAGGCCGATCCCAACGCCGACACCTCCGGCCTCCTCGAACGCTACCCCAAGGCCAAGACAGGCGACTTCGACGGTAACCCGCAGGCGCTCACAGAGATGGATGCGCTGGTCGCCTACCTGCAGATGCTCGGCACGCTGGTCGACTTCTCGACCTACGACGAGACGGCCGGATACCGCTGAGGAGCCCGCGATGGATACCTACACCGCCATGCGCGAATTCGCCGACAGCTGGGCGCTGCTGGCCATGACCCTGTTCTTCATCGGCGTCGTGATCTTCGCCTTCCGGCCGGGCGGCCGCAAGGCCGCGGACAACGCCGCCAGCATACCCCTCAAGGACGACAGCCTGGACGACTGACATGAGCGAGAAGCACATCGACGAGGTCTCCGGCGTCGACACGACCGGACACGAGTGGGACGGCATCCGCGAGTTGAACAACCCGCTGCCGCGCTGGTGGGTCATCACCTTCTACATCACCATCGCGTGGGCGCTGGCCTACACGGTCGCCTATCCGGCCTGGCCGCTGGTTTCCTCCTTCACCGGCGGCCTGCTCGGCTATTCGAGCCGCGTCGAGCTCAAGGACGCCATGGCGCTGGCCGAGGCGAGCCGGGCCGAATACGCCGCCGCGGTGGCGCAGAAGTCGGTCGAGGAGGTGCTCGCCGACGACACGCTGCGCACCTTCGCCACCTCGGCGGGTGCGGCCGCCTTCAAGGTCAACTGCGTGCAGTGCCACGGCTCGGGCGCAGCCGGATCGGCCGGCTTCCCCAACCTGAACGATGACGAGTGGCTGTGGGGCGGCGCGCCCGGAGACATCTTCACCACCATCGCCCACGGCATCCGCTACGGCGCCGACGACACCACCCGCGTCTCCGAGATGCCGGCCTTCGGCGAGATGCTGGAGCCGGCGCAGGTGCGGCAGGTGGCGTCCTATGTCGTGTCGCTGTCGGGCGGCGCCCACGACGCCGCGCTGGCGGCCGAGGGCGCGCAGGTCTTCGCCGACAACTGCGCCGCCTGCCACGGCGACGCCGGCAAGGGTAACCGCGAGTTGGGCGCGCCGGACCTGACCGACGCCATCTGGCTCTACGGCTCCAGCCTCGACCAGGTGGCCGCGCAGGTGCGCACGCCGCGCCACGGCGTGATGCCGGGCTGGCAGGAGCGTCTCGGCGAAACCACGGTCAAGGAACTCGCGGTCTTCATCCACTCGCTGGGCGGAGGCGAATGACGGCTACCGGAGGGCAGAAACTCCTCATCTCTCCCTGCTCTCCGGCATGGGGCTCGGCATCTCCCGCCGGGCCCCTTCCCTTTAGGCGTTGACCCAAATCAACGCGACCTCGCCGCGCGCGGCGCATTGAGGCGCTATGGCCACGGTATTCGACATCAGTTCAAGGGCGGGGGAAGTGGAGCGTCTCGACGCCGAGGCGGTCAATTCCGCCAAGGTGCGTCAGCCGCTCTACGCGGCCCGCAAGAAGATCTTCCCCAAGGCTGTCTCCGGCAGTTTCCGGCGCTTCAAGTGGCTGGTGATGGCGATCACGCTCGGCATCTACTACCTGACGCCATGGCTGCGCTGGGACCGCGGACCCTTCGCGCCCGACCAGGCGGTGCTGGTCGACATGGCCAACCGCCGCTTCTATTTCTTCTTCATAGAGATCTGGCCGCAGGAATTCTGGGCGGTCGCCGGACTGCTGGTCATGGCCGGCGTCGGCCTGTTTCTCGTCACCTCGGCGGTCGGCCGCGCCTGGTGCGGCTACACCTGCCCGCAGACGGTCTGGGTCGACCTGTTCCTGGTGGTCGAGCGATGGATCGAGGGCGACCGCAACGCCAGGATAAAACTCGACCAGTCGCCCTACGGCACGCGCAAGCTGGTGCTGCGCATCACCAAGCATGCGATCTGGCTGGCCATAGCGGTGGCCACCGGCGGCGCCTGGATTTTCTACTTCGCCGACGCGCCGACATTGCTCGCCGATGTCGTCACCGGCACCGCTGCTCCGGTCGCCTACATCACGATAGCCATCCTGACCGCCACGACCTACACCTTCGGCGGCCTCATGCGCGAGCAGGTCTGCACCTACATGTGCCCGTGGCCGCGCATCCAGGCGGCCATGCTCGACGAGCGCTCGCTGACCGTCACCTACAATGACTGGCGCGGCGAGCCGCGCTCGCGCCATGCCAAGAAGCAGGCTGCCGCCGGCAACGCGGTCGGCGACTGCGTCGACTGCAACGCCTGCGTCGCCGCTTGCCCGATGGGCATCGACATCCGCGACGGCCAGCAGCTCGAATGCATCACCTGCGCGCTCTGCATCGACGCCTGCGACGCGGTCATGGACAAGCTCGACAAGCCGCGCGGCCTGATCTCCTACGCTACGCTGGCCGACTACAACGCCAACATGGCGCTCGCCACCGCCGGCGGCACCGCGGCCATCGAGCCCGCCCGCGTCCACGGCGCGGACGGCAAGCTCAGCGACCGCATCCGGCACTTCCGCTGGGCGACGCTCGCGCGGCCGCGCACCATGCTCTACTTCGCCGCGTGGTCGCTGGTCGGCGTCGCGCTGCTGTGGGGCCTGCTGGCGCGCGACCGTCTGGAAGTGAACGTGCTGCACGACCGCAACCCGCAATTCGTGGTGCTGTCGGACGGCTCGATCCGCAACGGCTACACGGTCAAGCTGCTCAACAAGATCCCCGAGCCGCGCACCATTATCGTCACGCTGCAGGGCCTGCGCGGCGCCGAGATGAGCGTCATCGGCATCGACCAGCCAGCCGACCGCTCCTTCGCCGTCAAGGTAGAGCCCGACCGCGCCCGCACCCTCAAGGTCTATGTCAGCCAACCCGCGGCCGATGTCGCGGGGCCGGTGCAAAGCTTCAACTTCGTCGTCGAGGACAAGTCGAGCTTCGAGACGGACACCTACACGGCCAGCTTCGAGGCGCCGCAGAAATGAGGAAACCCATGCAGGGCACGTTCACCGGCCGCCACATGCTGCTCGTCATGCTGGCCTTCTTCGGCGTCATCATCGCCGTCAACGTCACCATGGCAGTCTTCGCCGGGTCGAGTTGGACCGGCTTCGTGGTGCGCAACTCCTACGTCGCAAGCCAGGAGTTCAACGGCAAGGTCGCCGCCGCGCGGATGCAGGATGCGCTCGGGTGGACAGCCGAGCTGTCCATTGCCAATGGTCACGCCCTGCTCACGCTCGCCGACCGTGACGGCAGGTCCGTCGCCATGGAGCGTGCCCAGATCGTGCTGCGCAACCCTGCCAGCGACGCCGACGACCGCACCGTCGAGCTCGCGGCGGACGGCAATAGCATGTCCGCCCGCGTCGACCTGCGCGACGGGCTGTGGGTGGTCGAGATCGACGCCTTCGTCGCCGGCCACCAGCCGTGGCGCGACACGCGACGCATTCATGTTGCGGGAGGCGCGATCAGATGAGCTGCTGCGCCCCCGGCGCCGACGGCATCGACGCTTCCCCCGCGCCGGCCACCGATGACGAGGTGGCGCTGGCCAGCCGCCCGCTCGGCAACGGCCTGCGCCAGGTCGAGCTTTCCGTGCCCGCCGTCCATTGCGGCGCCTGCATCGCCACGGTCGAAAAGGCGCTGCGTTCGCTCGACGGCGTCGAGGCCGCGCGCGTCAACCTGTCGACCCGCCGCGTCAGTATCCGCTACCGCGACGGCACGGTCCCGCCCCTTTCCGCCTCGCTCGCGGCAATAGGCTACCCTGCTCATCCTTTCGAGGAGGCGGAGGCGGTGAAGGACGCCGAGCTGTCCCGGCTCATCCGCGCCGTCGGCGTCTCCGGCTTCGCGGCGGGCAACATCATGCTCCTCTCCGTGTCGGTGTGGTCGGGCGCGGAAGGCGCCACCCGCGACCTGTTCCATTACGTCTCGGCCCTCATCGCCATTCCAGCGCTCATCTTCGCCGGTGGCATCTTCTACCGCTCGGCCTGGAACGCACTGCGCCACGGCCGCATGAACATGGACGTGCCGATCGCCGTCGGCGTCACGCTGGCCTACGCCATGAGCGTCTACGAGACGGCCACGCACGGTCCGCATGCCTATTTCGACGCCTCCGTCACGCTGCTGTTCTTCCTGCTCATCGGCCGCACGCTCGACCATGTGATGCGCAACCGCGCCCGCTCGGCCGTGCTCGGCCTCGCCCGGCTATCGCCACGCGGCGCGCTCGTCCTGCTGCCCGACGGCTCCCGCGAATACCGCCCTGTCGCCGAGATCGCGGCGGGCGACCGCCTGCTGCTGGCGGCCGGCGAACGCATTCCCGTCGACGCCGTGGTGATCTCGGGAGCGTCCGACCTCGACCTTTCTGTGGTCACCGGCGAGAGCGCCCCGGCCCACGCCGCGCCCGGCGCGAGCCTGCGCGCCGGCGCGCTCAACCTCACCGGCCCGCTGACGCTTCAGGCGCTGCGCCCCGCCTCGCAGTCCTTCCTCGCCGAGATGCTCGCCATGCTGGAGGCGGCCGAGGGCGGCCGCACCGGCTACCGCCGCATCGCCGAGCGTGTGTCATCGCTCTACGCACCCGTCGTGCACCTTGGCGCGCTCGCCACCTTCCTCGGCTGGATGCTGGTAGGCGGTGACTGGCATTTCGCCATGACGACCGCCATCGCCGTCCTCATCATCACCTGCCCCTGCGCGTTGGGGCTGGCGGTGCCCATCGTGCAGGTCGTCGCGGCGCGTCGGCTGTTCGAGGCCGGCATCATGGTCAAGGACGGCTCCGGACTGGAACGCCTCGCCGAAATCGACCACGTCGTGTTCGACAAGACCGGCACACTGACAATGGGCCGCCCGCTTCTGATCGACGCTGCCGCCATCGACCCCAAGCTGCTGGCGATCGCCGCCGCCCTTGCCGCGCATTCGCGCCACCCCTACTCGCGGGCTATCGCCGCCTCGTCGCCTGCCGCCGGCATCGCCTTCGAGCAGGTCGCGGAGCGTCCCGGCGAAGGCGTCGAGGGCCGCACGGCCGAAGGCGTCTGGCGGCTCGGCCGCGCCGCCTGGGCGCGCACCGATGCGGCCGGCAGCGGCACCGTGCTTACGCTCGACGGCCGCCAGCTCGCCCGCTTCGCCTTCGAGGATCGGCTGCGCCCGCAGGCAGTAGAGGCGATTGCGAAGCTGCGCCGGGAAGTCGGCGAGGTCGAACTGCTCTCCGGTGACGGCGAACTGGCCTGCCGGCGCATCGCGGACAGCCTGTCCATAACCGGGGTCGGCCACGGCCTGATGCCGGCCGACAAGATGGCGCGGCTCGACGCGCTCGCCGCCGAGGGCCGCCGCGTCCTGATGGTCGGCGATGGGCTTAACGACACGCCGGCCCTCGCTGCCGCCCACGTTTCTATGGCCCCGGCCACCGCAGCCGATGTCGGCCGCAGCGTCGCCGACTTCGTCTTCCTGCGAGACGGGCTCGGCGCCATCCCGCTGGCGGTCGGCGTCGCCCGGCGCGCGAACGCCCTGGTGCGCCAGAACATCGCGCTCGCCATCCTTTACAATGTGGTCGCGGTGCCGATCGCCGTGCTCGGCCACGTCACGCCGCTGATTGCGGCGATTGCCATGTCGCTGTCCTCGCTGCTGGTCGTCGCCAACGCGCTGCGGCTGGTGCGTGTCCGCGCGACACCGGCTGAGCAGCACGTCTTGGACCCGGTCGCCGCATGACCACGCTCGCCTACCTGCTCCCTGTCGCGCTGTTTCTCGGCGGCATGGCGCTGGTGGCGTTCCTGTGGGCGCTGCGCAGCGGCCAGTATGAGGACCTCGACGGCGCCGCCCACCGCATCCTCATCGACGATCCTGACGAGACGGACTGAGCGCTCCGGGAGCGCCGCGGCTTTCCGCCAACGCGGCCGCCGGTCAGCCCCCTGGCAACCGCCCCTTCCCATGCCGGTTGCCAGACCCTATATTGCCGGTGCCGGCCTCGTGTCGGCTATGGCGATAAACGGCCGATGTAATAAGCCATTCGGACCCGGGGGCGGTACCCGGCGCCTCCACCAGAAGCCGCCGCAGGCCATGCGGAACGAACCACGCGGTTCAGGGCGGTTG
>JAHBYZ010000042.1 GCA_019635695.1 Rhizobiaceae bacterium
TAGTAGAGGCAGCTCTCGGACAGGCCGGCGTACTCGTTGCCGGCAAAGGTCGGCTTGCCGTTCTTCCAGATCGACTGGTGGACGTGCATGCCCGAGCCGTTGTCGCCGAAGATCGGTTTCGGCATGAACGTCGCCGTCTTGCCGTAGGCGTTGGCGACCTGGTGCACGACATACTTGTAGATCAGCATCTTGTCGGCGTTGCGCACCAGCGTGTCGAACTTGATGCCGAGCTCGTGCTGGGCCGACGCCACCTCGTGGTGATGCTTCTCGACGCGCACGCCCATCTCGCTGAGCACTGTCAGCATCTCGGAACGCATGTCCTGCAGGCTGTCGATCGGCGGCACCGGGAAATAGCCGCCCTTGACGCGCGGCCGGTGGCCGAGGTTGCCGGTCTCGTAGTCGGTGTCGTCGTTGGACGGCAGTTCCGACGAATCGAGCTTGAAGCCGGTGTTGTAGGGGTCCGCCTTGTACTTGACGTCGTCGAACACGAAGAATTCGGCCTCGGGGCCGACATAGATCGTGTCGCCGATGCCCTCCGACTTCATGTAGGCCTCGGCCTTCTTGGCAATGCCGCGCGGGTCGCGGTTGTAGGGTTCGCCGGAGACCGGATCGAGGATGTCGCACAGGATGACCATGGTCGACTGCGCGAAGAAGGGGTCCATGTGGACCGTTTCCGGGTCGGGCATCAGCACCATGTCGGACTCGTTGATCGCCTTCCAGCCGGCGATGGAGGAGCCGTCGAACATGACGCCGTCGGCGAACATGTCCTCCTCGACCTCCACGACATCCATCGTCACATGCTGCAGCTTGCCCTTGGGGTCCGTGAAGCGCAGGTCAACGAACTTCACCTCGTTGTCCTTGATCTGCTTCATGATGTCTTTGGCGGTGGTCATGTCGTCCTTCCCTGTGTGACAAGTGTTTTGATGGTTGGTGGGTGGGTCTAGATCGCGTCCATGCCGGTCTCGCCGGTGCGGATGCGGACCACTTCCTCGATGTTGGACACGAAGATCTTGCCGTCGCCGATTCGGCCGGTCTGGGCGGCCTTGCGGATGGCGTCGACTGCGGCCTCGACGGCGTCGTCGCCGAGCACCACCTCGATCTTCACCTTGGGCAGGAAGTCGACCACGTATTCGGCGCCGCGGTAGAGCTCGGTATGGCCTTTCTGCCGGCCGAAGCCCTTGGCCTCGGTCACGGTGATGCCCTGGAGGCCCACTTCCTGGAGCGCCTCCTTCACCTCGTCGAGCTTGAACGGCTTGATGATCGCCTCGATCTTCTTCATGCGGGGTCGCCTCCGGTATGCCTTCGGGCCTTGCGCCCGGGTTGCCCGGCAAAATGCACGAAGTGTGCCAGTCGCGCCGCCGCCGGGAGCCCATTGGTAAATCGCCGCGGGGAGGCCGCGCAATGCTCCCATGGTGCCGCAGGGCGGGGAAATTCGACAGCGAGGCCGAGATGGCGCGAAGTCTGGTCGCGTCGGCACTCCATGTGTAGCTCAATTTTTGAGCAATCTGCACAATGTGGGAGCATTTCAGGGCGATTGCCGGCTCCGGGCTCTATGGCGTAACCCTTGGCGATGCGCCATGAATTGCCCACGCCCGCCGAGATGGGGGAAATCGACAGCCGCGCCATCGCCGCGGGGCCTCTCGACGGCCCGTCGCTGATGGAGAACGCGGGCCGTGCGATCTATCGTGAGATTCTCGCCCGTTTCCCGCAGGCGACACACCACGCGGTTCTGTGCGGCCCCGGCAACAATGGCGGCGACGGCTATGTGGTCGCGCGGCTGCTTGCGGAGTCGGGTCTCGCGGTGTCGGTTTTCAACGAAGGTCCGCCGCGCGCTGGCTCGGACGCGGAGCGGGCCGCCGCGCGGTGCCATATCGCCCCGCTGCCGCTCGACGCGTTTGCCCCGAAACCGGGCTGGCTGGTGGTCGATGCGCTCTACGGGGCCGGTTTCGCCCGCGCGCTGTCGCACAATGCTCGCTGCGCCGCGCGCCTCACCAACGAAGCCGGCGCGATGGTGATGGCGGTGGACGTCCCGAGCGGCCTCGACGGCGCGACCGGCAGGCTGGACGAAGGGGCATTTCGGGCCGACCTGACCGTGACCTTCGTTCGCAGGAAGCCCGGCCACCTGCTGGAGCCGGGCCGCAGCGCCTGCGGTCGGCTCGTGGTCGCCGACATCGGCATACCGGACCGAATCGTGGCCGAGGTGGCGTCAGCGACCTTCGAGAACCGGCCGTCGCTCTGGCACGCGACTCTGCCGCGTCCCGCGACCGACACGCACAAATACCGGCGCGGCCATTGCGCCGTGTTCTCCGGCGGCCCTTCCGCTACCGGGGCGGCGCGCCTCGCTGCTGCCGCCGCCGCGCGCGCCGGCGCTGGCGCCGTGACGGTCCTGGCCGGCAAGGAGGCGGTGGCCGCCAACGCCGCCCATCTTACCGCCGTGATGGTGCGCGAAGCAGCCGGCATGGACGACGTGCTCGCCTTCCTCGCCGACCGCAAGGTCGCGTCCTTCGTGTTCGGGCCGGGCCTCGGCCGTCGGCCGAAGGTCGCGTCCTTCCTGCTCGAATTGCTGGAGAAGGCGCCAGCCGGCGTCGCGGCCGTGGTGGACGCCGACGGCATCTCGGTGCTGGAGGGCCGCCATGCCGATCTCGCCGCCGCGCTGCGCGCCCGTCTGCGCCCGCTGGTGCTCACCCCGCATGACGGCGAGTTCGCCCGCCTGTTTCCCGAACTGGCGGGCGACGACACCCTCTCGAAACTCGACCGTGCGAAGCGTGCTGCCGAGCTGGTCGGGGGCGTCGTCGTGCTGAAGGGATCTGATAGCGTGATCGCCGCGCCGGACGGCCGGGCCGCGATCAACGCCAATGGCGCGCCATGGCTCGCCACCGCAGGCTCCGGGGATGTGCTTGCCGGCCTCGTGGGCGGCCTTCTGGCGCAGGGCATGCCGGCGTGGGAAGCGGCGTGCGCCGCGGTCTGGACTCATGCAGAGGCTGGAGCGCAGGCAGGCGCGGGCCTCGTCGCCGACGATCTTCCGGCGGCGCTGGTGCCGGTGCTGCGGGGCCTCGCATGACCGGCCGGCTGTCCGCCGCGCTCGGCGCGCTGCTGCTGCTGTTTGCCGCTGCACTGCCGGCGCGCGCGGAGCCCGTCCTTCTCGTGGACGAGCCGTTGGTCATGCAGCGCCTTTCCGAAAAGGGTTTCGGGTTCGGCGGGCTGTTCGGCCAGTGGGACACCGCCGACCTGGCGGCACTCTACGCACACGCGCCCGCTTACCGAGCCGTGGTGGACACGATCGAGGCCGACATCGGCGCGCTGAGGCTCGATATCTCGAAGGCCGGCCGCTCGCTGCACGAGTTCGCGAAGTCGGAGACGGGTCGCGTGATGGACATACGCTGGCTCAAAGCGCCGGAGGCCGAATTGCGGCTGGTCGGCGTGGTGAACCGCCTCGACCGTCGCGACTTCCACGATCTGCGCGGCGAGCATGGCTGTGGCGAGGTGCGCTTCGTCTACCGGCTCGCCTACGCCTTCCGCAAGGACGGCAAGGGCAAGGTGCTCTCGTCGCGCATGCCGTTCAATTTCAATGCGGTCTACGACGTGCTGCCTGACGCCGACGGTGGCTGCCGGCAGGCCGCCGCGCGCTGGCGGCTGGGCGAGGGCGAGCGCGCCAGCGCCGACTGGCTGGCAGGCGGCGTGGCCGACCCTTCCGAGCTGTTGTTCCGCCAGCTTGAGCTCAACGCGCAGGTCGTGCGCTTCCCCTCCGGGCAGGAGCCCGAGTTCGGCGGGCAGGCGGTCTACCTGATGCGCATTTTCGGCATCGGCGACGATACCGTGACCGAACTGCCGCTGGAAAACACGCCCGACCTCGCCCGGCTGAAGCAGGATGCCGCGCTGAAGGCGGAGCTGGCCGACTATGTCGCTGAAAATGTCGCTGCGGTGGACGAGGGCGTCTACGTCATTCCCGACAGGTTCCTCGCCACGAAAATCATCTCCGTCTCCACCTTCGGCGGCGCGCGGCAGGCGAACCATCCCTTTGCGGAGCTGTTTTCGCCCGACGATTTCGCCGGCCTGCATTTCGATGACGGCCGACTGCTGCGCTCGCCGGAGGGGCTGGTCGCGCGGCTCGACAACGGCACCTGCCAGGGCTGCCACCAGTCCGGCGGCACCGCCGGGTTCCACCTGATCGGGCTGGACGACGACCGCACCTCGCCGCTGAACCGCATCGAGGTCGGCATATCCCCGCATCTCGACGCCGAGCTGCCGCGTCGCGCCGCCTATGCCGTCGCTGTCGAAGCGGGCCGCGAGCCCGACCGCTTCCGCCCGCTTTCCTTCGCGCCGCCGGCCGATTGGACCGAGGGCGGCCACGAATATGTCGAGGCCGCGCCGACCATGCCGTGCATCGCCGATGCCGATGCGGACAAGCTGGCGGGCGCGTGGGCCTGCGGCGGCGGCACAGTCTGTACGCCGCTGGCGGCCTCGGACGGCGCGACGCTGACCGTGGCGCAGTGCCTCATGCCGCCCAAGAGCCAGTCCATGTTCTCCGGCCACCCGTGCCTTGAAGGCGAGGTGACCTCCAGCGACGTCGTGCCCTTTGCCGACCGCTACGCTCTGACCCAGTTCGCCGCGCATGCACCCAAGGCGTCGGCGCGCGACTACACCTGCCGCCCGCCCCGGATCGGCGTGCCGGGCGGCATGGCCTACCGGCAATGCGACGAGAAGGATCGCGCCTTTGCCGCCTTCGGCAAGGGCGGCGAGATGCCCAACGAGATCTGCGGGCTGACGGGCGGCAAGAAGTTTGACCTCTGCGTGTCGTCCGGCAATTTCGACGGCTGCCTTGCAGGCGCAGTCCAGCGCGGCAACCGCGCCGCCTGCTCGGCCGATCATTTCTGCCGCGACGACTATATCTGCCAGGCGTTCCCGCCCGACACGCCGAACGTTAAGAAGCTGGATGGCGTCGGCTTCTGCTCGCCGACATACTTCCTGTTCCAGATGCGCATCGACAACCACACGACGCCGTGGCCGGCGCGTGGCCGCGTCGAGACCTATCGGTCTGTCGAGGTCGACGGCGACCCCGACGAGCAGTGGTAGGTCGCTTTGAAGGTTGACTGGCCGGTCAGCGCGTTTCGATCAGTCGACCAGTTTCTGCAGCGCCATCGCGCCTTGGGGCGCGCGCAGCTTGCCCTCGTGGATGATGTAGAGAAACACGTCGCGCGGCTTCTTCTCGACCTTTGCCTTCGGGTCGGCCAGCGGCAGGTCGTCCGGCATCCCGCCTTCGGCCCACAGCTTCGCGCGCTTCGCCCAGCCGCCGAGATCGGCGGGCGCGTAAGCGGTCGGAACCGAATCCTCGCCGCGCTGCAGGCGGCCGTAGACGAAATCGGCCGTCACGTCTGCGAACTCCGGATAGTCGTTGTGGTGCGCGTAGCAGATCGCCGCGCCATGCTTCTTCGCCAGCGCGACGAAGGCGGGATCGACGAAGCTCGGATGGCGCACCTCCAGCGCGTGGCGCAGCGGCAGCCCGCCGACCTTGGCCGGCAGCAGCTTGAGAAAACCCTCGAAATCGTCGTGCTCGAACTTCTTCGTCGGCGCGAACTGCCACACGATTGGCCCGAGCTTCGGCCCCAATTCTTCCAGCCCCTGCGCGAAGAATCGGTCCATCGATTCGCTGGCTTCGGCCAGCACCTTGCGGTTGGTGACGAAGCGGTTGCCCTTGATGGCGAAGACGAAGCCTTCCGGCGTCTCGGCTTTCCATTTCGCATAGGTCTCCGGCTTGAACCCGGAATAGTAGGTGCCGTTGACCTCGATGGTGCGCAGCCTGCCCGAAGCATATTCGAGCTGGCGCTTCTTCGGCAGGTCATCGGGATAGAAGGTTCCTTCCCACGGCTCGAAGGTCCAGCCGCCGATCCCCGCGCGTATCGCGCCGCCCTTCGCCATCTCGCTCTCCCCATTTCACTCGGCCACGGACATGAATGCTGCGTTCAGCACGCATTCAGCGCAGTTCCGCCACGTTCGCCCCGAAAAGTCGACCCGCTTCAGAAAGGATGCTGCCATGTTTCGACGCACCCTCATCGCCGGCCTCGCCGCCCTCATGCTCGTCCCCGCCGGGGCGCAGGCGCAGCAGATGCCGTCCTCGCAGCAGATCGAGCGCCAGCTCGAGGCCGCGCCCCGCATGCGCGTCAGGCCGCAGGACCGCGTCACCATAGAGCAGTTCCGCCGCCGCCCGGACCTGCGCCGGCAGGCGCCCTCCATCGACATCCAGGCGATCAACTTCGCCTTCGGCTCGGCCGAGATCCCGCGCTCGCAGATGGGCAAGGTCGAGACGATCGCGCGCGCCCTGCGCCAGATCGACCGTCGCCGCGGCAACGCCACTGTGCTGATCGAGGGCCACACCGACGCCGTCGGCTCCTTCGCCTCGAACCAGCGCCTTTCCGAGGCCCGCGCCGCGTCGCTTAGGCGCGTGCTGATCCGTGACTACGGCGTGCGCCCGCGCATGCTGGAGACCGTCGGCTACGGCGAGGAGTTCCTGCTCGTGCCGACCCAGAACGAGGACTGGCGCAACCGCCGCGTCACGCTGCGCCGCGTCGACGATTTCCTGAACTAGGCGCCGAAACGGCACGTTAAGCGCCCACCGTTAGGCTCCCAGGCATGATGCTGCCGGGGAGCCTTTTTCGTCCGACGCGCCGCCGGCTGCTGGCCGGCGCGGGTGCTGCGCTCTGCGCGCCCGCAGTCTGGCGCGCCCGCGCCGACGAGTTGCCGGCGCTGCGTGACCTCGGTGCGGCCAGGGGCATCGAGATCGGCAGCGCATTCTCCCTCGACCCCGATCCGAAATACCGCGCTGTGATTGCCCGGCATTGCGCAGTCATCACGCCCGAATGGCAGATGAAGCCGCCGCAGATAAAGCCCGACGCCGCCAGCCCCTACGATTTCTCGACCGTGGACAAGTTCTTCGATTTTGCCGGCCGGCACAGCCAGAAAGTTCACGGCCATACGCTGTTCTGGTTTCATGTGCCGATCGACTGGGCCGTCGGCGACACGTTCGAGGAGACGAAAAAACTCTACGGCGGCTTCATCCGCACGGTCGCCGGCCGCTACCCGCAGATCGAGACGTGGGACGTGCTGAACGAGCTGATCGACGACGACAGTTTCCGGCTGCGCACCGGCTATCTTGTTGGCCAGTATGGCTACGACTTCATCGATTTTTGCCTGCGCACGGCGCGCGAGGCCGCGCCGCAGGCCAGGCTCGCCATCAACGACTACTGGATCGAGTGCGCGGCGCAGGTCTGCGTGGGAAAGCGCGGCGGCGTGCTCGACATGCTGAAGACGATCAAGGAGATGGGCAGCCCGCTCGACGCGCTCGGCATCCAGAGCCACCTCTACTCGCGCATGCCGGTCGATCCGGATGCGACCTACGACCTCATCAACGAGGCGGCAGGCCTCGGGCTCGAAAGCTGGATAAGCGAGCTGGACGTCAACGATTCGACGTTGCCGGCCGACATCGCCGAGCGCGACGCTTTGGTCGCCGACATCTATGCCCGCTATCTCGCCGGCACGCTGCGCCATCCGGCGGTCAAGCGCGTGATCTTCTGGGGCATCTCCGACTATTACAACTGGGTTCTCTACGACAAGGATCATTGGGACCAGCGCCCGCCGGAAACCGGCGACGCGCGCCCGGCGCTGTTCGATACGGCCAATGAGCCCAAAGCGGCGTTCCACGCGGTGGCGCGCGTGTTGGCGGCTGCTCCCTATCGCTAGCCTACGCGGCTCCGTTTTCTGCGTCGCCGATTTTCTCTATGGTCGGTCGAACTCCGCACGCCGCGCAGCGTTGTAGCGCAGCCGTCGCGCGAGGCGCCGAACCCGGAGAGCAGCATGAGCAAGAAGGCGGAAGCTTCCGTTGAAGCGGACAGCCTGATTCCGCGTGGGCGCGACTGGCACACCGTCACGGTCCGCGGCATCTTCATCCTGCTCGCGGTCTACGCGCTCTATTTCGCGCGCGAATTTTTCATCCCGGTGGTGCTGTCCTTCCTCTTTGCGCTGACGCTTTCGCCGATCGTGCGATTTCTGGCCAAGCGCGGCATTCCCGCTCCGCTTTCGGCCACGCTGCTGGTCGTCGTGTCAGCGGGAGCCGCGAGCTTCGGCGGCTATCTGCTGAGCGGCCCGGTAATCCAGCTGATCGACGAGGTGCCGCAGATTGGCCGCAACCTGACCGAGCGTGTCGAGGAACTGCGCGGCCCGTTCGACCTGCTGATGCAGATATCGCAGCAGATCGACAACGTGACCGACACCGTCAACGAAGCGGGAGTGATGAAGGTCGCGGTGCAGCAGCCCGGCATCCTCTCGCAGGCCGCTGGCAGCCTGCTCTCTTTCGGCACCACCACTGCGATCGTTTTCGTGCTTTCGCTATTCCTGCTGGCTTCGGGCACGCTATTCTACGAGAAGATCGTGCAATCCTTCTCCTCGCTGAGCGACAAGAAGCGCGCGCTTCGCGTCGTCTACGACGTTGAGCGCGAGGTGTCGCGCTACCTGCTCACGATCGCCGTTATCAATGCGGCGCTCGGCACGGTGATCGGGCTCGGGCTATGGGTCATCGGCATGCCGACGCCGTTTCTGTGGGGCGTGATGGCGGCCCTGCTGAATTTCCTTCCGTACATTGGCGCGCTCGCCACGATTGTCGTCGTCGCCGTGATCTCCGTCGTCACGTTCGATACCCTTGGCTACGCCATGGTCGCGCCGGCTTTCGTGATCGCCTGCAACGTGCTCGAAGGCCAGATCATCACGCCGCTCGTCGTCGGCCGGCGCCTGGAGCTGAACGCGGTCGCGATCTTCATCGCCGTCGCTTTCTGGTCATGGATGTGGGGGTTCGTAGGGGCACTGATCGCCGTTCCGCTGCTGGTCGTCATGAAGGTGTTCTGCGACCATTTCGAGAGCCTCCAGTCCTTCGGCAACTTCCTGGCGGCCCAGCAGACCGTCGAGCAGGAGGAGTGACGTTCGGGCCTCATGTGGCGTGAATCGGGTGGCGGTAGTGCGGCGGAGACGCGAAAAGCCGGCTTCAGCAGGAGACCGCCCGATGATCACCGCGCCAGCTATCCGCATCCTCGCCATGCCGACCGACCAGGCCCGCGCCTACCAGGCGGGCGCGCCGGACGCCTACGGTCTGGCGCCGGAGCGCAAGACCTCGGACGGTTCGGGCGTTCCCTGCCGCCATTGCCTGCGCTGCGTTGCGGCCGGCGAGGCCTATCTGGTGCTGGCCTACCGGCCGTTCCCGGCGCTGCAGCCCTATGCCGAGACCGGCCCGGTCTTCCTGCATGCGCGCGAATGTGGCCGCGCGGAGGAGGGGGCTGACCTGCCCGCGATGTTCGCCGCCACGCCGGATTACATCCTGCGCGGCTACGGCGCCGACGACCGCATCGTCTACGGCACCGGCGGCGTCGTACCGACAGCGGGCATTCCCGCGCGGGCCGTCGAACTGCTGGAGCGCGACGACATTGCCTACGTGCACATGCGCTCGGCGCGCAACAACTGCTACCAGCTCAGAATCGAACGCGCATGACCGGCGGCCGCAAGCTAAGCGGCCCGCCGGTGGTGCGACCGGCGGGCCTGCCCGGGTGAGGGGTATCGCGGCCGTTTCCGACCTCGTCTCGGCCCGAGCGTTTCGGCAAGCTACGCGACCTTCAGGGCTTCCTGCGGCGCGGCCATCTCGTAGCCCAGCGCTTCGGCGACGGCGCGGTTGGTCACTTTGCCCCGGTGCACGTTCAGGCCATTGCGCAGATGCACGTCGTCCATGATCGCCTTCAGCCCGCGGTCGGCCAGCGCTAGCCCGTAATGCAGCGTCGCGTTGTTGAGCGCGTGCGCCGAGGTGACCGGCACCGCGCCCGGCATGTTAGCCACGCAATAATGGATGACGCCGTCGACCTCGTAGGTCGGCTCGGCGTGAGTGGTGGCGTGCGAGGTCTCGAAGCAGCCGCCCTGATCGATGGCGACGTCGACCATGACGGAGCCCTTCTTCATCCCCGACAGCATCTCGCGGCTGACCAGTTTCGGGGCGGCCGCGCCAGGGATCAGCACGGCGCCGACGATCACGTCGGCCGAGAAGCATTCCTCCTCGATGGCCTCGACGGTCGAGTAGCGCGTGTGGACGCGTCCGTTGAAGATGTCGTCGAGCTGGCGCAGGCGCGGGATCGAACGGTCGATGATGGTGACGTCGGCGCCGAGCCCGACGGCCATCTTGGCAGCATTGAGCCCAACGACGCCGCCGCCGAGCACGGTGACTTTCGCCGGCAGCACGCCCGGCACGCCGCCAAGCAGCACGCCGCGGCCGCCATTGGCCTTCTGCAGAGCCGTGGCGCCGGCCTGGATTGCAAGCCGTCCCGCTACTTCCGACATCGGCGCCAGCAGCGGCAGGCCGCCGCGCTCGTCGGTCACCGTCTCGTAGGCGACCGCCGTGACGCCGGACGCGAGCAGGCCCTTGGTCTGCTCTGGATCCGGAGCGAGATGCAGGTAGGTGTAGAGGATCTGGCCCTCGCGCAGCTGCGCCCACTCGCCCGGCTGCGGCTCCTTGACCTTCACGATCATGTCCGACTTCTCGAACACCTCGGCTGCGGTCCTGGCGATCTTCGCACCGGCGGCGCGATAGGCGTTGTCGTCGGCGCCGATGCCGGCGCCCGCGCCGGTTTCCACCAGCACGTCATGGCCGTGAGCCGTGTATTCGCGCACCGAGCCGGGGGTGAGACCGACGCGGTATTCGTGGTTCTTGATCTCCTTGGGACAGCCGACGCGCATCTCGAAATCCTCCTTCGCACCGCAGGATTCAGTGAATAGCGCAGCGTAACAGGGTCGGCCTCGAACGGGTTTGCGTAGTCGGTTGGCGCAACGCGGCGGTTTCGCTATTTCTTGCGTCAGAACCAGCTTCGTTCGAAGGGATCGCGGCTCATGCAGCTCGACAGGATCGATATCGCCATTCTGGACACGCTCCAGCGCGAAGGTCGCATCTCCAACGCCGCGCTTGCCGATCGGGTTGGCCTGTCGCAATCGGCCTGCTCGCGCCGGCTCGACAATCTGGAAAAGGAAGGTGTGATCGCCGGCTATCACGCCCGTCTGTCAAACATCGCGCTGGGTCACCGCATGACGGCGATCGTGCATATCTCGCTGTCGGGTCAGTTCGAGAAGACGCTGTCCGACTTCGAGGCGGCGGTGAAGCGCTGCCCGAATGTGCTGTCCTGTCACCTGATGTCGGGCGAATACGACTACATCCTGCGCATCGCCGCGAAGGACCTGCAGGATTACGAGCGCATCCACCGCGACTGGCTTACCGCGATGCCGCACGTCACCAAGATCAATTCGTCCTTCGCGCTGCGCGAGGTCATAGACCGCACGATGACCGGCATCGGGCCGGAGATGAACTGAAGCCCTCTTGCTGCGTTGCACAAATCCACCACATGATGTCCGCAGGAGGCGGTCATGGGTGAGCATCGCGTCGTTGTGGTCGGAGCAGGTTTCGGCGGGCTGGAATTCACCCGTGCCATGGGTGGCGCGCCGGTTGCCGTCACCATGATCGACCGTCGCAACCACCATCTCTTCCAGCCGCTGCTCTACCAGGTGGCGACGACCTCGCTGGCGACCTCGGAGATTGCCTGGCCTGTGCGGCATCTGCTGCGCGGCCGCAAGGACGTAACAACGCTGCTCGGAACCGTGACAGGCATCGATGCGGCTGGCAGGCAGGTGCTGCTGGAGGGCGGTGGTGTCGTGCCTTACGACACCCTTGTGATCGCCACCGGCGCCCGCCACGCCTATTTCGGACACGACGAATGGGAGCCCTTCGCGCCCGGCCTGAAGACGCTCGAAGACGCCACGACGATCCGGCGGCGCATCTTGCTTGCCTTCGAGAAGGCCGAGCGTGAGCAAGACCCCGAACGGCGGCAGGCGCTGCTGACGCTGGTCGTCATCGGCGGCGGACCGACCGGCGTGGAACTCGCCGGCACCATCGCCGAACTGGCGCGCGACACGCTGCGCGGCGAGTTCCGCAACATCGACACGCGCGAGACCAAGGTCGTGCTGGTCGAGGCTGGCGACAGACTGCTCTCCGCATTCGACCAGAAGCACTCGGCCTATGCCAAGCAGGCGCTCGAGCGGCTGGGCGTCACGGTCGAACTCGGCAAGCCCGTTTCGCAGGTGACGGCCGACGGCGTTGCCTTCGGCGGCGCGTTTCTGCCCGCACGGACCACCATCTGGGCGGCCGGTGTGGCCGCCTCGCCGGCGGCGCAGTGGCTGGGTGCGGCGGCCGACAGGGCAGGGCGCGTGATCGTCGAGCCGGATCTCAGCGTCCCCGGCCATTCTGACATCTTTGTCATTGGCGATACGGCCTCCGTGAAGCGGCCGGACGGCCGCCCTGTGCCCGGTGTCGCGCCAGCCGCCAAGCAGCAGGGCCGCCACGTCGCAGCGATCCTGAGGGCGCGGCTCGCCGGCCGCGCCGGCCCGGGGCCGTTCGCCTACCGCCACGATGGCGACCTCGCCACGATCGGCAAGCGCGCCGCGGTCATCGACTTCGGCTGGCTCAAGCTCACCGGCTGGCCGGCTTGGTGGCTGTGGGGCGTCGCCCACATCTATTTCCTGATCGGCTTCCGCAACCGGCTCGCCGTGTCGCTGTCCTGGCTTTGGATCTACGTCACCGGCCAGCGCAGCGCACGGCTGATAACCCAGGGCGACGGCGACAGCGCGACCTAGAAATTGCGCGTCACCGTCAGGCCGACGTCGTGGGACATGTAGTCGTAGAAGGCGATGTTGGAGAACTGGCGTGTGAACTCGTAGGTGAGCTGCGGCGCGAACCCCATCCAGCTCAGCCGGCGATGGGCGAGCCTGCCGCCAATCGAGACGCGGTTGTCGACGCGTGGATCCCTGAAGCCGAAGAACACGGCGAAGCTGTCGAGATAGGTGTGGTTCTCATATTTCACGAAAGCGGAGGTCAGAAGTCCGCCTGACCATTCCTTGTCGGCGTGAAGCCGGATCCACACATCGTTGTGGCTGAGATCGGGGGCGGTGTCGGTGCGCTCGAAGACCGCTCCGACGCCGGCGCCGACGGCCAGCGAGGGCGTCAGCAGGTGGCGCACGCCGGTCGACGCCGAAACCAGCCAGCCGTCGCGGAAATCCTGGGTCAGGTAGTCCTGCCGCAGCGCCGTCAGGTTCACGGTCATCGCGGTCTTGGGACCGACCTGGAACGCCGCGCCGGCTGAAAGGCCGTAGCGCAGGATGACTGGCGTCCATGCCTGCAGGGTCACGTCGCCGGTCGGGCCGATGCGAAAGGCGTGGTTCTTCCATTTCTGCGTGAACGACGCGGTCGCCGAGAAGGCGGCCTCGTCATAGGCGGTCGTATTGAGGTATTTCTTGAGGTCGATCGATCCCGCGAAACTCAGCCCCGACCCGCCGTTGCCCAGCGCCACGTTACGGAATGCGCCGACGCCCGCGGCAAAGCCGATGCCGCTCTGCTCGCGCGAATCCGCGTTGATCGTGCCCGTGCCGAAATCCGTCGTGACCGTGGTCTGCTGCGTTCCGCGATTGACGTTGGTCGACGGCACGAAGCCGAAATAGCCGTTGAAACCATACGGCTTTTCCGCGGCGATCCGCTCGAGATAGCCCTGCGCGAACCGTTTGAGGCCGATGTCGTCGGCACCGAGGTTGATGGCGTCGAAGTGGAATGCCGCCGCTTCCGTCTGGCCGCTCTCGTAGAGGGCGCGCGCCAGTTCGACCCGGCTCGGAACAAAATTCGGGTCGATGTTCAGAACCTGCCGGAAGACTGCTATGGCTTCCTCGTAGCGCTTCTGGCGCATGAGGATGACGCCTTCGAAATGAGCGACGTTGAGGCCCGCCTGAACGTCGTTTCCGAGATTTTCGCGCAGCAGGCGCCTTGCCTCGTCGACCTTGCCTTCGGCCAGCAGCGCTTCCAGCCGCGGTCCAAGCGCCGCGAGGTCGGCTTGTGCGACGGCCGGTGTCCAGCCTGAAGAGGCGACACCGAACAAACCGATTGCCAGCGCGATCCCGGCGCGCCGGCCGGTCAACCTTCGCGCGAACGCGATAACGCAGAACAAATACCGCAGCATGCCGTTCGCACGGGCCTTCACATTGTCCGACATTGTTGAAACTGCCCGGCGGCGGGTGAAGCCCGCCGCCGGGCAGACGCCGTGACTACTGCTTGTCGGCGTGGAATGCACCGACGCCGACGAAGCCGCCGTTGTTCAGGCCGAAGTTGATGACGCCGGCGGTTTCTTCGGCGTTCGGTCCGAAGAATTGGCCGGTGTAGGTCGAACCGCCGTCAACCGTTCCGGCGCCGAAGCTGCCGGACACCGCGCCCGTGTACTGGCCCGAAGCCCCCGAGATGTTCGCGGTGCCGAGCGTCATGCTGCCGGCGTTGAACGTGGCGCCGACGGTCTGCTGGCCGTTGGCGGTTGTCTGGACGCCGACACCGCCGGTCAATGCGCCCGTGACGGTCTTCGAGCCGAAGTTTGCGGTCAGCGTTGCCGCGCTGGACGCGTTGACCTGCTTGGCGTCGGTGGTGCCGTACTGGCCGATGAAGCGCGTGGCGGGTGCGTTTGCCTGTGTGACGATCACGCCGGCGCGACCCGAATAGTTGACGGAACCGCTTCCGGGCAGCGAAGCCACCGGAGTGGGATTACCGACGACCGCGAAGCCTTCGTTCAGCTCGTTGGTTTCGGCATAGAGGTATTGCCACACCTGAGCGTAGTTGGAGTCGCTCGCCGAAATCGCGCTGGTTGTGCTCTCGTTGGTCGCGCCTGCCGTCTGCAGCGGGTTGCCGCCCTTCGTCCAGACATTGCCGGAGACGTCCGAGCCGCTGAAGCTCATGGCCTTGCCGGCCACGTTTACGTCGACCCCGCCGCTGCCGTTGCGCTTGACGGTGAAGTCGGTGCTCGTCTTCGCCGCGGTGGTGGTCTTGCGGACGTTCGCCGTCAGCTCGGTAGAAGCCGTCAGCGTCTTGTTGTCGGAGAGCATCTTGCCCGCCGTGTCGAAAGTTACGGTCGGCCCGCAGCCGGCCAGCATGATGGTAAGGGCGCCGGCCGCCGTGGCCGTGCTTAGCCTGTTATCGATACGCATCCCAGAGTCTCCCAGTTTCACAGCCGATCTACTCAGTCATTTGCCATGAAGGCTCCCCATCAAAGCCACGCTATGGCCATGATTTCGCCTTGGCAACCCGCGCGGTCGATCACGTTTACCGAACGTTAATGTTTCAGCGTGTGGCCGTGACCCCTCAGACACAAATGAGCGATCGATGAAATTACGTTTCGGAAGCGCGTCGTGCGCCATATGTGCATTGCAGCATTTTCGCGGTTCGATGCGGAAATGCGGCCGTCTCGGCGGCTGCCTCCTTATCCGGCTAAATTCATCGTCGCGTCATGCGAAACTGCTGGACTGCATTTCGAGACGGGACCAGACTTGCGGGTCAGGGGCCGTCCGAAGCCCCGCTTCCATGAGGAGAACCGCGATGAACGCATCCCCGTTCCTGTCCCGACGCTCGTTCCTGGCCGGCTCCGCCGCCGCCGGTGCGATCGTCATGCTGCACCCGTTTTCGGCCCGCGCGCAGGCCAACCAGGCGCATCTGCGCATCATGGAGACCACCGACATCCACGTCGCCGTGCTCCCCTACGACTACTATGCCGACAAGCCCAACGACACGATGGGACTCGCCCGTACGGCCTCGATCATCGACGGCTTCCGCAAGGAAGCGACCAACACGATGCTGATCGACAATGGCGACTATCTGCAGGGCAACCCGATGGGCGACTGGATCGCCTATGAGCGGGGCATGAAGGACGGCGACATGCATCCGGTCATCGCCGCGATGAACACGCTGGGCTACGATTGCGGCACGGTCGGCAATCACGAATTCAATTACGGCCTGTCCTTCCTGGACAAGGTCAATGCCGGGGCGAGCTATCCGATCGTCTGCGCCAACCTGGTGAAAGGCACCCAGCTCGCCGCCAATCCGCGCGACGACAAGCTCTACTTCAAGCCCTATGTCATCGTCGACAAGACGGTAGCGGACGGTGCGGGCGCGGAGCACAAGGTGCGTGTCGGCTTCATCGGCTTCGTGCCGCCGCAGATCATGATCTGGGATTCCAAGAACCTCGTCGGCAATGTCGTGACCCGGGACATCGTCGAGACCGCTGCAGCCTGGGTTCCCCAGATGAAGGAAGAGGGCGCCGACATCGTCGTGGCGCTGTCGCACTCCGGCATCGACGCCAAGAAGTCGGACCTGATGGAGAATGCCTCGCTGTTCCTGGCGGGCGTCGAAGGCATCGACGCGGTCTTCACCGGCCACCAGCATCTGGTCTTCCCCGGCGGCTTCGCCGGCCTCGAGGGGGTCGACAACGACAAGGGCACGCTGATGGGCAAGCCCGCCGTGCAGGGCGGTTTCTGGGGCTCGCACATGGGCCTCATCGACCTGCTGATCCAGCGCGACGGCAACAGCTGGAAGGTGGTGGATGCGACCTCCGAGGCGCGCCCGATCTACACCCGCGACGCCGATCGCAAGGTGGTGCCTTCGGTGCAGAACCTGGCGGCGGTCGAGAACGCCGTGAAGGCAGACCACGAGTCGACGCTCGCCTACATCCGCGCGCCCGTCGGCAACACGTCGGCCCCGCTCTACTCCTATTTTGCGCTCGTCGCCGACGATCCGTCCGTGCAGATCGTGAGCCAGGCGCAGATCTGGTACATCAAGGATCTGATCAAGGACACGCAGTGGAAGGACCTGCCGGTTCTTTCGGCTGCCGCACCCTTCAAGGCCGGTGGCCGCGGCGGTCCCGAATATTACACCGACGTTCCCGCCGGCGCCGTCGCCATCAAGAACGTGGCGGACCTCTACCTCTATCCGAACACCGTGCGGGCGGTCGTGATAACCGGCGCGCAGGTGAAGGAATGGCTCGAGATGTCGGCCGGCATCTTCAACAAGGTCGAGGCCGGCAAGGCCGATCAGCCGCTGATCAATCTCGACTTCCCGTCCTACAATTTCGACGTGATCGACGGCGTGACCTACAAGATCGACCTGTCGCAGCCCGCCAAGTACACATCGAAAGGTGAGGTGGCGGATGCCGGCGCCAACCGCATCGCCGATCTCATGTATGACGGCAAGCCAATCGACCCGGCGGCGAAGTTCGTCGTCGCGACGAACAACTATCGCGCCGGTGGCGGCGGCAATTTCCCCGACATCAAGTCCGACAAGATCATCGTCGAGGCGCCGGACACCAACCGCGACGTGATCGTGCGCTTCATCGTCGATCAGGGCACGATCAATCCGTCGGCCGACGCCAACTGGAATTTTGTCCCGATGGCCGGCACGACCGTGCTGTTCGAGACCGGGCAGAAGGCCGAGCAGTTCATGGCCGACGTCAAGGGTGTGAAGATCGAGCGCGCCGGCGACGGCGAGGGCGGCTTCGCACGCTACCGCATCACGCTCTGAGGTACAGGGTCGGTCGTCCCTCTCCCGTCTGGGGGAGGGGCGACCCGTCTAGGCCTTGTAGATCACCTGCCGCACGTCGATGTATTCGGCGCGGAATCCTGCCTCGCAATAGTGCAGGTAGAATTCCCACAGCCGCTTGAAGCGCTGGTCGAAACCAAGCGGCACGAGGCGCGGCCAGGCGGCCCAGAAGCGCTCCCGCCAGTCGGCGAGCGTGCGCGCATAATCCTGCGGGAACACCCGCTCGCGCAGGAAGGACAGCCCCTGGTCTGCGCCGAGGGAACGCAACAGGGCGGGGGTGGGCAGCATGCCGCCCGGAAACACGTAGCGCTGGATGAAGTCCGGCCGCTTGCGGTAGAGCGGGAACGACGCCTCGTTGATCGTGATGATCTGCATGCCTGCGGTGCCGCCCGGCTTCAGCACGTCCTTCACCTTGCCGAAGAACACCGGCCAGTACTTCTCGCCCACCGCCTCGAACATCTCGATGGAGGCGATGCGGTCGTATTTGCCGGTTTCGTCGCGGTAGTCCTGGAACTTGATGTCCACCTTGTCGGCGAGACCGGCCTTGTGGATGCGCTCGCGCGCATAGGCGAGTTGCTCGCGGCTGATGGTCAGCCCGGTCACCTTGCAGCCGATCTCGCGCGCCGCGAATTCGGCGAAACCGCCCCAGCCGCAGCCGATCTCCAGCACATGGTCGTTCGGGCCGATGCCGGTGTCACGCGCCAGCGCCCGATACTTCTCCGCCTGTGCGCTCTCCAGATCGTTGGCGCCGGTCTGGTAGAGCGCCGAGGAATACGTCATCGAGGGGTCGAGCCATTCCCGGTAGAAGGCATTGCCGAGATCGTAGTGTGCTGAGATGTTCTTCTTCGACCGGCCGGGCGAGTTGTCGTTGAGCCAGTGCCGGATCCGCTGGATGGTGCCGATCAACCAGTTGCTGCCCGACGAGATCGCCTCGCCTTCCTCGCCGTTGACCACGAACAGTTCCAGGAAGCTCGTCACGTCCGGGCTGTCCCAGTCGCCGTCCATGTAGGATTCGGCCATGCCGATGGTCGAGCCAGCAAGCGCGCGGCCGGGCAGCTTCCAGTTGTTGAGCTTCAATTCGGCCTCGGGGCCGGGCTGGCCGCCGCGCGCCAGCAGCACCCTGCCGTCCGGCAGCACGAGACGCAGCGAGCCGAAGCGGATGCGCGCGATCACCGCGAGCGCCATCTTCGCGGCGGTGGGCAGGCCGCGCCCGATCTGCCCCGCGCTTTCGGGCGTCAGCTTGGTCGTATCGTCCTGCGCGCGTGCCGTGGCGGTTGCTGCGGCCATTTACTCACCCTGCCGTGGCGCCGTGCGCCACATCCCCGAACCTCTCCAACCGCCTCCGGCCAACGCCGGGCGGTTCGGGTCACTCGCCGGGCTGCAGTTCGCCCTCCTGCAAATCCACGGCGTCGCGGAAGCTCGCCGTGGCGGGAGCAGGCGGGCTCTTGTGAAACCTGGCCCCCTTCAGCCAGAGTTTCAGCGCCTCCCAGTGGATTCCCGCCATGATTTTCCACGTCATCAGGGGGAACTTCAAGAGGCAGCCGGCTAGCGTCCTGTCATCCAGCCGGCGACGTTCGCCAACGAACGTAGCGGCAAGCAGAGCTTCGCCCCCTTCCGTCTCGTGGATGCGCAGTCGGACGGTCTCGCCGGGCGGCAGCAGCCGGAAGTGGTAGCGCGCGTCCATCCCGACGAAGGGCGAGACATGGAAGACCTTCGCGCGCGTCTGCCGCAAGCCGGCCTCGGTGAATTCGCCCGGCCGTACCGGCGCAACATAGGTGTGGCGCTCGCCGAAGGTATTGCGAACCGCGTAGATGACCGCGCTCAGGGCGCCGTCGGCCGCATAGCAGTAGTAGACCGACAGCGGGTTGAACACGTAGCCGAAGATGCGCGGGTAACACAGCAGCAGCACACGCGCCGGCCGCTGCCCAAGGCCGGCCTCTGCCAGCAGCCGGTCGGCATACTGACGTGCAGTTTCCCCGGGCCGCTCGCTCTGGTCCTTCTCGTGGAATGACACCAAATTGGCGCGGTTGACCGAGAGCAGCCGGGACAGGCAGTCTGCCTCCGCCAGGCGATCCACGTCAATCAGCAGCGAAAACACGTTGTAGACGAAGCGGTGTCCGAACGGCTTCAGCCGCGCATGCATGACCTCGCCGGGATAAAGCGCCGCGGCCGCCGCTGGCGGCGGCCCGTTCTGCGAAACCGTGGTGATGCGGTCTGCGGCCATCGCGCCACTCTACTCCGCGGCCAGCGGAAGCGCAGCCTCGCCCGCGGGATGCTGCCGCCATGGAATGCGTGCGCCGAGCGCCTCGGCGGCGTCCAGCCCGGATCGCAGCCCGTCCTCATGGAAGCCATGGCCGGTCCACGCGCCCGCGAACCACGTGCGGCGCACGCCCTGTATGTCGTCCAGCCGCGCCTGCGCGGACAGCGCCCGGGCGTCGAACTGCGGATGGTCGAAGCTCCATTCGCCGAACGTCAGCTCCTCGCGCGGCTCGATCGCCGGGTTGAGCGACACGAAAAGCTGAAAGCGCTGGTCGATGCCCTGCAGCCGGTTCATCCAGTATGTGACGCATACTTCCTGCTCGCCGCCGCTGGAGCGCAGATAGTTCCACGCCGACCACACGCCGCGCCGCCGGGGCATCAGGCGAGGATCGCGATGCAGCACCACGCGGTTCGGGCGGTAGGGGACTGCCGAGAGTATGGTCTGCTCGGCCGCCGACGCGTCGCCCAGCATGGCCAGCGCCTGATCGCTGTGGCAGGCGAGCACGACGTCGTCGAATCGCTCCGCCGGCAGGTCGCCCGCCCACACCGTCACGCCGAACGCGTCGCGAATGACGGTTTTCACCGATGCAGACAGCCGCACCCCGTCCCCGAGCGGTGCCAGCAGCTTGTCGAGATAGGTTCTCGCGCCGCCAGTCACCGTTCGCCAGACCGGACGTTGGTCATGGATCAGCCGGTGGTTTTCGAAGAAGGAGATGAACGTCGCCGCCGGATAGTCCAGCATCTTGATACGCGGCGTCGACCAGATCGCGGCTGCCATCGGGATCAGATAGTCGTCGCGAAAGGCTGCGCCGAAGCCGCGATGGTCGAGATATTCACCGATCGTGCGATGGCCGACGTTGCCGGTGTCGCGATCCGTGACGCAGATGGCGTTGAAGCGGTAGATGTCGCGGATCATGCGCCAGAAGCGCGGCGACACCGCGTTGAGCGGCTGGGCGAAAACGGAGCGGTAGCTCTGCCCGCTCCACTCCATCCGCCCGCCGTCGAGCGAAAGCGAGAATCCCATGGTGCTCTCGTGCGTCGCCACGCCGAGATGCGCGAACAGCGCCGACAATTCCGGATAGTTGCGCTCGTTGTAGACGATGAAGCCGGTATCGACGCTGATCGGTGTGCCGTCGTAGTCGACCTCGACCGTCGCCGTATGGCCGCCCGGGCGGCGATCCTGCTCGTAGAGGGTTACGTCGGCGGTCCTGGAGAGCGCCCACGCGGCCGCCGCACCAGACACCCCCGAGCCGACGACCGCGATCTTTCTGCGGCCATCCCTGGCGCGGCCGATTGGTACGACGTTCATGGGTTCCCTCTCATGGAATGATAGGCAGCGAGCGCGCGCTGGCGTGCGAACGGGTGGTCGATCAGAGCTACGGGATATCCAGCGGCGAGTTTCACATCGCCACCCGCTCGCAAGATCTCCGCGGGCGGGATCGCCGCGAGTTCGGCCACGTGCTCGCGCACATAGCGCGCATCTGGATCGAATCTTTCGCCCTGAAGCAGCGGATTGAAGATGCGAAAGTAGGGTGCGGCGTCGGCGCCGCTGCCGGCCACCCACTGCCAGCTCGCCGGATTGTTGGCTGCGTCGGCGTCGACCAGCGTGTCCCAGAACCAGCGTTCGCCCGCGCGCCAGTCGATCAGCAGGTGTTTCGTCAGGAACGACGCGGCGACCATGCGCACGCGATTGTGCATCCAGCCGGTCGTCCAAAGCTGGCGCATGCCGGCGTCGACCAGCGGGTAGCCGGTGCGGCCCTGCTGCCACGCCACCAGCGCTCCGGGGGCGTCCCGCCACCCCATGGCGTCGAATGCGGGCTGGAAATTCTGCGACGCCAGGTCCGGAAAATGAAAAAGCAGGTGCCAGGAGAATTCGCGCCAGCCGAGCTCGGCGAGGAATTTTGACTTGTCCACCGCGGGCGCGTCCATCTCGCGCAGGGTCTGCACGATCTGGAACGGGGTGATCTCGCCGTGGGCAAGGTGCGGCGAAAGGCGCGACGTCGCGTCGCGCGCGGGCAGGTCGCGGCCGGCCGCATAGCCCGCAAGGCCCCCGATGAACTCGGCCAGCCGCTTTTGCGCGCCTTCCTCGCCGGGTTCCCAAGCAGCGCGAAGTCCGCCCGCCCAGTCCGGTCTCTGCGGCAGCAGGCGCCAGTCGTCGAGCCTTTCGCTCGGCGGGGCGTCCGGCATGCAGCACAGGCTCTTCGGCGCATCCACGGCGGCACGAGGCTCCGGCCCGGCATTGGCGGCGCGCCAGAAGGCGGAGAAGACCTTGTATGGTTCGCCGGCCGCTGTCTTCACCGTCCACGGCTCGTGGAGCAGTTGGCCGTCGAAGCTTTCCGCCGCGATGCCGATTGTCGTCAACCAGCTCTTCAGCGCGCGATCCGTTTCGACGGCTGAAGGTTCGTAGCGCCGGTTCCACATGACGAGGTCGGCGCCGGTGGCTTCGACAAGCTCCGTCACGATCCTGGAAGTCGGACCGCGCCGCAGGACGAGCGGTGTACCGAGCGCGGCGAGGCTTTCGCCCAGTGCAACAAGCGAATGGTGCAGCCACCAGCGCCTTGCCGCGCCGGGAGCGCGTCCGGCCTGCTCGTCGAGCAGGAACACCGGCAAGACCGGCTTGCCGGTCGCGGCGGCAGCGGAAAGCGCGCGGTTGTCGGCCACCCGGAGATCGTGCCGAAACAGCACGAGCACAGGCAGTCGCTGGTCGGTTTCGTAGGTTCGCTTGGCCGGGGAGGGTGGCAAGGCTCTGTCGATGCTTGGCGGCTTTGCGGCAGATACGCCGGCCGGTTGCGACCGGATCACCGGCCTTGTCGCGACCGCTATGCGGCAAAGCGGCAGCGGTGTATGTCTTTGCCCGGCGACGCCGCGCCTTGCGCGGTCGCCGAGGGCAACCGCCATGCAGGGCCGCTTGACGCGAGGCATGTCCCGACCACCCGCGCAAATGCGCCTGGCGGACGATACAATTGCCTATCTTTATCGCGCGTCCGATCTCGATGCGGCGCGCCGTGGCGAGGTCGCCGCGGAGCTTGCCGCTTCCCCGATGTTTTCAGCGCTTGTCCGGGGAGGCCTTCCGGCGGGGTCGTTCCTGCCTGTCGGCCAGTTTCCGGCAGGCGCCTCCGGTCGGCCGGTGCTTCTGACTGTCGAGGCCGCGCGAACGATGCTTACGCGTCGCGGCGCTCCTTCGCGCGACGACCTGCGCCATGCGCTGGCCGTCATAGCAGCGCCGCTGACGGCCACGACCGCCAGCGAGGGCGGCATGGTGCTCTACGGGCGTTCCGGCGGCAAACTGTGGCGGGTCGCGCTGCGCGGCGATTCCGCCGGGCGTCACTGGCTCGTCGGCTTCCAGTGCAAGAACGAGACGGCGGCGCGGGCAAATCTGGCGCGGCGCGGAATTCGCCTCGACTGAAACAGCGGAAGGGCGTCACTCCCTCGCAGCACGTAGAAACGGCTGGTTGAACTGGCTCGCAGGCGGCCACGTTGCGCCATTTCGCGATCTGCCGCAAGGGCATGCCGGGATGAGGGAGGCTTTTAGGAAAGTG
>JAHBYZ010000043.1 GCA_019635695.1 Rhizobiaceae bacterium
GCGTCGGACCGGTGAATGGCCATCTGCTCCGGCGGCACGGGGCGGCCGGTGCGGGGCTACCTAGCGACTGACGCCGGCAATTGCAAGCCGCTTCGTCAGAAAGTCGCGATGGGCGCCCGAGTGCGCCGAGCTATGGTGTCGCCCGCTGAGGAACGGCGAGCTTCAGCGGCTCGGGTTCACGCCGGCCGGCGCAACTCGCGGCGGGCATCCTCGATGCGGACCGGCTGGTCGGGAATGGTGATGGCGAACACCGTCCCCGTCCCCTGGCTGTCGAGCAGTTCCAGCGAGCCGCCGTGCAGCCGCGCGAGTTCCTGGGCGATGGCGAGCCCGAGCCCGGTGCCGCCGCTGCGCGCCGAGCCGCGGAAGGCGGCGAACAGGTTCTCGCGCGCCTTCGGCGGCAGTCCCGGCCCGGTGTCGGCGACCAGGATGCGGGCGACCGTGCCCTGGCGGTCGGCCGAGAAGGTCAGGCGGTTGACCACGGCGCCGTCGCGCGGTCCGGCCATCGCCTGCGCCGCGTTGCGGGCGAGGTTCGTCAGCACGCGGAACAGTTGCTCGGCGTCAGCGTCGATCTCGAAGTCGGGCGCCACCTCGTTGCGGATCTCGACATCCTCGGGGCCGATGCCGAGCAATCCCGTGACGTCGTCGACCAGCGCCGAAAGACGCAGGCGCCGGCGCTGCGGCGCCGCTTCCTGCGTGCGCCCGTAGGCAAGCACGCCTTCGGAATAGGCGACTGCGCGGTCGAGCGCGCGCAGCAGCTTGGGCGCCACCGCCTGCACCATCGGGTCGCGCGCCTCGAGCAATCGGTCGGAGATGAGCTGCGCGGAGGCGAGGATGTTGCGCATGTCGTGGTTGATCTTGGAAACGGCGAGACCCAGGTCGGCGAGGTGCTTCTGCTCGCCCAGCACCCGGCGCAGTTCGCCCTGCATGGCGGCCAGCTCGCGCTCGGCCACGCCCAGCTCGTCCGTACGCTTCGACGGGCTGATGATCCTGGCTGGGTCGTCGGGCGCTCCGGCGAAGGCGAGCATCGAGCGGGTCATCGCGCGGATCGGCCGGATCATGATGCGGTTGATGGTGTAGAACACCAGCGCCGCCGTGATGAGCGAGATGACGAAGGACAGCATCGCAACATTGCCCGCGTAGACGAGCATGGCGGCGCGCAGCGGCCGGTCGGACAGGATCAGTTCGTATTCCTTGTCGCTCTCGCCGACCGGGCCGTAGGCGCGCATCAGGCGGTCCCCGCCGGAAAACATCGTATCGAGCGCCTCCGCGATGGCGCTGAGCGGCACGAGTTCGGCCACCGCGACATGCTGGTCCACCTGCGGCGGCATCTCGGCGGTCGCCAGCAGCCGCGAGACGCCACCGTCGCGCACGGCGATCGCCTTGGCGCCCAGCGAGCGCAACAGCTCGTTCTGCACGCTGCGGCTCGGTGCCTGCGGTCCGGATTCCATAAGCACCGCCGAGGCCGCTGCCGCGGTGGCGAGCCGCTGTTCCAGCCATTGCAGGCGGAAATTGGCGACCGAAGGCAGGAAGATCAGCACCTCGGCCAGCATCACGAACAGGATGGTTAGAAACACGAGGCGCGTGGACAGGCCACGTCCGAGCGGAACCTCGTCCGCGCCCGCGCGTCTTGCGCCGCCCATGTCGCTGCCTGAGTCTGCCATCCACGGCTCTGTCGTCACCTGCCTCACGCTATCGTGAATGCGCATTGCGGCGGCAATTTGCCGAACCGCATCTTAGCCGAATCGCCGCAACAGCCGCACCAGCCCGCGCACGGCGGGGCGGGCGATCGACGCGGCGAGAAGCAGGCCGGCAGCGCGATTGCCGGCGTCGGCGAAGGTCGGATAGGGCGCCACATAGCCGGCCACGTCCGCCACCCGCAGGCCCCTGGCAGCCGCCAGAGCGAAGACGTGGATGGCCTCGCCCGCGGAGCGACCGGCGATGCCCGCCCCGAGAATGCGGCCGCGCCGGCCGATGACGAGCTTGGTCAAACCGGCCGTAGTCCGCTCGGCCTGCGCGCGGTCGTTCTCCGAATGAGGCCAGCGCAGGATCGTCGGGCGTTCGCCGGCGCTGCGCGCCTCGGCTTCGGTGAGGCCTACGTGAGCGATCTCGGGATCGGTGAAGGTCATGCGCGGCACGATCCGCGGCCTGGTGCGTCCGGGCAGGCGAAACAGCAGCGGGCGCAGCACCAGCCCGCCTTGATAGGCTGCGAGATGAGCGGAGCCGCCCTGGCCCGCGACGTCGCCGACGGCGTAGACCTTGCGGTTGGAGGTGCGCAGCTTCGCACCGACCTGTATGCCCGTGCCATCATGGCGTATTCGGGCCGATTCGAGGCCGAGTCCCTCGATATTCGGCTTGCGCCCTGCGGCAATCACGAGGTGCGTCGCGTCCAGCGTCTCGGCCGTTTCGCCGCGCATGAGCGAAAGGCGCACGCCGTTGCGCCCGCGCCGGGTGGCGCCGACGACCCGGGTGCCTTCGCGCAGGTCGATACCCTCCGCGCGCAGGGCCCGCAGGGCGAAGCCGGCAAGTTCCTGATCCTCGTGGGCCAGCAGCCGTTCCGGCTCCACCACCGTGACGTCGCAGCCCAGCCGGCGATAGGCCTGCGCCAGTTCGCAGCCGGTCCGGCCGCCGCCGAGAATGGCAAGGTGCCCGGGCTTCCTTGCCAGCGAGAAGACCGTCTCGCTCGTCAGATAATCGATCGTTTCGAGTCCGGGGATGGCCGGCACCAGCGGCGACGAGCCGGTGGCCACGACGAAGCGCCGTGCTCTGATCTGGTGGTCGCCGGCGACGACCGTGTGCTTGTCGGTGAAGCGGGCGGCGGCGCGGATCACCTGCACGCCCAGGACGGAGAGGCGCTCGGCCGAACTGTTCGGCGCGACGGCGGCGGTCACCTCGCGAATATGCCGCGCGACGGCGGCGAAATCGACCTCCGGCTCGCCGGGCGCAATGCCGAAGGGCGGCGCCGAGCGCATTCCGTGCGCGAGCCTGGCGGCGGCGATCAGCGACTGCGACGGCAGGCTGCCGCGGTTGAGGTGGCGGCCGCCCATGGCCCCCTTCTCAACCAGCACCACCGGCGTGCCCAGCATCGCTGCCGCGAGCGCGACCGTCAGGCCGCCCGTGCCGCCGCCAATGACGCAGATGTCCGGGGTCAGAAGGGTGCTCATGCAATGCTCCACGCCACGGGACCTCGGCGCAGATGGTACTTACGACGGCCCCGCGCACGGTCACAAGCGCGGCACGAGCCGGCTCAGATTGACTCCGCCGAAACCGCTGCTATAAGCCCGCGCACGCTGGGGCTGGCCTCCGGCAAGGCTTTGCCGTGCCTCCCGTCCCGCGCAACAACGCTCCTGCCTTGTACGGAAATCCGGTGAGGCAGAACCAAGAAGGGCCGCACGCCGCGGTATCAGATAAATGAAGCGCACCTACCAACCCTCCAAGCTCGTCCGCAAGCGCCGTCACGGTTTCCGTGCCCGCATGGCTACCAAGGGCGGCCGCGACGTCGTCGCCGCGCGCCGCAACCGCGGCCGCAAGAGACTGTCGGCATAAAGACGGGCGGTCCGAACGAAGGGCCTGGCCGGTTGTCGGCAGACCAGCCGACGCGCCGCCGGGCCGACCGGCTGACGAAACGCGCACAATTTCTGGCTGTCCAGAAGGGCGAGAAACGACGCGGGCCTCTGTTCCTGCTGGAAGTTCTGGCGCGCGGCGACGAGGCCGCGCCGCGTTTTGGCCTGACGGTCACCAAGAAGAACGGCAACGCAGCGGTGCGCAACCGCATCCGCCGCCGCCTGCGTGAGGCCGTGCGCCTCTCTGCCGCTGATGACATGGCGCCCGGCAGCGACTATGTGATCGTCGCGAGGCGCGAGGCGCTCGGCGCCCCCTTCGCCGAACTGAAGGCCGAGCTTTCGCGGCGCATCAAGGCCGGCCGCCCCCAGACTGGGCCAAGGAAATCTGGGCCAAGGAAATCCTGATGGACACCAACAACCGCAACTTCTTCATCGTCATCGCGCTGTCGGTGCTGATCCTCACGCTGTGGCAGGTGTTCTACATGAACCCGCGCGTCGAGGCGCAGCGCGAGGCTGCCCGCGTGGAGCAGGAGCGGCAGGAGGCGGCGAAACCCGCCAATCCGAATCCGGCGAACCCCGCCAATCCGGACGTTCCGGGCACACCGCCGGTTGCGGGCGTGCCTGGCGCCGAGAACCGCGACGAAGCGCTCGCCGCGACCGCGCGCGTCAAGATCGACACGCCGCGTCTCTCCGGCTCGATCAACCTGACCGGCGCGCGGCTCGACGATCTGGTGCTCAAGGACTACCGCGAGACGGTGCAGCCGAACTCGCCGCAGATCCGCCTGCTCAATCCCGCCGACCTGACCGACGGCTACTATGTCGAGGCTGGCTATGCCGGCGCATCCGGAGGGCCGGCCTTGCCGGGCCGCGACGCGGTGTGGAAGGTCGAGGGCGAGCCGGTTCTCACGCAGTCGAATCCCGTGACGTTGAGCTGGGACAACGGCGCCGGCCTCGTCTTCAACCGCAAGGTGTCGGTCGATTCGGAGTACATGTTCACCTTCGCCGATACGGTGACCAACAACGGCGCGGAGCCGGTGGCGATCTCGCCTTATGGCCGAACCACGCGTTTTGGTACACCGCACGTCCAGGGCATCTACGTGCTGCACGAGGGTCTGATCGGCGTCACCGGCACGGAAGGTCTGCAGGAGATAGACTACTCCGATCTCAAGGAGACCAAGCAGATCACGCCTGGCAAGTCGTCCGACGGCTGGCTGGGCATCACCGACAAATATTGGGCGGTGGCGCTGGTACCGCCGGCGGGCCAGCCCTTCCAGCCGCGCTACTCCTATTTCGACGACGTTCGCGAGCGCTACCAGGCTGACTATCTGACCGACGCGGTCACCGTGGCGCCGGGCGCGTCGGCCAATGTCGAGGCCCGCTTCTTCGCCGGCGCCAAGCAGGTTGCCGTCGTCGACGGCTACGAGAAGAACCTCAACATCCGCCAGTTCGACCTGCTGATCGACTGGGGCTGGTTCTATTTCATCACCAAGCCAATGTTCTACCTGATGGACTGGCTGTTCCGGGTGCTCGGAAACTTCGGCCTCGCCATCCTCGCCACCACGGTCGTGGTCAAGGCCATCTTCTTCCCGCTCGCCAACAAGTCCTACAAGTCGATGGCGAACATGAAAAAGGTGCAGCCGGCCATGCTGGAAATCCGCGAAAAATACGCGGACGACCGCATGAAGCAGCAGCAGGCGATGATGGAGCTGTACAAGAAGGAGAAGATCAACCCGCTCGCCGGCTGCTGGCCGGTACTGGTCCAGATCCCCGTCTTCTTCGCGCTCTACAAGGTGCTCTACGTCACCATCGAGATGCGTCACGCGCCGTTCTTCGGCTGGATTCAGGATCTGGCCGCCCCGGATCCGACCTCGGTGTTCAATCTGTTCGGCCTGCTGCCCTTCGCCGTTCCGGCCTTCCTGATGATCGGCGTATGGCCGCTGGTGATGGGCGTCACGATGTTCCTGCAGATGCGCATGAACCCGACGCCGCCGGACCCGACCCAGGCGATGATCTTCACCTGGATGCCCGTCATCTTCACCTTCATGCTGGCCACTTTCCCCGCCGGCCTGGTCATCTACTGGGCCTGGAACAACACGCTCTCCATCATCCAGCAGGGCGTCATTATGAAGCGGCAGGGCGCCAAGATCGAGCTGTGGGACAATCTCGCGGCGCTATTCAAGCGCAAGGCCAAGGCGCCGGCCGAATAGGCCGGCCGCTTCCCGATGGCGGCCCCGGCCAGCCTTGACGCGGAGACGCTGTTCACCCGGCCGTGGATCTTCATCCGCGGTGTGCCGGCGATGAAGTTCCTGCCGCCCGAGGGGCCGCCGGAGATCGCCTTCGCCGGACGCTCCAATGTCGGAAAGTCGTCGCTCATCAACGCGCTGGTCGGCCATCGCGGTCTGGCGCGTACGTCCAACACGCCCGGGCGCACTCAGGAACTCAACTACTTCGTGCCCGACGGCTATTCCGGCGCTGCCGGCGACCTGCCGCCGCTGGCCCTTGTCGACATGCCGGGCTACGGCTTCGCCAAGGCGCCCAAGGACAAGGTCGACGGCTGGACGAAGCTCGTCTTCGACTATCTGCGCGGTCGCGTGACCCTCAAACGGGTCTTTGTCCTCATAGACTCCCGCCACGGTATCAAGGACATCGACGCCGAGGTGATGACGCTGCTCGACAAGGCCGCCGTTTCCTACCAGGTCGTGCTGACCAAGACCGACAAGATCAAGGCGCCGGAACTGTCGAAGCTCGTCGACGAGACCGCAGCGAAGATCAGGCGCCGCCCGGCCGCCTTTCCCGAGCTTGTCGCGACGTCCTCGGAGAAGGGCGATGGGCTGGAGGCATTGCGCGCGGCCATCGTCACGGCCGCCATTTCCTGAGCTTCACGCTTCGATAACTGCGCGCGACGAAACCGCAGGCGCTCAGCCGCGTTGTTAACGAGCGGCTCGTCGGGACGGTGCCACAATTTGTCCCTATATACGCACCGTGGGAGTGGGTGGCGTGAAATCGGTCTTGATCGGCGCAGCGGTGTTGGGCGTCCTGGCGGTGGCTCCGGTCATGGCCGCAGGCATGCCTGTCTGTTCCGCCGATCCCTCTGTGATCCGCATGAGCCCCGAGCAGGTCAAGGCCCGTGCCCGCATGATGGGGTTCAAGGTCGTGTCGGTGGAGCCCGACCAGGGCTGCTGGCGCGTCGAGGCGACCGACGACCGCGGTCGCAGGACCGTGCTGCGCATACACGCTGGCAGTGGTGAAGTGATGGCCCGTATCGACCCGGCCGCCATCGACCGTCGCGCGACGGCGGCGACGGACTGATCCATCGTTCTACTCAGCTCAGGCCTTCCGCAGGCTCCATCCAGCCCTGATCGGCGCCGCCCGCATCGGCCACCATCGCGATGCGTCCGACACCGGGAACGACCCAGGGCTCCGCGTCCACGCGCCCGCCAGCCTTCTTCAGAGCTTTGAGCCGCTTGTCGAGGTCGTCGACCGCGATGAAGACCGACCACCCTTCGGGCATGTCGTCCATGCCTTGGCCCTTTTGCATCTGGAAAATGCCGCCGACCGGCTTGCCGCTGCTCATCGCGATCCAGTAGCCGCCCTGGCCGCCCATCGTCTCGTAGGTCCAGCCCAGCGCGTCGGCGTAGAATTTCTTCGCCTTCTCGGCGTCCCAGGTCCTCAACTCGTTCCAGTGGAATGCGCCGTGCGCCGTCATCGTGCCCTCCCGCAATCGAAACATGGATACGATGAATATCAACTCAATGGCGATATCCGGGAAAGCGCCTGGGTGCGTCAACTACGCGTGACGGGTAGGGCGGCGGCTGCCGCAGTGGCTCAATGGAACGGGGCCCGCACCCAGCCGGTTGGTGCGAGCCCCGCTGCTGCGCGCGGTGCGAGGGAAGCGCCGCGCCGTTGCCCCAGACGGTTCTGGGTTCGCGGTACTTACATCTTGGGCAGCAGAACCTTGTCGATGACATGGATGACGCCGTTCGACTGCTTCACGTCGGCGATCGTCACGGTGGCTACGCCGCCGTTCTCGTCGGTGAGCGTGATCTTGCCGTCCGCCATCTTGGCCTGCAGCGTGCATCCGCCGACCGTCTTGACCGGATGCGTGCCGCCGTCATCGGCGATCATCTTGCCGATCGCGTCGCTCATGGCATTCGCCGCCACGACATGGCAGGTCAGCACCTTGGTCAGCTGGTCCTTGTTCTCCGGCTTGAGCAGGGTGTCGACGGTGCCGGCCGGCAACGCGTCGAAGGCGGCGTTGACCGGGGCGAAGACGGTGAACGGACCGGCGCCCTGCAGCGTCTCGACCAGGCCGGCGGCCTTCACCGCGGCGACCAGAGTGGTGTGATCCTTCGAGTTCACCGCGTTCTCGACAATGTTCTTGTCGGCATACATCGGCGCGCCGCCGACCATCGGGTTTTCGGCCGCGAACGCAGAGCCAATGGTGACTGCGAAGACGCCGGCGGCGAGAATGGAAGCGAATTTGCGCATGACTGTTCAACTCCTCGGTGTTTCTTGTTCCCTCTTGCGGGAGACGTCGGAAGACACGCGGGGAAGCGGAATGAGTTTCGCTGGTGTGAGAAAAAGATAAGATAATTCAATCACATAAAAGTTAGATCGTGAAGTGATCCGGAATCGCCGGCGCTGCGTAAGAGTACAGGTTGCGCGCATGATGAACGCGCGACGCGCGACATTCCCGCCGCCGCCGCCGCATGTCTGTTCAGGATTGCTCAGATCGTGCGCAGATCGCCCGCCGCCACCACTGGCCCGGTCGGCTGTCCGGTGGCCGAGCCGCCTGCCGGCTCGAGGCTGATGGCGAACACCGCGCCAGGCGCGATGAGTGTGCGGTGCGCCTCGGCGACCGTCAGATGCGTGCTCGCGCCGTCGGGAATGACGCCCAGCGACGCCGGCGCGTTACCGCCCTCGATCAGCCAGAGTTCGAAGTCACCCGCGCCGGCGTCGCCGGACACGTGCGAAAGTCCGATCTCGCCGCGCGACGCGTCGTAGACGACCAGATACTGGACGCCGCTTGCCGGATCGGCCAGCGACGCAGCCAGCCGCGCCGGCGGGCTGAGCGGAGCGGGCGGCGTCAGCAGCGGCACGAGCGCCAGCACAAGCATTGCCGCGACGGCGAAGCCGGCAAGTCCCCGCCAGAAAGCGAGGTTCTGCCATATGCCGCCGGTCTGCCCTTGAGGTGGCGTGGAGCCGAACAGCCGCCGGTCGATGGCAAGCTTCGCGGCAGCCGGAGCATCGACCTCCGCATAGGCCGCCGCCATGGGCGCCAGCCGAACCTCCCACCGGTCGACGGTGCGGGCGAAGTCCTGCTCGGTCTCGATCCGCCGCGCGGCGGCCGCGCGCTCGGCGGCCGGCAGCGTGCCGAGCACGTATTCGGCGGCGACCATGTCGTCGCCGCCTTCCGGCTCGTGTGTCTGCCCGTCGTCGAGGCTCATCGTTCCATGCACTCCCGCAGTTTGAGCAGGCTGCGTCGCAGCCACGTCCGCATCGTGTTGAGCGGCACGCTGAAGCGTTCCGCCAGTTCGGCGTAGCTGTCGCCGTTGACATAGGCGCCGCGCACCGCCGCCGCGCGGTCGGATTCGAGCTCGTCCATGCAGCGCGCGATGGCTTCCTGCTCGCCGCCTGAAACCGCCAGCGCCTCTGGCGTCGGCCGTTCGTCCGCCACCTCGGCCGCCTCGTCGATTTCCGCGGCGGACAGGCGGCGCGCGCGCAGCCTGTCGATCGAATGGTTGCGCGCCACCGCCACCAGCCAGGAAATCGGACTGAGATCGGAAATCGCAAAGCGATCCGCCTTCGTCCACACCTTCACATACACTTCCTGCAGCGCCTCTTCCGCTTCGGCCCTGTCACGCAAGACACGCAGGCACACGCCGAAGAGTTTCGCGCTCGTGTGCCGATAGAGCAGGTCGAAGGCCGCTCTGTCGCGCATCGCGACCCGCACGATCAATTTGGTAATGTCCTGAGGCGTCATCGCGGCCAAATTAGCGGCGCGCCGCCGCAATGCAACGGGCGCGGGTCCGGTGGAACGCCGTTCGCGCGCTATTGCCGCCGTTTCGGGCTCGCCATAGCGTTGCGGCAACACGGGGAGGCGACAATGTCGATCGAAAGGCTGCTGTGGGAAAAGGATGCCGCCGGACTGGCCGAATTGGTCCACAAGGGCGACGTTGTGCCGGCCGAGCTGGTCGAGGCGGCGATCGCCCGCGCCGAACTGGTCAACCCCGACATCAACGCGATCGCGGAAAAAGCCTACGACAGCGCTCGCGCGCTGGCCAAGAAAATGGATCGCAAGGCGCCGCTTGCCGGCGTACCCTTCGCGATCAAAGATCTCGGCATCGCCTGGAAGGGCGTGCCGAGCCATTCCGGTAGCCGCGCGCCGTCGAACCGCTACGATTTCGATTCGGTATTGACCGAGCGCTATCTTGCCGCGGGTCTGGTTCCCATTGCGACATCCACGTCGCCTGAGCTCGGCCTGCGGTTGATGACCGAGTCCGCGCGCTTTGGCATCACACGCAATCCCTGGAACACCGGCCACACGAGCGGCGGCTCCTCGGGCGGCGCCTCCGCCCTCGTCGCCGCGGGTGTCGTTCCGGTCGCGCATGCCTCCGACGGCGGCGGCTCGATCCGCGTGCCGTCGGCCTGCACGGGGCTGGTCGGCCTCAAGACCTCGCGGGGCCGCATCCCGCTGACGCCGCTCTATTCGGAAGGCTGGTTCGGCATGATCGTGGACCACGTGCTCTCGCGCACGGTCCGCGACAGTGCGTTGCTGCTCGACCTTACGCATGGCGCCGATCCGCTTTCGCCCTACTGGGCGCAGCCGCCCCGCAAAGGCTTCGCGGCGGCCGCGACGGCGAAGCCGAAGAAGATGAAGCTGGGGTCCTTCCGCCGCTCGCCGCTCGGTCTGCCGGTTTCGGCCGAGACGAATGCCGCAATGGATCGCGCCGAAGCTTTGGCCAGGGAGGCCGGTCACGCCGTCGAGCAGATCGACCTGCCGATGCTGGATCGCGCCTTCATGTCCGATTTCGCCAAGGTCGTCGCATCGTCGATGGCTGGCCACATGCGCGCTGAGCAGGTGCGCGTCGGCCGCTCCGTATTGCCGCAGGTCGAGCGCTCGACCAGGCTGATCGCGCGCCTGGGAGACGTCATCACCGGCGGCGAACTGCATGCCGCCGTGCAGCGTCTGCAGGAGATATCGCGCATGGTGCTGGCGGCGACAAACCGCTTCGATGCCGTTCTCATGCCGCTGATCGCACATCCGCCCCTGCCGGTCGGCGCCATGGCGGCGAAGGGCATGGACGAGACGCTGGAGAATGCTCTCGACCGGCTGCGGCTGACGCGGCTCCTGCGCATCGACCAGTTCTTCGCGCAGTTGCTGGACAAGAGCCTGTGGTTCACCCACTGGCCGGCGATCCAGAACGTCACCGGCCAGCCGTCCATCGCGCTGCCGGTCTACCAGACGTCCGCGGGACTGCCGCTGGGTGTGCAGGCGGTCGGCCGCATCGGCGACGAGGAGACGCTCATCTCGCTCGGCGCGCAGCTGGAGTCCATCGACCGGTGGGATCTGCGTCGCGCGCCATTCCACATCCCGGCGGCCGCAGCGGTGGCGAAACCCGCGCGCCCGAAGCGGGGAAAAGGCTGACGATTCGTGACGGCCTCAGGCCGCCACGCCGTATCCGCTGAAGATCACGCGGTTGCGGCCGCGCCGCTTGGCTTCGTACAGGCGTCGGTCGGCCTCGCGCATCAGGTCGGCAAGCTGCGCCGCGGCGCGGTTCATCGCGCCGCCGATGGAGACCGAGAGCGCCAGGCGCTCGCCGCCGCGCGGCGAGAACGCTATGGACGCCACCTCCGTGCGGATGCGCTCCGCCGCGATCATCGATTCCCGATGGTCCGCGTCGGTCAAGTATACCGCGAATTCTTCGCCGCCGATGCGGCCGACGATGTCGTCGGACCTAACCGCCCGCTTGATCGCGTCGCAGATCTCCAGCAACGCCGCGTCGCCGGTGAGGTGGCCCCAATTGTCGTTCACCTGCTTGAAGTTGTCGGCGTCGACGATGAGCAGCGTGCCGCGGCCGAAGGCGCGCCGGGCGCAATCCATCTCGTCGAAAAACGCTTCGCGGTTGAGCATGCCGGTCATGTCGTCGCGCCGCGCCTTTTCCGCGAGTCGTGCATGCGCTGCTGCCAGATCCGCATGCGCCCCCTTCAGGGCCGTCAGTGCGTCGGTAAGCTTGCTTTTCTGCCAGAACGTGTAGGCGCTGGCCGGCCACGCGATGACCAGCGGACACAGGATGCACATGGCCAGCGCCCAGCCGTCCACGAGGATGAAGTCGTCGCCCGGCACTATCAGGGCGGAGATCGCGATTGACGCGATGATCGACGCCGCCGCCACCAGACCCGACTTCAGCAAGATGCTCATGCCATTGCCCCCGTTGCCGCCACAATGGCGCGACAGTTTTGAGGACCGGTTCAGCGCATAGCTAAGATTTGAAGCATCGCCCGGATTTGGGCATAGAAGACAGCATGACCGACCAACCTTCTCCCCAAGCCTTTGCCGGCGTGCGCGAATGGGTCTTCGACCTCGACAACACGCTCTATCCACACCGAACGAACCTGTTTTCCCAGATCGACGTGCGCATGACCGCTTATGTGCAGGCCCTCCTGGGGCTCGACCGCGATGCCGCGCGCCTGCTCCAGAAGGAGCTCTACCGCGATTACGGCACGACGCTGAACGGCCTGATGGAACTGCACGGCATCGATCCCGACGACTTCCTGCGCAAGGTTCACGATATCGATTATTCGTGGGTCGCCCCCGATCCACGGCTGGGCGCCGCCATCCGCGCCCTGCCGGGCCGCAAGTTCATATTTACCAACGGCGATCGCGGCCATGCCGAGCGCACGGCGACGCGGCTCGGCATCCTCGATGATTTCGACGACATCTTCGATATCGTCGCGGCCGAGCTGAAGCCCAAGCCGGCACGCGAGACCTATGACAGGTTCGTCGCCCTGCACGCGGTGGCCGGCCCCGACGCGGTGATGTTCGAGGACCTTGCCCGCAACCTCGTCGTGCCCAAGCTGCTGGGCATGAAGACGGTTCTCGTCGTGCCCAACAACTTCGAGCCGACCTTCTCAGAGATATGGGAGCGCGATCCCGGCCAGACCGACCAGGTCGACTACGTGACCGACGACCTCGCCTCCTTTCTGGAGCAGGTCGCGCCGACGGCGCGCGCTTGAGTCGCTTCACTTCCGTCGAGCAGCGCATCGACGCCGCGGCCCGCGCCGTCCTTGAGCGGCTGCCGCAGCTTGGGCTATCCGGTGCGCTGGTCGAGTTCACGGTTTTCGGACTGAAGCAGGGCTGGGCGTGCCTGTTCGGCGGCACCTTGCTGGCGCTCATTGTCGCCACCAAATGGTTCTGGCCCGAGGCTGCGCCGCTTGCCCGCTACGATTTCCTGTTCCTCGCCGCCCTCGGCCTGCAGGTCGCGTTGCTCGCCACGCGGCTGGAGCAGCCGGCCGAGGCGCTGGTCATTCTGATCTTCCACGTTGTCGGCACTGCGATGGAGGTGTTCAAGACCGACGCCGGCTCCTGGATCTACCCCGAGGACAGCTTCTTCCGCATCGGCGGCGTGCCGCTCTTCTCCGGCTTCATGTATGCGGCCGTCGGCTCCTACATTGCCCGCATCACCCGCATCTTCGACATGCGCTATTCCGGCTACCCGCCGGTGTGGCTGACGCTCGCCTTGGCCGGCGGCATCTACGTCAACTTCTTCTCGCATCATTTCATCGTCGACCTGCGCTACGGCCTGTTTGCCTTCGCCTTCCTGCTCTACTGGCGCACCTGGGTGCATTTCCGCGTCTTTCGTTTCACCCACCGCATGCCGCTTCTGGTCGGGTTCCTGCTGGTTGCGCTGTTCATCTGGTTTGCCGAGAACATCGGCACGTGGTCGAGGGCCTGGCTCTATCCGGGGCAGGAGATGGGCTGGACCCCTGTTTCCATCCACAAGCTCGGCGCCTGGTATCTGCTGATGATAATCTCCTTCGTCCTTGTGACGCTGGTGCATCGGCCGCGCAATTTGGGGCCGAAACCGCTCGACCGCGCCACCTGACCGCGTCTAGTTTCGCGCCATGCACGAGATCGACAGCGGCTTTCGGCTCGACGGCAGGCTGATCCCCTGGGGCACCACCATGGCGAGCGCGGCGGCTGATGCCGGCATCGCTTTCGCCGACGACGGCCGCGTTGCCTACACGCGGCTGCGCGCCCGTTGTCCGCGCGCCTACGGTTTCGACACGCTGGCGGCGGAGATGGGCGGATTCGGCGGCGACCGCCCGGTCACCTCGCTGGCGTACGAACTGGCGCTGCCGGGCGACGGTTCGATGGACGCGGCGCGCTGGATCGACCCGATCCGGCACGCCTGCGGTGTACCCGAGCGCGACGAAACCGAGGAGATTGCGGCCGGCGATGCCTATGCCTCCAGCCGGGTGCGGCGCTATGCGCACTGGCAGGCGGGCGAGGCGTCGATCGGCATCTCGATCTACGGCGCGCCGCGCTCCGGGCCGGAGGGGCGCTCGGCCGGTACGCTGTGGCTGTCCTGGCCGCATGCGAAGGCGGCGATCCCCTATCTGCCGCCGTGGCGCTCGGCGTGCGCCGCGCTTGCGGTCAGCGCCCGCGGTGCGCGAGACCTTCGTGCCTTCACCGTCCAGATGAAACCCAGCGCCATGCACCTTGGATCCGGCCGGAATGCCGCTCACAACCGCGCCTGCGAACTGGCACTGACGGCGCCGGACGTGCTCGATACGCCGCTCGGCATCGCCACGCGGCTGAAGCCGGACCAGTTCGCCTTCTGGCGCAACCCGGACCAGAAGCTCGCCTGCCTGTCGACGCGTTTCGACAGCCGCATCTGGGACGAGGGCTCGGCCGTCGAGGTCACGCATCAGGTGACCAGGCCGGCAAAAGGGGGCGGCATGGCCGGGCTGCATCTCGGCCGGCTTTCGATCTATGATTTCTTTGGTTCGCGGGCGATCGCCGAAGCGGCGGATGCGCTGGCGCAGATGACGGGCGTCACGGTGAAACGGGTGGAGGACTACGATTGCTGAAGCGAACGCCCCTGCGCGGCCTGTTCCTGCCCGTTCTGGGCTTCCTTGGCGCTGCCGCGCCGGCTTCTGCAGATCCGGTACGGGTAGAGGCCCGCTTCGTCATCGACCAGCAGCCGGCCCCGCCGATGGCCAACACCCCGCTGCGCATCGTGGTCGGCAACGGCGACGACCTGCGCAAGGCCGGCGCCGGCAACATCTACACGACGGATGCCGACGGGCGCGTAGCCTTCGACATCGAGGCGCCGGTGATCCGGCGCAAGATCACGCTCGACAACCCGATCGTCGGGCATGACGCGTGGTTCGTCGAAGTGGGCGTCGAACTCGACATCGTCGGTCGGCCGACGCTCTACATCGTTCAGCTCGATCTGGTGCGCGCCGGCACGGTCGGTGTGATGACCGCGAGCATGAAAGGCGCGAGCGGCGATTTCGATGCACCGCTCGTGTTCCACGACGACACGCATTCATGGACCTTCCCCGGCGAGCCCGACGGCTGGCGACTGACAGGCATCGGCGCCAATCTCCTCTCGCACGAGATGGAAGGTTCGGCCGAGACCGGGTGGAAAATCAGGCTCGAGCTTTCCAAGCAGATTTTCATGGTACGTTAGAATCTCGCTGGCCTGATCTCCGTTTCAGCGAGTCACCAAAAGTGTATTCCGGTGGATTTTTCGACCGGAAACCTGCCCCGATTGACCGCTAGCGCCGCAGGACTGTCAGGTCTGAGGGGAATCCCATGACGAGATCAGCGCCGAGGGCGGCCGCCCTCGCTTTGCTTGCGTCCGTGCTTGTCACCGGCATGGCCGCGCCGGCCTTCGCCCAGTGCGGCAGCGCCTCCTGGTACTCGCTGCCGCGCAACAAGACGGCCAATGGCGAACGCATGAATCCTGCCGCGATGACCGCCGCGCACCGCTCTTTGCCGTTCGGCACGAAGATCAGGGTCACCAACCAGCGCAACGGCAAGTCGGTGATCGTGCGCATCAATGACCGCGGACCGTTCATCCGCGGCCGTGTCCTCGACCTTTCCAAGGGCGCGGCCGCCGCGCTCGGCTTCGTCAGCCGCGGCCACACCAAGGTATGCATGGAGAAGCACTGAGGCTCAGGTGAGGCGAGTCGCCGCCGTTGCCGCCATCGCGGTCGCAAGGTCCATGCCCCAGCGCCCCTTGAGATAGGCACGGAAGTCGAAGCAGGGCAGGCCGGGGCACACCTCGAACTCGATCAGGTGCAGCCGCCCGCTTTCCTCCACCCGTAGGTCCATCGAGAAAACGTCGCGCAGCCCGAGCCCGTCGCAGAGCCGTTGAGCGATGCTTCTGATTGCAGCCAGCGTGTCCGCCGGCACCGGTGTCAGCGCCGGCTCGTTCTGCGTGCCGGTGGCCGCCGCCGCCGCACCGGTCTCGCCATAGAGCGCCAGCGAATCCTCCATCGTCTGGAAGTCGGCGCCGGAATCGACTGACCACGCTTCCAGCGCCCCGACGCCCTCGCGGCCGGTCACGTCGAGCAGGCTTGCCCGCACATTGCGGCCCGGCACATAGGCCTGCACGATCGCGTCGTCGCGATAGGCGGCAAAGATGCGCCGGCTGAGTTCCAGCGCCTGTGCCTCCGTGGCGCAACGCGAATCCGGCCAGATGCCGATCTTGGCGCCGAGCCGGTTCGGCTTGACGAACCACCCTCCGGGCGCGGCCGGCGGCATCACGACCCATCGGCCGTCGCGCGCCAGCCCAGCCGCAGGCACCGGCGCGCCAAGCGCGGCAAGAACCGCGCCGGAACGGAACTTGTCCTGGCAGAGAGCAAAGGTCGCGTCGTCGGCTCCCAGCGTCCTCAGCCCGTTCAGCCGCGCCAGCCCCGGGGCGGCGCTGCCGCGGAAATAGGTGATGCCGTCGGTGAGCGTCCAGACCAGCGTGCGCGCCGGATCGGCAGTTGGGAGGACGGCGGCCGCATCGTCCAGCTCGACCGGCCGGAACGCGATGCCGCGCCGCTCGCACTGCGTCACGATCTGCGGGAACTCGGGGGCGATGTCGGTCGATTGTGCGAGATAGGAGGAGATCTCCACGATCGCGCGCTGCGAAAACCCTTCGGCCGCCAGCCCGGCCCTGCACACGGCTTCCGGCTCGTAGACCAGCAGCAGTTCGGATCGGAGCGGCATCATGCGGCCACTTTACGCCAGTGCCGGGATATGCAGTCGAGGGCCATCTCGCGGTCCAGCACCGCTCCATGTCCCGGGATCACGCGCTCGAAATCGAGCGCAGCGATGCGCGCGTGCGACCGCCGCAGTGCCGCGCGGTCGGAGCCGGGCAGAGCGTCGAGTATGTCGCCGTCATGTAGCGTGTCGGCCGAAAACAGCAGCCCGTGCGTCCGGTCGAGCAGGCATATCGAACCCGGCGAATGGCCGGGCGTGTGCAGCACTTCGAGCGTACGGCCGCCCATGTCGATCACGTCCCCGTCATCGACATGGCCGGTGAGGGGGCATGGATGCTGACGGAACGTGCGTACGTCGATGACCGCGCCGTCCGTCAGCACCGGCCGCCCGTCCAGCCACGGCAGCGCCTGCGTTGCAAGGGCCCCCGGCTGGTCGAACACATGCGCCTCGGCCTTGTGGCCCAGCCGCTCGGTGACGAGGTGCAGCAGGCCGATATGGTCGAAATGGCTGTGCGTGGCGACGGCCGAGATGGGTTTCAACCGGCCTTGCAGCCCGTGGAGCGACGTCGCAAGACCCCAGCCGCCGTCGACCAGCAGGTCGCGCGTGCCACCCTCGATGAGGTAGAAATGGCTGCGCTCGGCCTCCGCCAGCGCCCGCTCGCTGAACCGCGTGACGCCGCCGCCCAGCGGGTCGGCCAGCAGCGCCTCGCCCGGCGGTGAAAGCAGCGACGGCCAGCCTCGCGCGGCCGGCGTCACGGCCGGAACGCTGGTTCGTGCCGGCCCCTGACCGGCAGGTCGACAAGGAAGGTCATACCGCCGTTCGGATCGGCGGCGCGCTGCTCTGGCGTCATATGTTCCTGCGCGGAGGTGACCGCGATGCGGTCGGCTTTCGACCCGACGAAGGCGGGGCAGGAGGTCTGCCGCGCGGGCAGGGGAATGGAGCGCAGGCGGCGCCCGTCCGGTGCGTAGGCATCGAGCCGCGAGGAGCCCCACCGCGCATTCCAGATCACGCCGTCCGCATCGCAGACCGAGCCGTCGATCGAGCCCTCGTTTCCAGCGTCGTCGACCAGCACCGAAGGCTCGCCTCGCGGCTTGCCGCTTGCCGGGTCGACCGGGGCGCGCCAAAGCTTCTTGGCGCGGGAGTCCGCGAAATAGGCGATGTCGCCCGCCGGCGAGAAGCAGATCGAGTTCGGCACGGCTATGTCGGAATAGAGCTTCGTCACCTGCCCGCCGCGCACGTGATAGATCGCGCCGGTGGCGTCGGTGCCCTTCTTTCCCATTGTGCCGACCCAGAAAGCGCCGCTGGCGTGTACGCGCGCGTCGTTGGAGCGCGTGCGCTCGTCCTCGGCCTCGATCGCCGCCAGCAGCGTCAGCTTGCCGGTCGCGCGGTCGCGCCGCTCGATGCCGCGCTCGGTGGCGAGATACTGCCTGCCGCTATCGTCGAACGCGACGGCGCTTGCGATCACCGGCAGGTCGTGAACGGCGGTCGATCCGCCGCCCAGCCGACGCGCCAGAAGTTTCCTGCTTGCGATATCGAACCACCACAGCATGTCGGTCGCCGGCTCGTAGGTCGGCCCCTCGCCGAGTTCGCACTTGATGTCGCTGAAGATGTCGATGCGTGGATCGGCCATGCGCGCTCCCCCGAAGCGGCGGGAGATTAGATCGTTTTCAGGTCAAAGATAGCCGCCGTCGGCGATCAGGGTCTGCGCCGTCACGGCGCGCGCGGCGTCCGATGCGAGGAACAGGCAGGGGCCGACCATGTCCTGTGGCTGCAGCTCGAACTTGAGGCACTGCTTGTCCACGAAGGCGGCGAGAGCCTCGGGCGTGACCCACAACTGCTTCTGCCGCTCGGTCTGCACCCAGCCGGGCGCAATCGCGTTGACGCGGATGCCGTATTTGCCGAGCTCTCCTGCCAGCGCCTTGGTCAGGCCGATAACGCCCGCCTTGGCGGTCGCGTAGGCCGGGTAGTCTGGCCCGTTGATCATGTAGGAGATCGATGAGAAGTTCACGATCGCGCCTTGGCCGGCCGCCTTCATGCCGCCGACGACGGCCTGCGCGGCGAAGAAATGCGGCCGCAGGTTCACGGCGTGATTGGCGTCCCAGAATTCGGGCGTCACGTCCTCGATGGCGTGGCGGTCGTCGCGCGCGGCATTGTTGACCAGCACCCTCACCGGGCCATGCGCCGCCGCGGCACGATCGACCGCCGCGCGCAGCGCTTCGATATCGCGCAGATCGGCATGGAGGAACAGCGGTCGGTTCCCGTTCTCGCGGCCGAGCCTTTCGGCGAGCGTCTCGCTCTCGGCTGCAGCGATGTCGATGAACGCGACCTTCGCCTTCTGCCGGATGAAACCCTCGACAAGAGCGGCGCCGATACCGGAACCGCCGCCGGTGACGAGCACCGAGGCGCCCTCGAGGTCAGGATAAATAGGATATGTCATACGAATGCGTTAGCACGCTTTCAGGCCACACGCATCCGTTGCGCGCCGCGCATGCTTTCGCGCAGATAGCCCAGTGTTGCCTCGGCATTGGCAGGCTTGCCGAAATAGTAGCCCTGCCCGCCGCCGCAGCCGAACTGGTTGAGCCTGTCGGCCTGCCGTTCGTCCTCGATGCCCTCGGCGACCACATCCATGCCCAGCCCCTCGCACATGGCGAGGATCGCGCGGATGATGTGCTCGGACGGCTTGTCGTCCATGATGGAGGAGACGAAGGCGCGGTCGATCTTCAGCTTGTCGAAGTGGAACTCGCGCAGCCGTCCCAGCGACGACTGTCCCGTGCCGAAATCGTCCAGCGACACGCGGATGCCGACGCGGCGCAGGTCTTCGACGATCTTCTCCGCGGAGGCCGGGTCGGTCATCAGGCCGGTTTCCGTGATCTCGATCTCCAGCCGGCGCGGGTCGAAGCCGGTGCGCGACAGGATCGACAGGATCTGCAGGCCGGTGTTCTGGTCGACGAGTTGCGACGGCGACAGGTTGAATGACAGGAACATGTCCTGCGGCCAGTTGCGCGCGGCCTCGGTTGCCTTGCGCAGCACCAGCTGCGCCAGCGGACCGATGATGCCGCGCTCCTCGGCGATGGGAATGAACGTGGCGGGCGATACGTGGCCCAGGTCGCGGTCGTACCACCGGGCCAGCGCCTCGAAGCCGATGGTCCGGCGGGTCTTCAGGTCGACGATGGGCTGGAAATGCGGCTCCACCTCGCCGGCCGAGACGGCACGGCGCAGCGCCTGCTCGATGCGCGTGACGCGCTTGGCCGCCTCCTCCATCTCGCGGGTGTAGACCACCACGCCGCCGCGGCCGTTGCGCTTGGCGTGGTAGAGCGCCGTCTCCGCCTTGTTGACCAGCACCTCCGTGGTCTCGTCGCCGGAGAAGAACAGCGAGCAGCCCACCGAGGCCGAAAGGCGCGCGGTGCGCTCGCCTACGTCGTAGGGCGCGGAGAGGATCTCGATCAGCATCTGCGCCTTGCGCGCGACGGCTTCCTCGGAAAACACCATTGGGTAGAGGAAGGCGAACTCGTCGGCGCCGAAGCGCACGACCAGCGCGTTCTGGTCCATCGCCGCGCCGAGCCTGAGCGCCACCTGCTGCAGGATGAAGTCGCCAGCCTTGCGGCCGAAAAGGTCGTTGATCGGCTTGAAGCCGTCGAGGTCGAGCAGGCCGATGGCGAACGGCGCGGGATCGTCCGCACGCTCGCGGATGAGCCGGTCGACCTTGTCGAAGAAGCGGCGGTGGTTGCCGAGCCCGGTCAACGGATCGGTCAACGCCAGATCCGTCGTGTCGCGCGTTCCGCTCCCGGATGCGGTAAAGCCGTTCATCGGCCCCTGCCCGATCACATCGTTGTTATGTTAATCAAGGTCGCACTGAAACGTTTAAGAAGGGTATCGTTCATAACCTTCCGCAGCGTTATGGCGCGATCGCGCTACGTATGCGGTAGAGTTGCAGCGCCGCGCCGGTTTCGACCGGCAGCAGCCAGACCGGCACATCGCCGCCCAGCATCTTCGCCAGCAGCCCGTCCGGCGCGCGCCTGGCCAGCACCTGCGTTTCCGGATTGCCCGGGCAGATGGCGACGATGCCGACGTGTTGGCGCGCCGCGATGCTCCGCGCCGCTTCGGCCGGCCCGAGCAGCGCATCGAGCACGGCAAGGTTCCCGGTCTCGTTGCGGTGATAAGGTCCGGCCAGCGCGCGATGCCGCGAGAATGCGAGGATCGGGGCTCCCAGATTGGAGATCGCCAGCACCGTCGTTGCCGGCATCCCGGCGAGCGCCGCGAAATCCGCTTCCTTGCGGCACGCGGCGGCGTTCTTGCGCTCGATCGCGGCCGCCCTGGCATCCGGCGAACGCGGAGAAACCAGTGCAGCAGCACCTTGCACCGCCAGTCCCCAGCCGACATTGAAGGACAGCAGCCACGCGGCTGCGAGGCGCAGGCTGCCACGCGTCCCGTCGGCCGCGGCACGGCCGCGCATCCGCGCGATCCATCCGGCAAGAACGGGCACCGCCAGCGTCATGGAGAACACGGCGCCGCGCACCTGCCACCACGACACGATGGTCGCCGTGGCCAGAATGAGGAAGGCGAGCAGGCGGGCGCGTCCGTTGCCGCGGGCCACCGCGCCGGTCGCCAGCAGGACGAGCGCCACGAGCGGCGTGACGTAGTGCGTCGCCGCCTGTGCGGGGTCGCTGCGCAGCATGGTCGCCACGGATTGCGCCTCGCTCACCCAGTCGAGCCAGTAGTCGGTGAGGCGGGGATCGAGGTCTGCGTATGGATCGGCGAGGCAGCCGGGAAGCGCGAAGAGGACGACGGCCTGGACCGCCGCGCCGGTCGCGGCCAGCGCGCCCAGGCGCGTCGCCGCGCTTCTCTGGCCTGAGAAGCGGGCAGCCGCAGCAAGCCCTAGGCCTGCGACGACGGCGACGGCTGCGTGACCGCCAGAATAGGCGTCGCAGGTCGTCTGCCACCATGCGGCGGATGACAGGGTCGCACCCAGCGTCACCGCTGCCGCCGCGGCGAAGCCCAGTCCGAATCCGCTCGCGACGCGGCCTTCCTCGCGGCCGCGCAGCCAGAAGGTGAGCGCCGCGCCGGCGCCGGCCGCAGCGACCAGCGGCAGCGTCTCCATGCCGACGGCAAGCGAAAGCGCCCCGGCGGCGCCCGCCGCCAGGCCTCCGCGTCCCGTGCCCGCCAGCAGCCCGGCGAGCATGGCCAGAGCCAGCACCAGTTGCACATTGTGGTGGTCGAATGTGCCGGGCGAGAAGGTCGCCAGGAAATGCAGCGCCGTCACGGCGAGCACGAGCGCAGGAAAACGCGCTTCCGCGCCGCCGAGGCGTTCAGAGATTGCAACGATGAGTGCCAGCGCGGCAATCAGCAGCAGCGCGGGCCAGACGAACGCCGCGACCGCTTCTCCGAAGAGCGCGACCAGCAGCGCGATCGGCGCGTCGACCAGCCGCGACCAGTGCATGGCGAAGCCGCCTTCCGGCCCCATGCGGTATTGCGTCGGATCGAACCAGCCCTGCCCGGCGAGAAGGTCGCGCACGGTGACGAGCCGCATCAGGCTGTCATTGTCGATGCCCGGCTCGGCGAGCTTGGGCAGGCCCGCGGCGAACGCCAGCAACATCACTGCTGCAGCGCCGGCAACGGCCAGCGCGAAGCCGCCGCCGGGCAGGCTGCGGTCGGTGCGCGGCTCGGCGAGCGCCATGTCGGTCATCGCGGTTTCCCGGTTGTCGGCGCCAGCCTAGCCGCGGGCGATCAAGATTGCGTAAAGGAGCCCGACCGGTCGGCCCTGCACCTGGCCTGCCGCGCCCCGGTCGCTGTCTCTCGACGGCCCGGCCGCGCCGCGCTATTGCGGCATCGCCCGCGCATGGCGGGACCGGTCGGGGAGAACACGATGCCGCTCAAGGTCGCCGTACAGATGGACCATGTGTCCACCGTGAACATCTCCGGCGACACCTCCTTCGCCCTGTCGCTCGAGGCGCAGCGTCGCGGCCACAGCCTCTTCCACTACACGCCGGACCGCCTGGCGATGGAAAATGGCAAGGTCTTCGCCCGCATCGAGGAAATGACCGTGCGCGACGAGAAGGGCAGCCATTTCACGCTGGGTGACAAGGTCCGCACCGATCTTGCCGAGATGGACGTGATCCTGCTGCGCCAGGACCCACCGTTCGACATGAACTACATCACCACCACGCACATGCTGGAGCGTGTCCACCCGAAGACGCTGGTGGTCAACGATCCCGCCTGGGTGCGCAACAGCCCGGAGAAGATCTTCGTCACCGAATTCCCGGACCTGATGCCGGAGACGTTGGTGACCCGCGATCCCGCCGAGGTCGCCGCTTTCCGTCGCGCCCATG
>JAHBYZ010000044.1 GCA_019635695.1 Rhizobiaceae bacterium
ATCGGCGCCGCCGGCGGCGTTCTTCACGACGAAGAAGCGGCCATCGGTGAAGTCGCCTTCCAGCTTGAGCGGAGGAGAGTCCGGACCGGCGGACGCAAGACGGATCTCGTTGCCGCTGATGATGAGGTCGGAGAGCTTCGTCACGCTGTGGGTGAAGTGGATGGAGCCGGTGGCGCCCAGCCCGGCAACCGTGTCACCGAAGAGCTCTTCCGCCGAACCCGAAACCGTGCCGCCCGGGGCCGGAGAGTGCGTGTCACCGCCGCCGGGCAGTGCGTCCAGAACGGTCAGCGAGAAGCTGGCGGCAACCGACTGACCGTTCGCGTCCGTCGCCGTCACGGTCACCTCGACCGCGCCGGCGGCGTCGCTGAACCCGGGCTTTCCCGAAAGCCTGCCCGTCGCCGCGTCGATCGACAGCCACGACGGCATCCCGGCAGCCGAGTAGGTCAGCGTGTCGCCAAGCGGCGCGTCGGCGTCCGAGAAGTGCGCGGAGGCGTCGAAGGAGAACGCCTTGCCCTCATCCACGGCCTGATCCGGCATCGGCGTCGCGGCCGGCGCGTCGTTCAGCGCGTCGGCGATGGCGAAGGTGCCGTTGGCGAAGCGAAGCAACTCGACATTCGTCAGCGTGTTGGTGCCGTCGGGCGATCCGGCGCGCCGGTCGACCACGGTGAACACGCCGCCGGCCTCCGTGATCTGGTAGTTCCGCCAGGCACCCGAGTACACCGCCGTGTCGGTGCCCGCACCGCCGTCGAACGTATCGTTGCCGCCGCGGCCGTCGAACACGTCGCGCTCGGTGCTGCCGGTAACCGTCTCCGCGTCGCCGTCGCCGTTGATGGCGATGAATTCGCTGTCGCCGTTGCTGCCGCCGTTCCCCGTCGCGACGGTACCCCAATCGTCAAACTGCCATCCCGACAGGTCCAGCGTCGTGGCCGCCCCCATGGCGACAGCGACGAAATCCTTGCTGTTGGCGCTGTCGTTGCCGTCGATCAGCAGCGTGTTCGACAGGCCGTTGCCAACCTGCGAGGCGGAGATGGTGACGGTCTTGGTGTTTTCCACCAAGCCTAAGCCGTCAGCGAGGAACTCGATTTCCTCGATGGAAGCGAACGTCGCGCCGGTCAGGTCGTAGACATGCGCCCCTTCGCCCCCCGTTTGGAACTGAAGGCGATCGGAGCCGTCGCCGCCGTCGAAGGTGACGCCGGTAACGCCCTGGCCTGGTCGGAATTCGAAGGTGTCGTTTCCGTCGCCGCCGTTGACCTGCACGACATCGTCGGCCTGCGCGTTGAGGACCACGACGGCGGCTCTGCCCACCGTCGTGGAAAGCGACAGCGTGTCGCCCCCGCCGGTGCCATTGACGGTGACCGTGTCGGCTGCGCCGGTATCCTCCGCGAGGTCGATCTCGACCTGCTCCACGTCTGTGCCGCTCAGGTCGCTGATTGTGATGATGTCGGCGCCACCGAGTGCCGTGAACTTTATCTTCTCGACGCCGTCGAGGTCCATGGAAACACTGGCGACGTTGCGGGTGAGGAGCCCGTGATCTCCATTCGCCGAGATGGCGATCGTCTCGGCGATGTTGGCGCCCTTGAAGTCGAGGGTATCGAAGCCGCCTTGTCCTTCGACGGTGTCGTTGTCGTCGCCGGGGTTCCAGATGAAGGTGTCGTCGCCGTCGCCCAGGAGGGCCGTGTCGTTGCCGTCGCCGCCGTTCACCGTGTCGTTGCCGGCGCTGCCGGTGATGACGTCATTGCCAAGGCCGCCATTGATGGTGAGCGCGATCCGGCCGGCCGGCAGCGCCGAGGCATCGATCGTGTCGTCGCCGCCCTGACCGTTGATGATGAGTATGTCGTTGGCGTCCGCGTTGAGCAGCGTCGTGGTCGCCGCCGGACCGGTGACCGTGACCGAACCCGCTCCGCTGCTGGTTATCGTGATCGTGTCGATGCCGTTGGTGTCGTTGACCGTCACGGTGTCGACTGCGCCGTCGCCTCCGCCGCCGGCAGCGGCGAGGTCGATCTCCACCTCGGTGACATCGGTGCCGGTCAGATTGCCGACGGTGACGGTGTCGGCGCCGCCCAGCGCGGCGAACTCGATCCTTTCGACGTCGTTCAGGTCCATCGTCACCGAAGCGACGTCGCGGGTGAACAGTGCTCGCGCCCCATTTGCGGCAATGGCGATGGTCTCGTTGGCGTCGGAGCCGTTGAAGTCGAGCGTGTCGGTGTCGTCGCCGCCCTCGATCGTGTCGCTGCCGTCGCCCGGGTTCCAGATGAAGGTGTCGTCGCCCGCGCCGCCCTCGATCGTGTCGTCGCCGGCGGCACCGTCGATCGTGTCGTCTCCGTCGAGGCCGAAAATGGTCTCGGCGAACGCGGTCCCTTCGATTTGATCGTCGCCGCCCGTGCCCTCGGAACTGCCGAAGATGCGCTGCTGGACGGTGTTCTCGAAGGTATCCGGATCTTGCGACCTCCAGGTGACGATCCAGCCGATGCCTTCCAGAGCGGTGACGGAAGCTTCGCTCTGGGTACCGGCGGTCGTCACGTTGACCAGGGTTTCCGTTCCCACCGCGTCGCCGCTCGCATCGTAGCGCTGCTGGTAGACGCCGCTGCTGCTGCCGTCCTGAACGCCGGAATGCCAGACGACCACCCAGCCGCCGTCGGGAAGCGCGGCGACCTCGGGCTCGGACTGGAAGCTGGCCGTGGTCGTGTTGACGCGCGCTTGAGCCCCGAGCGCTGTGCCTTCATCGTCATAGCGCCGCTGGAAGATGCCGCTCTGGTCGCCGTCCGGCTGAGACCACGTCACCACCCAGCCGCCATCGGCAAGTGCCGTGACCTTGGGTTCGTGGTTGTTTCCACCATTGGTGATGTTGACCAACGTCTCGTCGCCGACCGGATCGCCATTCGCGTCAAAGCGCTGCTGAAACACCTCATCGTCGACCGTGGACCACGCGACGACCCAGCCTCCGTCGGGGAGGGCTTCGATATCGCTGGAGAAATTCCGGCCCGACGTGGTCGTATTGACGTGGACCTCTCCGCCGACCGCGTTGCCTGCTGCATCGAAAACCTGCTGAAACACCTGTTCGTTGAAAGAGTTTCTATCCCAGCCGACGACCCAGCCTCCGTCTTCGAGAGCGGTCGCCACCACGCCGCGGATATCGGCGCTGACCGTGTTGATCTGCGTTTCCCCTCCCACCGCGTTGCCGGCGGCGTCGAAGCGTTGCTGAAGAACGTCGCCGGCAACGTGGATGACCAGCCAGCCGCCGTCGGAGAGCGGCACAACCGATGGGTCGCGGTATCCTGCGTCCGGTTCGCCCACCTGCACTTCATCGCCCACGGGATTTCCGGCGGCGTCGAAACGCTGCGTCATCGTGTGGACGAATTCGTCATCGTTTTCGCTTTCCGCGGTCCAGACGGCGATCCAGCCGCCGGCGGGGAGCACCGTGATTTCGGGGCTACGCATCTGCTCTGCGGATGACGTGTTGACCTGAACTTCCGCGTTTCCGGTGGCGTTGGATGCCATGGCGGGGTGCCCTCGCTCGCATGCGGGCCAGGCGCCCTTTCGGGCGGCCTGACCGCGTTGATCTCAATTGGTGAGCGGGGTTTCGCGAGGGAGCGTTGTAACGAGCGTTGTAATGGGCGCTGCCCCAGGGGAATCTATCTTCAACTTCCCGTGAACGCCGTGAAGTCGCGCGTTCTCGCGCCAGCTGCGCGGCTCAGATGCCGGTGTCGTGCAGGAAATCGCGGATATGCCCCATGCAGGCTTTCCATGCGGGCTCGTACTCGACCAGCACGTGGTTCTTGCTCTCCAGTTCCACGAAGCGGGCTCCGGGGATGGAAGAAGCGATCAGCCGGCCCTGTTCCACCGGGATGCGCTGGTCGTCCCGCGCGTGAAGCACGAGGGTCGGCGCCCGCACCTTGTGGAGCATGTCGCGCACGTCGATGTCGCCGAAGGCGTCCTGGAACCGCGCGGCATTCGCCGGCGACGTTGTCAGGCGCTGGAACTCGTCGAACCAGACGAGATCGCCCGGCGCGGCGTCCGGCATGAAGGTCTGCGAGAAGATGTGCCGATAGGCGGGGTTGTCGGTGCCCCATCCTACCTCGGTCAGCTGACGCACCGCGTTGCGCCGAGCCACCTCCTCCTCGTCGGCGTGCTGGCGCCAGCCCGACGCGTAGCCTCCGATCAGGATAAGGCCGGAAACGCGCTCGGGATGCCGCACCGCATAAGCGATGCTGACCGCCGCGCCCTGAGATATGCCCAGCAGCGGGAAGCGCTCAAGCCCGAGCTTGTCCACAACCGCTTCGAGATCGTCGACGAAGGAACCGAAGTCGAGCCGGTGGACGTCCCAATCGGACAGGCCGCAGCCGCGCTCGTCATAGCGCACGAAAGTGCGATCGCTGGCGATGTCGGCGAAGCAGGCGCCCCAGATGGGCGTGTCCCAGTCGTGCTCGATATGGGTCAGCCAGTTGGCCGCCTTGACCAGCGGCGGCCCGCTGCCGAGCGTCGCGAAGGCGATCTTGGTTCTGTCCCTGACCTTGCAGAAGCCTATCTTCTGCTGTCGCAGGAAGGCCCTGCGCGTTCCGGGCTCCAGGGCTGCCGCCGGCTGCTGCCTTTCGCCCGGCCTTTGTCCCGGATCATCGATCTCCGCAAACGGGTCGGCTTCGCGCAGCAGCCGCAGCCACTTCTCGACCGAAGGCCGCGACGCCTGCGGATGGTCGGCCAGAAGGCGCAGCACCTTGATCCGATCGTCGACCGCGTCCTGGCGCTCGGCGGTCAGCCACAGTTCGAAGGAATCGTTGCCGGCCCCGTCGAGCCCGTCGAGAACGACAGCCGCCAAAGCGGATTCGGTCTCCTCCAGTTCCCGCAGGCTGAGTTCTTCGGGGAGAGAGCGCAACCGGTTGCGCACGTCGCGAAGGTCGATGGTGACGCTGGTGTCGTCGATGCCGACGCGTTCCCGGTCGGCGACGATGCGCACACGATCAGGCGTGTCCAGAACCTTGCGAAGCTTGGTGAGCGCCCAGCGCAGCGCGGCCTTCGGATCGTCCGGCAGGTCCCAGAACATCTCGCAGAGCCGGTCCCGGCGATGCGGGCGCCCCGTGGTCACGAGGAAGGCCAGCAAGGCACGCGCCTTCTTCGAGGCCGGCAACGGGACTTCAGCGCCCATTGTCAGGACGCGCAAGCCACCCAGAACCGATATTTCCAATACATGATTCATCGTCACGACTTCGCCGGCGAACTACTTCTTTACGCGCGCGCACTTTCCCGTGAAACGCATTGTCCCCCGCGATCCTGGACGAAACGTAGCAGCATCGGGCTAAGCGCGGCGGCCGCATAACTGTCGTTTTGCGCAGAACTCTTCTCGTTTCGCGCAAAACGCAGCACTCACGCCGCCGTTTGCTGAAGTTGGCCCTCCAGCGCTTCGGTGATAGAGGCAATCTCAGGCCCATACGGATTTGCGGATGGTGCAATGACAGCCCATAGCGCGCCAGTCGCCGTTGCGCACCCGATCGCGTCCATGCGCTTCACCACCGAGCATGAGCGCCCGCGCGACCAGTTCGACGCCTGGCGTGAGATCACGCGCGCGATTTCCTATGTCGAGAAGCCGGATTTCTTGGACGAGGGTTATCGCGCCACCCTGGATGTCCACGATCTCGGGCCGATCCAGCTCGTCTCCTTTCGGCAGCAGGATGTGGTTTTCGACCGAACCGCCGACCATGTGCGGCGATCGGGCATCGACCACTGGATGCTGTCAGTCGTGAAGCGCGGGAAGCTGCATTCGGGCACGTCCGAGCGCGAATACCGTGCCTCGGGCGGATCGGTGCTGTTCAAGTCATTCGCGGAGCCGTTTTCCGGGGCGATGGAGGCGACGGAGTTTTCCGGGATTTATCTGAGCCGCGACGATTTCTGGTATCTCTCCGACCGGCTGGACAAGGTCTCGCACCGGCTCGTCCACGGGCCGATGGCGGATGTGCTCGGCGATTTCCTGCTCTCCGTCGAACGACACGCGCCGACTTTGTCGCGCGCCGACGTTCCGGCATTGAACGAGGCTTTCGCCAATCTGCTGAGCGCGGCGCTGGTGCCGGGCGCCGATTCGATCGAAGCGGCCAAGCCGGTGATCGCTGCATCGCAGTTCGAGCGCGCGCGGCATTTCATCAACGAGAACCTTGCCTCGCCGAGGCTGAACGCGGACCTGGTTTCGGTCGCCCTCGGCATTTCGCGGCGCCAGCTTTCCTACCTCTTCGAAATGCATGGTGGCATCGCCAGCTATATCCGGGACAGGCGCCTGGCGACCTGCCACAAGGCGCTGACAACCACGACGAGGCGGAAATACATCGGCGCGATCGCCTACGAGCACGGCTTTACCAATGTGGCGTCGTTCAATCGGCAGTTTCGCGCAAAATACGGGTTCGGGCCCGGCGAGGCGCGTGCGGCGTGGATGAGCGGCGATCGGCCCGTTTCAGCCAAAGTGACGACATTTGGCGAATGGATGACGCGCGTCCCCCAGCATTGAGCGGCCGCGTCCAGCTACCGCCTTACGTTGCGAGCATGCTTCCTCAGGTGTTCCAGATCCCTCTCCTCTCCAGCGACTGGGTGCTGCGGGGACCCAACGCCGCGACGTTCAGGTCTTGAGCCGGGTTGTGCAGCTGCGCACAACCTGCCGAAGAACGGCTGCTTACTGTAGGTTCCAGCCAAGAACCCTGACCTGAAACCCTGAACTTCCGCCAGATTTGCGTAGAGTCCGTCGAACACGGAGAGGGACGATGCGCCCTTCGCGGTTCACTGAGGAACAGATCATCGGGATACTGAAGGAGACAGGTTGAGCCTTCGCGAACGGGGCGAAGACGGCGGATGTCTGCCGCAGGCACGGCATCGCGGCAGCGACCTTCTACAAGTTCAAGGCGAAGTTCGTGGGGATGGACGTGTCCGACGCGCGTCGTCTGAAGGCTCTCGAAGACGAGAACGCACGACTGAAGAAGCTCCTGGCCGAGCAGATGCTGGACGACGCGATCCTGAAGGATATCGCCGCAACTGGACGCCATCATCCGCTGGCGCGGTCGGCCAGACACGATCGTCTCCGACAACGGCACGGAGCTGACATCGATGGGACCTGCGGTGGTGCCAGCAGACCGGCGTTGAATGGCACTACATCGCGCCGGACGCCACCAAAGCCTACCTGCGATCAAACGTCTCGCGAATCGAGGTAGGCGATCCCGTATTCGAATCCTAGGCGACCACGACGCTTTGACGGGGATGGTGGCGGGCGAGACGCGCCCGCGAAACGATGCCGCACTGGGACAGCGCGAAAAAGAGGTTCGCACTTCAATAACAGGGTGGTGCCCCATGCCGGGATCGAACCAGCACTCCTTGCGGAACTCGATTTTGAGTCGAGCGCGTCTACCAATTCCGCCAATGGGGCCGGCGCCGGGCAAACCGGCGCGACGCGCGGGACTATAGGAACAGCGGCGGCGGCGTCAACTCGTGGTCGGCGTGGCGGGGACGTCGGCGGTTCATTGCCGCGCGCCCGGCACCTCGCAATCTCGTGGCTTGACCCGCGCGCGCTGCAGGCGTCTTAGGCGTTGCCGCAATTGCGCCGCAGCCATGCCCTTGGAGTTCGACCCGCGATGACACTCACTGCCCCGACCGGCCGCACCCAGGTTCTCGCCGCGCTCGCGCTCGTGGTAGGCATGGCGGTGACCGTCGGCACGGCGCTCGGCTTCCAGCACATTGGCGGCTATATCCCCTGCAAGCTCTGCCTCGGCCAGCGCACGCCCTACTATGTCGGGGTGCCGCTGATGGCGCTGGCGCTGCTGTCGGCCACGCTGAAGGCGCCGGCCATCGTGACGCGCGGCCTGCTTGCCGCGGGCGGTCTGCTGATGCTTTACGGTGCGTATCTGGGCGGGTTCCACTCGGGCGTCGAATGGGGCTGGTGGCAAGGCCCGTCCGACTGCGGCTTTGTCGACGCGCCGCCGGCATCGGGCGGTAGCGGCGGCGTGCTCGACCAGATCGACGCGGTCGTCCCGCCCTCCTGCACGGAAGCAGCGGGGCGTTTCCTGGGCCTGTCGTTCGCAGGGTGGAACGTGATCGCGAGCCTGGTGCTTGCGGCCATCGCCTTCACCGGGGCATTTCGACGCGCCGACTGATTCCCGAAGCTCGAACAGCGACCCGACGGGGGCGCCGGCAAAAAAGGGCGGCACGCCCGGACAGCGCCCGCCCTTTCGAAACAACAACCTTGGCCTGCGGCTTCGTGCCGCCCCGAAAGCCGCGCGCTGCGTGCCGCGCGGCCGAGGGAAATCCTCGCCTAGTGGCGGGTCGGCTCGCCCCTCAGTTTCTCCATCTGGTCCTTGAGCGCCAGCTTGCGTCTCTTCAGCGACACGATCTCGAGGTCGTCGGTCGAGGGGTGGGTCATGGCTTCGTCAAGCTCGCGCTCGATTTCGCCATGCTTGCGCTGCAGTTCCGCAAGGTGGGATGCAAGAGACATGCGTAAACTCCCTTCCTGTTTCCTCGTTCAGGCCACCAGGAGGCGTTTCCCGCCGCGGGCCGCCTCCATGTGACAGCCAAGTGACAGTCTGCCACCGTTCGCGGCGCTTGTCGAATTTTGCAGGGTAGCATTTCGTGCATGGTTGAAATGTGGTAATGCGGCGCGCCGGTCCGGGAACGGCTCCCGCTCCGGCCAATAACTCGCGGAACAAAGAAGCATCGACACGTGATTTCCGACCAGGAACAGGCCGAAATCCGACTGGAATTCGCCCGCCTCAAGCAGGAACACGCCGACTTCGACACAGCCATCAACGCGATGGTGGCCACCGGCTGCGACCCGCTGGCCGTGCAGCGCATGAAGAAGAAGAAGCTGGCGCTGAAGGACAAGATCGCGCAGCTGGAAGACAGAATCATTCCCGACATCATCGCTTGAGCGAAATGCGCGAAGGCGGTTGGCGCGAGCCTGCCTCCGCGCCTTGTGGATTGCGGTGATTCGCGATAAGCGGCGTGCCTTTCCGGGGGATCGCCGATGCCTGCCGCGCCCGTCGCCATCATCATGGGCAGCCAGTCCGACTGGGCGACGATGCGCCACGCGGCGGAGACGCTGGACGCGCTCGGCGTCGCCCACGAGGATTTGATCGTCTCCGCGCACCGCACGCCGCAGCGGCTCTACGATTTTGCGGGCGGCGCGAAGGCCAGAGGCCACAAGGTCATCATCGCCGGCGCGGGCGGGGCGGCGCACCTGCCGGGCATGACGGCCGCCATGACGCCGCTGCCGGTGTTCGGCGTGCCGGTCGAATCGAAGGCGCTGTCGGGGGTCGATTCGCTCCATTCCATCGTGCAGATGCCGGGCGGCATTCCGGTCGGCACGCTCGCCATCGGCAGGCCCGGCGCGATCAACGCTGCGCTGCTCGCAGTGGCGGTTCTGGCGCTCTCCGATCCGGCGCTGGCGGAACGACTGGACGCATGGCGCGCGAAGCAGACGGCGGCGGTGGCCGAGCGCCCGTCGAACGAGGCATGAGCGCTGCCACGCCAGCCGGGCCGCTGGCCGCCGGCTCGACCATCGGCATCATCGGCGGCGGCCAGCTCGGCCGCATGCTGGCGATGGCGGCGGCGCGGCTGTCCTACCGCACCGTCATACTGGAGCCGCAGGTCGACTGTCCGGCAAGCCAGATGGCCAACCGGCAGATCGTGGCAGGCTATGACGATCCGCAGGCGCTGGCGGAACTCGCCGCCGGCTGCGACGTCGTCACCTACGAATTCGAGAACGTGCCGGTGAGTGCCGCCGAGGCGCTGGCGGCGCAGGTTCCGGTGTTCCCGCCGCCGAGCGCGCTGGAGGTCAGTCAGGACCGGCTGGTGGAGAAGCGTTTTCTCAACTCGATCGGCCTGCCGACGGCGCCGTTCCGTGCGGTCGATGGCGATGATGATCTGGCGGAGGCGATTGCCGCCTTCGGCGGCGACGGCATCCTGAAGACGCGGCGCATGGGCTATGACGGCAAGGGCCAGCGCGTGTTCCGCGATGCGACCGGCGAGGATGCCAAGGGCGTGTACGAGGCAATGGGCGGCGTGCCGCTGATTCTGGAAGGATTTGTCCGGTTCCAGCGCGAGGTCTCGGTGATCGCAGCGCGCGACAGCGCCGGCAACTGCGTCTGCTACGACGCTGCCGAGAACGTGCATGTGGGCGGCATCCTGCGCCGTTCCACCGTGCCGGCTGGCTGCTCTAGCCATACCGCGATCGCCGCGCAGGAGTTCGCCGTGACGATCCTCTCCCGGCTCGACTATGTCGGCGTGCTCGGCGTCGAGCTTTTCGACGCGGAGGACGGGCTGGTGGTGAACGAGATCGCGCCGCGGGTGCACAATTCCGGCCACTGGACGGAAGCCGCCTGCGCCATCTCGCAGTTCGAGCAGCACATACGCTGCGTGGCGGGTCTGCCGCTTGGCCGCACGCTGCGCCATAGCGACTGCGTGATGGAGAACCTGATCGGCGACGAGGTTTTCCGCGCACCCGAACTGGCGGCGGAGAACAATCTGGTCCTGCACCTCTACGGCAAGGCCGAGGCGCGGCCGGGCCGCAAGATGGGTCATTTCACCCGGCTGGTCACGCGGCCGGTGCGGCCATGAGGGTCGAAGGCCTCGACACGCCGGCGCTGGTGATCGAGCTGCCGCGCGTGCAGGCGAACCTGAAGCGCGCGCAGGCCTTCGCCGACAAGGTCGGGCTGGAGCTCAGGCCGCACATCAAGACGCACAAGCTGCCGTTTTTCGCGAAGATGCAGGTGGAATACGGCGCGGCCGGCATCACCTGCCAGAAGCTCGGCGAGGCCGAGGTGATGGCCGATGCGGGGTTGGCCGACATATTCCTGCCGTACAACATCCTCGGCCGCGACAAGCTCGACCGGCTGGCGGCGCTGCACCGGCGCGTGGCGATGTCGGTGACCGCCGACAGCGGCGAGACGCTCGACGGCTACGCCGGGCGCTTCACCGACACGGCCCGGCCGCTGCCGGTGCTGGTCGAATGTGACACAGGCGGCGGGCGCTGTGGGGTGCAGTCTCCGCGTGAAGCGCTGGAACTGGCGCGCCGTATCGCGGGTGCGCCCGGGCTGCGATTCGACGGATTGATGACCTATCCGCCGCGCGGCAAACCGGCGCAGGTCGAGGCATGGCTGGCCGAGGCGGTGGCACTGCTCGATGCGGATGGGCTGACTCCGGGCCGCGTGTCGAACGGCGGCTCGCCGGACTATTATCGCTCGGACGTTGTTCGCTCGGCGACCGAGCACCGGCCTGGCACCTACATCTACTCCGACCGCATGCAGGTGGGTTACGGCCACTCGACGCTTGAAGACTGTGCGCTGACGGTGCTTGCAACCGTGGTCAGCCGCCCGACGGCCGACCGGGCGATCCTCGACGCCGGCTCCAAGGCGCTTGCGGCCGACCGCTGCGACGCCGGCGGCCACGGCCATCTCGTAGGCTATCCGGACGCGGTCGTGGCCTCGCTCAGCGAGGAGCACGCGGTGGTGGACCTGTCGCGATGCGCCGCGCGGCCGCGGGTCGGCGACAAAGTTCGCGTCGTGCCAAATCATGCCTGCGTGGTGTCGAACCTGTTCGACGTCGCCAATCTCGCCGTCGATGGCGAGATCGTCGAGAGCCTGCCGATACTGGCGCGCGGGCGCATGGGCTGAGCCGCGGTTGACAGCCGCCGCGCCCATCGTCTATGAGCCCGCATCCAAATTCCGGCGCGCCTTCGTGGCGCGCTTCTTGTGTCCGGTTCAGCCGGTCCTAAGTCGGACGAGTACAATGAAGATCAAGAATTCGCTCAAGGCACTCAAGGGCCGTCACCGCGACAACCGCATGGTTCGCCGCAAGGGCCGCATCTACATCATCAACAAGACCGCCCCGCGCTACAAGGCGCGCCAGGGCTGAGCCCTGCTCACGCGAAATTCAGTTTGCCCGGCTTCGCGCCGTCGCTAGATTCAGCGGCATGCGGAGCCTTGCGGCGTTTTTAGCCCTGATTCTCGTTGCCTCGCCCGTCTGGGCGCAGGAACCCGAAGTCCAAGCGGACCCGAACGCCGAGGCGGTGAAGCCGCTGGACGGCAGGGCCAAGTTGGAGAAGCTGTTCTCCGAGCTCAAGCGCGAGCGCAACCCGCGCGGCGCCGAACGTATCGCCAACTTCATCCGAGAGGAGTGGGGCAAGTCCGGCAGCGCTTCCATCGACCTGATGATGGGCTGGTCTGAAAAGGCGATGGAGGACAAGAAGTTCGACGTCGCGCTCGACTTCCTCGACCAGGTGACGATGCTGGCCCCCGACTACGCCGAGGGCTGGAACCGGCGCGCCACCGTCCACTACATGATGGACAGCTACGCCAAGTCGATGTCCGACATCGAGCATACGCTGCGGCTCGAACCGCGCCATTTCGGCGCGCTGTCGGGCATGGCGGAGATCTTCAAGATCTACGGCCGCAAGCAGGCGGCGCTTGACGCCTACAGCCGTGTGCTGGCGGTCTATCCGATGCTGCGCAACGCGCAGGAGGAAGTCTCCGAACTCGCCGACGAGCTTGCGGGCGAAGGAATCTGACGGCAATCTCCGCCTCTTCCGAAACCGGCCGGCGGTTCACGCCGTAGCTCGCCTCACATGAACTTCCTCTGGACGATCCTCGCGGTTCTGGCCGGCATCCTGCTGGTGCTGTTCGTCGGTACGCGGGTCGGCGTGATCCTGATCGAGCGGCGCAACCCGCCAGCGGGCGAATTCGCCGATGTGCTCGGTGCCCGCATCCACCACGTCCATGTGCCGGCACCGGCGGGCGCGGAGCTGCCGCCGGTCGTGTTCATCCACGGCGCCAGCGGCAACCTCAACGACCAGATGTTGCCGGCGCGGCCGCTGCTGGAAGGCCGCGCCGAGCTTTTGTTCTACGACCGGCCGGGTCACGGCTGGTCGCAGCGCGGCGAGGCGAACGAGACGCCGAATGGGCAGGCGCGCACGCTGGCCGCATTGATGGACGCCAAGGGCATCGACCGCGCCATCATCGTCGGCCACTCCTTCGGCGGCGGTATCGCGGCGGCCTTCGCGCTCGCCTATCCCGAGCGCGTCGCCGGCCTCGTCTTCGCCGCGGCGGCGACGCATCCGTGGGAAGGCGCCGGCACGTCCTGGTACTACAAGGTCGCGACGGTGCCGCTCTTCGGCCGGGTCTTCTCCGAGCTTTTCGCTCTGCCGGGTGGCTATGCGCGCATCAATGCGGCGGCGGCCGGGGTGTTCGATCCGAACCCGCTGCCGGCAACCTATTTGAGAGATTCCGGCATCGAGCTGGTGCTGCGACCGGCGAACTTCCGCGCCAACGCCGTCGATGTGGAGAGCCTGCACGCGCATGTCACGACTGCCGCGCCGCATTATCCCGAGATCAAGGCGCCGACGGTCGTGATCTCCGGCGACAGCGACACGGTGGTCTACGAGGAGCTGCATTCGCTCGGGCTGGCTCGCGACATAAAGGGTGCCGAGCTGGTGTGGATTTGCGGCCTCGGCCACAAGCCGGACTGGGTGGCGCCGGATCTGGTCGCGGCGGCGATCGAGAAGGTCGCGGGCAGGCCCGTCGACCTGCAGACGCTCTGCCGCGCGGTCGAGGCGCGGATCGTCGCCGAGATCGGCCCGCGACGGTGCCGTTCGCCGGAGGAAGCGGCGCTGACGGTTCGCTGACCCGAACCGCCTGACATCGGCGGCGCGGTTCGTGTAATCCTTCGGCTTCCCGGGAGGATCGCAGTGAACCCATTCACCTTCAATACGGTCGGCAGCATCGTCTTTGGCGAGGGCGCCGCGGCGCGCATCGGCGAGCTCGCGGCGGCGCGCGCCTGGATGCGCGTGCTGCTCGTCACCGACCCCGGCATCGTCAGGCTCGGCATGGCAGCCAAGGCGGTCGAGGCGCTGGATGGCGCCGGCGTGATCGCCAGCGTGTATGACAAGGTCGAGGCTGACCCGCCGGAGCCGGTGGTGCTGGCGGCCGTCGACGCGGCGCGGCATTTCGGCGCCGACGCGATCATCGGACTCGGCGGCGGCTCGTCGCTCGACGTGGCCAAGCTGGTGGCGCTGCTGGCCTCAGGGCGCGAGGCGCTGAAGACCTGCTACGGCGTCGGCAACGCCAAAGGCCCGCGCCTGCCGCTGATGCTGGTGCCGACGACGGCCGGCACCGGCTCGGAGGTGACGCCGATTTCCATCGTCACCACCGGCACGTCGGAGAAGATGGGCGTGGTGTCGCCGGTGCTGCTGCCGGATGTGGCGCTGCTCGACCCCGAATTGACCTACGGCCTGCCGCCGCATGTCACCGCCGCGACCGGCATCGACGCCATGGTGCACGCGATCGAGGCGCACGCATCGGCCAGTGCCAACAACAACCCGGTGTCGCGGGCATTGGCGCGCGAGGCGCTGCGGCTGATGGGGGCGGCGCTGGAGCGGGCGGTGAAGGACGGCTCCGACAAAGCGGCGCGCGCCGACATGCTGCTCGGCTCGATGCTGGCAGGGCAGGCCTTCGCCAACTCGCCGGTGGCGGCGGTGCATGCGCTGGCCTATCCCATAGGCGGGCATTTTCATGTGCCGCACGGCCTGTCTAACGCGCTGGTGCTGCCGCATGTATTGCGTTTCAACGCCGAGACGGCGGGGCATCTCTATGCCGACATCGCGGCCATCGTGTTCCCGAAGCTCGCCGAGATCGGCGGGCAGGGGCGCGGCGCGGCCTTCGCGGAGGAGCTTTCAGCGCTGTCGGAGCGCTGCGGACTGAAGCCCCGGCTGCGCGAGGTCGGCATTCCGAGGGATGCGCTCGACCTCTTGGCGGATGACGCGATGAAGCAGACGCGGCTGCTGGTCAACAACCCGCGTCCGCTCGCGCGAGCGGACGCTTTCGCCATCTATTCGGCGGCTTGGTGAGGGGCGCTCAGCCCCTTACATTGCGGCGGTAGGCGCGAAGCTGCACGCGGCCGATGTCGGTGCGCGCCGACATGGTGTGCAACAGATAGAGGCCACCGCGCGCCGCCGGGACATAGATCAGCTCCATGTCGGCCTTCTTGCGCAGATAGTCGTAGGTGCCGTTGTTGGCGGTCATGCCGGCGACCGGCACGAAATTGGCGCGGCAGGTGACGGCGTTGTTGCCGATGCCCTCGATGAAGCCGACGCTGGCCAGCTTCAGCTCGACGTCGATGCGGGTGCCGCCCTCAAAGACACGCAGCGTGCGGCCGCAGATCTGGTCCGGCGTGCCGCGCGCCACCACGGTGGCGGCGACCGGGTCGGCAACGGACTGCAGGTCGTTGGGCGTAATCGGGATCGTATCCGAACCGGCCTTCCAGTCGGGCTGGAAGCTGGTCGAGACCGCGTTGCCGTTCTTGAAGATAAGCTCGGTCTTCGACGTGTGGCCGCCCTGAGCGAAGGACAGCATGAAGCTCTCCGGCGTGGGCGTCGGCTGGTTGAAGGTGCCGGCGCTGCGGGCGCTCGCCTCGGTCTTGCCGAGCACCTTGCCGATGCCGGCGCTGGCGAGCTGGCCCTCGACCTCGTAGCGCTGGCCGGTGACGGCGCCACTGAAGCCGGCCTTGGCGACGGTGATGCCGCGCAAGGTCACCACATATTCGGCGCTGAACTTGACCGGGCTGTCGGCCTGCGCCGCGCCGGAAACTCCGGTCAGCGTGGCTGCGGCGGTGGCCAGCGAAATGAAGGCGCTGCGAAGCGTCATGGTCTTGCGTCCCCTCGATGTGCCGGCGCGACAAAGAAGCGGCGGCACGGATGCGTTTGATGCTCACACCATGCCGCCTGTCACCTGAACGCAGCATGAATTGGCCGATTTGATGGAAATTGTCGGCACGGCATGCCCGGCTTGACCCGGGCGGCGATGTCCACTATGGAACCGCGACTTTTCCAGATGGCCGCAATCAAGACCCAGCGCGCCGCCGATTTTGGTGCGTGACACTGGTATGTGACTGGGGCGTGGCCCGGAACGAAGAAGGTTAAAGACGATGTCGCGTATGTGCGAACTCACCGGCAAGGCTGTGCTGACCGGCAACAATGTCAGCCATGCCAACAACAAGACCAAGCGGCGCTTCCTGCCCAACCTGGTCAATGTCACGCTGATGTCCGACGCGCTCGGCCAGAACGTGCGCCTCCGTATCTCGGCGAACGCGCTGCGCTCGGTCGAGCATCGCGGCGGGCTGGATGCGTTCCTTGCCAAGGCGGATTCGGGCGAGCTGTCGCAGCGCGCGCGCCTGCTCAAGAAGCAGGTTGCCAAGAAGCTCGCCGAGCAGCAGGCGGCCTGAGCCTGAATTTGCGGGCGGCCCAGGCCGCCCACTGGTTCCATTACCCAGGATAAAAAAATGACCGCTTTCCAGCGTCTGGCGCCCTTTGTGGCGGCGATGGCACTCGTCGTCGCCGCGTCAAACGTGCTCGTCCAGTATCCGGTGCCGTGGTTCGGGCTGGGCGAGGTGCTGACCTTCGGCGCCTTCACCTATCCGGTAGCCTTTCTCGTCACCGACCTGACCAATCGCCGCTTCGGCGTTGGGGCCGCGCGTGTCGTCGTGGCGGCAGGCTTCGCCGTCGCGGTCGTGCTGTCGATTTTCCTCGCCACCCCGCGCATCGCCATCGCTTCGGGCAGCGCCTTCCTCGTCGCGCAACTGCTCGACGTGTCGGTGTTTGACGCACTGCGGCGGCAGGCGTGGTGGCGCGCGCCGCTGGTCTCCAGCGTACTCGGCTCGCTGATCGACACGATCATCTTCTTCGGGCTCGCCTTCGCCGCGCAGTTTGCGGTTCTCGACACGACGTTCGGCCTCCCGGACGGCTCGTTGTCCTTCCCGGTCGCGTGGCTCGGCGCCGAGGTGCCGCTCTGGGTCTCGCTCGGCGTCGGCGACCTGATGGTGAAGCTCGTCATGGCGCTCGCCATGCTGGCGCCTTATGGGGCACTGCTCAACCTGCTGCGGCCCGCCGAAGCGGCGCGGTAGGCACGGTGGACGCAAGGGCGGCGCTTCGCTAGTTTCCGCCGCGATGCTGATGGTTCGGGCACAGGGGCGAGGGGTCTTGCGCGCGCTTGCGGGCGCGGTGCTGCTGCTTGTGGTCATGCTGCCTGCCCTTGCGCAGACGCCGCTGCCGGCGCTCACAGGCCGCGTGGTCGACAATGCCGGCATCATCGATGCCGCGACCGAAGCGTCGCTGACGGCAAAGCTCGCGGCGTTCGAGGCGAAATCCTCCGACCAGATCGTGGTCGCGACGCTGCGCACGCTGGGCGGCGAGGCGATCGAGTCGTACGCCAACCGGCTGTTCCGCGAATGGGGGCTGGGGCAGGCGGGCGAGGACAACGGCATATTGCTGCTGGTGGCGCTCGACGACCGCAAGATGCGCATCGAGGTCGGCTACGGGCTGGAAGGCACGCTGACCGATCTGCATGCCAAGCTCATCATCGAAAACACCATGGTGCCGGCCTTCCGCGCCGGCGACTTCTCCGGCGGCATCGACCGCTCGGTGGACGACATCATCCTCGTGCTGGAGGGCAACGCGGCGGAGCTGGAGGAGCGCTACGAACGCAACCAGCCTTCGCCGCCCGGCAGCCCGTTCAATTTCGTCAACTCGATCAGCGACTGGTCGGTCGCCATCTTCATCGCCATCTGGGCGCTGATCTTCATCGGCGCGCTGTTCTTTGCCATAGGCGCGCGCATCTGGGGTCGCAGAATAGCGCCCGGGCGCTACCGCTGGCTCGGCATGGACGTGGACTACAACAATTCCGGCGGCAGTTCGTCGTCGGGATCGGGCTGGTCGTCGGGCGGCTCGAGCTGGTCCTCGGGATCGTCGAGCGGCGGTGGGTTCTCGGGCGGTGGCGGCTCGTCCGGCGGCGGCGGCGCATCGGGGAGCTGGTGAGCATGTCGAACGCAAGGGGGCCAATCCTCTCCACCGCCGACCATGGCCGCATCTCGCAAGCCATCCGCAAGGCCGAGGAGCGGACGTCCGGCGAGATCGTCTGCGTGCTTGCGCGCTCCAGCGACGACTATTTCTTCCCGGCCGCGTTCTTCCTGCTGCTCGGAGCCATGGCGGCGAGCCTTCTGGCCGGCCTGTGGATCGACCAGACCTGGCACACGCTGCAGTTCTGGCAGTTTGTAGCCACGCAGATCGTCGCCGCCGCCTCGCTGATGCTGGTGATCTGGTGGTGGCCCGGCCTGCGCATCCATCTCGTGCCGCGGAGGCTTCGCTACCTGCGGGCGCATCGCGCCGCGGTCGCGCAGTTCCTGGCGACCAATATCCACGCGACGAGGGATCGCACCGGCGTGCTGATCTTCGTGTCGCTGGCCGAGCATTATGCCGAGGTGCTGGCGGATGCCGGCATAAACGCCCGTGTTCCGCAGGAACAGTGGAACGCCATCGTCGCCCATCTCGTCTCGCACGCCGCGAAGGGCGAGATCGCCGGCGGCTTCGAGCATGCCGTGGCGGAAGCCGGCGCGCTACTTGCCGCCCAGTTCCCGCGCGGCTCGGACGATCACAACGAGCTTGAGGACCGGCTGGTCGAAATCTAGGCGGGATGGCCCAGCGACCGGGGTCGCGCTGCGCTTGCGTGTGCGCGCGGCAAGTGTCTATGCTGGCGCCGATGAGTACGCTGACCATCGATATCCGCCGGGCGGACCTGCGTGACGCAGAGGCGATCGCCGATGTGCACCATGCGGCGTGGCTGGGCGCCTACAGCGGCATCATCCCGCACAAGGCGCTGACCCGCATGGTCGGCCGGCGCGGCATCGAATGGTGGAAGAACGCGATCCGCCGTGCCGCCAACATCCTCGTTGTCGAGATCGGCGGCGATGTCGTCGGCTACGCCACGATCGGCCGCAACCGCGCCCGCCAGTTGAACCAGCAGGGCGAGATCTACGAGCTGTATCTGGCGCCCGAATATCAGGGCATCGGACTTGGCAGCCGGCTTTTCTCGGCCGCCCGCAAGCTGCTCGACGCCAACGGGCTCAAGGGCCTGGTCGTGTGGGCGCTGGAGGACAACACCGGCGCGCTGTCCTTCTACGAGGGACTGGGAGGCCGGGACGTGGCGGAAGGCGTCGAGGTGTTCGACGCCAAGGCGCTGCGCAAGATCGCCTACGTCTGGGGCTGACCCCGCAGCCCCTAGCAGAAGAACGGCGCCATGTTGCGTTGCAACATGAGCTGCGGTAGGGGCTCTGCGTCCAGCCAGGCCCGGAGGCCAAAGCCATGCGCATCGATGCCATCGAGATCGGCAACAACCCGCCGGAAGACGTCAATGTCATCGTAGAGGTGCCGGTCGGCGGCCAGCCGATCAAGTACGAGATGAACAAGGAAGCCGGCGTTTTGGTCGTCGACCGCTTTCTCTACACGCCGATGACCTATCCCGGGAACTACGGCTTCGTGCCGCATACGCTGTCGGGCGACGGCGATCCCATCGACGTGCTGGTGTGCAACACGCGCGAGCTGGTGCCGGGCTGCGTCATCAACGTGCGGCCCATCGGCGTGCTCATCATGGAAGACAATGCCGGGCAGGACGAGAAGGTGATCGCGGTGCCCTCGCCGAAGCTGACGCGGCGCTACGAGAAGGTGTTCAACTACACCGACCTGCCGGAGATCACGCTCGCGCAGATCCAGCACTTCTTCGAGCACTACAAGGATCTGGAGCCCGGCAAGTGGGTCAAGATCGGCGGCTGGCACGACGCCGCCTACGCCCGCAAAATGATCGTCGAGGCGATTGAGCGGGCGAAGGCGGCGAAGTAGCTACTTCTTCAGCACGTCCGCCCATTCCTCCGCGTGGCGCTTGAACTGCGCGGCGGCGAAGGGGCAGAGCGGAATGATCTTCGCCCCCGCCGCACGTGCGTCCTCGACGGCTTTCGTCACCAGTTTCGCGCCGACGCCCTGGCCGCGGAAGGCGTCCGGGACCCCGGTGTGGTCGATGATGATGAGCTGCGGGCTGGTGCGCGAATAGGTCATCTCGGCTTCCGCGCCGTCCGGACCCCTGAGAAAATAGCGGCCCTTGGAGCCGGTCTCCTCGTGCTGGATTTCGCTCATGCCCTTGCCTCCGTCTTCGCGCCCCATGGCGCCAGGAAACGCCGCGCGGCGTCGATCTCGGCCGGCCGCACCTCGTGGCCGCCTTCATGCCAAACAGTCTCCACGTCCGCGCCGGCCGCGGCAAGCGCGTTTGCCAGCCGCTCCGTTATCGCCGACGGACAGATCGGGTCGCGGCGGCCGGCGGTGACGAGCACCTTGCCCGACGGGGCACTGGCGAAACGCGGCTCGAACGGGATCAGCGGGTGCATCAGCACCGCGCCATCGAAAAGAGCCGGTTCGGCAAACAGGACCGAGGCGAGGATGTTGGCGCCGTTGGAATAGCCGATGCCGAGCACCGCCGACGGCTTGGTCGCGTCACGGTGAGCCTTGACGAAGCCGGTCATTTTCGCGGTGGCGCGGGCGAGGTCGGCCATGTCGTAGACGCCTTCGCCGGTGCGCCTGAAAAAGCGCGCCGCGCCATGCTCGGAAACGTCGCCGCGCGGGGAAACGACGGTCGCGCCGGGCACCAGTTCGCCAGCAAGACCTGCAAGCTGGTTCTCGTCGGCGCCCGTGCCGTGGAAGGCGAAGACCAGCGGGCCGCCGGGCGCGCCGGGGCGAAGGATGTGGGTGTAGCTGTCGGTGGACATTGGAGGGTGACTCCGGTTGGTGAGCCGGAAGTTAGTGGTGTGAGGCGTGCGCCGCCAGCGCGCGGAGGTGAACGGTGTGTGCTGAGGGCCGAGGCGCAGAGCACGAGCCGTCCCCTCCACTACGCTTCGCGTGATCCCCCTCCCCCGTGAAACGGGGGAGGATCAGCCCTACCAGCGCGTCTTCTCGCCTGGCGCGGCGGGCTCGATGGCGAGCGCGTGCACGCCGGCGGCGATCTCGTCCTTCAGGAGTTCGTTGACCGTGCGGTGGCGGTCGATGCGACCCATGCCGGCGAATTTTTCCGATACGACGCGCACGCGAAAGTGAGTCTCGCCGGTGCCGTCATAGGTGCTGTGATGGTCCGATCCATGATGATGGTGACCGGCGTGGAGATGGCTCTCGTTGAGGATCGCCAGCCGCTGCGGTTTCAGCGCGGCGGTCAGTTTCGCCTCGATCGACGACTGTATCGGACCGGAAGTGGTGGACATCGGCGCCTCCGCACCCATATAGGGGACCGCTCCCCGATTCACGAAGCACCCGCGCCGGTTAGGTCCATACCCGGGCGAATGTCAATTCTTGTATCGAGGGGGGAAGCGCCCATAATCCCACCAGTGATTTGCGCCGCGAGCCGATGAAAGCCTATCCGCGCTACTTCGAGAAAATCCGCGTCCGCCCCGACCCCGAGGCGGAGCTGAAGTCGCGCGCGCCCCGCTGCCAGTGGGACGGGTGCACCGAGGCCGGCACCCACAAGGCGCCGGTCGGACGCATGAAGGAGGGCGAGTATTTCCGCTTCTGCTTCGATCACGTGCGCGAATACAACAAGGGATTCAACTACTTTTCCGGCCTCAAGGACACCGAGATAGCGCGCTTCCAGAAGGAGGCTTTGACCGGCCACCGGCCGACCTGGAAGATGGGCGCCAATGGCGGCGCCAGGCAGTCGCCGGACTTCAGTCAGGCCCGCTCGGGCAGCGCCCATTCCTACAGTCGCGTGCGCGACCCGTTCGGCTTCTTCGCCGGGCGCAAGGCCGATGCGCCGCGCGAACGCAAGCTCAAGTCGCTGGAAGCCAGGGCAATGGAAACGCTGGGCCTCGGCGCGAAGGCGACTGGCGCTGAGATCAAGGCGCGCTATAAGGAACTTGTGAAGCGTCACCATCCCGATGCGAATGGCGGCGACAGGAGTTCGGAAGAACGGTTCCGCGACGTCTTGCAGGCCTACCGGGTTCTGAAACAGGCCGGCCTCTGCTAGCGGCGAACGGGTATGGTCTTTAATGACTGCGGGGCGCATTGCCCCGGCCGCCCGGTCTGATAGATACGCCTCCGAACAATGCAGGGCTTGCGTGCGGGACGTCCGGTCCCGCCGGTGGAGATGTGATGAACAAGGTCGACCGCGATCTGATGAACCTGCCCGACACGACGGTCTCGGTGCGAGAGAAGTTCGGCTTCGATTCCGACATGGTGGTGCCGGCCTATTCGGTCGCCGACAGCCATGTGCCGGACACCGATCCCGACTATCTGTTCGACCGTCAGACCACGATGGCGATCCTGGCGGGCTTTGCCTACAACCGCCGTGTCATGGTGTCGGGCTACCACGGCACCGGCAAGTCGACCCATATCGAGCAGGTCGCCGCGCGGCTCAACTGGCCCTGCGTGCGCGTCAACCTCGACAGCCATGTGTCGCGTATCGACCTCGTCGGCAAGGATGCGATCGTCGTCAAGGAAGGCATGCAGGTCACGGAATTCCGCGACGGCATCCTGCCCTGGGCCTATCAGCACAATGTCGCGCTGGTGTTCGACGAGTACGACGCCGGCCGGCCGGACGTGATGTTCGTGATCCAGCGTGTGCTGGAATCGTCGGGCCGCCTGACCCTGCTTGACCAGAGCCGCGTCATCCGCCCGCATCCGGCCTTCCGCCTGTTCGCCACCGCCAACACGGTCGGCCTCGGCGACACGACCGGCCTCTATCACGGCACGCAGCAGATCAACCAGGCGCAGATGGACCGCTGGTCGATCGTCACCACGCTGAACTACCTGCCGCACGACAACGAGGTGAACATCATCCTCGCCAAGGCGAAGCACTATCGCGACGCCAAGGGCAAGGACATCGTCGGCAAGATGGTGCGCGTCGCCGACATGACCCGCTCGGCCTTCATCAACGGCGACCTGTCGACCGTGATGAGCCCGCGCACCGTCATCACCTGGGCCGAGAACGCCGAGATCTTCGGCGATGTCGGCATGGCCTTCCGCCTGACCTTCTTGAACAAGTGCGACGAGCTGGA
>JAHBYZ010000045.1 GCA_019635695.1 Rhizobiaceae bacterium
CAGGTCGAGTCCATGCCGCCAGAAAGGAGAAGCGCCGTCTTCATGAGCGCCAAGCTATCTGGAAGAGTGCGCTCACATAGTCTTCGTGGAGATGCGCCCCGGCGCCTGTGGGAAGCTTAAGGTCCACGTCGCGCATGTTTTGGGTGACACAAAAGACCGGCTTATCCAACGCCCTCGCGTAGCCGACCTCGAACACCGTGCCGGGACTGCTGCCGTTTAAGATTGCAAAGACGGCATCACACTGACGGATAGCTGCCAAGTCCTGCTGCACCACAAGCTCAGCCGATCCGGGACCGATGTCATGTATCGGGCTAAATACCTGCATTCCAAGATGCTGTAGCTGTGAGCGCGCATCATCCAGGAGCATGCGTTGCCCCGCCTCTCTAAATGGAGCCGCGAGGTAGATCTTGCCGCCCGCTTTGGTCACAGCATCGCGCAATTTGACGTTACTCGCACTAGGCGGGGCTATCGGAAGCGTGCGTGTCTCGACATAGTTCGCGGTGGATTGGCTTGCGAACTCAGCTGCGTTGGCCGCTGCGTCGCCGCAGATTGCCCAAGCATAGCAGAAGGCGGCCACAAACACGTCCCCAGAGCCGAGGGAGAATACGTTCTTGGTCTTGTAAGCTGGAACGCGCTGGGCCCCATCGCGGTCATAGACTATTGCGCCGTCGATGCCGTCTTTCACAACGACAACTTCGGCCCCCTCCGATGCAAGTACCGAGCGAACCGCTTCTTCGAGGGAAGAGGCTCGGGCCAGCTTCAGCATCTCACCGCGGTTGGCAATGACCGCGAGGCGCTTCGCCTTCAAACCTGAGGCTCCGAATGGCCTGGGTTGAAAGGCCGATTGCGGATCGTAAACTGCTATCTCGGCAGTGACTTTTGGATCTGCGTCGAGCATTCCAAACTTGATGGCGACATCTCCCACCACATCTGGCAGCCCCTGCACCCCTATGCCATGGAGCGGAAGGATGGTGGGAACGGCAAGGCTATGCAGGTACTCGAACTCAATAGGGCTCCCGCGGTCGGAGAGGTGAAGGCTGATCCCAGCGCCGCCGAATGACGCGTCGGCAACGATGCGTTCACGCTGGGACAGTGCGCTGTGTAGGCGAACTTGAGGACCGAGCCCGGAAAGTGCCTTCGCGGCACGCCCGGCTGATCCGTAAAGCTCATTCCAATAGGGAAAGGCGCAGCGTTCCCGGTAAATGCCTCCGACTACGTCTATCGCGGTCATACGGGATAGATTTCCACGGTCACAGCGCCTCCGCTGATCTGCGTGACTTTCGCCTGATACACTTGCCCGTTGCGGATACATTCGATGAAATCGGCAAGCCGCGCCGAGGTGATCGAGCCGGCGATGTTACCGCCAAAGATAGCGACGACGCGCTGCGGCGTGGTCTGGAGATTGACGGTCAGAACGGAGCCTACGGCGAGTTGGCTGACTACATTCGGGTTGGGCGAAGCCAAATTCGTGACCTCGGCAAACATGCACGGATTTGGAGCGCCGCCACCGCTGTTGCCGCCGCTACCCCGCGGCATTCCTGAGGTCGCTGCTGGACGCCAAGCGTCGTTGTCTTCGCTGCTATCTCTGCCTCCACCCGGGCCAGACATGCGATCCCCTCCACCTTCAATTCCAAGACTCAGTTCAATTCAAAAAGCAAGTTAATGTCCATGGGTATACCAACGGAGAATTCCATCAAGAGTGCTTTGCAAGCTCGCAACAATATGGCGCTCTGGGTGCTGGACGGTGCAAGAAGCACTAATTTCGGCAGAGATTTCGGTACGGACTGTGCTGAGGCACTACCGCGCTCAGTACGATGCGTATCGGGGACTACCAAATAGAGCTTGAGCCGGCCGGCTTGCGCTCATCCTGCTCACCCACGACTGCAACGTCGCCGCAAGTACCGGCGGCACGACGCTGGATTTCGCGAAGCTGGAACTGACGATGCCGCGCGGCGGAGGTCGCATAGGGAGGAATGACACGAGCCAGTCGTCAACCCGCCGACGAGACTTTCTTCTTACCGCCGCCGGCCGGATCGAAAACGAGATTGAGGGGGACGGCGATTGCCGCGATGGCGAGCCCAGATCATGAGCATGGAATCGTCGAAGACGAACATGCAATATTCGTAGAGCATCGAGCCACAATCGGGTTTCGACGGATTCGCGCCCAACCTGATGAAGGCGAGCGAGGCGTAGTTCACGACCGACTGGCCGGCCTGCCGGCCCGCCAGGCCCTTGGCGAGCGCCGTGCGGAAATGCGGCTGCGCGGATTGCTCCAGCAGATCGCGCCTGTAGCGGCGTCAGCACATCGAAAGGATGTCGACGCTCGGCGTGCGACGTGGGATTAGAACAGCGCGAAATCGCCGATGAGTTCGTTGCGCGCCAGCCAGGGCACCTGGCGGTCGTCGGTCAGCTCGGAGACGCGGCGCTTCACCCCGGCATAGAGTTCGGATGCCTCGATGGCGCCGTTGCCGTCGAGATCGTAGGCGGCGCGCCGGCGTGCGATCACGTCCGCGACGGCGTTGCTGAAAACGCCGCCGCCGAGCTGCGCGATCTCTTCCGACAGTTGCCTGCCCTTGGCGGCGGAGAACACCAGCAGACCGGACGGGACCTGGTCGAGCAGCCCTTCGGCGGCCTGGTCGTTGGTCGCGAACAGGCCGGTGCCGGCCGCGCCCGAATGGCACGCGTCGAGGAAGACGACGACGCGCGCGCGGGCCTGCTTCAGTACGCCGGCCAGATCCTCCCAGGCCAGCGCCGTCGTCTCCAGCGCCTGCGGATCGGTTGCGCCCGTCGCCATGTAGAAACGGCCGTCAGGCCCGGTGAGGCCGTGGCCGGCGAAGGAGAAGACGACCGTTTCGCCCTCGCCGGCGGCCGCGACGATCTGCCGGGCCTTTTCGAGCACCGCGCCGGGCGTCGCCTCGTCGTCGGTCAGGCTGGCGAGCGTTCCCAGTTCGAGCGACCGCCCGCCGAGGGCGGAGAAAGCGTCGCGCAACGTGCGCGCGTCGGCGCCGGCAAAACGCAGGTCGGCAAGTTCTCGGGCATCGTAGCGGTCGACGCCGACCGTCAGCGCATGGAGTCTCGGCCGCGAAGCCGCTTCGCCTGAAAGCTCGCGGCCGATCGGCCGGCTGACCAGGCCGCTGCGGTCGGTGGCGACGACGCTGACCCAGCGCGCGCCGGCCACGCGCGCGACGTCGAAGTCGGCCCTGCCGCTGCCGGCATCGAGAGCGAGCGTGTCGGTGCGCAGGCCGTCCTGATAGATGCGCAGCTCGACGGCATCCCGCAGGTCGAGCGAACCGACCAGGCGTTCGCCATCGACCTCGATCGAACCCGAGAGGCCGGGCGGCACCTGCACGGCAGCCGCCCCGACGGCGTAGCGACGCTCCATCACCTCCCGCACGTGACCGGGGGCGCTGAGCTGCCGGCGGAACTGCTGGAAGGTGAACTCGCCCGGCTGTCCGGGGAAGCGCAGGCCGACATAGTTGGCGCCTTCCGCGGTGGCGTCGAAACGCAGGTCCGGCGACCATGCGACGATCTCGTCGTCGACATAGCGCCCTTCGAGCAGCGTCGTGCCGGCGCTGGCGTCGTGGACGAAGAAGGAATCGTCGGCGTTGATCTGCACGACGGCGTCCCTCTCGACCGAATAACGCATCTCGCGCAGCAATTCGCCGCGGCCCAGCCGATAGCGCTCGCTGACGACCCGCTGTGTCGCCAGGTCATAGAGCAGGAAGGCTTGCGACGGGCGCGACCAGACGAGAAGGTACCTGTCGCCGAACAGGCTGGCCTCGAAGCCGCAGGCCGCGATGCCGCTGTCGCAGCGGCCGCCGTTCGGCTGGTCCGCATTGGCCGCGCCCAGCCGGACGAGGCCGGGCGCGGCGCTGTCGAGCAGGTAGAAATTGTGCTCGAACGGGCCGCCGGCGGTCCATTTGCAGGAGAACAGGGTCAGCCACACGCGGCGCTCGCCGACCGCGAACTCGGCCACGTCGTCGAAGAAGGCGTAGATCTTGTCCTCGTCATCCGGCAGGCAACCGAACTCCATCGGCTGGAACAGCCCTCTTGCCCACGGCACGGAAGCCTCTATGCGCGCCGCGATGGCGAGGTCCTCCTGCTCGTCGGGCCGTCCGGACTTCCGGAATGCGGGAGCCAGCGGCGCGTCGGCCTCGATGCCGAACTCGGCCAGCCGCGTAGGCATCCTATCGGGAACCGCCTTCGGCCTCGCGAGCGCGGATGCGCCGCGGCCCTGGCCGATCTCCGTCGGCTGCAGCCGCTCGGGCGACGGCGTCTCGTCCTGTGCCTCCTCGACAACGGGCTGGACAGCCTTCTTCATCCGCTCCAGCCAGAGGTCGAAATCGGCGAAGCCGGTAGGCTCGTAGTCCTCCGCGAGGAACGAGAAGCGCAGCCCGCCGCGCAGGTTCCAGTGCGGGGGGATGAGCATCGGCGCCGCGCCGGTCGCCGATGCGGCGGCGGCGATGGCCTCCAGCGCATCGGCCATGATGCTCTCTTCGAAAATGTCGATCATGCCGGCCACTTCGCCTGAGCCGCCGAGCCGCGCCAGCGCAAAACCCTGCCCGCCGACGCGCAGGACGAGGTCGTTCTCCAGGTCGACGTTCAGCCGCGTCCCCATGCCAGCGCAAACGGTGCAGTCGAGCACCGCCTCGAAGGCGCGTCCCTCGACGGGAGCGTTGCGGACCACTACCCTCCCGGACATCGGCTCGCCGACCACCATGAAGCTGTCGGAATTCTCCCAGGCGATGTCTCCGGACGTGCCGGTTCCGAGCACCGTGCCGTCGGCCGCGTCCAGCAGCTCGTAACCCTCGCTCATCAAAGCGACGAGGAAACGCCCGGTCGGCGAATAGCGCGGGTCGCGACCTTCGCGGTCGGCCAGCACCGCGCCGCTGGCCCTGTCGATCAAGCGGTAGCGGCCGTCGAACAGCTCGACAGAGGTCGCGCCGTCGGGCGAGGCGATCACCTGCCGGGGCGCGTCGAAGCTGAACGGATCGCGCACCGAGAACACGGCCTCGGCCGACACCGACACGGGGATCGAGCCTGAGGCGACGACCTGCGACCATTCCTCGCCGCAGCGGCGCACGAAGCCTGCGAGACTGACGGTCAGATGCAACGGCCCTGCGCGCAGCGGAACGATGCCGAAGCTGCCGCCGCGGGGCGCGTCTGTGCCGAACAGCGCCACCAGCGCCCTCGTCCGGTCCTCACCGTCCGGCAGGCCGAACGGTCCCACCGCCCCCGGCGTGAGCGCGTAGAAGCCTTCTCCGGTGAACCGCACGGGGCCGTCCACTGACACAACCAGCCACGCGGGCACGCCGGCATTCGCAACGCCTGCGGCCCACTCGAACACCAGTGGCTTGCCGGCCGTGCCAGCCTGGTCGGCGCCAACCTGCAAGGCACCGGCCAGCGCGCCGAGCGCCTGCCTCTCCGCCTCGCACTCGCCGCCGAGCGGGGATGCGGCCTCACGAGACCGTGCGACGTAGGACGCTGCGTCGTCCTCGTCCTGCCAGGCGAGCACCGGCATGGAATAGGCTGCAAACGGGTCCGGCTCCTGCGCAGAGGCAAATTCGGCCGTGAGGACGCCCGCGGCCAGCAGCACGCCCGCTATCCCTGTGATCAATCGCAGCAAGGCTTTCCCCAACTACACGGCGCCCGCTTCGAGATTAGCCGCGATCTGGGCCTAAACGCGACAGCGGGGAACCGAAAGGCTTGACTGGCATTCACCGCGCCCGGTGCGATAGTCCGGGGTACGAGGAACCCATGCGCCGCACCCGAGAAGCCCTGAATGTCTTGATGACGGCGCTGATTGTGATGCTGCTTCTGCCGCCCGGCGCATGGGGGCAGCAGCCGGCGACGCCGGGCGACGTGCCTGCGGGCGTATTTCTGTGGTTCCCACGAAACGGCGTGGTCCCCACCGCGGAGGATTGCGCCACGCTCGTCGCCGAGGTGAAGCCTTCTGTGAAGAAGGCCGAGGACTGGCTGTGGGGCCGCGTGCCGGAAGGCAGCTCCGGCGTGCTCGAGTTCTACCTGTTCGTGTCCCAGGACAGGATCGATCCGACCTGGTCGGCCGAGGGCGACTACGATTTCGGAAGCGTGACCTGGACGGCGCGGGAAGGCAATGTCAGCCGATTCCTGCTTCGGCCGGACGATCATCCGGATGTCGAGCTCGAGGGATTGATCCGCAGGGCGGAGGACAGCGCGGTCGTCGAGTACACGTTGCTGGACGTTCCTGCCCAGAACGGTACGGCGATGCGGACCACATGGTTCTGTGCGTTCGACGAGGCTCAGGAGACCTGACGGCGCCGCCCCCTCAAATCTTCACCAGCATGGCGGTCGCGTACATGAACGTCACGCCTGCCGCGAGGCCGGCAAGGACCGCAGGAGAGGCGAGCCGTGCGCGACCGTGCTCGCCTCGCGCGAGCAGCGCGACCACCTCGACGATGACCTGCAGGACGGCGCCGGCGCCGATGGAGAGCGCCAGCGCCGACCAGTGCGGCGCGTAGGCAAGGCTGCCCAGCCACATGCCGATCACCGCCGGCCCGCCGGCGAGCAGCGCCAGCAGCGCAAAGACGCGGAGCGGCGGCCGCACCTTGAGGATCGGCGCGGCGATGCCAATGCCCTCGGTGATGTTGTGCAGCGTGAAGCCGATGACGAGGAAGGTGCCGAGCCCCGCCGCGCCGGCGGCGAAGGCGGCGCCGATGGCCAGTCCCTCCCCGAGATTGTGGAGCCCGATGCCGAGCGCGATGTAGAAGGCGAGCGCGACGCCGGTGGGAGCGCCGCCGCGCCGCGCCACGGCCATGAGCAGCAGAAAACTCGCCGCTGCGGTGAGCAGCACCATGGTCGGCCCCTGGAAGATCGCTGCTGCGGCGCCCGCGAACTCGAAGGCGTCCTCCAGCGTGTCCACAAGCAGGAAGCCGAGTAGTCCGATGGTAAGCGCCAGCAGAAAATCCATGACGCGCGGGCCTGCGTTGCGCAGCGCGGGGTAGAAGGCGAGGCCGACGACAACGGGCAGGATGCCGACGAAGGCGCCCAGGATCGCCTGCGCAACGAGGTTGCCGGAGGTCGGAACAGGAGTGGCGACAGCCACCGGGATCGGGTGGTCGAAGGTCGCGCCGGTGTTGGTGACGAAGGTCACCGAATGGCCTTCGCCGACCACCCACGGGAAGGGGATGGCGATCCACGCCGTGCTGCCGCGCGCGATGGGGCCTGGCGGCGACTGCACGAACTCCCAGTAGGCTGCGTCGACCTGTACCTGCGCGATGCGCATCGGCTCCGAACCGCCGGCGCGCACGAGCACGCGAAGGCCGCCGTTGTCGAGGACGGTGCGCTCGACCGTAAGCGATTCCACAGGCGGCGCGCCGTTGCGGAAGGCCGACAGCGGATCGGTCGCCACCAGCCACCAGATCGCGGCGGCGAGGAGCACGAGTGGCGCCAGCAGCAGCGCGGCCGACAGTAGCAGGTTGCGGGGTTCGGCTTTCACAGCTGACGCAGGGACGTGCTCGTTCACGACACGGCCTCCACCACGTCGAACATGCCCATCCAGCCAAGCTCGGTGAACTCCGACTGGTGGGCGTGGAACATATAGAGGCCGGCCTCGTGGTCGGCGAAGCTGAACTCGAGAATGCCGCGCTGCGCCTGACACTGGATGATGAGGTCGACCGTCTTCAGCGTCGGCGTCAGCGTCGTGCCCTGGTCGAAATAGTCGAAGAAGTTGGCGTGCAGGTGGAAGGAGTTGATCGGGTCGAACTCGGTGACATTGGCGAGGTAGATGCGCACCGGCCGGTGCTTTTCGACACGGATGGGCTTCTTGGCGTAGCAGTGGGCGATGGTGTTGCAGGCGTAGAACTCGTTTTCGCCGTCGAAGGTCGTGTCGAACGCGTTCATCACCATCGCCATCTCCTGCCAGCGGGCGTTCTCCGGTGTACCCAGAAGGCGCGAGCGCGCGACATCGGCCATGTCGGGGTGCAGCGCGGGATCTGGGTCGACCACGAACAGCCCGTACATACCCTTGTGGATGTGGCGCGCCAGCGGCAGCGCGTGGCAGTGGTAGAGGTGGCAGCCGAACGGTTTCGCGTCGAACTCGTAGACGAACTCCTCACCGGGTCCGATCAGGCCCGCGCCCGGAATGCCGTCCATGCGCGCCGAATGGATGCCGTGGAAATGCATGGAATGGGGATGCGAGCCGTAGTTGCGGAAGACGATGCGCAGACTTTCGCCCTCGACCGCCCTGAGCGCCGGCCCGGGCACACGACCATTGTAGGTCCAGGCCGGGAACATGACGCCGGGCGCGATCTCGATTTCCTTGTCCTCGACGAAAACCTCGAACGTGCGCAGACGCCGGCCGTCGGGCAGCGTCGAGACTTCGCCCAGCTCCCAGTCGGTCAGCATCGCCGTGGGATCGAAGCCGTTGCGGGCGTCGTCCACGTCGCCGACCGTAATCATGGCCCCATGCGCCAGCCGATGCGCTGGAACCGCAGCTCCGTCCGGCGACGGGGCCATGTTGCCATGGCCGGAATGGCCGGCGGGCTGTCCCGATGCCGACCGCCCCGAAGCGGCAGCGGCCGCCGCGGCAAGCAGGCCCGCGCCCAGAAAGCCGCGCCTGCCGATCTCGAACGGTAGCCAGCGCCTCATGCCAATCCCCTCCGATCAGGCGGGAGATATGAGCACAAGGCCATAAATATAGCAATGGCTATAAAGATGCGCCCATGCTATTCCGATTGGAATGAGTCTTAGCCGTCGGCTATAAGATTTGGCGTGACTTGGAACCTGGAAGGAGAGCGATGCCGCGCAGCAAGAAGAGTCAGGCCGTGCCGGCGGCGCTCGTGGACGCCGAGACCCATGTGGAGGGGTTCCGGCAGGTGCGGCACAACCGCCGCACCGAGCTTGCTGAAGACTATGTCGAGCTGATCGCCGACCTGATCGACCACGGCGGCGAAGCCCGTCAGGTCGACATCGCCCAGCGCCTCGGCGTCGCGCAGCCCACCGTCGCCAAGATGCTGAAGCGTCTCGTCGCGGACGGCCTGGTCCAGCAGAAACCCTATCGCGGCGTGTTCCTCACCGCCTCGGGGCGCGAACTGGCCACGGCGAGCCGCGAGCGGCATCAGGTAGTGGAATCCTTCCTGCTCGTGCTGGGCGTCAGCGCCGAGACCGCCCGGGTGGATGCGGAAGGCATCGAGCATCATGTGAGCGTGGAAACGCTGGAGGCGTTCCGACGCCATCTGACACGTTCGTAGACTCTCGGCTACGCCTCCAGAAGTGGTCTGGATTACGCCGCCGGCATGTTCTCGACGCTGAAGATCATGAGGCCGCCTTTTGCGGCTGCCGCCGGGCCGTTGAGCTTCATCGCGCCACGGGTTGCTGGCGCGTCGGCGATGTCGCGCAGCAGACCGGAGAAACCCTGCGGTGCTCCTACGGCGCGGGTCATCACCCGCACGCCTTCCTGCGCCAGGAAAGACAGGTCCTCCATCGGCGACAGCGGACTGCCTTCGGTCAGCACAACCACCATGCGCTCGATACCGAAACTCTTATCGTTGAAGAAAAGCAGGCCGAGGTTGTCGAGCTTGCTGCCCGGATGGAGCCGCTCGGCGTGCATGTGCGAGATGGAATAGTCGCTCCCGATGTAGAGCACGTTGATGTCGATCGGCTTGCCGGACGTGTTTGCCGCTGTGACGTAAACCTCGTCGAATGGCCGCACGCGCGGGGTCGTACCGGCGAGGAGATCGCTGGACTGGTTATTGTCCGGCCTCCGGAGTCTGAACGTGACTTCAAATTCCTCCGGCTTGAAGTTGGACGCCGTGGCCAGCCGTGCGAGATTCGTGGCGCGGAAGATACGGATGAGGTTGTCCGAGACCTCACCGAACAGCCCCTCCGGCGTGCTGCCTGCGAAACCGATGGAAGGCGGCCTGCGGCCCTGTTCCAGGGAGATTTCGGCAGTCGGCGGCAGGAACCACAGGCGTGGCGCATTGCTGATCGCCGCGCGCATGCCTTCCGCCTGCACGGATGTCGCGCCGGCCCCAGCCTTCGCGACCATCATCGCGACATCCTCCTCGGAGAGCACGGCGAGCTTGATGTCGGCGGGTTCCCTGGCTTCGACCAGCTTCAGCTTGAGCGGCTTGTTCTCGCCCGCCACGATGCGCGAGAGGATATTGCGGACCTGCGCCACCTCAGCTCCGAAGCGTGAGCTTTCCGGCGGCATGGACACCACCAGCTCCGTGTCGAAGCCGACTTCCAGCAACCGCGCATAGGTTCCGGCGACGATCTGCGCGGCGGCCGGAGCCTTCTTGCCCTCAAACTCGACCGGCGCCACCTTGGCCGTCAGGTTCTCGACCGACCGGACCTCGACATAGCCGAACGCCTCCTCGACCGGCGCAGCCGGCGAGGAAAGCAGCGCCAGCCTCGTCCCGACGCTGAGCCGGTGGAGCCTGCCGGCCGGGATGGCGAGCCCGGTTGGCGAGATGGCGAGAGGCCATTGCTGCACTGCGTCGCCCGGCTCGGTGCCGAACGCAGGCACGTCGAGCTTGCCTTCGAACAGCGGCGTCGGCCGCGTGCGGTTGGCAGCAGAATAGGCCTGCATGATCGACTGGCCGAGCTGCCTGTAGGTCACGTTCGGGTTCTTCGCCAGTTGCTCGAACAGCGTGTAGGTGAACAGGCCGTACTTCTTCGCGCCCTCCACGCCGCGCGGCAGCGGCATCTCGGGAGTCGTCTCGACTGTCTGCGCAGCGAAGAAGGCGACCATGCCGCCGGGCACCATGCTTTCTGCGCCTGTAGGTTCGGACGCTCCCGCCACCACGACCTCCGTCGTCGCTGCGGCCGCGAGCCCGCGCGTGCCCTCGCCCGGGACGGGGCGTCCAGCGGCCTGCGCCGCGGCGATGCTCTCGGCGAAAGCCGCGGCCGGGATGGCGAGTTGCTCGGGGTTCAGCTTGCGCTCGCGCACGTCGTCCTCGCCGAGGCCCGCCGCACGCGTCGCGGTACCCGAGTTGCAGCAGTCCATGACGATCCAGACGAACGCGCCGGTTGCGCGGATCCGGTCGAGCGACTGACCGATCTCGTTGTCGGTGAAGGCGTTCGGGATGCCCTTCGAGCGGTCCTTCCAGTCGCTGATGTCGTTCGGTAGGAACACCTCGTCCATGCCATCCGACTCCGACGCGGGATCGACCGCCGGCTGCTGGATGCCGTGGCCGGACATCTGGATATAGACAAGGTCGCCGCGCCTGGCCCGCGATGCGATGCCGGCGAGCGTGTCCATGATGTTCTGCTTCGAGGGGCTGGCGGTGGCGCCCTCGACCTCGTCGGCCAGCACGAGCACGTTGGTCGGGTCGAATTTCGCCGGCGCGCTGTTGAGCAGGTATTCGCGCACCATCACGGCGTCGTTGGCCGGCCCTACGAGGTCGGCGTTCCTCACATTCGGATATTTCGTCACGCCGATCAGTACGGCGTAGTTGGTCCGCGCGGCTGCGGCTTGCGCGAAGGCGGCGTTCGGCATCGCTGCGCATGCGGCGACGACTGCGGTGCCGGCAAGGAACGCGCGGCGGTTCATGGCAAGCGTCATTGGTTTCACCCCAGACATAACCTCGACGACCGTCGAACATCGCCCGATTCCGGCGGATCGAACTGTCGGGCGGTGACGGTGCGATCTCTAGTGGCTAGAGGGTCAATAGGCGACGCCCGGCCCGAGTTCACATTGCGGGGTCGGAACATCACGGCGCTGTGACGTGGATGTCCATTGCGGTCCCGGAAGACCGGTGACGACGCAATCGAGAATGGCCACGCTGCCTTTAGGAAATCCCTCAAATTGAAGGCAAATTTGCTTCGAATGCGCGCACGCCGGTTCGCGTGATTTTGAGCGGTCGCCGCTAGGCTCCCCGAATACTCTGGGGAGAGTGGCAAACATGGTCAGAACGATGCTGAGCGCGGCCGCGCTCATGATTGTGTGTGTGTCGGCACAGGCGGACGCCCTTCATCTGAACCCCTCGCAGCGCGCGACAGCGACGGGAATGGCAACCTTCGGCTCCACCTCCATTCCGTTCGGCTACTACGAGTACTGCCAGCGCTACGCCGAGCGTTGCTCGAGGCCGGCCGAGGGAAGGACGATCACGCTGACCCGCGATCGGTGGGCGCAGGTCGTCGACATCAACAACCTCGTCAACGCCACAGTCGCGCCGAAGACGGACATGGAGATATTCGGCAAGGAAGAACGGTGGGAGTATCCCGTGGATGCCGGCGACTGCGAGGACTACGCGCTGCAGAAGCGCAAGCTGCTCAACGAGCTCGGGTTCCCGCTCGGCGCCCTCCTGATGACGGTCGGCCGCGACGCCGATGGCGGCGGGCATGCCGTGCTGACCGTTGTCACCGACGCAGGCGACTTCGTCCTCGACAACATGGAAGAGCGCGTCCTGCTCTGGCGCGACGCGGAGCTCACTTATCTGAAGCGGCAGTCGGGCGAGAATCCGAACGTATGGGTCAGTTTGGTTTCAGGCTAGCTACTCGCGTCTATCACAGGCGTATTCGACGCCGATTGCAATCGCCAGGACATAGGCCGCAAAGCCTCCGTAGATCGCTTCCATCATGTTGTGTCCGCCGATCCAGCAGTTCAGGCGGAACACGGCCGTGAGGACGATGTAGGCAGCAGCAGTGGCCCCGACGGCTATCAGCCCGAACTTGATCACGCTCCACCTGCTTTCCAAGCCAGAGCCTGAAGAGTGGTGGTTTGCCTGCGCAACTGCCATTCACGGCTGGTTGAGGCTTTGTGTGGTCCCGTTCACTTCGCGCTGAACGTGCAGGGCGCTGAAGCTGAAGATCGTAGCGACGATCACAAAAAGCGCGGTGGCGACGATCAGATTCGAACGCCGCCGTTTGCGGCCCAAATCCTTGGATTGGCTGGGGGTCAGGTGGGAGGCGACGCCGGTCATGGGAAATTCCCTCGCTCTGGCGCGGGACTTAGGCCGGTGCCGGTCAGGGCCGCAAGCGCGACGCCGGATCCCTGGCTGCGGTCCTTTGACGCCTGCCAGCCGTCGTAAAGTCCGGTTAACCAAGCTGACCGACCATGACGGACGTGGTATGGCGCTTGTCCTGCGGCCGAATCCGACTGATTGGTGTCGTTTGCTGAAACTCTGGTCCCGCATCATTGCCTTTGCAGCCATGGCCGCAGCACTTGCGGGCTGCATGACGGCCGGCGTGCTCGATATCGACCAGAAGGCGGTCCAGCCGATTCCGGCTGCGCTAAAGGCCGAGATAAGCAAGCGCTCGATGTCGCCGTCCTCGCCGATCCTTGTGCGCATCTTCAAGCAGGAGAGCGAGCTGGAGATCTGGAAGCAGGACAAGACCGGCCGCTACGCGCTGCTCAAGACCTATCCGATGTGCCGCTGGTCCGGAAAACTCGGGCCGAAGATGAAGACCGGCGACAGGCAGGCGCCGGAGGGTTTTTATCATGTCAGCGCGGGCATGCTGAACCCGAAGTCGGAATACTATCTCTCCTTCAACCTCGGCTTCCCGAACAGGCTGGAGGCTGCGCTGGGCTACACCGGCGAGGCGCTGATGGTGCATGGCGCCTGCTCGTCGTCAGGCTGCTACGCGTTGACCGACGAGGGCGTGGCGGGGATCTACGCCGTGGCGCGCGAGGCGCTGAAAGGCGGCCAGCAGTCCTTCCAGGTGCAGGCGTTCCCGTTCCGCATGACACCGCGCAACATGGCGAAGTACCGCGACGATCCGAACTACGCCTTCTGGACCGATCTGAAGCGCGGCTACGACATCTTCGAGGTGAGCAGACGCCAGCCGCAGGTTGGCTATTGCGGTGGCCGCTACGTGTTCGACGCGAACCTGCCTGCTGGGACAAGTCCGCTGGCCATGTGCCCGCCCGCCGCCGGGCTGGACGCGGCGTTGATGGCGCGGCAGCAGTCGGACGAGCGGGCGGTCGCCACGCTGGTCTCGAGCGGCACGGCGCTCTCGGCGCATGCCTACTCCGACGGGGGCATGCATCCGTCCTTCCGCAAGCTGCTGGAGCGCAGCGGGCCTGATGCGCTCGCCAAGCGCACCTCGCTCACCTCCGTGCCGATCAGCCGTCCTGCGGCTGCGCTCGCCGACCCGCACGATCCCAGGCGGGAGGACTGAGCGCCCATGCTGCGCTTCCTGCTGACCGCCATGGCCTGCCTGCTGTTCGCAGCCCACTTCGCGGTGGCGGCTGTGCCGGCTTGCGGCGCTGGCAAGCAGGACGTTGCGGCACAGGATACGCTGGCGCAGTCCGCATCATGCATCGGCGGCGAGGGTGAGCCGGACGGTACGCCGCCGCTTGCCGGCGCCGAGCATGCCAAGCCCTGCCATGACCATTCCGGCACCATCGGGTGCGGCGCCGAGCCGCTCGCTCACGCCGTTTCGGGAATGCTGCTGACCGCAGCCGCCCGCGACATGGACCCCGTCTCGCAAGAGATCCTCGTTCCTCCTCCGCAATGACGATCCGAGCCACGGCCTGATTCGGCCCCGGCGCCGCCGCGGCCGGATAAGACGTGTCCTTAGCCACGCTCCGCGCGCCATCGGCCCGGGGTTGCCGTCACCATTGCCGATCAGGAAGAACCGTTGACCCCCGCACGACCAATCGATATTTCGCGCCGCCAGTTCGTCGCGGTGCTTGGCGCATCAGCAGGGGCGCTGCTGGCCGGATGCACGACGCGCCCGGCCGACAGGACGCCGCCTCCGGCCAAGCCGGAGGTGGATTCTTCCTATGCGGCCATGTACGGGCCGCTGCCGAACGAGCGCTTTCCCGTCCCGGCCGTTGACCTGAAGCGGGTGCCGTCCCGCTTCTATCGGCAGGAGGTCGACGACCCCACGGGCGAAAGGCCGGGCACGATCGTCGTCGATACCAGCCGGTTCCATCTCTACCTCGTGAGGCCCGGCGGCAGGGCTCTACGCTACGGCGTCGGTCTCGGCCGGCAGGGCTTCGAATGGTCCGGCCGCGCAGTCATCCAATGGAAGCAGGCGTGGCCGAAATGGACGCCGCCGGACGAAATGATCGCCCGCCAGCCGGAGCTCGCCAAGTGGAGCTCGGCGAATGGCGGCCAGCCGCCCGGCCTCGACAACCCGCTCGGCGCGCGCGCCCTCTACATCTTCAAGGACGGCGAGGACACGCTCTACCGTTTGCACGGCACGCCCGAGTTCTGGACCATCGGCAAGGCCGTCTCGAGCGGCTGCGTGCGCCTGATGAACCAGGACATCGTCGACCTCTACGACCGCGTGCCGACGCCCACGCCCATCCTGGTGACCTGATGAACCCGGTCGCCGCAAATCCCCTTGAACCTATAGCCGCTGGAGGTCGTATGGCCCCGGCTCAACGCACGGACAGAACTATGAAACGCCGAAACCTCGCTTTTGCCGCCACGTTGGCGCTGACCGCCCTCGCCTGGTCAGGCCCGGCAGCGTCCGCAACGCTCGACGAGATGCTCAAGCCCGGACCTCTGCCGGAGAAGAGTTTCGGGGTGGAGGACGCCCCCGTCACGATCATCGAATACGCCTCGCTCACCTGCCCGCATTGCCGCACCTTTCACATGGCCACATGGCCGGCGGTGAAGGAGCGCTACGTCGACACGGGCAAGGTGCGCTTCGTCATGCGCGAGTTCCCGTTCGATCCGCGCTCCTCCGGCGCCTTCATGCTCGCCCGCTGTTCCGGCGAGGATAGGTGGTATGCGGTCGTGGACCTCCTCTACCGCAGCCAGGACACCTGGGCGCGCGTGCGGGAAGGCACGGCGGCTCTCAAGTCGATCATGGGCATGACCGGCATGAGCGGCGAGAAGGTCGAGGCCTGCCTCAAGGATCAGGCGCTGCTCGAGAAGATCACGACCGTCATGACGACGGGACAGTCCTACGGGGTCGATTCCACGCCGACCTTCTTCATCAACGGTGAAATGAAGAAGGGCGCGCTGACGATCGAGCAGTTCGGCGCGATCGTCGATCCGCTCATCGAGGCGGGAGAGTAGTGCCATGCTGCGCCTGATCGGAGGTATCGTCGCCGCTTCGGCCATCGCGCTTGCGGTCTTGGGCGCCTCGTTGGCCGAAGGCCAGGAGGACGCGATCGTCGCCCGCGTCAACGGCCTGGAGATCCGCCAGTTCGACGTCGACGTCGCCGCGGAAATGTATGGCGGGCAGCTGGGCGACATGCCCGACGACGCGCGGCTGTCGCTGCTGGTCGACGCGCTGATCGACGGCCGGCTGGCTGCGGACGCCGCAAAGGTTGCGGGCATCGACAAGACCGCGGAGGTCCGGGCGAGGCTCGGCTTCCTGGAAACGCAGACGCTTCGGGCAGCCTTCCTCGACACCGAGGTCGCGAAGCGCGTGACCGACGAAGCCGTGCGCAAGGTCTATGATAACGAGGTCGCCAAAACGCCGTTCCCGGACGAGTTCCGCGCCAGCCACATCCTCGTGGCGACCGAGCAGGAGGCGCGCGACATTATCGAGGCGCTGAAAGGCGGCACCGACTTCGCGGAAACCGCGCGGGCTAAGTCGCTCGACGAGGCCTCGCGCGAGAAGGGAGGCGACCTCGGCTTCGTGGAGGCAGGCACGATCCTGCCCGAGATCGAGAGTGCCGCCGCGGCGCTTGCTCCGGGCGCGTTCTCGCAGGAGCCGGTAGCGAGTGCCTTCGGCTTCCACGTCGTCCGCCTCGAGGAGCGCCGCACCCAGCCTGCGCCGTCTTTCGAGGAGGTCGCGCCGCAAATCCGCGCCGCCATGGAGCGGCAAGCGGCAGCGGCTGTCATGGCCGAGGTGAAAGCCGCCGCGACCGTCGAGAAGCTCGTTCCGGACGTCGCGCCGCCCGCAGGCGGCGCCGATGACGGCCACGATCACTGAAGGGCCGGGGGAGATCGAGATGAACAGGCGCACTATCCTCGCCGGCCTTGGCGCGGCGTTCGCAAGGCCCGCGACCGCGTTCGCGCAGGCTTCGAAGACCTTTGCCCTGGAGCCGCAGTACCTGCCGCAGTCGGTGGTTTACACCGCCGCCTATGAGATCGGCACGGTCGTCGTGGATACCAAGGCGCGCTTCCTCTACCTGATCGAGGCGCCGGGGGCGGCGCGCCGCTACGGCATTGGCGTCGGCATGGCCGGGCTCGCATGGTCGGGCATCGCAGACGTTGCCCGCAAAGCGAAGTGGCCGGCCTGGCGGCCTACCGCCAACATGATCAAGCGCAATCCCGGCCGCTACGCGAAATATGCCGGCGGCCTGCCCGGCGGGCCGGGCAATCCGCTGGGCTCGCGGGCGCTCTACCTCTACCGCGACGGCAAGGACACGATGTACCGCATCCACGGCACCACCGAGCCGTGGACGATCGGCCGTGCCGTCTCCAACGGCTGCATCCGCATGGTCAACGAGCATGTCGAGGACCTCTACGAACGGGTTCCCATCGGCGCGAAGGTGGTGGTGCAGTGATCCAGCCGGTCGATGTGCTCGTGGTCGGCGCGGGGCAGGCCGGTCTCGCGGCCGGCTATCATCTCAGGAGCAGCGGCCTGACCTACCTGATCGTCGACGCGAACCAGCGCATCGGCGACAGCTGGCGCAGGCGCTACCGGTCGCTCACCCTGTTCACGCCGCGGCAGTTCTCCAGCCTGCCGGACCTGCCCATGCCGGGCAATCGCGAGCAGTATCCAACGCGCGACGAGTTCGCCGACTACCTCGAATCCTATGCCACGGCGTGCCGCCTGCCGATCCGCATCGGAGCCCGCGTATCGCGGTTGCGACGTCAGCGGGACGGCAGGTTCGAGGCCGCCTTTGCGGATGGCAGCGTGGCGACGGCGCGCGCGGTCATCATCGCCACCGGCGGTTTCCAGCTGCCGCTGGTTCCGGAGGTGGCCAGGGGATTTTCCGACGAGGTCACCCAGATCACGGCCGAGTCCTACCGCGATCCCTCGCAGATTGCCGACGGACGAGTTCTGGTCGTGGGCGACGGCGCCAGCGGCCGCGACATCGCGGCGGAACTCGCGCCGCTGCGCGAGACGTGGCTCGCGACCGGCAAGCCGCGGCTGCTCTTTCCTGAACGAATCCTTAGCAAGAGCGTCTGGTGGTGGCTCGCGCTCAGCGGGCTACTGTGCGCGCCGGAGGACTCCTTCTTCGGGCGGATGCTCAAGAAGAACGACGCCTTTCCCGACCGCGATCGGAGCGTGGAGAGCCTAAAGCGCTTCGGCGTCCGCGTCGTCGGCCGCCTCACTCATGCGGGAGGCTCCGGCGCGACCTTCGGCGATGGCCATCGTGCGGACATCCGCACCGTGATCTGGGCGGTTGGCTACCGCGACGATACCGGCTGGGTCGACATCGCGGAGGCGAAGGATTCGCGTGGTGCGTTTGCCCACACCGAGGGCGTGTCGCCCGTGCCGGGCATCTACTTCGTCGGCAGGCCCTGGCAGCGCAACCGCGCCTCCGCACTCGTCATGGGTGCAGGAGCCGACGCGGAGCGTATCGTCTCGCGCATCAGGGAGACCGTTCGCGGCAAGCTCGCCGGAGTGTGACCGGACGCGCGGTTGACACTGCGTGCCCGGCCGTTAACACCTCTTAACAGTTCAGCAGGGGCGGTGCGGATGTCGGCAGCTTTGCTCGTGAGGATCGGCGCTTGCGCGGCGGTTCTCACCTTCGTCGCGCAGGCGGCACATGCACACCCCAGCGCCATGATCGCCGGCGCCCGCACCTCGCAGCCGATCGGGCATTACGAGTTCTGCCAGCGGTTTGCGGACGAGTGCTCGATCCGCCCCGCCGACCAGTCGATGCATCCGGCCTCGCTGGCGTTCCTGAGCGAGCTCGATGCGCTCACCAAGGCGATCAACGCGCGGGTCAAGCCGGTCAGCGACAAGGACCAGTATGGACAGGAAGAATACTGGACCTATCCGACCGATGCCGGCGACTGCGAGGACTACGCGCTGGAGAAGCAGCGCATCCTTGCGCGCCGCGGGGTTTCCCGCGCCAATCTGCTGATCACCGTTGTGCGCCGGCCCACCGGCGATGGTCACGCGGTGCTGACCGTGCGGACCGACGCCGGCGACTTCATCCTCGACAACCTCAGTGACGACGTGAAGCCGTGGGACGATACGGAATACGCCTACCTGAAGCGGCAGGCGTCCGCGCATAGCGGCAAGTGGGTCGACATCGAGGACGGCCATAACGAGCCGCTGGTAAGCTCGATCCGGTAGCAGCCGAGAATCCGGCGGCGCAGAAGCCGCCGGCTCAGTGCGGCATGTCGCCTTCATCCAGATTCTGGCCCGGATTGCGCAACTCGATGGTGGCGTGCCTGATGCCGTGGCGGTCGCGCAGCACGCGCCGCAGGCTGCGCAGCAGCTTCCAGTCCTCCTCCGGTGGCGACGAGCGCATCACATGCGCCTCGAACGAGCGCGTCTCCTCGTCGATGGACCAGACGTGGAAATGCGTCACGTCTTCGACGCCATCGACGGCGCGTACGTCCGCCACCAGCGCGGCGGCGTCCACATCCTCGGGCGTCCCCTGCATCAGGATTCGTATCGAGCCGCCGATCTCGCGAAAAGCCTGCCACAGCACGTAGCCGGCGATCATCAGCGTGATCAGAGGGTCGATCCACAGCCAGTCGAACAGGATGATCGCGGTGCCGGCGATGATGACGCCGATGGAGCCCAGCGCATCCGCGACATTGTGCAGGAAGGCGGCACGGATGTTCATGCTGCTCTTCGACAGCGAATAGACGAGTATTGCCGTGGCGGTATCCACGACCAGCGCGAAGGCGGCTATCCATACGACGAGCCAGCCCTCGATCGGCTCCGGCGCGGCGAAGCGCATGAACGCCTCGTAGACGAGATAGAGGCCGATCACGATCAGCGTGGTGTAGTTGATCAGCGCTGCGACGATCTCGGCGCGCGCATAGCCGAAGGTCATTCGGTCGTCTGCCGCGCGGCCGGCGATGCGCCGCGCGAAATACGCGATGCCCAGCGATGCCGCGTCGCTGAAATTGTGGATGGCGTCGGCGATCAGAGACAGGCTGCCCGACAAGAGACCGCCGGCGATCTGTGCGAAGGTCAGCGCGACATTGACGGCGACCGCCCAGCCGATGCGGCGGTCGCTGCCTCCTTCCGCGCCGTGCGAATGGGCCATGTCAGCGCGGCCCTCTCCACGCGAGCAGGCGCATGGCGTTGGCGGTGACGAGCACGGTGGCACCGGTGTCGGCGAGGATCGCCGGCCACAGGCCGGTGACGCCGATGACGGTGGTGACTAGGAACACCGCCTTGAGGCCGAGCGCGATGGTGATGTTCTGCCAGATGTTGGACATGGTGGCGCGCGAGAGCAGTACCATGCCGGCGACGTCGGCGACGCGGCCGTGCAGCACGGCGGCATCGGCCGTCTCCAGCGCGACGTCAGTGCCGCCGCCCATGGCGATGCCGACATCCGCGGCGGCAAGCGCCGGGGCGTCGTTGATGCCGTCGCCGACCTTAGCGACGTTCTCGCCCGCCGCGCGCATCTCGCCGACGATGCGCTGCTTGTCCTGCGGCAGCAACTCGGCGCGCGGCTCCATGCCCAGCCCGGCGGCGATCGCCGCGGCGGTGCGTCTGTTGTCGCCGGTGAGCATGACCGACGAGATGCCGATCTCCTTCAGCGCGGCGATACCGGCGCGGGCATCCTCCCGCGGCTCGTCGCGCATGGCGATCAGGCCGGCGACCTTGCCGCCCGCCACCAGCACCGAGACGGTCTTGCCGGCATCGTTGAGCAAGGCGATGCGCTCGCCGAGCTTCTCCGGCAGGTCGGCGCGCTTTGCCGAGGCCTGTGGCGAGCCGAGGAACAGCTCCGCGCCGGCGACCTCGCCGACCACACCCTCGCCGCCGATGGCGCGGGCGTTCTGCGCGGCCTTTGCTTGGATGCCGCGCTCCTTCGCAGCTCCGAGGATGGCGAGCGCCAGCGGGTGCGACGAGCCGACCTCCAGCGCTGCGGCCAGCCGCAGCGTCTGCTCCTCGGAATGCGCGACACCGACGACGTCCGTCACCTTGGGCTTGCCCTCGGTCAGCGTGCCCGTCTTGTCGAAGGCGACCCTGGTCACCTTGCCCAGCTGCTCCAGCACCGCGCCGCCCTTCATCAGCATGCCGCGCCGCGCACCAGCCGACAGGCTGGCGGCGATGGCCGCCGGCGTCGAGATGACGAGCGCGCAGGGGCAGCCGATGAGCAGCACGGCGAGGCCCTTGTAGACCCACTCGTCCCAGATCCCGCCGAAGGCGAGCGGCGGCACGACGGCGATCAGCGCCGCCACGACCAGCACGCCGGGCGTGTAGTATCTGGAGAAGGAGTCGATGAAGCGCTCGGTCGGCGCCTTGCTCTCCTGCGCCTCCTCGACCAGCCGGATGATGCGCGAGATCGTGTTGTCCTGCGCGGCGGCGGTCACCGTCACGCGCAGAACCGCGTCCTGGTTGATGGTGCCGGCGTAGACCGGGTCGTCGGGCTGCTTGCGCTTGGGCACCGATTCGCCGGTCACCGGCGCTTCGTCGACCGAGCTGGTGCCCGACAGTACCGTGCCGTCGGCGGGGATGCGGTCGCCGGGCCGCACCATGATGACCGAGCCGACGGCGAGGGATTCGGCTAGCACTTCCGTGATCCTGCCGTCGACCTCCAGCAGCGCGGTCTTGGGCACCAGCGTCGCCAGCGCGCGGATGCTAGCCCGCGCGCGGCCGGCGGCGACGCCCTCCAGCAGTTCACCGACGAGGAAGAGGAACACGACGACCGCCGCTTCCTCGCTGGCGTCGATGACCACCGCGCCGACGGCGGCGATGGTCATCAGCGTCTCGATGGTAAAGGGCATGCCGATGCGCGCGGCCGCAAGCGCGCGGCGCGCGATGGGGATCAGCCCGATGGCCATCGCGGCGATGTAGGACCACGGCTCGGTCTGCGGATAGGCGTAAGCCAGCAGCATGGCCGCACCGAGCGCC
>JAHBYZ010000046.1:0-20000 GCA_019635695.1 Rhizobiaceae bacterium
GGCCGCAAGTCGCTCAACGAGATCAAGGAAGTTCTCGCCTCCATGGGGCTGCATCTCGGCATGGAAGTGCCGGACTGGCCGCCGGAGAACATCGAGGATCTCGCCAAGCGTTACGAGGACCAGTACTGAGCCGCGTTGCGCGGCGCCTGACCGGCGCCGCGCACGGGTTCAGCGGATGAACCAGAGGCGATCGCCTCGCACGAACGACAGGAGGGCGCCATGCGCCACGGAAAATCCGGACGCCGGCTCGGCCGCACCGTCGAACATCGCAAGGCGCTGTTCACCAACATGGCGGCCTCGCTCATCGAGCATGAGCAGATCGTCACCACGCTGCCCAAGGCCAAGGAGCTTCGCCCGGTGGTGGAGAAGCTGGTCACGCTCGGCAAGCGCGGCGACCTGCATGCGCGCCGCCTGGCGGCCTCGCAGATCCAGTCCGACAGCGCCACCAAGCGCCTGTTCGACACCATCGCCCCGCGCTACGCCAACCGCAACGGCGGCTATCTGCGCATCATGAAGGCCGGCTTCCGCCACGGCGACAACGCGGCCATGGCCGTGATCGAGTTCGTCGAGCGCGACACCTCCGCCAAGGGCGCGGCCGATCGTGCCCGCCTCGAGGCAGAGGGCGGCTCGGAGAGCGAAGCGGCGTAAGCTGCTCCTCCCGATGAATTGAGTTGAAGGGGCCGCGAGGCCCCTTTTTCTTTGTGCGATGGAGACGCGGATGACACGACGCGGATTTATGGCCGGCATCGGGGCGGTGGCTGCGGGAAGGGCCGTCGCGCAGGACAGCGCTAAGCTTTTCGCGGCCGTCGAGGGCGGCGACGAAACCGCGGTTCGTGCTCTGGTCGCAGGCGGCGCCGATCTCGAAATCCGCGACGCAACCGGCCGCACGCCGCTGCTCTTGGCGACGAGGCTCGACCGCGTGGCGATTGCGGCCGCGCTGATCGACGCCGGTGCCGACGTCAACGCCAAGGACGATATTCAGGACACGCCTTTCCTTTACGCCGGCGCGGAAGGCCGCAATGCGATTCTTCGGACGATTCTCGCGTCCGGCCGGGCCAATCTGGAGGACACCAACCGCTACGGCGGCACGGCCCTGATTCCGGCTGCCCATCACGGCCATCCGGAAACGGTAGGCATCCTGCTCGCGACCGCGATCGACATCGACCACGTCAACAATCTCGGCTGGACCGCGCTGCTGGAGGCGGTGATCCTCGGCGACGGCGGGCCGACCTATCAGGAGATTGTCGCCTGCTGGTCGACGCCGGTGCCCGCGGCATCCCGGACCGCGAGGGCGTGACGCCGCTCGAGCATGCCTGGCGGCGCGGGTTTGCCCAGATCGCGCGGCGGCTGACACAAGGCGGTTGACATCGCCGGTCGCTGCATAGTCATCGATTTTGCACATTGCTGCGAAAGATGGCATCGACAGCCCATGAGGTTTCAGATGTTCCGCAAGATCGCCCTTTCCGCCGCGCTGCTTGCCGCGGGGCTGCTCGCCTTCCCGCTCGTGGCGCCGCGCGCCGAAGACGCGCCGGCCAAGGATCTGGGCGATGTCGTCTCCGACCTGCTGCGCGGAGGGCTCGGCGGCGAGGGCGAAGCCCGCAGGGTGCCGTTCTCGCGCGACGAGATGCAGCTTTCCTTCGCGCCGCTGGTGGCCAAGGCCGGGCCTGCGGTGGTGAACGTCTATGCCACCCAGCAGCAGGTGCGCTCGCCTTTCGCCGGCGACCCATTTTTCGAGCGCTTCTTCGGCGGCGGCATGCCGCGCGGCGAGCAGGCCTCTTCGCTCGGGTCCGGCGTTCTGGTCGACGAAAGCGGGTTGGTGGTGACCAATTTCCACGTCATCCGCGACGCCGATTCCGTGAAGGTGGCGCTCTCCGACGGCCGCGAGTTTGCCAGCAATGTCCTTCTCAAGGACGAATCGCTGGATCTCGCGGTGCTGAAGATCGAGGGCAGCGAGCCGTTTCCGGTGATGCCGATCGGCAATTCCGATGCGCTTCAGGTCGGGGATCTCGTGCTTGCCATCGGCAACCCGTTCGGCGTCGGTCAGACCACGACCAGCGGCATCGTCTCCGCGCTCGCGCGCAGCCATCTCGGCATCTCCGATTTTGGCTTCTTCATCCAGACCGACGCCGCCATCAATCCCGGCAATTCGGGTGGTGCGCTCGTCAACATGGGCGGCGAGGTGGTCGGCATCAACACGGCCATCTTCAGCCAGAGCGGTGGTTCTATCGGCATCGGCTTCGCCATTCCGTCCAACATGGTGCGCGCCTTCGTCGACGCGGCAAGGAACGGCGCGGACTATTTCGAGCGCCCCTATATCGGAGCGAGCTTTGACCCGGTGACGCCGCAGATCGCCGAAGCGCTTGGAATCGCGCGCCCGGCTGGCGCCATCGTGACCGAAGTCGACCCCGATGGCCCGGCCGCGCGCGCCGGAATCAAGCCCGGCGACGTGTTGCTGACCATGAACGGCGGTGCGATCGAGCACCCCGATGCGCTGGGCTACCGGCTGGCCACCCAGCCGATCGGCGCAAACGCGGCCTTCACGCTGTATCGCCGCGGCGAGGAGGTCGCCGTCGACGTTGTTCTGGAGCGCGCTCCGGAAGGCAGTTCCGCCGAACAGGTCACCATAGCCGGCCGCAGCCCTTTCGCCGGGGCCAAAGTCGCGGCCCTTTCACCGCGGCTGGCCCAGCGCCTGCGCATGGCGGCCAACGCCAAGGGGGTTGCGATCGTCGACGTTCCCTCCAATTCGGCGGCTGGCAGCTTCGGGTTCCTGCCGGGCGACATCGTGCGCGAAGTCAACGGTGTCGAGATCGGCAGCGCCGAGCAGCTCGCCGAGGTGGCCGGAACGGATACGCGCTGGTGGCGCTTCACCGTCGAGCGGCAGGGGCAGACGATCCGTCAGGTTCTGCGCTATTAGGGCCGCATGGCCGATCTCTTCGCCGCGCAGGAACCACAGAAGCCCGAGCCCGGGCGGCCGCTGGCCGATCGGCTGCGGCCCGGCACGCTCGACGAGGTCGTCGGTCAGGAGCATCTGACCGGCCCCGACGGCGCGCTGACGCGCATGATCGCGTCGGGCTCGCTTGGGTCGATGATCTTCTGGGGGCCGCCCGGCACCGGCAAGACGACCGTTGCGCGACTGCTCGCCGGCGAGACGGGGCTGGCCTTCGAGCAGATTTCCGCGATCTTCTCCGGCGTCGCCGATCTGAAGAAGGTCTTCGAGACGGCGCGCTTGCGCCGCTCACAGGGCCGGCAGACGCTGCTCTTCGTCGACGAGATCCACCGCTTCAACCGCGCCCAGCAGGACTCCTTCCTGCCGGTCATGGAGGATGGCACGATCACGCTCGTCGGCGCGACGACGGAAAACCCTTCCTTCGAGCTGAACGCCGCGCTTTTGTCGCGGGCGCGGGTGATGACCTTCCGGCCGCTGGAGGCCGACAGCATCGAGAAGCTGCTGGCGCGCGCAGAGGCGAAGGAAGGCAGGCCGCTGCCGCTCGACGCAGAGGCGCGCGCGGTGCTTCTGCGTATGGCCGATGGCGACGGCCGGGCATCGCTGACGCTTGCCGAGGAAATCTGGCGCGCCGCCGGCGAGGGCGAGGTGTTCACCGCCGCCGCGTTGCAGGAGGTGGTGCAGCGCCGCGCGCCTATCTATGACAAGGCGCAGGAGGGGCACTACAACCTTATCTCCGCGCTGCACAAGACCATCCGTGGGTCAGATCCGGACGCCGCGCTCTACTATCTCGCGCGCATGCTCGACGCAGGGGAGGATCCGTTGTTCCTCGCCCGCCGGCTGGTACGCATGGCGGTGGAGGACATCGGCCTCGCTGATCCGCAGGCGCTGGTCGTCGCCAACGCGGCGAAGGACGCCTATGATTTTCTCGGCACGCCCGAGGGCGAGCTCGCGCTGGCGCAGACGGTGATCTATCTGGCGACAGCGCCGAAGTCGAATGCCGCCTACAAGGCCTTCAGCGCCGCCAAGGCCGTCGCGAAGCAGGGCGGCTCGCTGATGCCGCCGAAGGTCATTCTCAATGCCCCGACCAAGCTGATGAAATCGGAGGGCTACGGCTCCGGTTACCAGTACGATCACGACACGCCGGACGCGTTCTCGGGTCAGGACTATTTCCCGGAGGCCATGGGCCGGCAGACCTTCTACGATCCGCCCGACCGCGGCTTCGAGCGCGAGATCAGGAAGCGTCTCGACTGGTGGGCGAAGCTGCGCCGCGAAAGGGCCGGTGACGGCGAAGCTTGACCGGGATCAAGGCGCCGCCCGCACCCGTGGGCCAAGCTGTTCGGGTTCGCAAAGGAGCCCGCCATGCGCATCCTCGTCGTCTATGCAACAGTCGAAGGCCAGACCCGCAAGATCGCCGAGTTCATCGCCGAAACCCTGACGCAGCGCGGCTGCATTGCGGAACTTTACGAGGCGGCGAAGGGCGCGGCGCCCCATCTTGCCGGTTTCGACGGCGCCATCGTCGCGGCCCCGGTCCATCTCGCGGCGTTTCCGGGCGAGGTGGGGGCCTGGATCGAGGCGAACGTCGTGCGGCTGAACGCCATACCGAGCGCCTTCGTCTCCGTCTCGCTCGCTTCAGCCTCGAAATTCGAGGACGAGCACGCCGCGATCTCGGAAATCGCCGACCGCTTCCTCGCTGCCGCCGGCTGGAAACCGCGGCTGGTCCATCACGCCGCCGGCGCGCTGCGCTACACGCAATACGACTTCATCAAGCGTTTCCTGATGAAGCACATCGCGGCCAAGGAAGGCGGCTCCACCGACACCAGCGAGGACCAGGAGTATACGGACTGGAGCAAGCTCGAGGCCTTCGCGGGCGAGCTGGTCGCCAGCGTCCCGACCGGAGCATAGCGCGCTTCCGGTTGACGTTGCCTTCCGGTAACAGGGAGGCATGTACCATCTTTTCCTCGTCACGCTGGGCGGTGCGGTCGGCGCCGGGCTGCGCCATCTGGTCAATCTCACCGCTTTGCGGCTTGCGGGGCCGTCTTTCCCGTGGGGCACGCTGACCGTCAACGTCGCCGGTTCTTTCGCCATGGGCCTGCTGGTCGAGCTCATCGCCCGGCGCTTCGGGGCTTCGGCCGAGATGCGGCTTTTCCTCGCCACCGGCGTGCTCGGCGGCTTCACCACGTTTTCCGCCTTCTCGCTGGACGCGGTCGTGCTGTGGGAGCGCGGCGCCACTGCCGCCTCGATGCTCTATGTCGGCGGCTCCGTGGCCCTGTCGCTTGCCGCCCTGGTTGCCGGATTGTGGCTCGCGCGCGGCTTCGCGTGATGCTATTGGCCCGCCATCATGGCAGGCGTGGAACAGATAAAGGTAGGCGACGACGAGGCGGGCATGCGCCTCGATCGCTGGTTCAAGGCCCATTTCCCCGGCCTCGGTTTCGGCCACCTGCAGAAGCTGCTGCGCTCCGGCCAGGTGCGGGTCGACGGCGGCCGCGCCAAGGCGGACACGCGCGTCAATCCCGGCCAGATGGTTCGCGTTCCCCCGATCGAGATCGACCACAAGGGCGGCGCGCCGTTGACCGCGCGCACCATGCGCGACCAGACTGACGCCGACCTGCTGGCCAAGATGCTGATTCACGAGGACGACAAGGTCTTCGTCTTCAACAAGCCCTCGGCGCTTGCCGTTCAGGGTGGCTCGGGCGTCAACCGCAGCGTCGATTCCATGCTGGAGGCCTGGCGGAACAGGAAGGGCGAGAAGCCGCGGCTCGTCCATCGTCTCGACCGCGACACGTCCGGCGTTCTGGTCGTCGCCCGCACGCGGCTGGCCGCGATGAAGCTGGCCGAGGCCTTCCGCGAGCGCGAGACGAAGAAGACCTACTGGGCGCTGGTCAAGGGAGTCCCGAAGAAGCGCGAGGACAAGATCTCGACCTGGCTGGTGAAGGAACAGACGCCTGACGGCGACCGCATGCGCGTTGCAAAGCACGGCGAGAAGGGGGCCGACCACGCGGTATCCTACTATCGCGTGGTAGAGCAGGCGGGGCAAGCGCTGTCCTGGCTGGAGATGGAGCCCTACACCGGCCGCACGCACCAGCTGCGCGTGCACGCCGCCTTCATCGAATGCCCGATCATCGGCGACCCGAAATATTTCGAGGCCGATCACAACTGGGATTTTCCGGGCGGCATGCAGAAGCGCCTGCACCTGCACGCGCGGCGCATCGTCATCCCGCATCCCGACGGCGGCATGGTCGACGTGACCGCGCCGTTGCCGCCGCACATGGTGCAGAGCTGGAATCTGCTCGGCTTCGACGAGAACGGGGCGGAAGAGGCATGAGCGTGGCGACTGATGTCAGGCGTCTTGACGCCATCGACGGCCTCGCGGCAGCGACAATGGTGCTGCTGACATTGTCCTGGGGGCTCAACGGCGTTCTGGTAAAGCTCTCCAATGTCGGCTTCAACCCCGTGCTGGTGACCGCCGGCCGCTCCGCGCTGGCGGCGCTGGCGGTTTTCCTGTGGTGCCACTGGCGCGGTGTGAAGCTGTGGGAGCGGGACGGCACCTTGCCGGCCGGGCTATTGGCCGGCGCGTTGTTTGGCGCCGAGTTCGTGTTGATCTTCTTCGCCTACGACCACACGACCGTGGCGCGCGGCTCAATCATTATGAACACCATGCCGTTCATGGTGCTCGTTGCCGGCCACTTCCTGCTCGGCGAGCCGCTGAGCATGCGCAAGCTGGGTGGGCTGACGGTGGCGTTCGTGGGCCTCATCCTGGTCTTCTCCGACAAGCTGAGCCTGCCGTCAGCCGATGCGCTCAAGGGCGACCTGATGATGCTAGTCGCGGCCGCGATCTGGGCGGCGACCACCATTGTCGTCAAGAAGTCGAAGCTTTCGCGGGTCAGTGCGGAGAAGACGCTGCTCTATCAGCTGGTCGTGTCGACGGTCTTTGCGCTGCCGCTGATACCGCTCGGCGGGCCGCTGCTGCGCGAGGTCGGGTGGCTGGCTATCTCGTCGTTCTTCGTACAGGCCATCTACGTCGTGGCCTTCACCTATCTGCTGTGGTTCTGGCTGATGCGGCAGTATCCGGCTTCGGGCCTGTCGAGCTTTGCGGTGCTGTCGCCTGTTTTCGGCGTGCTCGGCGGCGCAGTCTTCCTTGGCGAGCCGCTGACCTGGCGCATCTTCGCCGCGCTGGTGCTGATCGCCATAGGCCTCTACGTGGTGAACCGACCGGGCCGCCCGCAACCCGAGGAAGCCGGTCATGCGTGACATTCTCAACGACCTTGAGGCCGGCCGCGATCCGGACCCGATGAAGCGGGCGCAGGCCAACATGCGCCAGCCCCTGCCGAAGCGCTTCTACAAGGCGGTCGACCGCGCCGAAGGCGAGGGCGGTTTCGTCGTGCGCCTCGACGGCAAGGCCGCGAAGACGCCCGGCCGCGCGACACTGGTTCTGCCGACGGAGCGTCTGGCAGCGCTCGTTGCCGCGGAGTTTGCCGCGCAGGGCGAAACCATCGACCCCGCCACCATGCCGCTGACCCGGCTCGCCAACACCGTCGTCGACGGGGTATCGCGCGAGCCCGACGCGGTGATGGAGGAGGTGCTGCGCTACGCCTCGTCGGACCTGCTTTGCTATCGCGCCGATGCCCCGGAGGGGCTGGTGGCGAAGCAGGCGCAGGCGTGGGACCCGGTGCTCGATTGGGTTCGCGGCGGGATCGGTGCGCGCTTCGTGTTGTCGGAGGGCATCATGCACGTGGCCCAGCCGCGCGAAGCGCTGGCGCTGATTGGTGCGCATCTGGCGCGGCGGGCGGAGCCGTTCCGGCTGGCGGCGCTGCATGTGATGACGACGCTGTCGGGCTCCGCCTTGCTGGCGCTGGCGGTCGAAGGGCGGTTCCTGACTGCGGCCGAGGCCTGGGCGGCCGCCCATGTCGACGAGGACTGGAACATCTCGAAGTGGGGCGAGGACGCCGAGGCCGCCGCGCGGCGCGCTGTGCGCTGGCGTGACATGCAGTCGGCCGCCGCCACGCTCGACGCGCTGGACGCTGCCGCGCCTACTCCTTGAGCGGGCGCTTGCCCCAGCCGGTGAACCACCGCACGAAGGCGTGACGCACACCATGCGGCAGGTTGGCGACCGCGCGCATGGTGACGGCGAGGCGTCGTGGAAATGCGATCTCGAAACCGCCACGCTGCAGGCCCGCTACGATGCGGGCAGAAGCCTTCTCCACCGGCATCAGGCCCGGCATGAAGAAGTCGTTCTTCGCCGTCAGCGGCGTCTCGACGAAACCCGGGTTGATGACCTGGATGCGGATGTTCAGCTTTTCGAGATCGAAGCGCAGTGACTGGGCCATGCCGTTGATCGCTGCCTTGGACGCCCCGTAGGCCGCGGCCGAAGGCAGGCCGAAATAGGCGGTGAGCGAACCCGTCACGGCGACCTGCCCGCGGCGGCGCGCCTTCATGCGCTGCACGACGGGCACGAGCGCATTGGTGGTCCCGAGCAGATTGACCGCGAAGGTGCGCTCGAAAAGGGCCGTGTCGAGCTTCTCGCCCCGCGCTGGCAGGTATGTGCCGGCGTTGAGCACGGCAAGCGCGATGGGGCCGATCTCCGCCTCGATGCGGTCGACCGCCGCCGCGCAGGCGGCGGCATCGGTAACGTCGCAGGGCACCGGCACGATGCGACCGCCGCTGCCCGTGGCTTCAGCGGAGAGCCGTTCCAGTTCGTCCGAGCCACGCGCGCTCGCCGCCACCGTCCAGCCAAGGCCCGAAAGATCGCGTGCAAGCTGACGGCCGATGCCGCTGCTTGCCCCGGTGATCCACGCAACGCCGTCGCTTGCCCGCGCCCTGTAGGCCGCCATCAGAACCCCAGAATATCGCTGAGGCGCTGGCCGATCGGTCCGTTGAAGCGCAGCGGCGCATCGGTGACGGCGAACGAGATGCAGGGCCGCTCGACCTCCGCAATCGGCCTGTGGTTGACGCTCTGGTCGGCAATCGCAATGTCGCCGCGCCCGTAGCGGCCGGTCGTGTCGCGAAACGCGCCGTCCACCACCAGCGTCAGTTCCGAGCCTTCATGCGTATGGTGCGGAATCTTGCGGCCGGGCCTGATCCAGAACAGGCTGACATGGCAGCCGTCGATCTCTCCCATCTCGAACTCGCGGAAACCCGGCATCTTCGTGCGCCACGGCACGCGATCCGCATCGAAGCCGAAGAAGTCGCGCATGGCGTGCGGAAACACCCCGTCGCCGCGCGCAGGCACCGACGCCTGTGGGGGGGCGCTGGCGAAAATGGCCTGGAGCTGCGCGTCGCGGCCGCCGATATCGACCGGGGCCTCTGCCTCAAGCTCGCTGCCCGCCAGGGTCTCCAGTCCACCGACGAAAGTGCGATTTTCCGGCCTCAGCTCAAGATGCGCGGCAACCAGCACGCGCGCCGGTTCGGGCAGCGCGCCTGCGACATAGCGCGACAACAGCGTATCGATGGAATCGTAGCTTCCGGTCATCATCACTCGTCACGATACCTCATGGCGATGGCTTCGGGTGCAAATACGCCGCACGATCCGCACCGGATCACGCAATAGCATCCTCCGGGGACGCGGCTTCGCGCCATCGCAATTCTCCCACGCGGCAATGCCGGCAAATTCGCGGCTTGAAACCCCTAGCTGCGGTTTCTAGGGTCGCGGCCGCAATCGGGAAGACCAGGGCCGGGAAGACCAGGGCCGGAAAGACCAGGAATGCACGGATCAGTCATCGACGTCATCGGCAATACACCGCTCATCCGCCTGCGCAAGGCCTCGGAGATGACCGGCTGCGAGATACTCGGCAAGGCGGAATTCATGAATCCCGGGCAGTCGGTCAAGGACCGCGCCGGCCTGTTCATCATCCGCGACGCGCAGAAGAAGGGGCTGCTCAAGCCGGGCGGCGTCATTGTCGAGGGTACCGCCGGCAACACCGGCATCGGGCTGACCGTGGTGGCCAAGGCGCTCGGCTACCGCACCGTGATAGTGATCCCCGATACGCAGAGTCAGGAGAAGAAGGATGCCTTGCGCCTGCTCGGCGCCGAACTGATCGAGGTGCCCGCGGTTCCCTACAAGAACCCCAACAACTACGTGAAGGTCTCCGGCCGCCTGGCGGAACAGCTTGCGCGCACGGAGCCGAACGGCGCCATCTGGGCCAACCAGTTCGACAACGTCGCCAACCGCGACGGCCATGTCGAGACGACGGCGCAGGAGATCTGGCGCGACACCGGCGGTCGCATCGACGGTTTCGTCAGCGCGGTTGGCACCGGCGGCACGCTCGCAGGCGTGGCGGCCGGCCTTCGCGGTCATAGCCGCAACGTCAAGATCGCGCTTGCCGACCCGCTCGGGGCGGCGCTGCACAGCTTCTACACGGACGGTGTGCTGAAGGCCGAGGGCAGCTCGATCACCGAGGGCATCGGGCAGGGGCGCATCACCGCCAATCTGGAGGATTTTCGCCCCGACTTCTCCTTCCAGATCCCCGACGAGGAGGCGCTGCCGATCATCTTCGATCTGGTCACCGAGGAGGGCTTGTGCCTGGGCGGCTCGACCGGCGTCAACATTGCGGGCGCCATTCGCCTCGCGAAGGCGCTTGGCCCCGGCAAGACGATCGTGACGATCCTCGCCGACTACGGCACGCGCTACCAGTCCAAGCTGTTCAATCCGGCCTTCCTGCGGGAGAAGAATCTGCCGGTGCCGCGCTGGCTGGAGACGCAGTCCCGCATCGCGGTGCCGTTCGAGAGCGTCGCATGACGACCACGGAAGCGCTGTTCCGCAGCGACGCCTTTCTGGCGGAGGCGGAGGCGACTGTTGTGGCGATCAACGAGCGCGGCGGCGTCCTGACCGACCGCACCGTCTTTTACGCAACTTCGGGCGGGCAGCCGGGCGATACCGGGCGCCTTATCCGTGCCGATGGCTCGGAGGTCGCCATTGCAGCGACGGTCACTGGCGAGACGAAGAACGAGATCATCCACGTCCCGGCCGCGCCGCAGAACCTGCCTGCCGTCGGCGAGCGCGTACGCCTTTCCATCGACTGGTCGCGGCGGCTGAAACTGATGCGCATGCACACCGCCTGCCACCTGCTGACGGTCGTCTGCCCATTCCCGATCACCGGGGCGTCCGTCGGCGAGGAGGAGAGCCGGGTCGACTTCGATATCCCCGAGACGGGCTATTCGCGCGAGGAGGTTACGGGGCGGCTGATGGAACTGGTCGCCGCCGGGCATCCGATATCCACGCGCTGGATCACGGATGACGAACTCGCCGCCAATCCGGGTCTGGTGAAATCGAAGAACGTGCATCCGCCGACAGGCACCGGCCGCATCCGCCTCGTCCTGATTGGCGACGGCGGAACGATAGATAGTCAGCCCTGCGGCGGCACGCATGTTGCGTCTACCATCGAGGTCGGCGAAATTCATATCGGCAAGATCGAAAAGAAGGGGCGCGAGAACCGCCGCTTCCGCATCCGCTTCGGTCAGTCGCCTGGGAATTGAGAGGGAAAGAATGGCCGAGACGAGCCGCTTCGTGGTGAGTGCCGAATGGCTGCAGGAACGGCTCGGCAAGCCCGGCATCAAGATTGTCGACGCGTCATGGTACCTGCCTGCCCAGGGCAGAGACGGCCGCGCCGAATATGAGGCGGCGCACATTCCTGGCGCCGTCTATTTCGACCAGGACCTCGTGGTCGCACCGGACTCGAAGCTTCCGCACACGTTGCCGCCGGCACCGCTCTTTGCACGGCACGCCGGTTCGATGGGATTGGGCGTCGATGACACCATTATCGTGCACGACGGTCCGGGTTTCTTCTCCGCACCGCGCGCCTGGTGGCTGTTTCGCATCATGGGTGCGAAGAACGTCTTCCTGCTCGACGGCGGCGGAGACCGCTGGAAGCGAGAGGGCAGGCCGGTGACCGCGGAGGTCACCAAAATCGCGCCAAGCCTGTTCGACGTCGATTTCCATGAGGGCCGCGTTGCCACGTTCGAGCAGATGAAAGCGATCGTCGCCGAAGGCAGCATGCAGGTTGCCGACGCGCGGCCTGCCGGGCGCTTCACCGGCGCGGAGCCGGAACCGCGCGCCGGTATGCGCTCGGGTCATATGCCGGGTGCCCGCAACGTGCCGGCGGTGTCGCTCTCCAAGGACGGTAGCCTGCTGCCGCTGCCGGAGCTCAGGGCGAAGCTGGAGGCCGCAGGCGTCGACCTCGATGGACCGGTAGTCACGTCCTGCGGTTCTGGCGTCACTGCGGCGGTCGTCACGCTGGCGCTGGAATCGCTGGGTCATACGGACAACCGCCTCTATGACGGCTCGTGGAGCGAATGGGGCGGGCGGGCCGACACGCCGGTGGTGACCGGACCGGCCGATCCGAACCCCTGAGATGGCTCGCGAACTTCAGGCCCGCATCACGCATCTGGAGATGCGCGTTCCGCCGGCGCAGCGCGTGCAAGCGCCGACGGGTTTTGTCCTCGCGCTGATGCGTGCCGAGGCGGTACCGCTGCATTTCTACCGCTATCTCTACGAGGTGATCGGCAGGCCGCATCACTGGCAGATGCGGCGCGGCCTCGGCGACGAGGCGCTGTCGGCTGCGATCCATGCCGAGACCACGGCCATCGAGGTGCTCTATTGCGATGGCGCGCCGGCCGGCTTCTTCGAGCTCGACATGGCCGGCCTGCCGGAAGCGGTCGAGATCAAGTATTTCGGCCTCGTGCCGGATTTTCAGGGCCGGGGCCTTGCGCGCTTCCTGCTGTCGGCCGCCATCTTCGCTGCGTGGGACCGGCGCCCGGAAAAGCTGACGATCGAAACCAACACGCTCGACAGCCCGCGCGCGCTGCAGCTTTACCAGAAGTTGGGCTTTTCGCCGGTCTCGTGGTCGGAGCAGATGATCCCGGCCTGGGAGAACTGAAAGCGAAAACGCCGCCTTTCGGCGGCGCTTCGTCAGGCAGGGAACGTTGACAACGCTAAAGGGTGTCAGCCCTTGCAGTGGCCTGCGATCTGGACCGGCCGCCAGCCGCTGGAGCCGGGGCTCACCATCACGGTGCGCGCCACCGTCTCGTAGCGCGGCGGCGTGTGGTGCACGCGCTTCTGCGCGGGGCGGATGAGCACCTGCTCGTTGCTGTAGCCGTATTCGGCGGGGATGACGTAGCGTTCCTTGCGGGCCGGCTCGATCATCACCTGCCGCTTCTCGTAGCCCCAGCGGGCCGGAATACGCTCATGCACGACCTGCGCCGGGCGCACGACCACATGTTCGGCGACCGTCTTCCACACCGGCGGCGTCTTGATCTTGCAGAGAACCTTGCGGCCATTGATCCACTGGTATTCCCAGGCGTAGCCGCCCTCCGACACCATCACCTTGCGGTGCACGACCTTGGTGACGGCCGGGATGTGGCGGGCGATCGTGCCCTCCGGCTGGATCAGCACCTTCTCCGTCGACCAGCCATAACGAGCCGGAACGACGTTGTAGCCGACCTGCTCGGGGCGGATCAGCACGCGGCGCTTCTCCGTGCCGTAGATCGCGGGAATCACCTCGACGTGTTTGCGGCCCGGATCGACCATCACGGTCTCGTGCACCGTCCGGTATTGCGGCGGGTAGTTCACCTTTTCGTAGCAGGACTGGGCGTAGCCGCCGGCCACTGTCTGGGTCGTCATGGCGATCAACGCCGAGCCGGCGATGGCCATGGAAAGGATACGCGAGGACATGTGCCTGAGAACTCCGTATTGACGCGCACTCTGTACTTTTTGCCGCAAGCATAGCCGGTGCTGCCGCGCGCGGAAGCTGATTCTTGCGGTTACGTTAACGCTGGGACAGCCGGAGAGGCCGTTGTGCCAGCCTTGCGCAAGCGGGAAGCGGCATCCTATCTACGTTCGACAGAATCCCGCGGTCGCCGCCCCGGCAGCCCGCCCACCCCGAGGAACCGCCCGATGAAAGATCCCATCCAGACCTACATGAACCTGGTGCCGATGGTGGTCGAGCAGACCAATCGCGGCGAACGCGCCTTCGACATCTTCTCGCGCCTGCTCAAGGAGCGCATCATCTTCATCACCGGCCCCGTCGAGGACGGCATGGCGACGCTGGTCTGCGCGCAGCTGCTGTTCCTTGAGGCGGAGAACCCGAAGAAGGAGATCAGCCTCTACATCAACTCGCCGGGTGGCGTGGTGACGTCGGGAATGGCGATCTACGACACCATGCAGTTCATCAAGCCGGCCGTGTCGACGCTCTGCGTGGGTCAGGCGGCGTCGATGGGCTCGCTGCTGCTGACGGCCGGCCACAAAGACATGCGCTTCGCCACCCCGCAGGCGCGCATCATGGTCCACCAGCCGTCCGGCGGCTTCCAGGGCCAGGCCTCCGACATCGAGCGCCATGCGCTCGACATCATCAAGATGAAGCGCCGGCTGAACGAGATTTACGTGAAGCACACCGGCCGCGATTACGAGACCATCGAACGCACGCTCGACCGCGACCACTTCATGACCGCCGACGAGTCGAAGGAGTTCGGCCTGATCGACAACGTCATCACCTCGCGAGAGGCGATGGAGACGGCCGCGAAGTCCTGAGATCAGCGGCCGGAATGGCCTGGTGTGAGCATGCCGAGGTGACGCGTTTTTGACGGCTGTGCGTCAATTCGGCCACGATTGGCTGTTCACTCCCGGTGCTGCCCGGCCTACGTTAAGCCTATGTTGAGTTTCGACGGCTTAGCGTTTGCTGGGGAATGGCGAATCATTGCCGTGATTTCTGAGTTGTGTTTCGTTCGGAAAGCACGTTGATCGGGCCGAAATGCTGCGCCCCCGAACGCAGCGACGCCCGGGCCGCGGCACCGTCGCGGCGGCGGTGGCACTGAAAGGAACTGGATATGAGCAAGATCAGCAGCGGCGGTGGCGGCGATTCGAAGAATACGCTGTACTGCTCGTTCTGCGGCAAGAGCCAGCATGAGGTCCGCAAGCTGATCGCGGGCCCAACCGTGTTCATCTGCGATGAATGCGTCGAGCTGTGCATGGACATCATCCGCGAGGAGAACAAATCCTCGATGGTGAAGTCCCGCGAGGGCGTGCCGACCCCGCAGGAAATCCTGAAGGTTCTGGACGATTACGTGATCGGTCAGTCGCACGCCAAGCGTGTGCTGTCGGTCGCCGTCCACAACCACTACAAGCGTCTGGCCCATGCGGCCAAGAACAATGACGTCGAACTGGCGAAGTCGAACATCCTGCTGATCGGCCCGACGGGCTGCGGCAAGACGCTGCTGGCGCAGACGCTGGCGCGAATCATCGATGTGCCGTTCACGATGGCCGACGCCACCACGCTCACCGAGGCGGGCTATGTCGGCGAGGATGTGGAAAACATCATCCTCAAGCTGCTGCAGTCGGCCGACTACAACGTAGAGCGCGCCCAGCGCGGCATCGTCTACATCGACGAGATCGACAAGATCAGCCGCAAGTCCGACAACCCATCGATCACCCGCGACGTGTCGGGCGAGGGCGTGCAGCAGGCGCTGCTAAAGATCATGGAAGGCACGGTCGCCTCGGTGCCGCCGCAGGGCGGCAGGAAGCATCCGCAGCAGGAATTCCTGCAGGTCGACACCTCGAACATCCTGTTCATCTGCGGCGGCGCTTTCGCCGGGCTGGACAAGATCATCTCCGACCGCGGCCGCAAGACCTCGATCGGCTTCGGCGCCAACGTGTCGTCGCCTGAGGACCGCCGTACGGGCGAGTTGCTGCGCCAGGTCGAGCCCGAGGACCTGCTGCGCTTCGGTCTGATCCCCGAGTTCGTTGGCCGCCTCCCTGTGCTGGCGACGCTGGAGGACCTCGACGAGCCGGCTCTGATCCAGATCCTGACCGAGCCGAAAAACGCTTTGGTCAAGCAGTACCAGCGCCTGTTCGAGATGGAGAGCGTCGACCTGACCTTCCACGAGGGCGCGCTCTCGGCGATCGCCAAGAAGGCGATCGAGCGGAAGACCGGCGCGCGCGGCCTGCGCTCCATCATGGAGGCGATCCTGCTCGATACCATGTTCGACCTTCCGGCCCTGGAAGGCGTCCAGGAAGTGGTCATCTCCGACGAGGTGGTCACCGGCTCGGCCCGCCCGCTCTACATCTACTCCGAGCGCGAAGAGAAGAAGCCGGTGAGCGCCTGATCCGCGCGGACGGCTTGAAAGCGGCGCCTTCGGGCGCCGTTTTTGCTTTTGCGGCAACGGTCGCGCCGCAATCGTCCGCCGCTGGCTGCCATGTCCGGAGCTGCCCTTGATCTTTGTGCGGTGCAACGCCAACTAACCATCATCGGACCGCGGGGCAGCGTCCGTGCCGCGTCAGGCTCTCAGGAGTATGGGCGGACACTCCCGCGGCGGCTAGAATGAGATTCGCGGTCGGCCAATGGCGGCCGCGACAGAAAGGTACCAGCATGAGCAAGCCTGTCCGCTCCGGCCCCAATGTCTCGGGCGACGTTTTTCCGATCCTCCCGCTCAGGGACATCGTGGTCTTCCCGCACATGATCGTGCCGCTGTTCGTCGGCCGCGAGAAGTCGATCAAGGCGCTCGAGGAGGTGATGGGTCAGGACAAGCAGATCCTGCTCGCCACGCAGCTCAACGCGTCGGAAGATGATCCCGCGCAGGACGGCATCTATGACATCGGCACGCTCGCCAACGTGCTTCAGCTCTTGAAGCTGCCCGACGGCACCGTGAAGGTGCTGGTCGAAGGTCTGGCGCGCGCCAAACTCACCGGTTTCACCGCCCGCACCGACTTCCACGAGGGCCGCGCCGAGCTCCTGAAGGAGCCGGCCGAGGATGAGGTCGAGATCGAAGCGCTCGCCCGCTCCGTGGTCTCGGACTTCGAGAACTACGTGAAGCTCAACAAGAAGATTTCGCCCGAAGTGGTCGGCGCCGCCGGCCAGATCGACGACTATTCAAAGCTCGCCGACACCGTCGCCTCGCATCTCGCGATCAAGATTCCGGAAAAGCAGGAGATGCTCGCCACGCTGTCCGTCAAGCAGCGGCTGGAGAAGGCGATGGGCTTCATGGAGGCGGAGATTTCCGTCCTTCAGGTCGAAAAGAGAATCCGCTCGCGTGTGAAACGCCAGATGGAGAAGACGCAGCGCGAATACTACCTTAACGAGCAGATGAAGGCGATCCAGAAGGAGCTCGGCGAGGGCGAGGACGGCCGCGACGAGGCGACCGAGCTGGAAAATCGCATCAAGAAGACTAAGCTGTCGAAGGAAGCGCGCGAGAAGGCCAACGCGGAGCTGAAGAAGCTGCGCACCATGTCGCCGATGTCGGCCGAGGCCACTGTCGTGCGCAACTATCTCGACTGGCTGCTGTCTCTGCCTTGGGGCAAGAAGTCGAAGGTCAAGTACGACCTCGACCTCGCGCAGGAGGTGCTCGACACCGACCATTTCGGCCTCGACAAGGTCAAGGACCGCATCGTCGAGTACCTCGCCGTGCAGAGCCGCCAGAACAAGCTGAAGGGGCCGATCCTGTGCCTCGTCGGCCCTCCCGGCGTCGGCAAGACCTCGCTCGGCAAGTCGATCGCCAAGGCGACCGGCCGCGAGTTCGTGCGCATGGCGCTGGGCGGCGTGCGTGACGAGGCCGAGATCCGCGGCCACCGCCGCACCTATATCGGCTCGATGCCCGGCAAGGTCATCCAGTCGATGAAGAAGGCGAAGAAGGCCAACCCGCTCTTCCTGCTCGACGAGATCGACAAGATGGGCCAGGACTTCCGCGGCGATCCTTCTTCGGCACTGCTGGAGGTGCTGGACCCCGAGCAGAACTCGACGTTCATGGACCACTATCTCGAGGTCGAATACGACCTGTCGAGCGTGATGTTCGTGACGACGGCCAATACGCTGAACATCCCTGCGCCCCTGATGGACCGCATGGAGATCATCCGCATCGCCGGCTACACGGAGGACGAGAAGGTCGAGATCGCCAAGCGGCATTTGCTGCCCAAGGCCATCAAGGACCACGCGCTGCAGCCGAAGGAGTTCACGGTTTCGGACGAGGCGATCCGCAAGGTCGTGCAGGAATACACCCGCGAGGCAGGCGTGCGTTCGCTTGAGCGCGAGCTGATGAAGCTCGCTCGCAAGGCGGTCACCGAGATCGTGCGGACCAAGAAGAAGGCTATCAGGATCGCGCCGAAGAACGTCGAGGACTATCTCGGCGTGCCGCGGTTCCGCCACGGCCAGATCGACGGCGAGGATCAGGTCGGCGTCGTCACCGGGCTTGCCTGGACCGAGGTGGGCGGCGAACTGCTGACCATCGAAGGCGTGATGATGCCCGGCAAGGGCAAGATGACGGTGACCGGCAACCTGCGCGACGTGATGAAGGAGTCGATCTCGGCTGCCGCGTCCTACGTTCGCAGCCGTGCGCTGGACTTCGGCATCGAGCCGCCTCTCTTCGACAAGCGCGACATCCACGTGCACGTGCCGGAAGGGGCGACGCCAAAGGATGGCCCGTCGGCGGGGACCGCGATGGCTACCGCCATTGTGTCCGTGCTCACCGGCATTCCGGTGCGCAAGGATGTCGCCATGACCGGCGAGATCACGCTGCGGGGCAGGGTGCTGCCCATCGGCGGCCTGAAGGAAAAGCTTCTTGCCGCGCTGCGCGGTGGCATCAAAAAGGTGCTGATCCCCGAGGAAAACGCCAAGGATCTGGCCGAAATCCCGGAGAACGTGAAGAACGCGCTCGAGATCGTCCCGGTCAGCAGGGTTGGCGAAGTGCTGCGTCATGCCCTTGTGCGCATGCCCGAGGCGATCGAATGGAGCGAGCCCGTCGACGCCAAGGCGGCGCGTCCCGACGGCATCGAGGATGGCGCCGGCGCCGGCCTGGCGCACTGAGCGTTCCATCAATGTATGAATCGACGGCCGGCCCGCGAGGGCCGGCCGTCGGCGTTTTCTGTGGGTAGTCCACAAAAAGCGCGGAACTCTGCGGGTTTGCGGGGATTTATGCTTGGTTCGGCCGCGACCTTGAAGCAGTATCCGGCCTCGCCGGTTGAGTCGAAGTCCGGCCGCCAAAGGGAAGGATTGTCCATGAACAAGAATGAACTCATTGCCGCGGTCGCGGACGAGGCCAAGCTCTCGAAGGCCGATGCCCAGACCGCTGTCGACGCGGTGTTCTCGGCGATCACCAAGGAGTTGAAGAAGGGCGGCGACGTGCGTCTCGTCGGCTTCGGCAATTTCTCGGTGGCCAAGCGCGCCGCTTCCACCGGCCGCAACCCGCAGACCGGCGCCGAAGTGAAGATCCCGGCCCGCAAGGTGCCGAAGTTCTCGGCCGGCAAGGGCCTCAAGGACGCCGTGAACTGATCGCAGCCCTAGGGCTTGCACAGGCGAAGCCGGGCAGTCGCCCGGCTTTTGCTTTTCGGGATGCGGCAACTTCCCGCGCTATTGCGAGAGAAAGTCGGTCAGGACTGAGCCGCCATGCATGCGCGGCGCGCTTTTGGGTCCCACGGTAAGACCGCCGGCATTTTCCATGTCAGCGGCTTCTGCTCGCGCCACGAGATGAGGCAGACGCGACAGGCCTGAACCCGAAGCCGGGTTGTCTGAAACTGCTTCGACCGCCGGTTGCACGGGCGCACGCGACAAAGCGATCGGGACAACGGTGACGCCTAGGACGGCCGAGATCGCAAATCCGGTTCGCAGGATATCGTAGCCCAGTCGCATCGCTCGACCCACCAGGTTTGACCTGTGGGAACAACGCACGACCGGCTATTCGGTTTCCCTGTGTGGCGAACCGTCAGCTGCGCAGGCCCGGCGCCTCCTGGCCGGTGCGCTCGACGTATTCCGTGTAGCCGCCGCCATAGGCGTGCAGGCCCTCGGGCGTCAGCTCCAGCACCCGGTTCGACAGGGCAGCCAGGAAATGGCGGTCGTGCGAGACGAACAGCATCGCGCCCTCGAAGCGGGACAGCGCCTCGACGAGCATCTGCTTGGTCGCCATGTCGAGGTGGTTGGTCGGTTCGTCGAGCACGAGGAAATTCGGCGGATCGAACAGCATGCGCGCCATCACCAGCCGCGCCTTCTCGCCGCCTGAAAGCACGCGGCACTTCTTCTCCACCTCGTCGCCGGTAAAACCGAAGCAGCCGGCGAGCGCCCGCAGAGGTGCCTGTCCGGCCTGC
>JAHBYZ010000047.1 GCA_019635695.1 Rhizobiaceae bacterium
GAATGGCGATTTCATCGTGTGACGATGTGACGGCGCCACGTGGCCGGCGGCCCGCAATTCAGGTGATTACCCCATGGCGGCCCCGGCCGGATTCCGTTGTACTGCCTGACGGTCGGGCCGCCAGCGCTGCTTGAGGAGTAAGGCGAACTTGGCCGCCGGGATTTCCCGACGTCAAGCAATCGCCTAGAATTGCATGCAACCGGGGACGAGAATGGCATCGCAACAGATCAGCAGCATCATCCGACGAGCGGTCGTCGAGATCGGGATCTTCTCGGCGGCGACCAATGTTCTTGTACTGGTCACCCCGCTTTATCTGCTGCAGGTCTACGACCGCGTGCTGGTCGCTTCCAGCCTGGAAACGCTCGTCTACATCTCGCTGATGGCGCTGGCGGGCCTTGGGGTGCTGGGCGTGATCGAGGTGGTGCGTGGGCAATACGCATCCCGTGCGGCAGCCCGCATCGACGCGGCCTTCGGCGCCGACCTGCTGCTCTCTGCGATGGAGGCGCCGAGGGCGGCGGCAGGTGACGTGCAGCCGCTGCGCGATCTGGCGACCGTGCGCGCCTTCCTGTCGTCGCGCACGTTGTTCTTTCTGTTCGACCTGCCGTTCGCGCCGCTGTTCATCGTGCTCCTGTGGTTCGTCCACCCGCTGCTGTTCTGGCTGACGGTCGTGGGTGCCGCGCTGATGGTCGGCGCCGCCGCACTCAACCAGATGGCGACCGGCAGGAGCGGGCGCGCGGCGGGCGACACGCTGGCCGCGACCATGGGACAGGCACAGTCGTTCGCGCGGGGGTTCGAGACGGTGCGGGCGCTCGGCATGACAGGTGCCGCCGTCGAGCTGTGGGGCCGCAACTTCGCCGACGCGCTCGGCGCAGCCGACCGCGTGAACTGGCTGAATGCCGTGTTCGGCGGCATCTCGCGTACAATCCGCATGTCGCTGCAGATCGCCATTTTGGGGGTCGGCGCCTGGCTCGTCCTCAAGGGCGAGATGACGGCCGGCATGATCTTCGCCTCCTCGATCATTTCCGGGCGGGCGCTGCAGCCGCTGGACCAGCTGATCGGCGCCTGGCGGCAGGTGGTGGACGCCGGCCGCGCCTGGCGGCGCATCCGCGCGCTGCCTCGCCTCGCCGCACCCGTCGCCGGCGGCCATATTGCCCTGCCGGCGCCGAGCGGCGCGCTGCATGTGGACGACGTGACCTACCTGCCACCGGGTGCAGAACCCGGCGCTCCACCGATCATCAAGCGCGTCAGCTTCAAGGTCGAGCCCGGTGAGACGGTGGCGGTGGTCGGCCCGAGCCAGGCAGGCAAGTCGACGCTGGCGCGGCTGATCGTCGGCGCGATAGCCCCGCTTTCGGGGACCGTGCGGCTCGACGGCGCGGACCTGCGCAGCTGGGACCCCGACGATCTCGGTCGTCATCTCGGCTACCTGCCGCAGGAGGTTGAGCTGTTTCCCGGCAGCATCGGCCAGAACGTGGCGCGCTTCGACGTCGACGCGGACGACGAACAGATCGTGCTCGCGGCGCAGCGCGCCCAGGCGCACGAGATGATCCTCAGGCAGAAGGCCGGTTACGCAACACCGATCGGACCGGGCGGCGTGCGGCTGTCGGGCGGCGAGCGGCAGCGCGTTGGCCTGGCGCGCGCCTTCTACCGCGACCCGAGGCTGCTGGTGCTGGACGAGCCCAACGCGCATCTCGACCTGCAGGGCGAACAGGCGCTGGAAAAGGCGATGCTCGACGCCAAGGCGCGCGGCTCGACGGTGCTCGTCGTCACCCACCGTCCCTCGATCGCGGCGCGCTGCGACCGCGTGCTCCTCCTGCGCGACGGACAGATCGACCTCTACGGTCCGGCGCGCGAGATCCTGCAGAGACTGGCACAGGGCCAGGTCCAGCCGACGGCATCTCAGCCTGCTGCTTCACAGCCGGCACCGGAGCCCGCAAATCCCGTGCGCATGAAGGCGAACTGACCATGGCCAAGAACGCGGACGTGAAACCCAGGCGCTGGCAGGACCGGGTGGTGACCCGCACCGGGCTGATCGCAGCGACCGGATATCTGACGATGGCGCTGTTTGCCGGCAGCTTCGGAGTATGGGCGGCGACGGCGCCGCTGGCGGGTGCGGCGATCGCGCCGGGCGTGGTGGCCGCGGCCGGGCAGAACGTGCGCATCCAGCATCTCGAAGGCGGCATCATCCGCGAGGTCAAGGTTCGCGAAGGCGGCCGCGTCGCCGCCGGCGAGCCGGTTCTGGTGCTCGATTCGACGGTGGCCGAGGCCGAGCTCAACCGCCGGGTGGCGCAGTTCGTCGCCGTGCAGGCCCGGGCCTGGCGGCTGGAGGCTGAGGCGACCGGGGCACTGGACGTGACCATGCCTGCAGGCACGGAGCCGCAGGCTGACGCCGCCGAACTGGCCCGCCAGCTCGGCGAGCAGAAGCGCGAGTTCGCCGCGCGCCTGCTGCGTCACAACACCGAGATGGAGATTCTGGGCCAGCGCGTCGCCGCGCAGAACGACCTTGTCGCCGGGCTCGACGCGCAGCGGCAGGCGGGCGAAGACCAGCTCGCCATCGTGAGAGAGGAAATCGCCCGCAAGAAGGGACTGCTCGACCAGGGACTGGCGCAGCGGACGGAGTATTCCGCGCTGCTGCGCACCGAGGCCGAGCTGCTGGGCGAGATCGCCTCGGTGCGCGCGCAGATCGCCAATTCCGCCACCCAGATCGCGGAGGCGCGCCAGCAGATCGAACGGTTGAAGAGCAGCCGCGTCGAGGACGCGATCGCCGAGCTGAATACGGTGCGCACGCAGCAGGCCGATCTCGACGAGCAGGTGCGCGCCGCCCGCTCGGTGCTGGAGCGCACCACCGTGCGCGCGCCGGTCGACGGCATCGTCGTGAAGACGCTGTTCACCTCGCCCGGCAGCGTCATCGGCGCCGGCCAGCAGGTGGTCGAGCTGCTTCCGACCACCGACGAGTTGATCGTCGAGGCGCGACTGCGGCCGGAGGACATCGACCTGGTGCGCATTGGCCAGAGCGCGTCGATGCGCTTCACCGCGCTCAACGCGCGTGTCACGCCTGCGGTGGACGGCACGCTGTTCTATCTTTCCGCCGACCGGCAGGTCGACGAGCACGGCATGGCCTACTATGTTGCACGCATCCGCATCGGCGACGAGCTGCCGCCCGAGGTCGCCAAGGACCAGATCTACCCCGGCATGCCGGTCGAGACCTATCTGGCCTCTGGCAACCGCACCTTCGCCGAATATCTCATCCAGCCGATCCTCGATTCCTTCGCGCGGGCGTTTCGCGAGCAGTGATACCTCGTAGGCGTGCGTGCGTCACACGAGTAGCGGAGCAAGGGCTACCCATGCAGGCGTCCGAGAGGGTCGCTAGCAGAAGATCAACGTCCGACATTGAGGTCGTGTGGCTCGGTCGGATCGCGTCAGCCTGACAGTCCTCTTTCGGCGACGGCTGAGTTTTCGGGTACTTCCGAAAAGAAGCGCATAGCTGCCTTTCTACAAGCAGCTCGAGTCTTGGAACCGCCTTTCATTCGGGCTGGGTGGCTAACCGCCGGCTAAGAACGCCCTAAACTATAGGCATGCGTCGGAATTTCTCAGCCTCCCGTCCCTTGTTCCAGCGACCAGGGCAAGCGCTTCCCCGTGAATTGCCAGGTCAATGCCGCGCGAACGTCGGTCACGCGACCTTCGATATGAACTCTCGAGCGCATGCCGCGGTCATGCACTTCGATGATTTCGTTATTCTGATCGCGATGGTGGGCATGCCTTCCCAGGACAGACAGGCTCGGCACACCGTTCGAGAGGACCACCTCGACTGTGCCATCGGCCGGAAAGAACTGCGCGCTCCTAAAGAACGCCGGCAGTTCAAGATCGTCCGGTAAGTGACGATTGAGAAGGTACGTCCTGGCCATTCCCAATTTATTGCCCGCCACGCGAGTCGCAACCTTCACATGCAGGGCCTTGAGATCGTCCGGCGCCGCGATCTCGTCGCCGCGGCTCTTGGGACCGACACCGATCACGAGATAAGGATCGAGCGTGCCCGAGCCGGCCAAGATGACGAACTCCGTGTTCGATCTCAGCCATCGATCCGGTCGATTGTACTCGCAGATGCGAAGCGTGCTCTGCATGGCGACCATGTATTGGGACACGGTTCGGCTCCTGATCGGGGTATTGCGGCACGCTCCCGATGCCGCGAATGCTACAGCCTTCCGGCATGAGGCCGGACCACCGGCGCAGCTAGACCGCTCCTTCGGCCGCGTTGACGTAATCCGCATAGAGCGACATCAGGTGATGGGTGACCGGTCCGACCTTGCCATCGCCTATCATGCGCCCGTCAATCCGCGAGACCGGCGTGATGCCGCCCAAGGTGCCGGTGACGAAGGCTTCCGAAGCTGAATAGACCTCGGCCAAAGTGAAGTCCTGCTGGCGAGCGACGCCTCCGTCGCGCTCGAATAGGCGCAGGATCTTGCGTCGGGTGATGCCGTTGAAATTGAACCGCCCGGTCGAGGTCCACAACTCGCCGTTGCGCACCACGAAAAAGTTGGTCGAGTTGCAGCTCGCGACGAATCCGAACGGATCGAGCATGAGCGCTTCGTCCGCGCCGGCGTTGATCGCTTGGATCAGGGCCTGGATGAAGTTGAGCCGGCTGTGCGAGTTCAGGCGAAGGTCGAAGACATCCGGGGTGCTGCACCGGATCGTCGAGGTGAAGAGAGACAGACCTTTCGCCTTCGATTCCGGCCTGGGGGACTTGTATTCCGCCACGACGACGATGGTTGCGCGACCGAGGGCGAAGCGCGGATCCTGATTTGGTGTCGACTTGCGACCGCGCGTGACCATGAGGCGAATGTGCACGCCGTCGGTCATGCCGTTCTTATCGAGCGTCTCATAAAGAACGGCTGTGAGTTCCTCGCGCGAAAGGCCGATATCGAGCTGGATTGCGTTCGCACCTTCGTAGAGCCGGTCAAGGTGCTCGCTGCACGCAAGCAGCCGCCCGCGGACAAGTCGAAGTCCCTCCCACACGCCGTCACCCAGCACGAAGCCGGCGTCGAACACCGAGACCTTTGCCTCGTCGCGGCGGAAGTACTCGCCGTTCACATGGATCAGGACGTCGTCGTTGCGGGCGTCGTGAACGCTGGCCGTCGTCATCGCGCTGCTGGTAGCGCTGATCGCGATTCGCTTCCCTGCCTTCGCGCGACCGGAGCGGCTGCTCGCCGTCTTCAACGACTATTCGATCCTCATCATCCTGGCGCTGGGCCAGATGGTGGTGATCCTCACCCGCTCCATCGACCTCTCCATGGCCTCCAACCTCGCCTTCACCGGCATGGCAGTGGCGATGACCAACGCGGCTTTCCCCGGCGTGCCGGTGGTGCTGCTGGTTGTCATGGCGCTCGCCATCGGTGCCGCGCTCGGCGTCCTCAACGGCGCGCTCGTGTGGAAGCTCGGCATCCCGGCCATCGTGGTCACCCTCGGCACGCTCACCATCTATCGCGGTGCGACCTTTGTGCTGTCCGGCGGCGCGTGGGTGAATGCCGACGCCATGAGCCCCGGCTTCGTCGCACTGCAGCGCGCCTCCTTCCTCGGCCTGCCCGTACTGTCGTGGTTCGCCATCGTCGCGGTCGCGCTGTTCTGGCTGTTGATGACACGCACGCCGCTCGGCCGCTCCTTCTACGCGGCTGGCGTCAACCCGACGGCCTCGGTCTATGCCGGCATCGATGTCGGCCGGACAAAATTCCTCGCCTTCGTCATCTCGGGCACCGTCGCCGGCCTGTGCGGCTATCTGTGGGTGTCGCGCTACGTCATCGCGTCCACCGAGGTCGCCAACGGCTACGAGCTGCAGATCATCGCTGCCTGCGTCATCGGCGGCGTGTCCATCGCCGGCGGCATCGGCACGGTTGGCGGCGCGGTGCTGGGCGCGCTGTTCCTCGGCGTCATCGGCTCGGCACTGCCGGTGGTTGGCGTGTCGCCCTTCTGGCAGCTCGCCATCTCCGGCGCCGCCATCCTCGTCGCCGTGGTGCTGAACGCGCGCGGCGAGAAGAAGCAGGGCCGCATCATCCTCAGGAAGGCCGCGGCATGAGCGACGTCGTCGCCCCCCGTCAAATCCCCGACCGTCTCGACCGGCCGCTGACCGCGGCGCTGTTCTCGTGGGAAATGCTGCTGGTTCTGGTGGCCGTCGCCATCTTCGTCATCAACAGCCTCGCCTCGCCCTATTTCCTCAATGCGTGGTCGCTGTCGGACCTCACCTTCAACTTCGCCGAGAAGGGGCTGATAGCGCTCGCCATGGCGCTGCTCATCATATCGGGCGAGATCGACCTGTCGGTCGCGGCGATCATCGCGCTCGCTTCCACCTTCATGGGCATGGCGGTGCAGGCGGGCATCGGCACGCCGGGTCTCGTGCTGATCGGGCTGGCCACCGGGCTTGCCTGCGGCGCCTTCAACGGCCTGCTGGTCACGCGCCTCAAGCTGCCGTCGATCGTGGTGACGATCGGCACGATGAGCCTCTTCCGCGGCATCGCCTTCATCATCCTCGGCGACCAGGCCTATCGCGGCTATCCCGAAAGCTTCGCCTTCTTCGGCCAGGGCTACGTCTGGTGGGTGGTATCGTTCGAGATCGTGCTGTTCACGGTCATGGCAGTCATCTTCTGGTTCCTGCTCCAGCGCACCAGCTTCGGCCGCACCGTCTACGTGATCGGCAACAACCCGGTCGCCGCCGCCTTCTCGGGCGTGCGGGTGGAGCGGGTGAAGTTCATCCTCTTCTGCCTCACCGGCCTGATGGCCGGCGTCGCCTCGATCCTGCTCACCTCGCGACTCGGCTCGACGCGGCCGTCCATCGCGCAGGGCTACGAGCTGGAGGTCATCACGATGGTCGTGCTCGGCGGGGTGTCGATCCTCGGCGGCTCGGGTTCCATCGTCGGCGTGGTGCTCGCGGCAATCATCCTGGGGCTGGTTACCTTCGGCCTCGGCCTGCTCAACGTGCCGGGCATCGTGATGACCATCTTCATCGGCTCGCTGCTGATCGTGGTCATCGCGCTGCCCATCCTGTGGCGGCGCTTCCGGCAAAGGCAGGCGTGATGGCCGAGAAGCACGCCTTCCGCATGAAGCTGAACTCGGGCATGCGCGAGGAGTACATCCGCCGCCATGAAGCGATCTGGCCGGAGTTGGTGGCGCTGCTGCACGAGGCCGGCGTCTCCGACTATTCGATCCATCTGGACGCCCCGACGGATACGCTGTTCGGCGTGCTGTGGCGCAGGGACGGACACACGATGGACGATCTGCCGTCCCACCCGGTGATGAAGCGCTGGTGGGCGCACATGGCCGACATCATGGAGACGAACCCCGACAACGAGCCGGTCTCGATTCCGCTGGAAACCGTCTTCCACATGAAATGACGATCTCCGCCACCAACCCGGCGCGCTTCGTCGCGGTCATCGACATCGGCAAGACCAACGCCAAGCTGGCGCTGGTCGACCTCGAGGCGCGCGCCGAGATCGCCGCCTTGCGCCAGCCAAACCGGCCGCTGCCGGCCAATGGCGGCTATCCCGAGCACGACGTGCACGCGATCTGGGACTTCATGCTCGACGGGCTGGCGGAACTGCGCCGCCGGCATCGCATCGACGCGATCTCGGTGACCACGCATGGCGCGACCGCCGTTCTGCTCAACGCGGTCGGCAACCTTGCGCTGCCGGTGCTCGACTACGAGTTCGCCATCCCCGAGATGGTGCGCGGGCACTACGACGTCATCCGCCCCGACTTTTCCGAAAGCGGCAGCCCTGCCCTGCCGCTCGGCCTGAACCTCGGCGCGCAGCTCTACTGGCTACAGGACAGATATCCCGGATATTTCGGGGCGGTCACGGCGATCCTGCTTTATCCGCAATACTGGAGCTGGCGGCTCACCGGCGTGATGGCCAGCGAAGCAACGTCGCTGGGTTGCCACACCGACCTCTGGAATCCGCATAAGCGGGATTTCTCGACTCTGGTTGACATCATGGACTGGCGACCGCTGTTCCCGCCACTCAAGCCCGCCGGGGCCGTCCTCGGCCCGATCCTGCCGGGGCTCGCCAGCTACACCGGCCTCGACCCGCGAACGCCTGTCATCTGCGGCATCCACGATTCCAACGCATCGCTGCTGCCGCATCTGCTCGACCGCCGGCCTCCCTTCGCGGTCGTGTCGACCGGGACCTGGGTGATCTCCATGGCCGTCGGGGGCCACGAGGTGGCGCTCGACCCTGCGCGCGACACGCTGGTCAACGTCAACGCTTTGGGCGATCCGGTTCCGTCGGCCCGCTTCATGGGCGGACGCGAGTTCGAGCAATTGCTGGAAGGCCGCTCGCGGGAATGGAGCCCGGCCGACCTTTCGGACGTGCTCGGCGCGAAGATCATGCTGTTGCCGGCGGTTGTCACGGGCTCGGGTCCGTTCCCGGGTCGCAAAGCCCGATGGGTCGGCGCGGAGCCGGATAGCGGCGCGCGCTTCGTGGCGGTATCGTTCTACCTTGCCCTGATGACGGCGACCTGCCTCAACCTTGCCGGTGCGGAAGGCGACGTGATCGTCGAAGGGCCGTTTGCGACAAACGAGCCTTACATCGCCATGCTGGAGGCGGCCACCGGCCGCGCTGTGGTCGCCGGTGGCGGCGGCACAGGCACCAGCATCGGCGCCGCCCTGCTTGCCGCGCACCGGCGTACCTCCGTCGCTGCCGCCTCGACGGATCATCGGGCCGTTGCCGAGAGCCTGCGGAACTACGCGCGGAAATGGCTGTCCGAGGTCGCGGCCGTCGAATAGCGAGACGCATTGTTGGGACGAACCCGGCGCTAGCCTTGACCCGCTCGGTCGTCCCGGCCGCGATTCGATTTCGATCGCACCGCGGTTAACGTCCCCGGCAGGCAATCCGGGGACAAACCGTCCCACATTGGCACAAGATGTGCCGAACGGGTGGTCCGGCGGCGTGTCGCGACGGGATTGGACCCCGCTTCCACCGCCGCCGTTAACGACTTGTTGGCGCCGTTCGTCGGCTTTGCTGGCGCCCGCCCGCAGCAGTGCTATGCGTCAGCCATGCAGAGGCAAGTCACCATATTGGGGGTCCGGTTCACCGATCTCCTGTTCGATGAGGCGGTGGAGAAACTCGCACGCGCGGCCGCCGGTCGCACGCCGCGCAGTGTCTTCATCGCCAATGCGTCGACGCTCAATCACGCCGCCCGCGACCCCGCCTATCGCCGAACCCTGAACGCTGCCGACCTCACGCTGGGCGACGGTACCGGCGTGCGATGGGCGGCAAGGTTGCGCCGCCGCCCGCTGCAGGCGAACCTCAACGGCACCGACCTGGTTCCCGCACTGATCGCCCGCACGCCGGGAATCCGGGTGTTCCTCCTCGGCGGCACGCAGGCGACGGCGGGAGCCGCCGCGACAAAATTCGCCGGCCTTTTTCCGCACGCCCATCTCGCTGGCTGGCATCACGGCTATTTCGACCACGCGCGCCCTGCCGAAATCTTCGCCGAAATCAACCGCAGCCGACCCCACCTCGTGCTCGTGGGCTTCGGCAATCCGCTGCAGGAGCGCTTCATTGCCGAACACCGCGCCGCCATCGACGCGCCGCTGGTGATCGGAGTTGGCGGCCTGTTCGGCTTCTGGGCCGGCTCGCGTCGTCGCGCTTCCTCGACACTGCGGCGCGCCGGCATGGAGTGGCTTCACATCCTCCTGACCGAGAAGGGCAAGGCGAGGCGCTACATCCTCGGCAATCCCGCCTTCCTGCTGCGCATGGTGGCGTGGCTTCCTTCCGATTGCCTCTCGTAGGAAACCGGCTACGGTGCGCCCGGACTTTCCGGAGACACCGCTTTGCTGCTCGAACGGCGCGACAGCTACGACTCGCTCTATCGTGACTTCCGCTGGCAGGTGCCGGCCCGGTTCAACATCGGCGTCGCTGTTTCGGACGCCTGGGCCGGGCGCGAACCCGACCGCGTCGCGTTGATCGCCCATCGGAGCGATGCAGCGCCGGCAACCCTGACCTATGGCGAACTGACGCGCCGCTCCTCCGCCCTGGCCGCCTCGCTCGTGCGCCGCGGCCTTCGGCGCGGAGACCGGGTGGCGATCCTGTTGCCGCAGGGTTTCGCCGTCGCCATCGCCCACGCTGCGATCTACAAGGCCGGCGCCATTGCGGTGCCGCTGGCGCTTCTGTTCGGCACGGAGGCGCTCGAATACCGGCTGCATGCCGCCGGCGTGCGTGTCGTCGTCACCAACGCCGCGGGACTGGTCAAACTGAAACCCATCGCCGGCCGGCTACCGGCGCTGGAGCTGATCGTGTCGACCGACGGCGCCGAGGCGGGCGCGCTCGACTTCGAGGCGCTGTGCGCCAGCCCCGATCCGGACTTCGCGCCGGCCGACACGCTGGCCGAGGATCCGGCGCTGATGATCTTCACCTCGGGGACCACCGGCCCGCCCAAGGGCGCGCTTCACGCCCATCGTGTGCTGATCGGGCATATGCCGGGCGTGCAGATGCCGCATGAATTCCTGCCGCAACCCGGCGACAAGCTATGGACCCCGGCCGACTGGGCCTGGGCCGGCGGCCTGCTCAACATCCTGTTGCCCGGCCTGCTGCTCGGCGTGCCGGTCGTGGCCGGCCCGGCGGAGAAGTTCGACCCGGAGGCCGCTCTGGCGCTGGTCGAGCGCCAGGGTGTGCGCAACGCCTTCGTCCCTCCGACCGCGCTGCGCATGCTGCGTTCCGTCACCGGCATCCGCCGCCGCTTCGACCTGAAGCTGCGCACCATCGGCTCGGGCGGCGAGGCGCTCGGCCGCGAGACGTTCGAATGGGGCGAGGCCGAGCTCGGCCTGAAGATCAACGAGTTCTACGGCCAGACCGAGTGCAACCTCGTCGTTTCCTCCTGCGCGGTGATCGGCATCAGCCGCGCCGGCGCGATCGGCTTGCCGGTTCCCGGCCACCGCGTCGCGGTCATCGACGACGAAGGCCGCGCGGTGAAGCCGGGCGAAACCGGCCAGATTGCCGTCGCACGGCCGGACCCGGTGATGTTCCTCGAATACTGGAACAATCCCGAGGCGACGCGGAAGAAGTTCATCGGCGACTGGATGACCACCGGCGACCAGGGCTCGGTCGATGACGACGGCTACGTCACCTTCTTCGGCCGCGACGACGACGTCATCACCTCCGCCGGCTATCGCATCGGACCGACCGAGATCGAGGACTGCCTGACCGGCCACCCGGCCGTGGCGCTCGCTGCGGCCGTCGGCAAGCCCGACCCGCTGCGGACCGAAATCGTCAAGGCCTATGTCGTACTGCGCGACGGCTTTGTCCCGGGCGAAGCGCTGGCAGCAGAAATCCGCGACTGGGTCCGAACGCGGCTCTCCGCGCACGAATACCCGCGCGAAGTGACCTTTGTCGATTCGATGCCGCTGACCACCACCGGCAAGGTGATCCGGCGCGTCTTCCGCGACCGGGCGAAGATCGAGGCGGACGAGGCCGCGCGGGCGTGAGTCCTCTGCGGACGGCTCCGGACTATATCGCCTCGCGGATCAGCGGCGAGCTGAAGATCATCCGGTAGATCCAAGGAATCTCCACATCGGGCGTCAGCCGCACCGACTTGGCCTTATAGCTCTCGAACACCGCCTTGATCTTGCGGTACAGGCCACGATCGAGCGCGATCATGCCGTTCTCCGAGTCGTGGAAGAAGCTGCGATTGTTGAAATTCACCGACGAGATCGAGACGAACTCGCCGTCGATCAGCAGCAGCTTGGCGTGCAGCAGCAGGTTCGGGACCTTGTATTCGTACACCGCGATGCGGTCGGCATATTTCTTGACGAACTCCTCGTTGAGCTCGGTCAGGAAGGTGCCGCCCAGGTCGCCCTTCAGATTGATGCGGCCGATGACGGTGACCTTCACGCCACGCTTCAGCGCTTCCTCGATCGCCTCGGCGATCTTCGGCGTCAGGTTGAGGTAGGGGTTGACGAACTCGATCTTGCTCCGCGCGGCCTTGATCAGCTCGACATACTGCCGCTCCAGCGCCCTCTCGTCGGAATATGGAACGGAGATGAAGTGGCGCATGCGCCCGGTGACCGGCCCCGCATGACCCTTCACGGTCACGCTGTAGTGGCGCGTCACCGACGTGTCGGTATCGCGGTGCCACAGCGTCGACAGATGCGCCATCATGCGCCGCACCGTGGCGTCGTCGTGATAGGCCATCTCGAAGTCGTTGTAGTTGGAATAGTAGTGCAGGCCGCCGCTGCCGCCAACCTCGTGCTGGTAGAGGCCTTCGTAGCCTGAAAGGTCGACCGGCGCGTCGAAAAGGAACCCGTCATGGATGTTGCGGCCACCGATGATGGCGGTCGACCGCCCCGCGTCCGGCGAAAGCACGCCCAGCATCTTCACGTGGTGGGTGCGCCACAGCGTGTAGAGGTGCATGTCGGTGCGAGCGCCCGCGGGCGGCGTCCACGCAAACTGCTGCAGGTGCACGTTCGGATAGTCGGCCACCAGCTTGTGCAGCAGCGCCTTGTCCTTCTCCAGCGCCAGGAAGTCGGTGAGGATGACGCGGATCTTGGTGCCGCGCGCCGCGTGCCAGCGCAGCATGCGCTCCATCACCCGGCCCGAGAAGTCCGCCTTGATGTCGAGATAGGAGACGTAGATCAGCGAGGCCCGCGGCGCGTTGGAGAAGTCGAGCGGCCATTCCGGGTTGGCCTGGTCGAACGCCGCGTCGGGAAGCGGGCGGCCGGTCAGCGCCTTCACCTTTGCGTTGAAGCCCGCGCGCTCGTCGTCGAGCAGCGTCGGCTTGCCGACGGGCATGTCGCAGGTCTGCGACAGCCAGCGGCTGCGCCAGAACACCTTCTCCAGATCGGACAGTCCGGCAAGAGGCGGCTCGCGGCATACCTCGATGCGGCTGTCGAAAGCGGCGAGAGCGGGGTCCGCCGTCTCCTCGCGCACGACGGCCAGAGGCGCGGTGTAGGTGCCGGCATCGGTCCTGTAGGTGAAGTCGCAACGCTCGAGCGAGACGTCCGGTTCGAGCTCGGTGCCCTTGCGCCCGCCGCCGAACGCCACCGTCAGCGTCTCGCCAGCGCCGTAGCGCCGCTCGGTGCCGCCGCCGCGCACGACGAGAGGACCGTCGCAGCTGCCTGTCAGCGTGCCCGGCGTGTCGTCGATCGGATCGACGTCGATCAGCGTCTCAAGCGCCTGCAGGCCGGAGAAATAGTAGGTCTTCGCATTCGCCAGGCTGCTGCCTTTGCCGACATGCAGCACATTGCGCGACGTCCGCCACGGCCGATAGAAATGCCGCACGCTGTCGCCGCGCCCGGCAGAGGCGGGCAGCGCCGGTAGCGGCTTTGCGACCTGGTCGGTTAGCGCGCTCACCGCGCGGTAGTCACCCAGCAGGTCGTTGCTGAAAACCTCGTTGTAGATCTTCTTGGTCTCGAGCCCGTTCGCCTCGATCAGATGGGCCCGCTTGTTGGCGGCGAGCAGCGCCACGAACTGGCGTTCGTACTCCACCTCCACCGCATCGCGCGGCGCGGAAGCCGGCACGGCGTAGCCGAAGTCGCGGCCATCATCGGCGGGCTTGTAGCCGCTGCTCGACGGCCCCGGGGTCACGCAGTCGAAATTCGGCGAGATCTGGTCGCACGAGGAGAGCACATCGAGCGTATGGGTGCCGCAGGCTGCAAGCGCCAGCAGCAGGCCAAGCGCAGCTCCGCGGGCGCAAAGCCCGCGCCACGGGAAAGCTGCACTGCTGCCACCCGACCGGTCCATTCCCGAAGCCGACGCCATCCCCTACCGACTACCGCTGCAACTTTCACGCGTCCCTGAGTCAAACTAGCCCAGCGGAAACCGAACTGCAAAGTCGCCGCAAGGTTGCCCTCAGGCAAATAGGCCGCGTTCGCGGTCGACCAGCGTGGCGATAAAGGCACACACGCTCTGGATTCGCCGCAGCGGCCGCATGGACTCGTGATAGACCAGCCAGTAGGTCCGCCTGATCTGCGGAACGGCCTCGACCGGCACCAGGTCGGCGATTCCACCGGCGATGAACGTATGCAGTATGCCGATGCCGGCTCCCGCGCGCACGGCAGCCACCTGCCCGAAGGCGGACGAGACCTCGTACGAGGCTTTCCACCCCGGCGCGAACTCGTCCGCATAGTCGAGGCTCGGGCTCATCAGCAGGTCCCGGACGTAGCCGACCAGCGGATGCGCGGCCAGTTCGGCGCGGGAAGCCGGCAGTCCGTGTCTCGCCGCATAGTCCCGTGATGCGTACAGGCCGAGGGAATAGTCGACCAGCTTGGCCGCCACCAGCCTGCCTTCGGTCGGCCGCTCCATGGTGATAGCGATGTCGGCCTCGCGGCGCGGCAGCGAGAAGAAGCGCGGCACCGGCACCAGCTGAACCGTCAGGCCGCGATGGCGCTCGGTCAGCGGCGCCAGCCGCGGCGCCAGGAAGCCCACCCCAAATCCGTCCGGCGCGCCGATGCGGACCGTGCCGGCCACCTCGTCGCCCTCGCCGGCCACCTCGGCCCGCGCCGCGATCATGTCGGCTTCCATGCGCTCGGCCACCGCGAGGAAGCGTTCTCCCGCCGGTGTCAGCTCGCTGCCCGTGGTGGTGCGCCGGAACAGCCTTGCGCCGAGCGCCTCTTCCAGCGCCGCCACCCTCCGCGACACGGTTGCATGGTTCAGCCCAAGACGTCGCGCCGCGCCGAGGATCTGCCCGGCACGCGCGACGGCGAGGAAGATGCGCACGTCGTCCCAGTTCATGGCCGCCAATCTAGCATCGACATAAAATGATGCTCAACCTCCTGTCGCCCTTCAATCTGTGCACAACGGCAGGCCCGCCGCCGCGCATTGCCAACCCTGCCCGCGCGCGGGAAAATGGCGCAAACAACCATTGGAGGGAGTGAGACCATGATCGATGTCGGGCACTTCATCGGCGGCAAGCGCGTCGCCGGCAAGAGCGGGCGCAGCGCCGAAATATTCCAGCCGATGGACGGCACCGTGCGCGGCAAGGTTGCGCTGGCCTCCAAGGCGGAGCTTCGCGCCGCGGTGGAGAACGCCAGGGCGGCCCAGCCCGGCTGGGCCACGACCAATCCGCAGCGCCGCGTGCGCGTGCTGATGAAGTTCCTCGACCTCGTCGCGAAGGAATATGACGAGCTGGCCGAGACGCTGGCGCGCGAGCACGGCAAGACCATCGCCGACGCCAAGGGCGACATCCAGCGCGGGCTGGAGGTGATCGAGGTCTGCATCGGCGCGCCGCACATGATGAAGGGCGAATACACGGATGGCGCCGGGCCTGGCATCGACGTCTATTCCATGCGCCAGCCGCTCGGCGTCGTCGCCGGCATCACCCCGTTCAACTTCCCGGCGATGATCCCGCTGTGGAAGATCGGACCGGCGCTCGCCTGCGGCAACGCGTTCATCCTCAAGCCCTCCGAACGTGACCCGTCCGTTCCGATGCGCATCGCCGAGCTGTTCCTGGAGGCGGGTCTGCCGGCGGGCGTGCTCAACGTCGTCAACGGCGATAAGGAGGCGGTCGACGCCATCCTCGACGACCCCGACATCAAGGCGGTCGGCTTCGTCGGCTCGACCCCGATCGCGCAGTACATCTACAGTCGCGCCACAGCCAACGGTAAGCGCGCCCAGTGCTTCGGCGGCGCCAAGAACCATATGATCATCATGCCCGACGCCGACATGGACCAGACGGTCGACGCCCTCATCGGCGCCGGCTACGGCTCGGCCGGCGAGCGCTGCATGGCGGTGTCCGTCGCCGTGCCGGTCGGCAAGGAGACCGCCGACCGCCTGATCGAGAAGCTGATCCCGCGGGTCGAGAGCCTCAAGGTCGGTCCGTCGACGGACAGCTCCGCCGACTTCGGGCCGCTCGTAACCAAGGCGGCGCTCGAGCGCGTCAAGGGTTATGTCGACCTCGGCGTCAGGGAAGGCGCAAAGCTGGTGGTCGACGGCCGCGACTTCCGGATGCAGGGTTACGAGAACGGCTACTACATGGGCGGCTGCCTGTTCGACGACGTGAAGCCGGAGATGAAGATCTACAAGGAAGAGATTTTCGGCCCGGTGCTGTCGGTCGTGCGCGCCAAGACCTACGAGGACGCGCTGCGCCTGCCCAACGAGCACGAATACGGCAACGGCGTCGCCATCTTCACCCGTGACGGCGACGCGGCGCGCGACTTCGCCGCCCGCGTGCAGGTCGGCATGGTCGGCGTCAACGTGCCGATCCCGGTGCCGATCGCCTACTACACTTTCGGTGGCTGGAAGGGTTCCGGCTTCGGCGACTTGAACCAGCACGGCCCCGACGCCTTCCGCTTCTACACCAAGACCAAGACCGTCACCTCGCGCTGGCCGTCGGGCATCAAGGACGGCGCCGAGTTCGTCATCCCCACGATGAACTGAGCGACCGGAAAGCCAGATATTACAAGGGCTGGCGCACGCGCCGGCCTTTTCTTTTTGCTTCCTCGCAGACGGGTTCCCTCCCTTCTCGTTTCGCGTCGTCAAAGATTCGTGATGGAACGGCGGACGCCGCCAGAAGCTTGATTTCCCGAAGTTCAAAGGACGCCGAATTGATCGGACACCAACCGGAGCAGCGGAGTTAGGGACGGGGCCGTGCGGCCGCGTGCTCTGCCGCGGCCAAGGAGACGGACCATGAAGAAAACCGCCATTGCACTTGCCGCCATCGGTTCGCTGGCTACAGGCGCGCTGTTCGCCACCGCCGAAGCGCAGATGCAGCAGCCCGAGATGGACGCCGGCGCTGCGCCTGGAACCATTTGCGGCGAGCGACTGGAAATGGTGAAGGCGCTCAACGAGCAGTTCCGCGAGGAGCCCCAGGCGGTCGGCCAGGTCGACGCAAACGCCGTGATCGAGGTCTTCGTCTCTCAGGCCGGCACGTGGACGATCCTCGCCACCGGCACCGATGGCAAGTCGTGCCTCGTCGCCTCCGGCGAGGGCTGGAACAGCCAGCAGATGGTCATCGGCGTTGGCGCCTGAACTGCCAGCCAAGAACGGGATTTCGATGCCGGCCTTCGGGCCGGCATTTTGCTGTCGAAGCTAGGTCCGCGCCGCCAGATCGGCGTTGCGCGAGAGCAGATCCATCAGCCGAGCCGCCGCCGCACCCGCCCCCTCCTCGTCGCCCTCGATCATCGCGCGGATCAGCCCGACATGGCCGTCGGCGGCTTCGGCCAGCCCGCTGTCGGACTGATAGCGATACCAGAACCGGCGGCTATGGGTCTGCAACGGCGCAGCCAGCCGTGCCGCGAACGGATTGTCCGCCGCCGCCGCGATCGCCTCGTCGAGCGACTTGTCAGCCTCCAGGAAGGCCACCACGTTGCCGGTAATGACCGCCTTCTGCATGTCGGTCAGCGCCGCGTGAAACTGCGCTGCGCCCTCGTCGGTCAGAAAGCGCGCCGCCGAGCGTGCCAGGATCACTTCGACCCCGCGCCGCGCGTCGAGCACCCGCCGCCAGTCGGCCGCGTGCAGCGCGGCAATCGCCAGCCCCGCGCGCGGCCGCACCTCTAGGAGCCCCTCCCAGCCGAGTCGCTGGATCGCCTCGCGCACCGGCGTGCGGCCCATGCCGACGCGCTCGACCAGCGCGCCCTCCGTGGTGACACTCGCCGGCGGCAGTTCCAGCGTCACGATCATGCGCTCCAGCATCCTGTAGGCGCGGGCGGTGGCGGGTTCCTGCACGTCCATGGTGCGGCTCTCCTGATATGCGCGAGATATATCAGTGTCGATTCCCGCTTGACAACCGGTCATGCCCGCAGATATATCAGTGATATATCAGATCAGGAGGCGATCATGTGGGCAGGCGTCATGCCGGCGGTGACCACGAAGTTCACCGCGGACGATCAGCTGGATCATGCCGAGATGGAGCGCTGCTTCGCGCTCCAGATCGATGCGGGCTGCGATGGCCTCATCGTCTGCGGCTCGCTCGGCGAAGGGCCGATGCTGTCGCATGACGAGAAGCTGGAGGTCTTCGCCACCGCCCGCAAGGTGGCCGGCAAACGACCCGTGCTGATGACGATCAACGAAGCCGCGACCCGCGATGGCGCGGCGCTTGCGAAGCGCGCCGCAAAGGCCGGCGCCGACGGCCTCATGGTCGTACCGTCGCCGATCTACCACACCAATCCGCAGGAGACCGTGGCGACGCTGAAGGCGGTCGCCACGGCCGGCGGCCTGCCCGTTATGATCTACTCCAACCGCCTCGCCTACCGTGTCGACGTCACGGTCGAGATCATGGCCGAACTCGCTTCGGAGAAGCTGTTCGTCGCGGTCAAGGAATCGTCCGATGACATCCGCCGCTCGACCGAGATCATCAACGCGTTCGGCGACCGCTTCGATCTGTTCACCGGCGTCGACAACCTCGCCTTCGAGGCTCTGTCCATCGGCGCCATCGGCTGGGTTGCCGGGCTGGTCACCGCCTTCCCGACGGAAACGGTGGCGGTCTACCGGCTGATGAAGGCCGGCCGCCGCGACGAGGCGCTGGCGATCTACCGCTGGTTCCGCCCGTTGCTCGATCTCGACGTGTCGACCTACCTCGTCCAGAACATCAAGCTGGCGGAAGTCCACGCCATCGGCTCCAACGACCGTGTCCGCGCCCCGCGCATGCCGCTCTTCGGCGACCGCCGCGCGGCGGTCGAGAAGGTGGTCAAGGACGCGCTGGCCAGGCGGCCGGCGCTGCCGAAGCTCTGAGGCGCGCTTGAGCCGCGGGCCGGTCATCATCGTCGGCGCCGGCATCGTCGGCGTATGTGCGGCGGCGCACCTCGCCGAGGCCGGCTACGACGTGACGGTGATCGACCGCACCGGGGCCGTCGAGGAAACGAGTTCGGGCAACGCGGGCGCCTTCGCCTTCTCCGACGTGCTGCCGCTGGCGCACAAGGGCATGATGCGCAACCTGCCGCGCTGGCTGATGGACCCGCTCGGCCCGCTCGCCATCCCGCCCTCCTACCTGCCGAAGCTGGCGCCCTGGCTCTGGCGGTTTTGGCGCGCCGCGGCGCCCAGGCATTACGAGTCCGCCCTCGCGGCACAGGCTTCTCTGATGAAGCTGGCCGAAGCGGAGTGGATGGGCATCATCGATCGCGCGAAGTTGCGTCCCATGCTGCGCGAGGATGGTTCGCTGGAACTGTACGAGAGCGAAACCGAGTTTCGTGCCTCGCTGTCCGGATGGGACGCGCGCACACGACATGGTATCGCCTTTCGCCATGTCGATGGCGACGAGATGGCCTCGCTCCAGCCCGGCCTCTCCCCGCGCTTCGTCAAAGGCACGTTCGTGCCAGGCTGGAAGACCGTCGACGATCCCCGGATTTTCGGTAAGGCCGTCTGGGCCTACGCAGAGCGCCTCGGCGCGACACTGCGCATCGGCCGCGTTGACCGGATTGAGACGGCGGTCACCGGCCCGTCGGAGGCCGAGACCGTCATCCACCTTGCCGACGGCGCGACTCTGTCGGCGCGCGAGGTCGTTATCGCCGCGGGCGCGTGGTCACACCGGCTGGCGCGCCAGTTCGGTGACCGTATCCCGCTGGAAACCGAGCGCGGCTACAACACCACGCTGCCCGTCGGCTCCTTTCCGGTGAGGCGCCAACTCATCTTCGGCGGCCATGGCTTCGTCATCACGCCACTGTCGACCGGTCTGCGCGTCGGTGGAGCGGTGGAACTCGGCGGGCTTGAGCTTCCTCCGAACTTCGCGCGTTCGAAAGCGATGCTAGCCAAGGCGGCATCGTTTCTGCCCGGCCTTGATACCAGGGGCGGCCACGAATGGATGGGTTATCGCCCTTCGCTACCGGATTCGCTGCCCGTCATCGGCCGCGCTCCGGGCAACCCCAACGTGGTCTACGCCTTCGGCCACGGCCATCTCGGCAAGACCCAGGCCGCCGCCACCGGACGACTTGTGCGCGCGCTCGTTTCGCGCGAGGAAACGCCGATCGACATCGCCCCGTTCCGGGCGTCGAGGTTCTGAATGCGCCACACCTTCTCCTGCATCGACGGCCACACCTGCGGCAATCCCGTGCGCCTCGTCACCGGCGGCGCGCCGCGGCTCGACGGCGCGACCATGATCGAGAAGCGCGCCCATTTCGAGCGCGAATTCGACTGGATCCGCACCGGCCTGATGTTCGAGCCGCGCGGCCACGACATGATGTCGGGTTCCTTCCTCTACCCGCCGACCAGCGACGACGGCGACGTCTCGATCCTGTTCATCGAGACCTCCGGCTGCCTGGCCATGTGCGGCCACGGCACCATCGGCACCATCACCTTCGCGGTCGAGAACGGGCTGGTGAAGGGGCGCGAACCGGGCAAGCTCAAGCTCGACGTGCCGGCCGGACGCGTGGTCGCCGAGTACCGCATGGACGGCGAATATGTTGAGGAAGTGCGCATCACCAACGTGCCCTCCTTCCTGCACTCGGAAGGGCTGGAGGTCGATTGTCCGCGGCTCGGACCGATCAAGGTCGACGTCGCCTACGGCGGCAATTTCTACGCCATCGTCGAGCCGCAGGCGAACTATCGGGACATGGCCGACTTCACCGCCGGCGAACTGGTCGCGATGAGCCCCGAGCTGCGCCGGCGTCTCAACGAGCGCTACGAGTTCGTCCATCCCGAGCAGCCGGCGATCCGTGGCCTGTCGCACATATTGTGGACCGGCGCCCCGACCGTAGCAGGCGCCCATGCCCGCAACGCCGTGTTCTACGGCGACAAGGCAATCGACCGCTCGCCCTGCGGCACCGGCACCTCCGCGCGCATGGCGCAGCTTGCCGCCAAGGGGCGGCTGAAGGTCGGCGACGACTTCGTCCACGAATCCATCATCGGCTCGCTGTTCAAGGGCAAGGTCGAGCGCGCGGCACGCGTCGGCAACAGGGACGCGATCGTTCCGTCGATCGGCGGCTGGGCGCGCCAGACCGGACTGAACACCATCTTCATCGACGCGCGCGACCCCTTCGCTCACGGCTTCGTGGTGAAATAGGCGATGAAGACTTGCGCAAGGAACAACGCTGGGGAAGGTTTGCGGCGCAACATCCTGCGGGACAGCAGCGTCCCGCTCGCCTATAAGTGGAAGGACATTGCGCCGGGCTGCTGCTAGCTTCGCGCAAAAATTTTCCGGCCCGGCGGGGCTAACAGCGGCGCAAGCCGGCCCTTCGCGGCCCGCAAGCAATCGACGTCGCCACCATCGCCGGTCTGCCGGAGGGGAACAGGTGCAAGGAACGTCGTCGCGCGTGCGGCCGGCGTTCGAGGGGAGTTCTCATGGAATATTTCGTCCAGCAGCTCATCAACGGGCTGACTCTCGGATCGATCTACGGCCTGATCGCC
>JAHBYZ010000048.1 GCA_019635695.1 Rhizobiaceae bacterium
CGTCATCACCCGCTACTACGACCCGCTGCTGGAGAAGGTGACCGCCTGGGCGCCGAGCGCCGAGGAAGCGCGGCTCAGGATGGATCGCGCGCTGCGCGAGTTCCGCATCCGCGGCGTGGCGACCAACCTGACCTTCCTCGAAGCGATCATCAACCACGCGAAGTTCAAGGACAATTCCTACACCACCCGCTTCATCGATACGACGCCGGAGCTGTTCACTTCCGTGAAGCGGCAGGACCGCGCAACCAAGCTGCTCAACTACCTCGCCGACGTCTCGGTCAACGGACATCCCGAGGCGCGCGGGCGGCCGAAGCCGAAGGCCGATGCTGCGCCGCCGAAGGTCCCGTACGTGCCCGGCGAGGTGCAGGACGGGACCAAACAACTGCTCGACAAGCTCGGTCCCGACATGTTCGCCATGTGGATGCGCGACGAGACGCGCGTGCTGGTGACCGACACCACCATGCGCGACGGCCACCAGTCGCTGCTCGCCACGCGCATGCGCACCTACGACATCGCGGCAATCGCCGGCACCTATGCGAAGGCGCTGCCCGGCTTGCTGTCGCTCGAATGCTGGGGCGGCGCCACCTTTGACGTCGCGATGCGCTTCCTCACCGAGGACCCGTGGGAGCGTCTGTCGAAGGTGCGCGAGGCCGCGCCCAACATCCTGCTGCAGATGCTGCTGCGCGGCGCCAACGGCGTCGGCTACACCAACTATCCCGACAATGTGGTGAAGCACTTCGTCAGGCAGGCCGCCGCCGGCGGCATCGACCTGTTCCGCGTCTTCGACTGCCTGAACTGGGTGGAGAATATGCGCGTCTCCATGGACGCCGTGCGTGCCGAGAACAGGCTCTGCGAGGCGGCGATCTGCTACACCGGCGACATCCTCGACCCGGCGCGCGCCAAATACAGCCTCAACTACTACACGTCGCTGGCTCGCGAGCTTGAGGCGGCCGGCGCCCACATCATCGCGGTCAAGGACATGGCCGGCCTGCTCAAGCCCGCGGCGGCGAAAGTGCTGTTCAAGGCACTGCGCGAAGCGACCGGCCTGCCGATCCACTTCCACACACACGACACCTCCGGCATTGCGGCGGCAACGGTGCTGGCGGCGGTGGATGCGGGCGTCGACGCGGTCGACGCGGCGATGGACGCGCTATCCGGCAACACGTCGCAGCCCTGTCTCGGTTCCATCGTCGAAGCGCTGAAGGGCGGTGAGCGCGAAACCGGGTTGGACACCGAATCCATCCGCCGCATCTCCTTCTACTGGGAGGCGGTGCGCAACCAGTATGCCGCCTTCGAGAGCGACCTGAAGGGCCCGGCCTCGGAGGTGTACCTGCACGAGATGCCCGGCGGCCAGTTCACAAACCTCAAGGAGCAGGCGCGCAGCCTGGGCCTCGAGACGCGCTGGCACGAAGTGGCGCAGGCCTATCACGACGTGAACCTGATGTTCGGCGACATCGTCAAGGTGACGCCGTCCTCCAAGGTCGTTGGCGACATGGCGTTGATGATGGTGAGTCAGGACCTGACCGTCGCCGACGTCGAGAACCCCGCGAGGGACATCGCCTTCCCGGACTCGGTCATCTCCATGCTCAAGGGCGACCTCGGCCAGCCCCCTTCCGGCTGGCCGGCGGCCTTGCAGAAGAAGGCGCTGAAGGGCGCCGAACCCATCACGGTGCGCCCCGGCTCGCTGCTGGCCGCCGCCGATCTGCCTGCCAAGCGCAAGGAGCTCGAGGAAAAACTCGGCCGCAAGTTGGACGAATTCGAGTTCGCCTCATCCCTGATGTACCCGAAGGTGCATGCCGACTTCGCCGCGGCCATCGGCGAGTACGGCCCGGTCAGCGTGCTGCCCACGCCGGTCTACTTCTACGGCATGAAGGCCGAGGACGAGATCTTCCTCGACATCGAGCAGGGCAAGACGCTGGTCGTACGCTGCCTGGCGCTGGGCGACACCGACGAGAACGGCATGGTCACCGTCTTCTTCGAGCTCAACGGCCAACCCCGGCGCGTCAAGGTGCCGAACCGCAACAAGGCCGGCGGCGCGAAGCTCAGGAGGAAAGCCGAGGCCGGCAACGAGGCGCAGCTCGGCGCGCCGATGCCCGGCGTCGTCTCCTCCGTCGGCGTGCAGGCGGGACAGGCGGTCAAATCCGGCGACGTCCTGCTTTCCATCGAGGCGATGAAGATGGAAACCGTGCTCCACGCCGAGCGCGACGGCACTGTTGCGGAAGTCCTCGTGCGCCCCGGCGACCAGATCGACGCAAAGGACCTGCTGGTCGTCTTCGGCTGACGACCCTATAACCGTTGGATGGACCAGATCGACATCCGCTTCGAGGAATCAGGCAGTCGCGGCAAATATTCCGTCGCGATGCCCGACGGCACCGAATCCCGGCTGACCTATTCGCGGGTGAGCGCCGATCACGTCATCGCCGATTCAACCTATGTCCCGCCGCCCTTCCGCGGCCAGCAGATCGCCGAGCGCATGGTCGAGCGGCTGTTTGCCGACGCCCGCGACGGCGGCTTCAAGATCACCCCGACCTGCTGGTTTGTGGCGGACGAATTCGCCCGACATGCTCCCGAATGGGACGACGTGCTGAAACGCTGAGGCAGGAGATTCCGATGGCGGTCGTGAAATACGTGGTCGTGCCGCATGACGGCGGCTATGCCTATCGTGTCGGCGACACGTTCTCGGAAACCTTCCCGACCCATGACGAAGCCGAAGCTGCCGCGCGCATCGCCGCCGGCGAGCAGAAGGTTTCGGGCGAGACCGTCGACATCAGCTGGGAGGACGACAAGGGCAGGTGGCATGGCGAGACGGCGCTCGGCCAGGACCGGCCCGATACCGAGGTCGATCCCTGAGGCCGCGCGCCGCCCGCTGGCCGGTCACGCCCCCAGCGGCGCGAGATGCTTCTCCAGATAGGGCCGCAGATGTGCGTGCTGCGAGGGCAGCTTGAGCGCCTCGCCCAAATGCGCCCTATCCTCGTCGCGGTCGAATCCCGGCTCGTTGGTGGCGACCTCGAACAGCACCCCGCCCGGCGTGCGGAAATAGATCGCCCAGAAATAGTCACGGTCGATCACCGGCGTCACCTGGTAGCCGGTGTCCATGAGCGCCCTGCGCACCTCCAGCTGCTTCGCCCGGTTTTCCACCGCGAACGCCACATGATGCACCGATCCGGCGCCCTGTCGCGCGAAGTTCACCATCGGCAGCGTCTCGATGTCGACGATGCCGGCGCCATTGCCGCCAGGCACCGCAAAGCGGCGCATGTTGCCTGACTGGTCGGTCTGCTCGTAGCCCATGAATTTCAGCAGTTCGGCCGTCGCGCCGACATCCTGCAGCCGCATCGCCACCGAGTGGAAACCGTGGATGGCCGCCTCGTCGGGGACGCCGCCGCCGATCCAAGCCGGCCGCGCATCGTCCGCCGCCTCCACCAGCGTGAAGCCGTCGCCATCCGGCCCGCGGAAGAACAGCCGCTGTTCGCCGAATTTCTCCAGCCGCTCCAAGCCCTGAACACTCTTGCCGGCAAGGTGCTTTTCCCACCAGCCGAGCGAACCCGCCGGCACGGAGAAGGCCGTAGTACCCACCTCGCCCGTGCCCTGACGGCCGCGCGCGATGTTGGGAAACGGGAAATAGGTCATCACCGAACCAGGCGTGCCCTGCTCGTCCCCGTAATAGAGGTGATAGACGTCCGGCGCGTCGAAATTGACGGTCTTCTTGACCCTGCGCAGCCCGAGCGTGTGCGTGAAGAAGTCGTTGTTTTCGGCCGCATCCCGCGCCATGGAGGTGACGTGGTGCAGGCCTTTGATCTGCGTGAGCATCAAGCGCTCCTGTCCGTTCGCGGCCCCGCGGCCGCTTCGGGTCGATATGTGTATCAGCGCGGCGTCAAGCGAAACAGGATGAACGCAGCATGGTCCGTGCTGCAATTGTGAACAGTTGCCGCAGCGCGTTCACAAATGAAAAGGCCCGCGCGAGGCGGGCCTTTTCTTTGACGTACCGGGCGGGTCAGTTCGGAACCACGAGGCGCATGGTGTCGCGGTTGGCCTGGTAGCCGCTCTCGTCATAGGCCGCCTGGGCCTCGAGCTGCTCTTTGGTCAGCGTGGTGTAGACATACATCTCCCCATCCGCGTCCGACATGAAGGTCAGGTTGTCGAGGCCGAGGGCCACTTCCTTCTCGCCGATGCCGAGGAAGCCGCCGACGTCGAGGATTACGGCGTCGACCGTCTTGCCGTCGGTCGAAAGGATGATGTCGCCGACCTCGCCGACATTCTCGTCATTGGCGCCGTAGACGGTCGTGCCTACGAAATCCTCGGTACGGACCTGGCCCATCTCGACCTCGTTCAGCGACGAACGGTCGATCGCGCCGGTCTGCACGTCGTCGGTGGCCTCATCGGCCGCCGGTGCCTGTGCGGTCTCGGTCGCCGGCTGTGCCGGGGCGGCCGCCGTCTCATCGGCAGGAGCCTGGGTTGCGGGCGCCGCGGGCTGGGCAGGAGCTGCCGCCATCTGGTCGGCTGGCTTCTCTTCTGCCGGAGCGGCGGCGGTCTGCTCCGCCGGAGCCTCCGCTGCCGGAGCAGCCGGCACCGGCGCCGCCGCCACTTCGTCGGCGGGCGCCGACTCCGCCGCTGCCGCGGCGTCGGCGTTCTGCTGCGCCTTGCCCAGTTCATCCGCGTTCGCCGGCTCGGTCTGGCCGACCTGTGCATCGGCGGGGCCGAACTGATAGGCGGCAAGGTCGAAGTCGGGCAGCGCCTTCAGCGCCTCTTCGGTCGTCTCGACGACGATGAACTCGTCATTGTCGCGCTCGACCCACTGGGCCAGACCGAACTCCAGAGCCACGTTCTTCTGGCCGATGCCGAGGAAGCCGCCGACGCCAACGACGATCGCCTTGATCTGCCCGTCGGGGGCGATCACGATGTCATTGACGCTGCCGATGTTCTCAGCCTCGTCCCCGGTGCCGTTGTAGACGGTTTCGCCGATGATGCTCGAGGCCAGGTGTCCTTCGGCCTTCTTCACCATGGGCGCCTCGGTGGGCTGCATCGTGGTGGGCGCTGAAGGTGCCGGCTGCGGCGCCGTCTGCGCCAACGCACCGGTGGCGATGAGCGTGGCGATCGCTGTCGTGGCCAAGAGTTTGCGTACCATTGTTTTTCTCCTTCTTGTTTCGTCTGCGATCCGGCCGGGGCCGGACTCCCCCAATGGCTGAACGCGGCTGTCCGCCGCCTGTTGCTTAGGCACAACGCCAGTTACCCGATGTAGTTCCGTCTCGCTTTCCGCTACCTTTTCAATGTTTTAGGCGCGTCGACACAACGGAACCTTTGGCTGCTCCGCGCGTTTGTTTCGGCCGTTTCGCCGGAGATTTTCGATGCGCTTTCTCGCGATCCTCAACCGCGACGGCGGCACCTTGCGTACGCTCGATCTCGACGCCTTCGAGGCGCGCGCCCGCGACATTTTTCGAGCCGAAGGTCACGAACTGCGCGTCGAACGCGTCGCCGGCCGGGAGATCGTCGACGCGCTGCGCAAGGCGGCGAAGCGGCGCGGCGTCGATGTCGTCATGGCTGGCGGGGGCGACGGTACCATCTCGGCCGCCGCCGCGGCCCTCATGGGCACGCGACGCCCGCTGGCAGTCCTCCCCGCCGGAACGATGAACCTGTTCGCCCGCAGCCTGGGCATCCCGCTCGACCTCGACGCCGCGATGCAGACATTTGCGTCCGGCAGGCCGCATGCCGTCGATGTGGCGACCGCCAACGGCCGACCCTTCGTGCACCAGTTTTCCATCGGCATGCATCCGGAGCTGGTCGGCCGGCGCGAGCAGGCAGTCTACAAGTCGCGGTTCGGCAAGATGCGTGCGTCGGCCGCCGCCGCGCTGCAGACCTTGCGCAATCCGCCATCGCTGTCGGTGAAGCTCGAAATGGGCACGACCGAGATCCTTGCGCGCACGTCCAGCATCGGCGTTTCCAACAATCTGTTCGGCGAAGGCCACCTGCCTTATGCCGACATGCCGGACAAGGGCGAACTCGGCATCTATGTCGCGCGGACGCGCCGCCGGTCAGACTTCTTCCGCTTCGCCCTGCACATGGCGCGCGGGCGGTGGGACACCAACCCGCAGGTGGAAATCCATCGTAGCGGCGAGGTCGCGCTGACGATCCTCTCGTCACATCGCGGCATGCGCGCTGCTGTCGACGGCGAACTGTGCGAACTGGAGCGCCGCACCGAGCTGAAGTGTCACGCCGGCGCGCTGCAGGTGCTGCTTCCGCCGGAAGAATGAGCGCGCCTAGGGCCGGCTTGCCGGCGCCGGTCCGCCGGGCTGGACCGGCTCGACATTGGCCGGATTTCCGACCTGCTCGCTGGCCGGCGGCGTAATGGCCTCGCCGAACAGCTCGGCGCCCCACCACGCGATCGCCGCCAGAATCAGCCCGACGACGAGAACGATGAGCACTGGCACACCGAGCAGACCTTGCCGCGCGCGCACCGGAGGCACGTTCTGCGGGGCCGGTCTTTCGGCGTCCTGATCGAAATGAGCGCGGGCCATGACATCCTCCTGCTTATGGAGTGATGCCAACGCGGTCCGCCGCGGGGCGGTTCCGCGTCAATCGCCTTTGCCGTCGTCCTTGGGCCGCGTGTTCTCGCGATAGATCGCGAAGGCGAAAGCCGCCACGGCCGGCAGGATCACGCCGGCGATGCCGCCACGCCGCGACAGCATCGACGGCAGCGCCGCAATCAGCGCGCCGCTGAGCGCCGCCTTCATGTCGGCCTGCCGCTTTTCGCGCGCCCGTCGCGCCCGTGCCGTGGCGCGGACCCGGTGATAGACGAGCATCACGACCGCCAACGCCAGGAAAAAGGCGGCGAAGGCCAGCGCCGTCTTGAGCGGACCGTAGCGCAGATTGTCGGAAATGAAGGCGAAGGCGGCAATCATCAGGAAGACGAAACCGCAGACCGCCGCGCTGCCGGCAAGCAGATATTCGATGGCGCTGCGCCGCGCACGCGCGGCCGCGTCGGCGGCCTCGCCGGTCAGCAATGATATGAGAAAAGACAAGTCCATCCGCCCCAGCGCGACCTCCGCAAGCGCCCGCCCCGCCGCGATACGCGGCGCGGTTCAACTCAACGGCGGGCAATCAGCGCGAACAGAAAGCCGATACCGGCGGCAATTGCGAGCGAGGTCACGGGCTTCTCGCGCACCGTCTCGGTGACGCGCGCCTCGAAATCGCTGGCGCTGGCGCGCAACTCGCCGAGCTTCGCCTCGCCCTGGCTGCGCAGTTGCTCGACGCCTTCGGCCGCCGCCCGCTTGGCAGTGTTGACCGACTTCTCGCCGAGCGCGGCGAGCTGCCGCGTCAGCGCTGCGATCTCCGCGCGCAGCTCTGCGACATCCGCCTCGATGCTGCCCGACGCCGGCCCGGCTTCCGATTTGGTGCCCGCGCCCTTGCTCGTCGTCGCCATGAAAATCTCCCTGAACGGAAAGCTTGTGGGTCCGGTCTGAACGCGCCCGGCGCCGGCCGGTTCCGCCGGCCACATCGCAACGGAGCCCGGAACCTGTGACAATCAGAATGCGTTTCAGTGCTCAAGTCCAGCCGGAAATTCCCCATGCCGAAGTCCTCCAGCGTGCGCCCGACGGTCGTGCGCCTGCCGCCCAAGTCGAATGTCGAGCTCATGCTGGCGCGTGGTTCGCAGCTTGGCGCCATCCTGCTGGGGTTGCTGGCGCTCGTCATCGCGCTGGAACAGGGCGAGTTCCTGCTCGCTCCGGTCGCGCTGGCGATCGTCATCGGCCTGATGTTCGGCCCTGTCGCCACAAGGCTGGAGCGCCGCGGTCTGCCGAAAGGCCTCTCCGCACTGGCGGTGACCGTGCTGTTCGTCTTCATCGTGCTGGTCTTCGTCGCCGTGCTTGCCGCGCCGCTGGCGATGTGGCTGGACCGCCTGCCGCAGTTCTGGACCATGCTCCAGGAGCGGCTGTCGGAGCTGAAGCAGCCGCTGGAGTTCATCAAGGGCCTGCGCGATCAGATCAAGGGTGCGATGGGCGCGGAGGGCTTCACGGTTTCGGTCGAAGAAGGCCTGCCGGTCGAAAGCGTTGCGCTTGTGGCCCCGGCCATCGGCGCGCAGATCCTGCTTTTCCTCGCGAGCCTCTACTTCTTCGTCGCCACCCGCGATCAGACCCGCACGGCAGTGCTGCGCATGTGCATCGGCCGCCGGCTGCGCTGGCGCGTCGCCCACATCTTCCGGGACGTCGAATGGATGGTGTCGCGCTACCTGCTGTCGATCACCGCCATCAATGTCGGCCTCGGCGTAACGGTGGGCGTGGCGCTGTGGGCCGTCGGCGTGCCCCAGCCGTTCCTGTGGGGCGCGCTCGCAGGTTTCCTCAACTTCGTGGTCTTCATCGGTCCGGCCGCAATGATCGTCGTCCTCTTTGGCGTCGGCCTCGTCACCTATGACGGCATAGCCGGCGCACTCGTCCCGCCGCTCGTCTATTGCGCCGTCAATCTGGTCGAATCGCAGTTCGTCACGCCGATGGTGATCGGCCGCACCATGACGCTGAACCCCTTCGTCGTGCTGTTGGCGCTGGCGTTCTGGATCTGGATCTGGGGGCCGATCGGCGGTTTCATCGCCATCCCCGCTCTGCTCATCACCTACGCGATAGCCCGCAACACGATGCCGGGCATAGACCGCTGACAGGTCGGGATGTCCGGCTGACTCCGGTTCAAATGAACGGGCGCGGGATCCGCGTGCCGGCATCCCAATGTGCCAGTTCTGCGAGCGCTTCCGGCTCGAGCACCGCCGCTCCGCCCTCGCCCCAGCCGATCAGCTTGCGCGCCACCAGCTTGCGTACGGTCCGGTTGGTGTGCACCAGAGACAGGCCGAGCGTATCCGCCACATGCTGCTGGGTGATCGGGATCCGCCCCTCCACGCCGAAGCCGGTGCCCCGCGCCCGGTCGCGCAGGAAGGACAGCAGGTAGGCCAGCCGCTCAGTCGCCGAACGGCGCCCGACCGCCAGCAGGTTCTCGTCGAGCATGCATTCCTCGCGCGCCGCGATCCACGTCACGTCGTATGCCAGCGACGGGTGCTTCTCGTAGAGCCGGAACAGCCGCTCGCGGTCGAACACGCACAACGTCATCGCCGACAGCGCCTCGACCGAATGCTGCATCTCGCCCATCAGCGTGCCCTGCAGGCCGACGAGATCGCCGGGCACTACATAGTTGACGATCTGCCTGCGCCCGTCTGCGAGCAGCTTGTAGCGGAAGCCCCAGCCGGCCAGCACCGTGTAGAAATGCGCGCTGGCCGCGCCCTCGGCGAGCACCGTCGCGCCACGCTCGACGCGCAGTTCGCCCTTCTTGAAGCGGTGCACGAACTCCAGTTCCTCCGGCGCGAAGTCGCGGAAGGCCGGCTGCTTGCGCAGCGGGCAGAACGAGCAGGGCACCTGTATGCCGGCCTTGGCTCCCGTGCTCATGCGCAGCAATCTCCCCAGAAGGCCCAGTCATACGGTGCCGCGTTGAGGGACGCTGTGTCAAATGAGGCAGACAGCCGGGTCTGCACCTGCGACCAAGACGCCCCCGGCCCGCGCCATTCGGCGCGCAGCGGCGGCGTCGCGGAGATTGTCGATTTGGGCCGACCCCTTGAAGGCTTGCGGATCCTGCTGCTCGAGGACGAGGCGCTGATCGCGCTGGACGTCGAACAGATATGCCGCGAGCATGGCGCTGCCGAAGTCCGCGTCGCCCGCACGCTGGATGCCGCGGCGGGCGCGTTGTCCGCCCGCTTCGACGCCGCCATCTTCGACCTGATGCTGGGCAGCCAGCCGACGACCGGCCTGGCAAGGCAGCTGGTCGAGAGCGGCATTCCCTTCATCTTCGCCACCGGCCATGTCGCACAGGACGCGCTGCTTGTCCCGTTTCCCGGCGTGCCGGTAGTCGGCAAGCCGTATTTCGGCGCCGAGCTCGTCGAGGCGCTCGTGCAGGCGATCGGCAGCAGGGCCGGCTCACACGACGGCGACTGAGCCCAGAACCTGCGAGGAAATGGCGTCGGGGCCGAAATCGCCTTCGCCATCTATGCCGAGGATTTCCTGCAGGCGCGTGCGTGCGCGGCTGACGCGGCTCTTGATCGTGCCGACCGCCACGCCGCAGATCTCCGCCGCTTCCTCGTAGGAGAACCCCGAGGCGCCGATCAGGATGATCGCCTCGCGCTGGTCCTCCGGCAGCGTTTCCAGTGCCTTGCGGAAATCCTTGAGGTCTATCGCCCCCTGCTGGCCGGGATGAATGGCGACCCCGGCGGTGATGACGCCGTCGCTGTCCTGCACCTCGCGTCCGCGCTTGCGCATCTGCGAATAGAACTCGTTGCGCAGGATGGTGAACAGCCAGGCCTTGAGATTGGTGCCCATCTGGAAACTAGCCTGCTTGTCCCAGGCCTTCACCAGCGTCTCCTGCACCAGGTCGTCGGCGCGGTCGTTGCGCTGGCTGAGCGAGATCGCGAAGGCGCGCAGGCTCGGGATCGCCTTGATGAGGTCGTCCTTGAAGGTTGCGTCATGGCCAGCCATGGTCACTCCTTCTTCGAACCGGACTCTTTGGTATCGAGCTGCCGCAGCAGATCGGCGAAACGATCCGGCACCTGCTCGGTGACCAGCTCGTCATAGTATTGCTTCAGCTTCCGGCCGATCTCGGAATTCGAGCCGAGCCCGTCCGCCTTGTTCTGGCCGCCTTGGCCACGCCGCGGATTTTTGTCCATGCCAGACATTCTCTAACGCCTCTGTTGCCCCTTGGCCGGAATGATCCGGCTGCCCGGCAGCCCACGGGGCACATCTATGGCGCGCCCACACTGCTGGTCCGGCCACAAACGCGGGGCTGATAATTTTGTTCCAGTCGGGCGGAACTTTTTTCGCGGAGCGCAGTTTTGGTGTGGATTGGCGACCACTTATGGGGACGGCCGCCAGGATTTCACGGAGACCTTTCAATGAGTTTGTCTGCAACGATTGCGCCGCACCTGCCCTATCTGCGCCGTTTCGCGCGCGCCGTGTCGGGATCACAGACCAGCGGCGACGCGCTCGTGGCGGCTTTGCTCGAAGCCGTCATTGCCGACTTCGACATCTTCCCGAAGGCATCGAACGACCGTATCGCGCTGTACCAGCTTTTCACCCGCCTGTTCACCGCGATCGACATTCGCATTCCCGACAACTCCAACGCCGCACCCTGGGAGCGCAGCGCCCAGGCCAACCTCTCGGCGCTGGCGCCGCGGCCCCGCCAGGCCTTCCTCCTCGTCGCGGTCGAGGGCTTCAACGAATCCGAGGCGGCCGAGGTGCTGGCCATCGACGAGGCCGAGTTCGCCGAGCTGATCGGCGAGGCGAGCCGCGACATTTCCCGTCAGGTCGCCACTGACATCCTCATCATCGAGGACGAGCCGCTGATCGCCATGGACATCGAGGAAATGGTCGAGAGCCTTGGCCATCGCGTCGTCGGCACCGCGCGCACTCACGCTGAGGCCACCAAGCTGTTCGCGCAGAAGCGCCCGAAGATGGTGCTGGCCGACATCCAGCTGGCCGACGGTTCGTCAGGCATCGACGCCGTCAACGAGATCCTCGGCATGACCCCGGTGCCGGTGATCTTCATCACCGCCTTCCCGGAGCGCCTGCTCACCGGCGAACGCCCGGAGCCGACCTTCCTCGTCACCAAGCCGTTCAATCCCGACATGGTGAAGGCGTTGATCAGCCAGGCCCTGTTCTTCGACCGGCAGGCCCGCGCTGCGGCCTGACATCGCGCGCGAAGGCGAAATAGAGAGGCCCGCGGCGCGGGCCTCTCTCGTTTTTCCGTCCGGCATCGGCTGTGTCGGAGCGGCGCCGGGGAGGAAGCACCTTCTTAACCCGGCGTGAACCTGATGGTCCCACACTCCCTGTCGAGGAGCGATTCCCCACTGCTTTGAAGAGGGGGAGCGATGAGGAGGGTGCCGTGCTGGCAGTGTTGCGTCCCGCAGGCGACAGCAGGCAGCAGGCAGGCGATCTGAACCGCGCCGAGATGGCGGCGCGCGTCGCAATGGCCTCCTTCGTCGAGGACACCCTGACTTTCGGGCCGCGCCCGCAGGCCAGCCCATACCGCTGGTTCAGCGCTGGCTTCGTGCTGACCGGCGCCGTGCTTGGCGCGGTGTTCCTGTTCGGGCCGCTGTAGTCTTCAGGCCGCCGCCTTCATCGCTCCAGGACCGGGAACGGCGCCGGGCGGGCATTTGCCGAGGATGATCATCCCCAGCACCTCGTCCTTGGTTACGTCCGAGGTCTTCGCGGTGCCCACCACCTGGCCGTTCTTCATCACGCAGACGCGGTCGGCGAGATCGAAAACGTCATGGATGTCGTGGCTGATGAGGAAGATGCCGATGCCATCCGCCTTGAGCTGCTTGACCAGTTCCCCCACCTGCGCCGTCTCCTGCGGCCCAAGCGCCGCGGTCGGCTCGTCCATGATCAGGATGCGGGCATTGAACAGGATGGCGCGCGCGATCGCCACCGACTGGCGCTGGCCGCCCGAGAGCTTGCTCACCGGCTCCTTGAACCGGCGGAAGCGCGGATTGAGCCTGCCCATCACCCTGCGCGCCTCGGCCTCCATCGCCGTGTCGTCGAGGGTGCGCCAGCGCGTCTTCATCTCGCGGCCGAGGAACAGATTGGCCGCCGCGTCCACGTTGTCGGCAAGCGCAAGCGTCTGGTAGATCGTCTCGATGCCGTACTTCTTGGCATCGCGCGGGTTGTTGATGGTGGCCTCCTGGCCATTGACGAAGATCTGGCCTGCATCGCGCTTGTATGCGCCGGACAGGATCTTGATCAGCGTCGACTTTCCCGCCCCGTTGTGGCCGAGCAGGCCGACCACCTCGCCGGGAAACAGGTCGACCGAAGCGTGGTCGACGGCCTTGATGCCGCCGAAAGCGATCGAGATGTCGCGCAGCTCGACGAGCGGTGTGTTCGCCATGACGGCCTCCTCACTTCACGCGACGACGGTAGAACTGGTCGACGAACACCGCGGTGACCAGCACCGTGCCGACGACCATGTCCTTGTAGGCGGACTCGAAATTGAGCAGCGTCATGCCCGACTGCAGCGATTGCATAAGCAGCGCGCCCAGCATCGCTCCGTAGATCGTGCCGATGCCGCCTGCCAGCGACGTGCCGCCGATCACGACGGCGGCGATCACGTACAGCTCGTTGAGCTGCCCCAGCGAGTTGGTCGCCGCATCCAGGCGCGCCGATGTGATGACCGCGGAGACGGCCACCAGGACGCCCATCAGAATGAAGACCTTGACGGTAAGCCACTTGGTGTTGATGCCGGACAGTTCCGCCGCCTCGGGGTTGCCGCCGGTGGCGTAAACGTAGCGGCCGAACGAGGTGCGCGAAGCGATGAAGGTCATCGCTATGCCGACGGCGAAGGCGATCAGCACGGGGATCGCGAAGCCCGTATAGTAGATCAGGCCCTGCTGGCAGCGCACGATCGCCTCGCCGGATTTGCAGATGGCGTCGCCCATGCGGTCCTCGACACCGGCCGGGATCGTGATGCCGTTGGCAAGCGCGTAGGTCTCGATCACCTTCGGCGGCCACGGATAGGAGTTGACGACGGCGGTCATGCCGAGGATGGCCACGCCGGCGCAGATCGCCAGGAAGGCTTCCGCCCACAGCGGCCGCTGCGGGAACCCGACGCGTGCCCGCTGGCGGCGCCCGTTGTAGAGCATCAGTATCACCAGCGCGCAGGCGACGATGCCGATGATCCAGCTCCAGGTAACGCCGATAGAGGCCAGCGGCCCGTTGCCGCCGAGAAGCTTGAACGTCTTGTCCATCGGCGCGACCGTCTCGCCGCGAATAAGCGCCCAGGCCACGCCGCTGTAGGCGATGAGGCCGCCGAGCGTGACGATGAAGGCCGGGATGCCGGCATAGGCCGTGAGCACGCCGTTGAGCGCGCCGATGGCGGCGCCGAGCAGCAGCGCGAACACGACCGCGATGATCCAGATCGCCGGGTGGCCGACGCCGAGCCACGGTCCGAGTTCGAACACCTGGACCACGCCGGTTGCCACCGCGATGGTGGACAGCATCGAGCCGACCGACAGGTCGAGCTGGCGCATGACGATCAGCAGCACCATGCCGGTCGACATGACCGCGATGGACGAGGTCTGCGCGAGCAGCGTCCACAGGTTGCGCGGCGTCAGGAAAGCGCCGCCGAACAGGCCGAAATTTTCCCTGAGGATTCCGCTGTAGATGTCGAATCCGGCCCAGATCACCAGCAGGGCGGCGACCATGCCAAGCATGCGCGTGTCGATTTCCGTGGCGCGGAAGAAGCGCATGATCGCGCCTTCCTCCGCAACGCCCGGTGACTCCCGGTTCGTTTGAATCGAATCGGTGGACGTACTCATGGCTGTCGCCTCCCCGGCAGGCCTTTGAGGGTCTTCTTGCTTATGAAAAGGCCGCGCCATCTTGCGGATGACGCGGCCATTCTGTTTCAGATCAGGGATCGTGGCAACGGTATCAGTTGCAGGCCGCGACCGAGCCGGCGGCCACGCCGGCGCAGGCTTCGGCCTTGCCGATCCAGCCGGCGCCGATCACGTCGCCGAGGTTGTCCTTGGTGATCGGGTTCGGCGCGATCAGGATCGAGTTCATCTCGACGCCCTTCTTGCCGTCCTTGAACTTGGACACGCCCGGCAGTGCATCCATCGCGGTGCCGTTGGCCAGAGCGACGGCGGCTTCGCCGGCCATCTTGCCCAGCACGCGCGAATCCTTCCACACCGACACAAGCTGGGTGCCCAGCGCGACGCGGTTCAGCGCCGCCTTGTCACCGTCCTGCCCGGTCACCGGCACGGTGCCGGCCAGGCCCTGCGCCTCGAGCGCGGCGACGACGCCGCCGGCCATGCCGTCATTCTCCGAGATCACGGCGTCGACGTTGTTGTTGTTCGCGGTCAGGCACTGCTCCATGTTCTTCTGGGCAGCGTCCGGCTTCCAGCCGTCGGTGAACGTCTCGCAGACGTTCTTGATCTTGCCGGAATCCATGTTCGCCTTGAGCACCTCGGTGATGCCCATGAACAGGAAGGTCGCGTTCGGGTCGCCCTTGTCGCCCTTGATGAAGGCGAAGTTGCCTTCCTGCTTGCCCTTCTCGAGCATGGTCTTGGCCATCAGGCGGCCGACGCCCACGTTGTCGAAGGTGATGTACAGCGCGTTCGGATCCTCGAACTGCACGTCATAGGCGATCGCCTTGATGCCGGCGTTGTTGATCTTCTCGATCGACGGCAGGATGGCGTCGGAATCGAACGGCACCACGAGGATGACGTCGACGTTCTGCGAGATCAGGCCCTCGATGTCGGCGGCCTGCTTCTGGGCGGAGCCCTGGGCGTCGGTCGAGATGTACTTGTCGCCGGCAGCCTCGACGACGGCCTTGATCGCCGCCTCGTCGGTCTTCCAGCGCTCTTCCTGGAAGGTCTTCCAGGAGACCGCAATCGTTTTGCCGGCCGCGGTGGCGACCGCCGGCAGCGCAAACGACATGGCAACACCCGCCAGCACGGCGGCTGCGAACTTCTTCATGTTTTCCTCCCTGCGCCCGTCGGCGCGTAGCGTTCAGGACTGCGTCCGTCGAAGCCCATTTTTTCGAGCCTCGAAAAAATTAATGACTCAGAGACGCATCCATGTCAATATCGCATCGCGCCGGCAGACGTGCGACACCCGCCTCGTGAAGACGAAGAATCGGCACGCGACGGCGCGGGAGGAATGACGGCATGACGGTAGGCGTGCGCCACGACGATCTGCGGCGTCGCAACCGCGCCATGGTGCTGGCGGCCGTGCGCCGGCTCGGCCAGCTGTCGCGCACCGAGATCGCCGCGGCGACCGAGCTGTCCAATTCCACGATTTCGGCCATTTCCGCGGACCTGATCGCCGAAGGCACGCTGGTCGAGGCGAAGGCGCCGGAAGGCGTGCTCGCGCGCCGCGGTCGCCCGCAGGTGGCGCTCGGCCTCAACCCCGCGCGCGCTTCCGTCGCCGTCGTGGTGCTGACCCTGAACCAGCTGTGGGCCACGCTGGTCGCCTATGACGGCGCGGTCACGCGCGAGGAGACGACGCGCCTGCCGACCCTGACCATGGGACGCGACGCGCTTGTCGGCGCCGTGGTCGACGCGATCGAGAAACTGGCATCGGGCGGCCAGCCGCCGGCACGCATCGTGCTGGCCGTGCAGGGCATTACCGACGCCGGCGGAACGCGCATGCTGTGGTCGCCGATCACGCCGCACGCCGATATCGCCTTCGGGCCGCTGCTGGCCGCACGCTTCGACGCGCCGGTGACCGTGCAGAACGACTGCAACATGATCGCCGTGGCGCTCAAGTGGCGCTGGCCCCAGCGCTACCGCGACGATTTCTTCGCCATCCTTCTGTCGGACGGCATCGGCATGGGCCTCATGCAGAAGGGCCAGCTGTTCACCGGCACGCACTCCTCCGGCGGCGAGTTCGGCCACATGATCCACCGACCCGGTGGCGCATTGTGCCGCTGCGGCAGGCTGGGCTGCGTGGAGGCGTATGCAGGCAGCTACGCGGTCGTGCGCGCCGCTGCCGGCGGTGGCGAGAACGACGCCCCGCCCGCCGACATTCCCGAAGCGGAGATCGAGGCGCTGGCCGATCGGGCGCGCGCCGTGGACGGACCCGAACGCGCGGCGTTCATGCGAGCCGGCGAGGCGATCGGCTACGGGCTGGGCAGCCTGTTTGCGCTGTTCGACCCGGCGCCGGTGGCCGTCGTCGGACCGGGGGCCCTCGCCTTCGACATGCTGGAGCAGCCGATCCGCGAGGCCATCGCCCAGACCGCCGGCGGGCAGCATTCCGGCGCGATCTCGTTCGCCACCGAACCGGACGAGATGCCGCTGATCCGCGAAGGCAGCGCGATGACGGCGCTGACCGCGCTGGACGAGGAGATCTCCGCGCCAGTCGCCGCAGCGAGCGCCAGGCGCGAGGTGGCGTAGCCTACCCCTTCGGCTCCCACTTGGCCGCCGCCTTGCCGCGCTCGACCGTGTAGAAGCTGTCGGCGGCGAGCCGCTCCCATTCGCCGGCCTGCCCGTCCGGCCAGATGACGCGAAGCTCGGCCTGCGTATCGCTGCCGAGACCGAAATGCACCCAGCCGAGATGGCCGCCGGCATGGCCGCCGCCGACCGTGATCTCGCGCCGCAGCACGACATCGCCGGTGCAGCGCACCTCGACCCAGGCGCCGATGGCGTCGCGGTTGGGACCGTCCTGGGCGAGACGGAACTGCAGCCAGTGACCGTCGGCCTGCCCGCCGGTGTTGCGCCACACCTCCGAGCCTTCGTTGCGGTTGACCGCGACGATGTCGAGCAGCCCGTCGAGGTTGAGGTCCACCACCGCACCCCCGCGGCCCTGCTTCACGCTGGCCACGCCGGCGCGGTCGCCGGCCTCCTCGAATGTGCCGTCGGCCTTCTGCAGCAACAGGTTGTTGGGGTCCTTCATCGCGAAGTCTGGCATCTCCCATACATTGCCCTTGACCACGTAGATGTCGGCGCGGCCGTCATTGTTCACGTCCTGGAACTCAGTGTGCCAGGCAGTGCTCGGCTTCAGGTCGTCGCCGAAATAGGGCCGGTGCGCGGTGACCCCGAGCTTGAAGGCGATGTCGGCGTAGGACGGCTTCGGGCCGCCGCCGGCCGGGATCTCGGCGAGCGTCTGAAGCTTGTTGTCGGCCATCGAGGTCAGGAAATATTCCGGGTAGCCGTCGCTGTTCAGGTCGTAGCCGGCGATGCCCATGCCCCAGATGCGCAGCAGCCGCCAGCCTTCCGCAAGCGTGTAGAGCGCCGGCTCCTTGCCGGGCTCGATTTTCCACATCTGCTCCTGGCCGCCTTCGTAATATTCGCGGTCGTTGGAGACGCGCAGCGACGGCGTGCCGGACCGGTTCCAGTCGGTAAACATCATCGACAGCGGACAGAAGCTCGGCTTGAGGACCACGGGCGAATCGAAGCCGCGGCCGTCCGCGGCGGGTCGCAGCAGCCAGTTGTCGGTGCACGATCCCCAGGGCGATATTTCCTCCTCGCGGTCGATGTAGCTGCCGAGCGCGACGGTTGGCCAGTTTGCGCCCTTCTCCCAGGTGGCCGCGAGCGAGGTCCACCACGAGTCGCCACCGGCGAAGCGCCACGCCTCATTGGCACGCTCGAAGCGGCATTCGCCCAGGCCCCGCATCGCGACATTCTCGCCGACCCGCAGCAGGATCAGGTCGGTGATGCCGTCGCCGTCGATATCGGCCGGGTAGACCCCGGACACCTGATCGATCTCCAGCCCGCTCTCCTGCGGCTCGAATTTCAGCGCGCCGCCGCGCGTGCTGGCGTTGCGGAAGAGTTGCGCCTTGTTGACGCCGCCGGCGAGTACCAGTTCCGGGAACCCGTCGCCGGAGCAGTCGAACGCGGCTGCCCCGCCGCCGACCATGAACTCCCATTCGCCCGCGAAGGTGTGGGCGAGGCCGGATGAGGCGGTCTCGTCGGTGAAGGCCGGGAGTTTGGGCGCGGGTGCGGCGGTCTGCGCGAGAGCGGGAACTGTGTTGAAGGTTAGCAGCACCGCTGAAACGCTGAGGAGGTTACGCCCCCTCCACCACGCTTCGCGTGGTCCCCCTCCCCCGTAAACAGGGGAGGAACCACCGGCGCGGCCGGCCGCGACCTTGATCCTCCCCTGCGAAGCGGGGGAGGGGGACCGCAGTAGGCGGTGGTGGGGGCGGCATGCTTCCAAGCCGGCGCTCATGGCTGCTTCCTCGTCTTGAGCGCATTCGCATATTCGCCGATGCAGCGTCCCTGCGTCAGCCCGTCGACAATCGCGGAGTGGAAGTGGATGCCGCCATAGAGGCGCGAGATGCCGGCCTCCTCGGCGGCTTCGCGGAAGCTTGCGAAATGGCGCGGATTTCGGCCGTCCGGCGAGCCGGTGTTGTCCTCGAAGGCGTAGTTGTCGCCGAAGAAGCCGGTCAGCACGGCATCCATGGCGCCCGACACGGTGCTGTGTCCACTCGGATATTCCGGGAAAGGCGGCGTGTTGAGGATCGGCTCCCATTTCGGGTCGATGACACGCTTGATGTAGGTGATCGGCCGGATCAGGTTGTGGACGTATTTTTCGCGCCAGCAGCCGACGAACGCGTCCGACATGGCGATGCCCATGCGCGCCAGCAGGTCGACATTTTCCTCCAGCGAGAGGTCGGCGCGCTCGGCGACCTGCTGTGCGATCGACACCCAGTGCCCGGGCGGCGTCATCGACAGCATCGGATCATCCGACCAGAAGCGCGCGATGGCGATGGTCTCCGGCGTCGCGTTGCGTCCGGCTTCGTAGACCTCGCGCGCTTCCTTGTAGAACTGCGTGTCCGGCGTGGTGCCGTAGGGTGGGTTGCCAGGGGTAGCGCAGGTCGCGCCGTCGGGAATGGCGAAGGTGCGGTTGTTTCCCCAGTTCGGCAGCAGCGGATATTGCTGCTGCTTGATCGGGTTGGTCGGCACCCACTTGTCCTCGCCCTTCGGCAGATCCCAGCCGTCCGGAAAGCCCATGTTCTCGACGACCGCGCCACCGTCGCCAAGCGACCACTCGTGGATGCTGGCCGCCATCGCCTTGCCGAACGCCTCGCTGCGCGCGACGACATCCTCGGCGACGCCCTCGACCACGCGGGCCCGCCACTTCGTCTGCGCCGTCTTGATGGCGCGCAGGCCCGTCGGACCGGTATTGCCGAAATAGAAGATGATCGCGTCGGACATGGCGGCGCTGACGACAATCGTCTCGTCATAGACGGCGCCGGCCTCGCGCGCCGGGACGGATTCGAGCCCGTGAAGCTGCCCCACGAGCGAGACGAGCCTGTCCGAGCCGCCGACGGCGGCCTCGAAGGCGGTGACGCCGAGATAGCCGAAGGAGCGGCTGGCGACCGGCGGCGAGTAGGTCGCCGTGTGCCGCACCAGCTCGTTCATCAGGTAATACCAGTCGCGCAGGATCTCCTGCGGCGCCGGGCGCTCGGCGGCCTGCGACGCGGGCACGGCCACCCAACCGGCAAGAGCAAATGCAAGCGCCGCGGCGGCGCGCGCGAACAAGCCCATGATCTCCTCCCAGAGAGCGGTGCTTATGTTTTTTTCGACGCTCGGAAATAATATGCACCGGAGCTGCCGACACGGCAAGGGCATGGCCTTCCGGCACCACGCCCGCCGAAGCGTCTGGCTATTGGCCGGAAAGCCCACCTCGGTGGGAAGACGGGCGGCAGCGACGTCGCTCATCTAGTGTAGTTTCGTGCGACCTCGCGGCCGCCCGTCCGGCTCTCTTGTCCCGCAACTGTCCCCCGCGTCATCGCGGCTTCTGCTGCCATGGGACCCGATCGTGGGGGCTCATCGCCCAGCGAGACGCCACTCCCGCCCGACCGGCACCGCCTCCCGCCCGGTAGCTCGGCTGCGCCACCGTTTCCCGCGCGGGAGGTGGGGCGAATATGGGGGAGGTGGAGAGGGTGGGGATAGATTTTGGCGGGAAGGGCGGAGCGGCAAGGCGTTGGGGGCGGATTTGTCCCCATTACGTCATGCCGAACAGCCATCCAGCGCTAACGCGCCGCTTGCCTTCCGGGACAACGAAGCGGGAGGATCAGCTTCGACCGCACGCTGGCTTCTAAATCTTATAAAAAGTAAAATCCGCATGTGGGAGACGCCAAACATCGAGAAATTCTTGAATCTGATTATTTCGCGCCCTATAGTATTCCAGATAATCTCCTGAGCCTATGGTGAGCACGCCAGGAACCTGCGCTTCAACAAGATTTCCAATTCCATTGCCTTGAATGTAATCTATAGTGTCCCTGGCACCTAGCCTATTTATCGCTGCGACGTGGGATTTTGGCACCAGGATCATATTAAGTAGGCTGCGATATGCATCGAAGAATATCGTTACCTCTTCGTCAGGCACTTCAGACTTCGAAAACAAGAATGCCGTATCCAGGTCATCTACCATGTAACTATTCGCCGCCGTCTGATCAGCAAGAGAACTAGCCAATATGCAGCACACGCCGGACCAAAGCGCGCGCGCATTCTTCTTATTCGCAGAATACAAGTCAACAAATACATCTTCACGGAAAAGCCGCTCGATGTCGCCCGAAAGCATAGTTTTATAGTGAGATATCAGCCGTGTGTTTG
>JAHBYZ010000049.1 GCA_019635695.1 Rhizobiaceae bacterium
AAGTCGGGATGAAGACGACCGACAACTCCCGGGTGAAACTCGACTCGATGGAACTGGAAGTCGCGTGGAGCGACGCCTACCGCAAGCCGATGCTTTCGCTGCAGCAGCACATCGGCTGCGTCGGCTTCCGCCCCGATTTCAACTTCCTCAACCACGGCTGGGGACCGGTGCAGAACCCCAAGATGACAGTCCGCTTCACCAGCCCGGAGCGGGAGGGCGAATTCTCGCCGGACTACAAGGTTTCGCTCGACGGGTTCGAGGAAGGCGCCGACGTGTCGATCCTGAGCGCGCTGCAGGAGGCCGGTGTCGACACCGACGCGCTGGCCAACGAGCGGTTCCACTGCGAATCCCACGACAAGCTGAACGTCTGCCGCTCGCAGGTGTTCAACAAGGTCGGGTTCGGCGAAGTGGCGGACTTCGTGTCCGGCGACCAGATCCTGCAGACCACGGCGACGGGCGAGCTGGAGTACGAATATTCGGACGACCGCGGCAACGTCTACCCGATCAAGGAGCAGTTCAGCGTGCCGATCACGCTGACCGTCATCGAGATCGAGGAGGCGGTGGCCGAGTGCGGCGACGGCGGCGCGATGGCGGCGGATGCGCTGCGCTACATCGACGTGGAGCTGCCCACCGGCAAGGAGAACTACGCCATCGACCTGCCGATCCGCGGCAACAAGAACGTCAAGGAGTACCTGGCGCGGCTGAAGATGTTTTCGGACAAGTCGTCGCTGCACAGTGTCACGCCGGTCATCAAGTTCGCCGATGGCAGCACGCGCCGCTCGAAGCCGGTGACGCTGTTCTACTACAAGCCCAAGCCGTGGCCCGACTTCTTCTCCAACGTCTCGCTGCCGCAGTGCTATCTGGACCCGGGCTTCGGCGGCTCCTGCTGAGGCTATCTGGCCTCAAGACCTTCAGAACGCCCTGAAGGTCAGCGTCGTCAGCGAACGGACGATTCCGGGCACGTCGGCGACGTTGTCGTTGATGAACTTGCCGATGTCCTCGTGCTCCTCGATGTAGATCTTGAGGAGCAGATCGTATTCGCCGCTGGTGGAGTAGAGTTCGGAGGCGATCTCGCGCTCGTAGAGATGGTCGGCCACCTCGTAGGTGCGGCCCGGCTGGCACTGGAGCTGGACGAAGACGGCGCGCATGCGACCTCCTGACAGGTGGCCGACCTTTGCCGCGGCGCGCGGCGCTGTCAACCGCAAGGCCATGAGGATAGCGCGCCTACCGGTGTGCGTACCAGCGACCGCCGCCCCGGTTGGCGAGCCAACGCGCGTCGGCATCGTCGATGACACCGGCGGCGCATGCGGCACGCAAGGCCCGCTCGCGCTCGCCCAGCGCCAGAATCGCGTCCCCGAAGCGGCTGACGGCTGCCTTGAAACCACGCGGCGACGGTCCCGCCGCCACAAGATCGGTCATGTCGAGCGGTTCGCCAAAGACGACGATCAGCGGGTAATCGCGCCGCGCGGCGGTCTTGCGTCCCGCGGCATGCACCGCGCCGACCGAATTGGGCATGCCGTTGATGAAGACGGGCACGACGATCGGGTTGGCCCTCAGCGCCAGTTCGCCAGCGCCGGGGCTGAGCGGCTGCAGGCAATAGGCGTCATCCGAGCGGTTTCGTCCGCCTTCCGGGTGGATGCCGACGATCGAACCAGCCTCCTCGCGCAGCCGCTGCCCCAGGAAGTCGAGGCCGGCGCGGTTGACGGCGTGGCGGTCGCGCTCATGGAAGAAGGGCGGATACATCACGCCCAGCCCGGCGACGAGGTTGAGCGCGAAGCCGGCCGGATGCGTGTGGAAGAACCCGCCGCGCACCGGAAAGTGCATGCGGCGCAACCAGGGCGTCGGCAGGCCCAGCATTGTGACGGCTACGCCGTAGAAGTCGAAATAGCTGCGGTGATTGGCCACCAGCATCACGCCGCGATCCGGAACAAGCGCGGCGAACGCGTCGCCGCCCTCGATAAGCGTGCGGCGGCCGATGAGGCGGCGCATCCAGACATAGCCGACGCCGCGCAGGTAGACGTCCTGCACCGCCTTGCCCGCGGCAGAGCGATTGACTGCACCCCAGACGGCGCCCGAAAGCCGCTCCGTCAGGCCGGGACGACCGACCGCGCGAGGCCTCTCGACCCGCGCCAGATTTCCCGTGGCCCCGCTCTCCATCGCCCGACCTAGCAATATGCTCAGTGAGCTGCAAGCACGTCACGCGTTTGCAGACATGAAAAAGCCCGCCGAAGCGGGCTCGTTCCAATTTCGCTGGACTGCGGCTCAGATGCCGAGATTGGCGAACTTGCTCTTGAACTTCGACAGGCGGCCGCCACGGTCGAGCAGCTGCTGCTGGCCGCCGGTCCAGGCCGGGTGCGAGTTGGGATCGATGTCGAGGTTCATCGTGTCGCCTTCCTTGCCCCAGGTGGAGCGCGTCAGGTACTCGGTGCCGTCGGTCATCACCACCTTGATGGTGTGGTATTCGGGGTGGATCTTCTCACGCATCGTCGTCGTCCTGGCTGGCGGGGCGGCCGCGCTGCGGCAAATCACCCGGTCCTGAAAACTTGAAGCCGCGGCCTGTGGAGGCTACGGCTTCGCAAAATCGTGCGCGTGCCTATACATGAGGCCCGGCGGCGAGACAAGCCGCGATGTGGAACCGCAAATCGGGTGGCCACAGGCACAAGGATCGGATGGGAAGCATGGCCGGGGACAGCGACGACAGGAGCCGACGCAATCTGAGGCCGCTCGGCCGCGTGTTCCCCTATCTGGCCCGCTATCGCGGCATGGTGGGGGCGGCGCTCTTCTTCCTGACGCTGGCGGCCGCCGCCACGCTGTCGCTGCCGCTGGCGGTGAGGCGCATGGTCGACAACGGCTTCATCAGCGGCGACAGCACCTTCGTGGCGCAGTATTTCGCCATGCTGCTGGTCATCGCAGCCGTGCTCGCGCTGGCCTCGGCCGCCCGCTACTACTACGTGATCTCGCTCGGCGAGCGCGTGGTGTCCGATCTCAGGCGGGACGTGTTCGCGCATGTGGCGTCGCTGTCGCCGGCCTTCTTCGACCGCACGCAGTCCGGCGAGATCGTGTCGCGGCTGGCCGCCGACGCCACGCAGATCAAGTCCGTCGTCGGCGCCACGGCCTCGGTCGCCCTGCGCAACGTCATCATGGGCATCGGCGCCGCGGGCATGATGGTGTTCACGTCGCCCAAGCTGTCGGCCTACGTGCTGCTGGCGATTCCGGTGGTGGTGCTGCCGCTGGTCGGGCTCGGCCGCAACGTGCAGCGCCGCTCTCGCGCGGCGCAGGACACGCTGGCGCATGCAACCGCCTACGCCTCGGAGCAGATCTCGTCGGTGCGCACCATGCAGGCCTACACCAACGAGCGGTTGGTGACCGGCCGCTTCGCATCGGCGGTGGAGGCGGCCTTCCAGGCGGCGCGGCGCTCGATCTTCGCCCGCTCGATCCTGACCTTCATCGCCATCTTCGCCATGTTCGTGTCGGTGGTCGCGGTGCTGTGGGTCGGCTCGCGCGACGTGCTCTCGGGGGCGATGAGCCCCGGCACGCTCGGCCAGTTCCTGATCTATTCGGTGATCGCTGCCGGCGCACTCGCGGCACTGTCGGAAGTCTGGGGCGAGCTGGCGCAGGCCGCGGGGGCGGCAGAGCGCCTGACCGAGCTGCTTGCCGAGGAGCCGGCCGTCAAGGCGCCAGCCAACCCGGTCGCGCTGCCGCAGCCGCCCGTCGGGTCCATCGAGTTCCGCGAGGTGTCGTTCGCCTATCCCGGCCGGCCCGACCGGCAGACGCTCGACAAGGTGTCGTTCAAGGTGGCGCCGGGAGAGACCGTCGCCATCGTCGGCCCGTCGGGGGCGGGCAAGAGCACAATCGTGTCGCTTGTGCTGCGCTTCTACGACCCCGTTTCCGGCTCGATCCTCGTCGACGGCGTGGACATCACCCAGGCCGACCCTGCGCAGCTGCGCGCGCGCATGGCAATCGTGCCGCAGGACGTCGCGGTGTTCGCGGCGAGCGCGGCCGACAATATCGGCTTCGGCCGGCCGGGAGCCTCTCGCACCGAAATCGAGGCGGCGGCGAAGGAGGCGCTGGCGCATGATTTCATCGCGGCGCTGCCCGAGGGCTACGACACAACGCTCGGCGAGCGCGGCGTGACGCTGTCGGGCGGCCAGAGGCAACGTGTCGCCATCGCCCGCGCGATCCTGCGCGACGCTTCCATCCTGCTGCTCGACGAGGCCACCTCCGCACTCGACGCCGAAAGCGAGACGCTGGTGCAGCGCGCACTGGAGCGGCTGATGGAAGGCCGCACCACCATCGTCATCGCCCATCGGCTGGCGACAGTGCTCAAGGCCGACCGCATCCTCGTCATGGACGGCGGCCGTATCGTCGAGCAGGGCACGCACCAGAGCCTCGTGGCCAAGGGCGGCGTCTACGCCAAGCTGGCGCGACTGCAGTTCGAGGCCGGCGGCGAAGCATTCAGGGGCGCGGCGGAGTAGGCTTGTCGCACGGCAGGCAAGGATATACATCCAGGGACGTATATCAGGAGGCCATGATGCAGGTCGCGAAATGGGGCAACAGCCTGGCTGTCAGGCTTCCTTCGGCAGTTGTGGACGCATTGAAGCTGAAGGAAGGCGACGAGATCGACATCCGCATCGCCGGGGAGCGCGCCTTCGACATCGAGCTTGACCGAAGCCGGGAGCGCGCGGTCGAGCAGATCAAACGTCTGCAACGCCCCCTCCCCGCCGGCTGGAAATTCGATCGGGACGAGGCGAACGCGCGGTGAGCGCTACGGATTTCCTCAACACCAACGTCCTCGTCTATGCCTTCTCCACCGATCCGAGAAACCTGGCAGCCATGCGCCTCCTCGAGTCCGGTTGTTGCGTTTCCACGCAAGGGTTCAACGAATTCTCCAATATAGCGCGAAGAAAGCTCGGCATGTCGTGGCCCGACATACGCGTGGCAATTGGCGCAATTCGCACGCTCAGCGTCAAGATTGTCGTGCCGGATGTGGCCACTCACGAGCGCGCGCTGTTGCTGGCGGAGCGGCACAACTTTGCGATATTCGACGCGCACATGATCGCCACCGCATTGGCCGCAGACTGTCTCCGCTTCTGGAGTGAAGATCTTCACGCAGGCATGGTCGTCGAAGAGCGGCTGACGATAAGCAACCCGTTTCGCCTCTGACCGCGGCTACCCCAGCATCTGCCTGACCACGCGCACGAACACGCGCGCGCCGACCGGGATCAGGTCGTCGGGGAAGTCGTAGTCGGGATTGTGCAGCGCCGGCAGGTCCATGCCGGCGCCGAGGAAGAACATCGCCGATTTCGAGCCGCGGCCGAACAGGCCGAAATCCTCCGAGGCGCGCATCGGCAATCCCTCATCGCTGAACGGGACGTTCTCCGCTTCGAGCGCAGAGGCGAGGCACGCAACGGCGTCGGCGTCGTTCATCGAGGCGACGAATATCTCGTCATAGTCGATTGCGCAGCGCAGCCCATCGCCAGCGGCGACGCGGCTGGCGAGCTCCTCGGCTGCCGAAACCAGATCGTCCATGCGCTCATCCAGCCGCGTGCGCAGGGTGGCGCGGATTTCAGCATGGCCCGGCGCGATGCCGAACACGGCCTCGCCGACGCGGGCGTGGCAGACCGTGACAAGGGCAAAATCGTCATCTCCGAAGCGGCCGTGAGACAAATCTTCCAGCGCCGGCAGCAGGCGCGCCACGGCGCGTGTCGGCGCGATGCCCGTTTCGGGCATCGACGCGTGCGCCGTCCGGCCGTCGAGCAGGATGCGGATGCCGCGCGAGGCGCAGTTCACCACGCCCTCCTTCAGCCGCGCATGGCCGAACGGCACACCGGGCAGATTGTGGAGCGAAAGCGCGTAGTCGGGGCGAATGGCGTCGTAGCGCGGATCGGCGGTGACACCGGCCGCGCCCTTGCCTGTTTCTTCGGCCGGCTGGAACATCAGCACGACGCGGCCCGTGGCCGGACGCCTGCGTGCAAGCTGGCGGGCTACGGCGGCAAGGATGGTCGTGTGGCCCTCGTGCCCGCACATATGGGACTTGCCCTGAACGAGGGACTTGTGCGGCGTGTCGCCCACCTCCTGGATCGGCAGCGCGTCGAGCTCCGATCGCAGCAGGATCGTCGGCCCCGGCCTGCCGGAGCCGTAGATCGCCGCCACCCCGTGGCCGCCCAATCCCGTGACGACTTCGTCCGGTTTCGTGTCAGCAAGAAAATCGACCACGGCGGCGGCGGTCTTCTCCTCCTCGCCGGATATCTCGGGATGGCGGTGCAGCTCGCGCCGCCATTCCGTCAGCTCGGTGAGGTCGGCATTGGTGAAGGTGATCGCGTCGGTCATTGGGCCGCCTTGCGCCCGGCATTGCGGCCGGAAAAGATGCATCCGCCAAGGAAGGTGCCTTCCAGCGCGTTGTAGCCATGGTAGCCACCGCCGCCGAAGCCGGCGACCTCGCCGGCCGCGAAAAGGCCGGGCACGACCTCGCCCTTTGCGTCCAGCACCTCGCCGTCGGTGTTGGTGTGGATGCCACCCAGCGTTTTCCGCGTCAGGATGTGCAGCCTGACCGCGATGAGTGGTCCCATGTCGGGGTCGAGGATGCGGTGCGGCTTCGCGGTGCGCACCAGCTTGTCGCCGAGATAGTTGCGCGCGCCACGGATGGCGGTGACCTGCGCGTCCTTCGAGTACGGATTGGCGATCTCGCGGTCGCGGGCCTCGACCTGCATGCGGATGCGCGCAGGGTCGAGCAGTTCGTTGCCGGCGAGCCGGTTCATGGCAGCGACAAGCTCGCCGAGGTCGGACTTCACGATGAAATCCTCGCCATGCGTCTTGAACGCCTCGACCGGCGGCGGCGCGCCGGCGCCGCGCCGGCTCTTCAGCACTGCGCTCCACTTCTTCGAGGTGAAGTCCGGGTTCTGCTCGGAGCCGGAGAGGGCGAATTCCTTCTTGATGATCGCCTGCGTCAGGATGAACCACGAATAGTCGTGGCCGGTCGCGAGAATGCGCTTCAGCGTCGCCAGCGTGTCGAAGCCGGGCAGGCAGGGCGGCTCCAGCCGTTCGCCCAACGCGTCGAACCACAGCGACGACGGGCCCGGCAGGATGCGAATGCCGTGGTTCGGCCAGATTGGCGACCAGTTCCGCACCCCCTCGGTGTAGTGCCACATGCGGTCGGTGTTGATCGTCGCCGCGCCCGCCATCTTCGCGATGGCAACCATGCGACCGTCGACGTGATGCGGAACGCCGGCGACCATCGACTTCGGCGCCGGGCCGAGGCGATCGACAGGCCAGTTCTTGCGAACCAGCTCATGGTCGCCGCCGATGCCCCCGGACGTGACGATCACCGTGCCGGCCGACAGCTCGAACTCGCCGACCACCGCGCGGCCGGACTGCTGGCCGCGCTCGACGGTCGAAGGTTCGAGGATCTCGCCGGCGACGCCCGAAATCCTGCCCTTCGTCTTGACGAGCTTGCTGGCGCGGTGGCGGAACTTCAGGTCGATCAGGCCGCTGCTCGCATGTTCGCGCACCCGCTTCTCGAACGGTTCGAGCACGCCAGGCCCGGTGCCCCAAGTGATGTGGAAGCGCGGCACGGAGTTGCCGTGGCCGTGGGCCAGCGCACCGCCGCGCTCGGCCCAGCCGACGACCGGGAACCAGCGCATGCCGAGCGAGTGCAGCCACGGCCGCATCTCGCCGGCGGAAAAGTCGACGAAGGCCTCGGCCGTGCGGCGCGGCCAGAAATCCTCTTCGCGGTCGAATTGCGCGGAGCCCAGCCAGTCCTGCATGGCGAGTTCGCGACTGTCACGGATGCGCATGCGTCGCTGCTCGGGACTGTCGACGAAGAACAGGCCGCCAAGCGACCAGAAAGCCTGCCCGCCGAGCGAGTTCTCGCCTTCCTGCTCGAGGATGGCGACTTTCCTGCCGCGATCGGCCAGCTCGTTCGCCGCGACGAGACCGGCAAGGCCGCCGCCGATGACAATGGCGTCGTAGGTCTCGGGCATGCGCGGTTCCTCCCGGAGCGGAGACTACAGGGGGCAGAGGGCGGCGCAAGCGGCGACGCGTTCCCGCTCCCCTTGTGGGAGAAGGCAAGACGCCTCCTAGCCGCCGTAGCGCTGCTCCAGATGCGCCTTGAAGTGCGCGGCGTTCAGCGGTTCGCCGGTGGCGCGTTCGATCAGCTGCGGCGTCGACCACATCGAGGCCTGCGACCAGACGTTGTCGCGGCGCCAGTCGTTGATGGCGGCGAAGTCGCCCTTCGCGATGCGTTCATCTGCGTCCGGCAGTTGCTTCTTCAGCGCGGACCACATCTGCGCGGCGATCATGGCGCCAAGCGTGTAGGACGGGAAATAGCCGAAAAGCGAGGCGGCCCAGTGCACATCCTGCATCGGCCCGTCGCCCGGGTTGTCGAGCGTGGAAAGGCCGAGATAGGCCTTCATCCTGGCGTCCCACGCCTCCGGCAGGTCGCGCACTTCAAGCCGGCCTGAAACGAGCTCCTGCTCCAGCTCGAAGCGCAGGATGACATGCAGCGGATAGGTCACCTCGTCGGCGTCGACGCGGATGAAGCCGCGCTCGACGCGGTGGACATGCGGCAGGATGTCGTCGATCGACCAGTCTTCGCCGAGGTGCTTCTCGACCACAGGCAGCGCCCAGCGCCAGAAAGCGGGGTTGCGGCCGAGCTGCTTCTCCACGAACAGGCTCTGGCTCTCGTGAATGGCCATGCCGCGCGCCTTGCCGAGCGGCCAGTGCGCCCATTGCCGCGGCAGGCCCTGCTCGTAGAGCGCATGGCCGGTCTCGTGCAGCACGCCCATCAGCGAGGACAGGAACTCGTTCGCGCGATAGCGCGTGGTGATGCGAACGTCGGTCGGCACGCCGCCGCAGAAGGGGTGATGCGAGACGGACAGGCTGCCGTGGGTAAGGTCGAAGCCGACGGCGGCCATCATGGCCAGGCCCAGCTCGCGCTGGCGTTCGACGGGATAGGCGCCGGAGAGCGGCCTAAGCGGGCGTTTTGCAAGCCGCCGCTCCTGCACATCGAGCGCCCTGGGCACGAAGTCGACCAGAAAACTCTTCAGGTCGGCGAAGACGGGCGCGACGTCGGCGGCGCAGTTGCCCGGATCGTACTGCTCCATCAGCGCGTCGTAGGGGTCGAGCTTCAGCACGGCGGCGCGCATGGCCGCCTCCTCGCGCACCAGCGCCAGATTCTCCTCCAGCGCTGGCTGGAAGCCGGCCCAGTCGTTGCGGGCGCGCAGCTCGCGCCAGAGCTGCTCGGAGCGCAGCCGCGTGCGGGTCTGGCGCTCGACGAATTCCGCCGGCAGGCAGGTGAGGTTAATGTACTGCCGGCGGAATTCGCGCAGGGCGGCCAACTGCTCGGGCGACAGGTTCTCCCTGCCGGCGGCCTCGATCCAATCGGCCACCTGCGGTTCGGTCGCCATGCGGTGGTACATGCCCGACAGCACCGACATCGCCTCGGCGCGCGCCTCGCCGCCGCCGACCGCCATGTGGGTGGCCTCGTCGGCGCCGAGAATTGCGCTGGCATGCTCAAGCGCCGACAGGCGGCGGCCAAGCTGATCGAGCTTTTCGTATGACATGTGCGTCTCCATGCTTCGGCGGCAGGGGAATACAAGCGCGCGCAACTTGGCAAGGGTCAGCGCCGGCCCACACTTGCGTCAGCCGCGGCGCAGGTGCTGAATGCCCGCAACAGAGGGGGAAGCCATGGTCGCCACGGTCCTGATCGCGCTGGTCGCGCTGATCCACGTCTACATCGTCGTGCTGGAGATGCTGTTGTGGGAGCAGCCGACCGGCCGAAAGGTGTTCCGCACGACGGCCGAGTTCGCCGCGCAGTCGAAAACGCTGGCGATGAATCAGGGGCTCTACAACGGCTTTCTCGTCGCCGGACTGGCGTGGGGCCTTTGGCTCGGCGACGCCGGTTTTGCGGTGAAAGTGTTCTTCCTGCTGTGCGTGCTGGTCGCCGGGCTGTTCGGCGCGGCAACCGTCAGCCGCCGCATCCTCTACGTGCAGGCGTTGCCGGCTGCGCTGGCACTCGTCGCGCTGTGGGCGGGCATCTGACGGTGAATGGCGACACTGCTTGCGGATCGCCGTATAGTACCGTATATGGCACCATATAGATGCCGGAGATCGAGGAGTTTGTCGACAGCACCGGCAAAAGCCTGTTCGGCGATTGGTTCGAGCAACTCGACCCATTTGCCGCCGCCAAGGTGACGTCGGCGCTGACCCGGCTGGCGCTTGGCAACACGTCGAATGTAAAGGGCGTCGGCGCGGGCGTCTTCGAATACAAGATCGATTTCGGGCCGGGATACCGGCTCTACTTCGGGAAAGATGGCGAGAGGCTGGTGATCCTCTTGGCCGGCGGCACAAAGAGGCGTCAGCAACAGGATATCGAAGCCTCCCACGCACGGTAGGCTCAATACAAGTTGCGCAGGAAAGGCAAACCGTGAAATGCCGCTGACGAGATCGTTCAAGGAAACAGTGCAGGCGCGGGCGCAGCGCGACCCTGTCTTTCGCGAGGCCTTGCTTACGGAAGGCGTGGAAGCGCTGTTGGTGGGCGACGTAGACACCGGCAAGGCGATCCTGCGCGACTACATCAACGCGACGATCGGCTTCGAGCAGTTGGCGGATGCGACAGGCACTCCGCCCAAGAGCCTGATGCGTATGTTCGGGGCGCGCGGCAATCCGAACGCGCGCAATCTGTTCTCGGTAATCGGCGAATTGCAACGGAACGCCGGCGTAAGCCTGCACGTCCAGACACGCTGACTGCTACCGCTCTGTCAGCTTCAGCTCGATGCGGCGGTTGCGGCTGCGCGCTTCCGGGCTGTCGCCCTCGTCGAGCGGCTGGTACTCGCCGAAGCCGGCGGCGACCAGGCGGCTGGCGGGCACGCCCTGCGCGATCAGGTACTTCACCACCGAGGTGGCGCGCGCCGAGGACAGCTCCCAGTTGTCACGGTAGCGGCCGGCTCCCGACAGCGGCACGTTGTCGGTATGGCCGTCGACGCGCAGCACCCAGTTGATGTCCGGCGGAATCTCGCGCTGGAGCTCCAGGATGGCGGAGGCGAGCTTGCCCATCTCCTCCTGACCGGCCGCGTTGATGACCTCGCCGCCCGGCGGGAACAGCACCTCGGACTGGAACACGAAGCGGTCGCCGACGATGCGGATGTTCTCGCGGTCGGACAGGATCTCGCGCAGCCGGCCGAAGAAGTCGGAGCGGTAGCGGTTGAGCTCCTGCACGCGCTGGGCGAGCGCCACGTTCAGGCGGCGGCCGAGATCGGCGATCTTGGTGTTGGATTCGCGGTCGCGCTGCTCGGAGACTTCAAGAGCTGCTTCCAGCGCGCCGATCTGCTGGCGCAGCGCCGCGATCTGCTGGTTGAGCAGCTCGACCTGGCTGAGCGCGCGCTGGCTGACCTCGCGCTGGCTATCCAGCTCGCCGGTCAGCGTGGCGACGCGCGCCTGCGCCTCTGCACCGGCACCGGCGCCGCGCGCCAGCAGCGCTTCCAACCGTGAGCGCTCCGTCTCGGCGATATCCAACGTCGCCTGCAGGTTGAGCAACTGGTCCTGCGCGTCCTGCGTGTTGCCACGCTCGAGCGCGAGAAGCTGGGTCAGTTCGTTGATCTGCGAGTTCAGCCGCGACAGCACCTCGTCGCGCTCCTCGACCTCCTGGCTCAGCAGGAACTGCGCGATGACGAACACCGACAGCAGGAACATGATGGCGAGCAGCAGCGTCGACAGCGCGTCGACGAAGCCCGGCCAGTAGTCGACGGTCCGCGCATTGCGGCGGGCGAGCGCCATGTCAGACGCGCTCCTTGCGGCCGATCGAATCGGCGAGCTTGTCGAGCGTCTTGCGCAGTTCCTTCTGCTCGGCCGCCTGCGCCTCGACCCAGTCGCGCATGATCTGCTGCTCGGAGCGCATGTTCTTCACCAGCCCGGATATGCCGTCGGCAAGGCTGGCCATCGACGCGGCGATGCGCGGATTGGCGGCGCCACCCGTCTCCTGCATCGCCCGGAGCCGCTCGCCGAGCAGCTTGAGCTCGTCGGCCGAGGCACCCTTGGAGGGGTCGATGACCGGGATATCGGAGTTCGGGTCGGTGACGCTGGACAGCCAGTTTTCGAGCTCGACATAGAAGCGGTTCTGGGCACGGCCGGCCTGCAGGTCGAGAAAACCAAGGATAAGCGAACCCGAAAGGCCGAACAGCGAGGACGAGAACGCGGTGCCCATGCCGGCCAGCGGCGAGGCGAGGCCCTGCTTGAGCGCGGCGAGCACGTCGTTGCCGTTGCCGCTTGCGGCGTCGAGGCCCTGGATCGTGGCCCCGATCGAGCCGATCGTCTGCAGAAGGCCCCAGAACGTGCCGAGCAGGCCGAGGAAGACCAGCAGGCCGGTCAGATAGCGCGAGATGTCACGGCTCTCGTCCAGGCGCGTGGCGATCGAATCCAGCATCGTACGCATCGAGGTGGTCGACAGCGACGACGCCGAGTTGCGCGACAGCATCGACTTCATCGGCGCCAGCAGCACCGGCTGGCCGGCTTCGGAGCCGGCGCGGAACGAATTGACCCAGCGCACCTCGCGGAACAGCCGCACCACCTGACCGAACACCAGCAGGATGCCGACGGCGAGCACACCGGCGATCAGCCCGTTCAGGCCCGGATTGGTCTGAAAGGCCGTGGAAATCTGGCGATACAGGATCGCGGCGACGAAGCCCGCTATGGCGAGGAAGATGAGCATCGACAGCAGGAACACCTGCGGCGACGACAGGTCGCGCGGGTCCGAATCCTGCTCGGCTGCGGTGGTGCCCACCCCCAGCGTTCCAAGCAAAGCCATGCGCGCCTCGTCAGTCCAAGCCTCGTCGACGGACTCTAATCGGAATTGTGACCAAATTGAAAGGCGAGAGAGGCAGCCAGCCGGCCGCGCGGCGACATTGTGGCGGCGACGGCGCCCGCGCTAGGCTACCTTGGCGAGCACCAGGCAGTGCATGGCAGCCGCAAGATGCAGGCCGGCCGCCGTCACGACGAAACCGTGCCAGACCGCGCGCGAGAAGCGCAGACGGTCCCAGGCGTAGAAGACGACGCCCACCGAATAGACGATGCCACCAGCGAGGATGAGGCCGAGCGTCGCGGCGGGCAGGGTTTCCATGAGGTCGCCGACGATGGCAGCGCCGCTCCAGCCGAGCGCGAGGTAGAAGACCACCGCGATGCGGTCGAGCTTGCCGGGCAAGAGCAGCTTGACCGCGACACCGACCGCGGCGGCACCCCAGACGACCGCAAGCATGCTCTTCATGGTCGCCGGGTCGAGCTGGGTCAGGAAGGGGGTATAGGTGCCGGCGATCAGCACGAAGATCGCGGCGTGATCGAACCGGCGCAGAAGCCATTTCGTCGGCGTGTCGGGCCACAGATTGTAGGCGCAGGAGATCGAGAAGACCGCCAACAGCGAAACGACGTAGAGGACCGCCGCGACGCGCTCCCACGGCCCGGCCGTGCCGATGGCCAGGAGCGCTATCAGCGTGGCACCGGCGGCGAGCGTCAGGACAATGCCAACGGCGTGGACGATCCCGTCAGCCACCAGTTCGGCCTTCGACGGCAGCGGGCGGCGCGAACGCGCGTGGTTGGCCGGCAGGCGGGCGGCGGACATTCAGGAATCCTTCTTGCTGCGCTGCAATATGGCGCGCACATGTGGCGACAGCAAGACGGCGGGCTGCGGCCGGGCGCGGACTAGCGCGACGCGGCTTTCTTCGCCAGCAGGCCGAGCAGGCCCTTGTGGACCAGTTCGTTGCCAGCGACGATGGTGCCGTTTTCGAACATGTCCTGGCCGCCGTTGCGGTCGGAGACGAAACCGCCCGCCTCGCGGATCATCAGCACGCCGGCGGCAATGTCCCACGGCGACAGATTGTCCTCCCAGAAGCCGTCGATGCGGCCGGCGGCGAGCCAGGCGAGGTCGAGCGAGGCGGCACCGAAGCGGCGGATACCGGCGGCCTCGCCCATGACGTTCTTCAGGTCGAGCAGCGCCTGGCCGTGATGGCCGCGGCCCAGATGCGGGATGCCGGTGCCGATTACGCAGTCCGAGATGGCGCGGCGGGCGGCCACCCGCATGCGGCGGTCGTTCAGGAACGCGCCGCCGCCGCGCTCGGCGGTGTAGAGCTCGTCGATGGCCGGCGCGTAGATGACGCCGGCGACCAGCACGCCCTGCCGCTCAAGGCCTATTGACACGGCGAAGTTGGGGATGCCGTGCAGGAAATTGGTGGTGCCGTCGAGCGGGTCGACGATCCAGCGGTGCTGGTCGTCGCTGCCGGCGACCGCGCCGCGCTCCTCCATCAGGAAGCCATAGCCGGGGCGCGCCTTCGACAGCTCGTTGAAGACGATGTCCTCGGCGCGGTGGTCGGCCTGGCTGACATAGTCGCCCGGACCCTTCACCGAAACCTGGAGGTTCTGCACTTCGCCGAAGTCGCGCGCCAGCGAGCTGCCCGCCTTGCGGGCAGCGTTGACCATCACGTTGAGGAGGGCTGAACGGGCCAAGGCTCAGTCGGCCCGGCGCAGGTAGGTGAGTTCGTTGGTGTCGACCAGCACACGCTCGCCGGACTCGATGAACGGCGGAACGAGGATGCGGATGCCGTTCTCCAGGACCGCGGGCTTGTAGGACGAGGCGGCCGTCTGACCCTTCACCACGGGATCGGCCTCGGTGATCTGCAGCACCACCTGGTCGGGCAGAGAAATGCCGATCGGCTTCTCGTCATAAAGCTCCACGGTGACCATCATGCCGTCCTGCAGGAAGGCGGCGCGTTCGCCGACGAAGTCCTTCTGCAGCTCGAGCTGCTCGTAGCTCTCGGTGTCCATGAACACCAGCGCGTCGCCCTGCTCGTAGAGGAAGGAGAAGTCCTTCTGCTCCAGCCGCACCTTCTCCACCGTCTCGGCGGAGCGGAAGCGCTCGTTGAGCTTGGTGCCGTTGATGAGGTTCTTCAGCTCGACCTGGTTGTAGGCGCCGCCTTTGCCGGGCTTCACCGCCATGGTCTTCACCGCCACCCACAGGCCGCCGGCATGCTCGATGACGTTGCCCGGACGGATTTCGTTGCCGTTGATCTTGGCCATTTGTTTTCTCGATGAGGGAATTTCGCGCCGCCCGGACACGCGCCCGAGGGCCGATTTCGGGGCTTCCAAGACCACAAAAGCCGAAAAAGGGCAAGAGAGGGGAAGTTACGGAAGCCTGTTCGCCCGCGCGATGGCGCGGCGGCGCTGCTCCTCGCTCAGGCCTTCGAGCATGTCCTCCAGCATCGGATCGGCCAGACCGGCGCGGCGGGCGAGGATGTACCATGCGGAGGCCAGCTCGGTGTCGGGCGCGGTGCCCAGCCCGAGATAGTGGAGCTTGGCAAGGCGGCTCTGCGCGGCGACGTTGCCGCTCTGCGCGGCCCGCTGGATCCATTGGAAGCCGGTAGGCTCGTCCAGCTTGCCGCCCCTGCCTTCGACCAGCCAGGTGCCGTATTCCAGCTGCGCGGTATCGAAATTGGCGCGCGCTGCGAGTTCCAGCCAGCGGCGCGCGGCCGCGAGATCCTGGTCGCGTCCGCCCGACCCGTTCGCGCGGAGCTGCGCCATGGCGAACTGCGCGTCGGCCAAGCCCGAATTGGCCGCCATCTCGAAATACTCCGCGGCGCGCTTCTCGTCGTCGGCGCTTCGTGCACGGTCGAGAAGGAGCTGGGCAAAGTTGAACTGGGCGTAGCGGTTGCCGGAGTTGGCCGCCTCTTCCATCAGTGCGAATGCCTGGTCGGGATCCTTGCCGACATAGCGGCCGTCGAGCAGCATCAGCGCGTACTGGAACTGCGCCTCGGGCACGTTCTGCTCGGCAGCCGACTGGTACCATTTCGCCGCTTCGGCCTCGTCCCGCTTGACGCCAAGCCCGCGCGACAGGATCTCGGCGGCGAGCGTCTGGGCCGCCGCATCGCCGTCGCGGGCGCGCGGCAGGGCGAGGTTGAGCGCGGTGATGTAGAGGCCGCGCTGGAACGCGCCGTAGGCAATGTCCTCACGCGTGCCAAAACGACGCCGGTCGACATCCGGCGCCGGCTCAGCGCTTTCGCCGGGGCTGACGCGCGGGCCGTCAACGATGGTGGGCACGCCCGCCTGCGGCTGCTCGACCGCGAAGGCGGCCGTGGCCTGGAGGATCAGCACGACGGCAGACGGAAGGCGCATCATGCAGCCTCGAAGCGCGGCGCGCGTTCGTCGAGGAGTGCGTTGGCGGCGGCCACCGCGGCGGCGGGATCGCGACCTTCGCCGAAGACCGCTTCAGAAATCAGTGCGAATTCCGCCCCGGTGGCGGCGACATCGGCGAGCGAGGCGATGTCGGAACCAGCCATGACGATGCATGGAATGGAGATCATCTCGGCCCACCAGCGGCCAAGCGAAAGATTGCGCGAATGCGCCTCCGGCTTGTTGTCGAAGCCGAAACGGCCGAAGAAGATGTAGTCCGGCTGCTCATCGCCCAGCTCCAGCGCGTCGTCGCGGGTCTTGGCGCCGCCGGCGCCGACCATAATGCGCCCGGCATGGCGCTCGACGGCCTCGGCCAGTTCCCGCGCCCCGCCTTCAACGTGGATACCGTCGGCTTTCACGCGGCCGGCCACGCGGCTGTCGCCGGCAATCACGGCCGCGACCCCGCGCGCCTGCGCCACCGGCACCAGCGCCTCGGCGAGCGCCTGGAACGCGGTGTCGTCCATCTCGTATTGCGGGATGACGACGGAAGCCACGTCGCCGGCGGCGAGCGCGGCCTCGAGCGCGCGCGCAAGGTCGCCCGGCGCTCCCGTAGAGGGGGTCGCCAGGACGAGCCTGCAACGCTGCGGTGTCATTTCGGCCATGCCTGCCCCTTGTGCCGCCGCCGCCTCATGCGGCGGGATCGTGTCGCCAATGCGGCATAGACGATCGGCCGGCGCGGGAACAAGAGCCCTCGCCTTGTCCCAGCGGGCGCGCTATCAAGCGTCCCACCCGCCATGCCCGAGCTTCTCTACAATCCCTGGTTCTACGCCACGGCGATTCCCGCCGTGATCCTGGTCGGCCTGTCCAAGGGCGGGCTCGGCGGCGCCATGGGGTTCGCCGGCGTCCCGATCATGGCGCTCACCGTGTCCCCGGTGCAGGCGGCGGCCATCCTGCTGCCGATCCTGATCTTGATGGACGGCGTTTCGCTGTGGAGCTGGCGCGGCAACTACGATCGCGAAACGCTGTGGGACATGCTGCCAGGCGCGATGGCCGGCATCGCGCTCGGATGGCTGCTGGCGGCCTATGTCACCGTCGAGGGCGTGCGGCTGGTGGTCGGCGTCGTCGCCATCGCCTTCGTGAGCCGATGGCTCTACCAGAAATTGTGGACCCGCATGGTGCGGATTCAGCCGCGCAACCGGCTGCTGGCGGGCTTCTGGTCGCTCATATCGGGCTTCACTTCCTTCGTCGCGCATGTCGGCGGCCCGCCCTACCAGGTCTATGCGCTGGCGCGCGGCCTCGACCCGAAGATATTCACCGGCACGTCGGTCATCTTCTTCGCCGTCGTCAACGTGGTGAAGCTGGTGCCCTATTTCGCGCTCGGCCAGTTCGATGCGACCAACCTCACCGCGTCGCTCGTGCTCCTGCCGCTCGCCCCGCTTGCGACGCTCGCCGGCGTATGGATCGTGCGGCGGCTCAGACCAGATACGTTCTACGCCGTCAGCTACCTCACCGTGGCGGCGATCTCGGTCAAGCTCGTCTGGGACGCGGTTGCCCAACTGTTTTGAGCCGACATCAAGTTTGAACGGCGGCCAACGCCTTGCACTTCCGCAATTTGGCCGAAGCACCTATCCCGCACTGCAACAAACCGACCGCCGGACCGGGAACCAACGCCCGCCACCGGCCTTAAGGCCTGCATGCGCATCGACACACCCCTCCAGCACGACACCCGCCTCGACGTGTTCCGTGGGCTCGCCCTCCTGACGATCTACATCAACCATGTGCCCGGCACCTGGCTGGAGCCGTTCACGCACAAGAACTTCGGCTTTTCCGATTCGGCCGAGGCGTTCGTGCTGATCTCCGGCATCGCGGTCGGCCTCTCCTACGGGCGGCGTTTCGAGCCGGGCAGCCGCTTCCTGCAGACGCTGAAGGCGTGGCGCCGCGCGGCCGTGCTCTACATCACGCATATCGTGGCGACGGTGGCGACGCTGGCGATCTTCGCGGCCGGCGCCATCTGGTATGCCGAGCCGAAGCTGCTGGAGCAGATCAACATCGGGCCGGTGATCGAGAAGACGCCCAAAGCGCTGGTCGGCATCGCCACGCTGGGCCACCAGCTCGGCTACAACAACATCCTGCCGATGTATGCGGTGCTGATGCTGATGGTGCCGTTCTGGCTCTGGCTGTCGCGCTACAGCCTGCGCGCGACGGTGGTCGCATCGGGCCTCGTCTGGCTGGCGGCAGGGCTGTTCCGCGTCGGCCCCGGCGAATACCCCAACGAGAACACCTGGTTCCTGAACCCGCTGTCGTGGCAGTTCCTCTTCGTCATCGGCATGGCCGGCACGATGCACATACGCCGCGGCGGCGAGATCGGCTTTTCGTGGGTGCTGGCTGGCCTGTCCGCCGCCTACCTGCTTGCGTCCCTGCTGTGGGTGAAGCTCGGGTGGTGGGGGCTGGAACTGGCGCCTGGCCTGCCGATGGTGCTGGTCGAGTTCAACAAGACCTTCCTGTCGCTGCCGCGCCTGCTGCATGTGCTGGCGCTGACCTACCTGATCGTCTCGATCCCGGCGATCGCCAATTTCGCCCGGGTGAAGGCGTCGCATCCGCTCGCCGTGCTGGGGCGGCATTCGCTGCCGGTGTTCGTGCTTGGCACGCTGCTGTCGATGGGCGCGCAGGTGGCGATCTTCGTCTACGAGCGCAGCCTGCTGCTCGACACCAGCCTGCTCGCCGCCGGCATCGCGGCGCAGTTCGCGCTCGCCTACTGGCTGAGCTGGCTGCCCGAGATCGGCTGGAGCGGCAAGAAGCCGGCCGCAAGGACGGTGCCGGCGCGCGACCCCGCGAAGAGCTTCATCGGCCCCTCCATGCCTTCACCGGCGACCGCGAGCGTCAACCGAAGCCGCTGACGGCCGCTGCCGTCCTCCGCTATGCTGACGCCAGCATGGGAGGACGCAAGTGCAGGACAAATACGATCTCGGGCTGGAGCGGCGCGAGGCCAACCACCAGCCGCTGACGCCGCTGACTTACCTGGAACGCGCCGCCAAGGTCTTTCCCGACCACGTGGCGATCGTCCACGGCGCGGCGAATACCACCTACCGCGACTTCTGGGACCGCTCGCTGCGGCTCGCCTCGGCGCTGGCCAGGCGCGGAATTGGCAAGGGCGATACCGTGTCGGTGATGCTGTCCAACACACCGGCGATGCTGGAGGCGCATTTCGGCGTGCCGATGGTCAAGGCGGTGCTGCACTCGCTCAACACGCGGCTCGACGCCGCGATCATCGCCTTCCAGCTCGACCATGCCGAATCGAAGCTGCTGATCGTCGACCGCGAGTTCTCCGGTGTGGTTGCGGAAGCGCTGAAGCTGGCGACCGTGACGCCGCTGGTCGTCGACTACGACGATCCGGAATATGCCGCCGATGCGCCCTACCCGAAGGGCGCACGCATCGGCACGCTCGACTACGAGGCGCTGGTCGCGGAGGGCGATGCGGATTTCGCCTGGTCCATGCCCGACGACGAATGGGACGCCATCTCGCTCAACTACACGTCCGGCACGACGGGCAATCCCAAGGGCGTCGTCTACCACCACCGCGGCGCGGCGCTGATGGCCTACACCAACACGATCCATGCCGGGATGGGCCGCCACCCGGTCTATCTGTGGACCTTGCCTATGTTCCACTGCAACGGGTGGTGCTTTCCGTGGACGCTGGCCGTGCAGGCTGGCACGCATGTGTGCCTTCGCTGGGTGCGGGCGAAGGCGATGTACGACGCCATCGCCGACCACGGCGTGACGCATCTGTGCGGCGCGCCGATCGTCATGTCGACGCTGCTCAACGCGCCCGACAACGAAAAAAAGCCGCTGCCGCATGTGGTGAACTTCGCCACCGCCGCCGCGCCACCGCCGGAAGCGGTGCTGGCGGCGATGAAGAGCGCGGGCTTCAACGTCACGCATGTCTATGGCCTCACCGAATGCTACGGCCCCGCCGTGGTCAACGACTGGCATGACAGTTGGGACAAGCTGCCGGCGGCCGAACAGGCGGCGCTGAAATCACGTCAGGGCGTGCGCTATCCGGTGCTGGAAGCGCTCGACGTGCTCGATCCTGACACTATGCAGCCGGTGCCGCGCGACGGCACGGCGATGGGCGAAGTGATGATGCGCGGCAACGTCGTCATGAAAGGCTATCTGAAAAATCCCAGCGCCAGCGAGAAGGCGTTTGCCGGCGGCTGGTTCCACACCGGCGATCTCGGCGTGATGCACCCGGACGGCTATATCCAGCTCAAGGACCGTTCCAAGGACATCATTATCTCCGGTGGCGAGAACATCTCCTCGATCGAGGTGGAGGATGCGTTGTACAAGCATCCCGCGGTCGCCGCCGCCGCCGTGGTGGCGAAACCCGACGAGAAATGGGGCGAGACGCCGTGTGCCTTCGTCGAACTCAAGCCCGGCGCGCAGGCGACGACAGACGAACTCATGCAATGGTGCCGGCAGAACCTTGCCTCCTACAAATGCCCGCGCACCATCGTGTTCGACACGATCCCCAAAACGTCCACCGGCAAGATCCAGAAATTCAAGCTGCGCGATATGGCGCGCGATCTCGCGAAAGTATCGGCATGAGCAACGAGGACGCGCTGCGCGAGCGAATTGAAACGCTGGAGATGCAGGTCTCGCATCAGGAGCGTGCGCTGGAAGAGCTCAACGGTGTCGTTGCCGCCCAGTGGGCGCAGATCGACGGCCTGACCCGCGAGATGGCGCGGCTCGCCGAAACCGTGCGGCAGACGGCCGCGCAGATCGCTGC
>JAHBYZ010000005.1 GCA_019635695.1 Rhizobiaceae bacterium
GCCATGGGCGTCGAAGCCGAGCGCCGAGGCATCCTCGCCCGAAAGCTGGATGAAGTCCTTGCCGCAGGTCATGCGCTGTTCCGACACGCGCTCGACCTTGCCGGTCGCATCCTTCACGCCGACGATGTTCTTGAAGTCGCCGGCCAGCTTTCCCATCGTCTCCGGCGTCATGTCGATCACCGAGCGCGGCGGGATGTTGTAGATGACGATCGGCAGCTTGGTCGCCTTGGCAACCGCCGCGAAATGCGCGTAGAGCCCGCGCTGAGTCGGCTTGTTGTAGTAGGGCGTGACCACCAGCACGGCGTCGGCGCCCGCGCTTTCGGCGAACTTCACCAGCCCGACGGCCTCTTCCGTGTTGTTAGATCCCGCGCCGGCCACCACGGGCACGCGCCCCTTGGCCGCGGCCACTGCGGTCTTCACAACCTCGCGATGCTCGTCATGCGAAAGGGTAGGGGACTCGCCCGTCGTGCCGACCGGCACGAGGCCCGTCGTTCCTTCGGCGATCTGCCAGTCGATGAAATCGCGAAAGGCTTTCGCGTCGAAGCGCCAGTTCTTGTCGAACGGCGTGACGAGCGCGGTGAGCGAGCCTCTCAGCATGGCAGAAACTTTCCTCCTGATACGAAGCGGGACCAGCCCCGCAAAAAGGTCGCGCAACATAGTGGCACGAGCCCGGCGCGGCAAGCGATCAGCAGGGCTCTATGCTTGGTCCTGCGTTTGCCCGCTTGCCGCCCCATTTTGCTGGCAGTCGGGGCAGGTGGGTTGCCGCGCGCCTCTCGTGAAGCGCGCGCCGGGTTGGCGGGCTTTTGAATCGAAAGCGGCGCTTTCCCCTAACCATTCGTTTACCGGACCTTCACCTGCGCGGCGTTACCTTTGCCCTTCCTCGCCCGCTTGGTATTGTGTTCGGACAGGGATTGTAACGTGACGTCACCTAAGCCCCTTCGCGGCCGTCCCGCCGCCCGCAAGTCGATGCTCGCCGCCGCGGGCATCGCGCTTCTGCTGACCGCACCGGTGGTTGCCGAGGTGCTGCTGCCCGGCGATGCCGCGCCCGTGCCGGCGCTGCGCCCGGATTCCTACGCCCCCGCGCTCGACCCGTCTTCCACCGGCTCCGTGCGCGCCCTGTCGGCAGCGACGGCCGACGCCGGCTCGACGCGCGATGTCGCCCGCCTCAAGACCGGCCTGGACGCGCTTGCCAAGGGCGACCTCGCCTCGGCCCGGCGCGTGCGCGAGACGCTGTCGGAGCGCTCGCTCGACCACGAGATCCTGTCCTGGGCGATCGCGCTCGGCGGCGGCGACGCCACCAGCCGCGAGATCGCCTCGGCGATGAGCGAGCTCGGCAGCTGGCCCGGCCAGCGCGCGCTGCGCCGCAACCTCGAGCGTGCCGTGGCCAAGGAGAAGCTCAGCCCCGACGCCGTGGTGCGCACGCTCGGCTCATCCGCGCCGCTGACCTTCGACGGCGCCGTGGCGCTCGGCCGCGCCCAGCTCGCCCGCGGCGACAAGCAGGCTGCCCGCGCGGCAATCGCGCCGTTCTGGCGCAAGGAAAAGCTCGAACCCGCCGAGGAAAGCGCGGTCATGCGCGAGTTCGGTGGTGTGCTGTCCAAAGCCGACCATCGCGCGCGCATGGAGCAGATGCTGCATGTCGACCGCGTCAATTCGGCTCTGCGGGTGGCCAAGGCTGCCGGCGCCGAGAAGCTCGCGGACGCCTGGGGTGCGGTGATCCGCAAGGAACGCAACGCCGGCAAGCTGCTCGACGCCGTGCCGCGCGGCGAGCGGGACGCCGGCTGGGTCTTCGCCAAGGCGCGCCACCTGCGCTGGGCCGGCAAGTACAAGGATGCCGCCGAGGTCATGCTGAGGGCACCAACCGACGCCGCCTCGCTGGTCGATCCCGACGCCTGGTGGACCGAGCGCCGCGTGCTGTCGCGCGAGCTGCTCGACATGGGCGACGTGAAGACTGCCTACCGGCTCGCTGCCGCCCACGCGGCCGAGAGCCCGTCCATGCAGGTCGACGCGGAGTTCCATGCCGGCTGGTACGCGCTGCGCGGCATGCGCGACGCCAAGACCGCCGCGCGGCATTTCCAGAAGATCGCGCAGATCGCCGAGGGCGCCATCTCGCTGTCGCGCGCCTACTACTGGATGGGCCGCGCCGCACAGGAGGGCGCCGGCGGCGATGCCCGCGCCCAGTACCAGCGCGCCGCGCATTACGGCACCACCTTCTACGGCCAGCTCGCAGCCGCCAAGCTCGGCCGCAACACGATTTCGGCCGAGTATCCTTCGCCGAGCCAGGGCGACCGGCTCGCCTTCGAGAACCGCCGCGCCGTGCAGGCGATCCGCCGGCTGGAAGCGGCCGGGCATCAGAGCCGCGCCGGCATGCTCTACGCCGATCTCGCCCGTGAGCTGACCAGCACCGGCGAGCTGGCGCTGCTCGCCGTCATGGCCGAGAAGCGCGGCGACCATCACACTGCCTTGCGCGTGGGCAAGATCGCCGCCTCGCGCGGCCTCGACGTCGGCGCGCTGTCGCACCCGCTCGGCGCCATTCCGGGCACCGCGAAGGTGTCCGGCGCCGGCAAGGCGCTCGCCTACGCCATCGCGCGGCAGGAAAGCGAGTTCAACACCGGCGCGGTGTCGTCGGCCGGTGCCCGGGGCCTGCTGCAGCTGCTGCCCGGCACGGCGAAGGACATGGCCAAGACCGCCGGCCTGTCCTATTCCGCGCAGAAGCTGGTTACCGACCCCGGCTACAACGCCACGCTGGGCGCGGCCTACCTCTCCGACCAGCTCGGCCGCTTCGACGGCTCCTACGTGCTCACCTTCGCCGGCTACAATGCCGGTCCGAGCCGGGCCGTCGAATGGGTCAAGCGCTACGGCGACCCGCGCGGCAAGGACGTCGACGCCATCGTCGACTGGATCGAGCGCATTCCCTACACCGAGACGCGCAACTACGTGCAGCGGGTGATGGAGAACTACCAGGTCTACAAGATGCGGCTCTCCGGCCGGGTCGACGTGACAGCCGATCTGGTGAGCGGAAGAAGGGGATAGCGCTGGATCCTCCCCTGCGAAGCGGGGGAGGGGGACCAAACGAAGTGTGGTGGAGGGGGCGGAACCGCGCCGCCCCTCGCAGGACTAGCTCCGCCCCTCATCTCTTCCTTAACTGAGGGCGCGCGAGGCCGCCCCCTCCGGCGCTTCGCGCCACCTCCCCCGCTTCGCAGGGGAGGATCAAGCCCTACACGGCCAGCCCCTTGGTCAGCTCCAGCGCCTGTTTCTCGAACAGGCGCCGGTAGATGCCGCCGCTCTTGCGCACCAGCGCGACGTGCTTGCCCTCCTCGACGATCTTGCCCTTGTCGAACACCAGCAGCCGGTCCAGCGCCTTCACCGTCGACAGCCGGTGGGCGATGACCAGAGTGGTGCGGCCCTGCATCAGCCGCTCCATCGCCTGCTGGATCAACTGCTCCGATTCCGAATCCAGCGACGAGGTCGCCTCGTCGAGGATCAGGATCGGCGCATCCGCGAGGAACGCGCGGGCAATCGCCACGCGCTGGCGCTCGCCGCCTGAGAGCTTGACGCCGCGCTCGCCCACCAGTGTGCCGTAACCCTTCGGCAGCTCCGTGATGAAGTCGTGCGCGTTGGCGAGCTCGGCCGCCGCCTCGATCTCGGCCTGCGTGGCGCCGGGCCGCGCATAGGCGATGTTCTCCGCCAGCGAGCGGTGGAACAGGATCGGCTCCTGCTGCACGATCGCCACCTGCTGGCGCAGCGAGTCCTGCGTGGCAGCGCCGATCTCCTGCCCGTCGATCAGGATGCGGCCGCCGCTCACGTCGTAGAGCCGCTGGATGAGCTTGACGAAGGTCGTCTTGCCCGAGCCGGAATGGCCGACGAGGCCGACCCGCTCGCCCGGCGCGATGTCCACGCTGAAATCGCGGTAGAGCGGCGCGGCGTGCCGTCCATAGTGGAACGTCACGTGGTCGAAGCGAACCCCGCCATCCGTGATCTCGATCGGCGCGGCCCCCGGCCGGTCGGCGACGCCGAGCGGCTCGCCCGAAAGCTCCACCAGTTCCTCCATGTCGTTCACCGAGCGCTGCAGGTTGCGCACATGCGTACCGATGTCGCGCAGATAGCCCTGCAGCAGGAAGAACGAGGTGAGCATGAAGGTGACGTCGCCGGCGCTCGCCTGGCCGGTCGACCACAGATAGAGCGCCGTGCCGATGATCGCCGCGCGCATGAACAGCAGCGACGTACCCTGCGTCGTGCCGCTCCAGGTGCCGCGCACCCAGGTTCGGCCCGTGCGGCCGCGCCACTTGGCGATCACCTTGGCCAGCCGCGCTTCCTCGCGCGTCTCCGCGCCGAACGCCTTCACAACCGCATTGCACGATATGGCGTCGGCCAGCGCGCCGCCGAGCTTGGTGTCCCAGGCGTTCGACAGCGTCGCCGCCGGCGCGACGACGAACAGGGTCAGGCCGAGCGTCAGCGCGACCTGCAGGACGCTGAACCCCGCCACGATCAGCCCCATCAGCGGCCAATGGAAGCCGAGCAGCAGCGTCGTGCCGATCAGCATCGTCAGCGATGGGATCAGCGCCATCAGGATCGTGTCGTTCAGCACGTCGAGCGCCCACATGCCGCGCGTCACCTTGCGCACGGTCGAACCGGCGAACGAGTTGGCGTGCCAGTCGGTCGAAAGGTGTTGTACGCGCTGGAAGGCGCCGGCGCCGATGTCCGACATCATCTTCAGCGTCAGCGTGACGACGCCCATGAAGGCGGTGTGCCGAAGAGCCAGCGCGCCGATGGCAAGCGCCATCAGCGCCGCGAACGCCCAAAGCGCTGCGTTCCACGTTGCCGGATCGCCCGGCGTGCCGGACGCGATGGCGTCCACCAGCCGCCCGGCGAAGAGCGGGGTCAGCACGTCGGCCAGCGTGCCGAGCAGGAAAAAGCCGGCCAGCCAGGCGCAGCGGAACCACTGCCGTCGCCAGTGTATGGCGCAGAAGGCGAAAACGCTGCGGAACGCGCCGCCGCGCAGGTCGATACGAGTGCGAATCATGATTTTTCGACGCCGCAAGGCGTCATCCCGATCGAGAAGTCAAAGAAGCGGCCGGGGCCGCGAGGCGAACGCGCCGTCTGTGGCGCGGAGTTCTAACGAAGGGAGAAGATTCCCGCGTCGTCGGAACGATGGGAGAGAACGTCAGTGATGTGCATTCCGACCTCCCGGTTCGCGTTGGGGTAGCGGCTTATAGCGGAGGCCCGTCGACCCCACAAGCCTGCCCCGCGGCGCGGCGTCGGCTCTTGCCTGAACAAAAAACTAATGATATTAGGCATTGTGCTAATGATAGTAGAGAATGGATCGATGGTGCCGATCACTTCAGAGGCTCCGCAAGCCATTGCAAGGGCGCGCGCCTGATGCCGCGCGCCGGGCTCGACCGTGCCGCCGTCATCGAGGCCGCTGCCGCGCTGGCGGACCGCGAGGGGCTGCCGGCGCTGACGCTCGCACGCCTCGCTGCCGAACTCGGTGTCAAGGCGCCGTCGCTCTACAACCACGTGTCCGGCCTGCCCGACGTAGAACGTGCGCTTGCGATTGCGGGCGCCCGCGAAACCAATGCGCGCATGCTGCGCGCGGCGGCCGGCAAGGCGCGCAGGGAGGCGCTCGTCGCGGTCGGCTTCGCCTACCGCGACTTCGCGCTCGAGCGCCCGGGCCTCTACGCCGCCTCGGTGCGCGCGCCCGCGCCGGAAGACGCCGAGCACCAGCGGATCGGCAACGAAGCGGTGGCGACCATCGTCGCCGTGCTTTCGGGTTTCGGTCTCGCCGACGACGACGCGCTGCACGCCACGCGCGGCCTGCGCGCCGTCATCCACGGCTTTGTCGGCCTTGAAGCCGCGGGCGCTTTTCGCCTCGCGCTTGGCCGCGAAGAATCGTTCCTGAGGCTGCTCACCGCATTCGCGGTCGGCCTCGAACACTCGATCGACGCCAGAAAGGGGAGCTGAACGCCATGACGACGACCAACCCGGGAGCGGCCGTCGGGGCCCCGCGCCTGATCCTCCGCGCCGAAGGCGCTGCCGCCGCCGCCGCCGGACTCTGGCTCTTCATGCAGGGCGGCCAGAGCTGGTGGCTGTTTGCGATCCTGCTTTTCGCGCCGGATCTGGCCTTCGCCGCCTACCTCGCCGGCGCACGCGCCGGTGCGGTCGCCTACAACATCGTGCATTCCACCCTCGGCCCGTTGCTTCTTGCGGCCGCTGCCTGGTGGTTCGGTTCCGACCTCGCACTGGCGCTGGCCGGCATCTGGCTCACCCATGTCGGCATGGACCGCGCGCTTGGCTACGGGTTGAAATACCCGACTGCCTTTCAGGACACGCATCTGGGCAGGATCGGTCGAGATAGTTGACGCAGTCCACTAAATAGCGCACCGTCCGGCCGTGGAGATGCTGCCATGGCCGGACTGGACGACACGATCGAGGCGGTTCGCGCCTTCAACCGCGACTACACGCGCCGCATCGGGCTGCTCGACGAGACGCTGACCGGCAGCGGCTACACGCTGGCCGAGGCGCGCGTGCTGTTCGAGCTCGGCGCAGCCGGTCGCATCGCCCGTGACATCGCCGCCGATCTGCGCCTCGACCCGGCCTATCTGGCCCGCATTCTCGACCGTTTCGTCCGCAAGGGACTCGTCGCGCGCAGCCGCAGCGAGGGTGACGGCCGCGCGCTGAACCTTTCGCTGACGCCCGCCGGCGTGACAGAGCGCGAGCGCCTTCAGGCGCTGTCGCGCAGCCAGCTCGGCGCCATGCTCGGCGGTCTTGCGCCGCGCTCGCGCGCCCGCCTCGTCTCGGCCATGGGGGAGGTGTCGTCCCTGCTGGACCGCGCCACAGCGCCTTCCGCACCGGTCATTCGCCCCCACCGCATCGGCGACATCGGCATGGTCATCTCGCGCCAGGCCGCGCTCTACGCGCAGGAGCACGGCTGGGACATCGGCTTCGAAGCTTTGCTGGCCGAGATCGGCGCGGGCTTCATCCGCGACTTCCGCCCCGGCCGCGACTTCTGCTGGATCGCCGAGCGCAACGACGCGGTGGCCGGCTCGGTTTTCCTCGTCCACACCGACGACGATTCGGTCGGCAAGCTCAGGATGCTCTATGTCGAGCCTTCGGCGCGCGGCCTCGGGCTTGGAAACCGGCTTGTCGATACCTGCATGGCGCAGGCTCGCGCCATCGGCTGCCGCAAGCTGGTCCTGTGGACCAACGACATCCTCGTCAGCGCCCGCCGCATCTACGAGGCCGCCGGCTTCCGGCTGGTGCAGCAAGGCCGCCACCACAGCTTCGGCAAGGATCTCGTGGAGCAGACCTGGGAGCTTGAGCTCTAGTTCCCGCGCGCATCAGCGATTGCGCCGGGCAGTTCGGCGGCGAAGATCGCCACCTCGTCCTCCGGCCCGGCGCTGACGCGGATGCAGCGGTCGAGGCCCGCCGCCATCGGCTTGCGCACGAACACGTCGCGCGCGAGCAGCGCCTGCATGAGCCTGAGCGCATAGGCGCCGTCCGCGCCGGCATCGAGCGCCACGAAATTGGTGGCGGACGGGATCGGCGTCAGCCCGTTGACGCGGCCGATCCGGGAAATCTCGTCGCGCGAGGCGGCAATCTTGCCGGTTACGTCGGCCAGGTATGCGGTGTCGGCCAGCGCCGCCACGCCGGCAACCTGCGCCATCTTGTTCATGCCGTAGTGGTTGCGGACCTTGTCGATCGCGGAAATCGCGTCCGGATGACCGATGGCATAGCCGCAGCGCAGCCCCGCGAGCCCGTACGCCTTCGAGAACGTCCGCAGCCGCAGCACATTCGGCCGCGACGGGTCCAGCGGGGGCAGGGCGGAGGCCGGCGCGGTCTCCCCATAGGCTTCATCCAGCAGCAGCATCGTCGTGGCGGGAAGCCGGTCCACGAATCGCTCGATCTCGGTCGCCTCCCACCATGTGCCCATCGGGTTGTCGGGATTGGACAGATAGAGCAGCGGCGCGGCTTCCGCGGCCACCGCGTCAAGCAGCCGGTCGAGGCTCTCGCGGTCGTTTTCGTACGGCACGGTCACCAGTCGCGCCCCGAAGCCGGCGACATGATAGTTGAAGGTCGGATAGGCCCCCAGCGATGTCACCACCGGCGTGCCGCGGTCGGCATAGAGCCGCACGGCCAGACCCAGCAGCCCGTCAATGCCCTCGCCGATGGCGACGGTCTCGAAGGGCACCTTGAGATGCGCCGCGACTGCCGCCTTCAGGTCGTGATTGTCGGGATCGCAATATTTCCACATCGAGCCGGCGGCCTGCGCCATTGCGCGCTGCACCGAAGGCGCCGGGCCGAAGCCGTTTTCGTTGGCGCCGAGCCGCGCGCGGAACGGTCGGCCGCGCTTGCGCTCCTGGTTCTCCGGCCCGACGAAGGGCACGGTCGACGGCAGGCTCTCGGCGAGCGGGGTGAGGCGCGGACGCTCGGTCGTCATGGGCAGGTCCCGGCGGAAACGCGCCGTCTTACGATGAAAGGACGACCGTCGCAATTCACCGCGCGGCGCGGGAAAGCACCTGCAAAAGCAAAGAGCCCGGCGGTTTCCCGCCGGGCTCTTTGTTTCAGACCGTGAGGTCGATCAGAAGCTGCGGTTCAGGCGAACCAGGCCGTAGATCGGGCCGACCACGTTCACGCCCGGGCCGTCGAAGCCGATTTCCGGCGTCACGACGAAGTTCGGGGCGACGGTGATCGGCAGCGACAGGTTGGCGACGAAGTTGCCGCTGTTCAGCCACTGGGCGCCGATGCCGAGCGAGACCTTCTGGTTGAACGCGATGTTCAGGCCGGCGAGCACCGAAAGCGTCGAGGCGCCGTCGCCGAAGCCGTACGCGCTGCCGGCGTTGTTGGTGAACATCGGCATGATCTTCAGGAAGGAGCCGCCGCTGCCGAAGTTGATCTGCAGGTTGGCCTTGGCACCGAACGCGAAGCCGCCGGCCGCGTCGGCATCGAGGCCGACCATCGCGCCGATCGAGCCCCAGCCGCGCGAGAAGCTCAGGCCGAGTTCCGCGTCCGGAATGAAGTTGCCGTTCTGATCCTCGACCAGCGCGGCAACGAAGCCGAGGCCGTTCGAGCCGGTGAAGGTGTAGCTGATCTCCGACGTCTGGCGGTAGGAGTAGTAGCCGTCGTTCATCGACGGCATGCCGTAGCCGAGGAAGCGGGTGTACGGCGACTCGGTCACGCCAAAGCGCCAGGCGCCGCCGTTCGGCCGCATGATCTCGATGAAGACGTGCAGCGGGTTGACGTCCGTGCCCATGCCGGCCACTGCCGCGGGCGCTCCGGCGACGATGCCGGGACGGGTACCCCAATCCCAGTCGATCTCGATCTCGGCATAGCCGCGCAGCGTGCCGATCGAGGTGTCCGAACGGACGTCGAAGCTCGGCGCGAAGCGGGCGCGCTTGGTGAAGCCGGCGGCGGTGTCGACGCCGGTGCGGATTTCATAGCGCATGTACCCGCCGATCTTCAGGCAGGTCTCGGTCCCCGGGATGTAGAAGAAGCCAACGCCGTACACATCGCAGATGCGCACATATTCCATGGGCTCCGGGTCGGCCATGACGATGGCGTCGGCCGCCTGGGCGCCCGAGGCGATCGTCATCGCAGAAGCTGCACCGATCAGCAGGCTCTTGATATTCATTATGCTCGTCTCCGAAAGCAATTTTGTCCCCGTCCGGATGAAGCGGGCCGCTTGGGATCGGCGCTCCCCTCTCCGGGCATGCTGTTTTATCGGAGCGTTTGGCTCCATTTTCAACGAAAAAGGCGGAAATCGGGCGCTTTGCGCCGTTGCCGGCTTGCCTGTGTTGCAGAAATGTTTCGCGGTTGTGCCGCCGCATTATGCAACTGCGCGTAAGCAGGCAGCATGCGTGGAGGTGAGGCGTATCAGCGCCGCGAATTTGGGCAGTAGGCTCCTGAACGGCCCCACAGGGGGCTGGCGAGCAACGAATCCTGCGCTGGCAACTGCCCGGTTGCCTCGCGATCGCCGCACGCGTGCCGCGACTGCCGGGCCGAAGCGGTCGCGAGCCACCGACCGGCGAATGCCCTGCTGTGTTGCTCCGTCCCCGTTCAGCAACGAAAAAAGCCCGGCGGTTTCCCGCCGGGCTCGATTCCAGAACCTGTGATCGTTCGATCAGAACGAACGGTTCAGGCGGATGCTCGCGCCGAAGGCGCCGCCAGCCAGCGTAACTTCCGGACGGATGTAGAAGTTGGTGACCGGGGTGATGTTCGCGCCGAGGGTGGCGACGACACCCGTGCCGGCGATCACGCCGCCCTGGATGTACATGCCGAACTTCGGCGTGAACTGGAAGTTGAAGCCGGTGACCGCGCTGAGGCCGGCGGTAGCGCCAGCAGCAGCCGTCAGGAAGGTAGCCTGCGTCTTCCACGACACGCCCGAGTTGCCGAAGCGAACCAGCAGCGAGCCCTTCACGCCGTGGCCGGAGCCAACGCCGGTGCCGTCGAAGTCGCCCTTGGCAACCAAGCCGATGTGACCCCAGCCGCGCTCGAACTTGAAGCCGAGTTCGACGTTCGGAACGAAGTTGGCGTCCTGATCGTCAACCAGCGCCGCGACGAACGAGAAGCCGTTCGAACCGGTGAAGGTGTAGCTGATTTCCTGGGTGTTGTTGAACTGCACGCCGAGGTCGGCGGTGCCGAACAGCGCGTAGCCCAGGTACGACGACCACGGCGAGTGCGTGCGGCCGAAGCGCCAGGAGTGCGAACCACGGATGATCTGGATGTAGACGTGGGCCGGGTTGATGTCCGTGCCGTAGCCGGTGACCGGAGCGACAGCGCCGGCGACGATGCCCGGACGGGTGCCGTTCTGCCAGTTGATCTCGATCTCGGCGTAGCCGCGCAGCGTGCCGATCGAGGTGTCCGAACGGACGTCGAAGGTCGGCGTGAAGCGGGCGAGCTTGGTGAAGCCAGCAGCGTTGATGTTGATCTGGTAACGCATGTACCCGCCGATCTTCAGGCAGGTCTCGGTCCCCGGGATGTAGAAGAAACCAGCGCCGTACACGTCGCAAATGCGAACGTATTCCATCGGCTCCGGATCAGCCACAACGATCGCGTCGGCAGCCATGGCGCCGGTCGAAGCCGTCGCGAGGGCCGCAGAGCCGATCAGAAGGCTCTTGATGTTCATTTCTGACCTCCAGTCAAAAGTTTAAGTATGGGTATGGGTACTTTTTGCCGAAGGACAGCGTTCCCTGCCCCATCCCCAAGCGACGAAAAAGTTGCGCTGACACGCCGCTTCTTCGATTCCGACCATTGCCGATGGCCCCGCGCCGTTCAACAGCGATCGTGGTGGTGAAGAGGTAACCAGGGCGGGATGCGCGATCCATGTTGCAGAAAAGCCACGATTTGGCCATGCGCGGTAAGACCTCGTTAACCAACGCGCCCCGCGGGCGAGGTCGGGCGGCAGCGAGCCGCCCTGGAAGGGGACGTCGGCGGATCGCCGCCGGTTTCCGGGCAGGGCGGCATGAGTCGCGCCTGCGGCCCGGGCTTTCGCCCGCCCCGTCCGAGCCGTGAGCGGGGCGAACCGGCGTGAGATCTGGAAACTGACGGAGAGTTCGGGACGAAGGTCGAACTAGGAGCCAGAGGCCGCTACTGCGGCCCGGGCTTTCGACTGCCCCGTCGGAGCCGTGAGAGGGGGCGAACCGGCGCGAGACAAAAGAACTGGCGGAGAGGATGGGATTCGAACCCACGAGACCCTTTTGAGGTCTACTCCCTTAGCAGGGGAGCGCCTTCGACCACTCGGCCACCTCTCCGTCGCAGCGCTGGATAAAGAAGAAGCCTCCTACAATCAACAGCAATGGGTGTCCGCCGTGGCGAAGCCGGGATTCGGGGGCTTCGGCCTACCTGCGGCTCCCGGCCCGTCCTGCGGCCGACGCGGCCGAGCGGGATTCCACCGTTTCAAAGCGCGCTCAAATGGTCGCCGGCTGCGGCACCGGCCGGAAACGCTGCCGGCCTATCGACCCGTCATCGGAAATCGAACTGCTTGGGGGAATATATGAGCCGCCTTCCGAAAATCGCTGCCGTTGTCGCGTCGCTCTTCGCCGCAACCATCCTGGGAACCGCCATGACCGCGCATTCTTCCGCCGCCAACCCCGTCAGCCTGTTCAAGGTCGTCACCGTCAAGGACGATGTCGTGATCGGCATGACCGAGTCGGAGATCGCCGGCATGGCGAGCCCGGGCGAGGAGAGCGTCACCACGGTGGCGCGCGCCATCGCCGCCGACGGGCCTTTCACCGTATGGCAGTTTGCCGTGCGCAAGGGCGCGGACGGCGAACTGGAGCAGGCGCCACTCCAGCGCATCAGCCTGCTCGACCACGAGTCGCTGCGCGTCGAGCCCTATGCGACGCCGCTCAGGGTCGTTGACCAGAAGTAGGGGGGAGCGACGCCGGCAGCGCGTCGTTGTTGCGGGATTCGGCCGGGCGGGATCGCCTGCGCCGGCGGCCTTGCCTCACTGGGCCGGCCCGATCCGCTCCATGCGGAAGGTCAGCAACTCGCCGTCGGGCATCTTCTGCGTGACCATCATCTCGTTGCCGGCGCATTTGTATTCGGCGGTCCAGCTGCGATCCATCGGCAGCTGGCTGAACGGGATCGGATCGCTGAGGCCGCCGCCCGAGGCGGCGATCTGGATGAGCGCCTCCGAGCCGCGGTAGCACATCTTGAGCTGGCCTTCGGCGGCGCTGTAGTCGCCGTCGACGGTGCCGGCGAGATAGACGCGGAAGCGCACCTTACCGTCGGCGGTGACCACGCCCTCGACGCTGTATTTGTTGAAACCGAAGAGGTTCTTGGAATCCTTGCCGAAGCGGAACGCGGCATCGCCCTGTACGATCACCTGCACCAGATCGTCGGGTTGCTGCAGCCGGATTGCCTCGGCCAGCGATTCGTTCGCGATCTTCCACTCGCCCAGCACGCACTGGTCGGCCTTGCCGGTGTCGACCGAGCAGGTCGTGCAGGTGGTAAACCGCGTGGCGTTGAGCGTGTAGTCCTCGGCCGTGCTCGTGCCGCTCTGGGCGACGCCAGTCGCCATGCCGGCGAAGCGGAACACGGTCGGCTTGTCGCAATCGCCGTCGTTGGCGACCATCATCGGCGTCTCCCACACGCCGCCCTCGCGCGGCTTGTAATAGAGCAGGGGCGTTCCGCTGGTCGTTGCCATGAACATGCCGCCCTCGAACGACACGTCGTTGATGAACGCCGTCAGCGGTGGCACCTGCATGACGAACGGGCCGGCGCTGTCGAGCATGCGCTGCACCACGCCGGTCGGCGCGGGTATCGCCGTGCCGGATGGCGATTTGATCTTGCCGTCCGCATAGTCGGTCACGAACTGCGCGAGGAACGTGTCGCCGACTTCGCCTACCAGTGCTGCGCGCTGCTTCTCCTCGCCGGGCTCCTCGGGCATCGCGTTGATGAAATCGACCAGGGCTCCGGGCCCGCCGCGCGCCCACAGCCACGAGAAGAAGACCACGTTGGGGTATTCGATCGTGGTCAGGGGCTGCGTGCGCGAAAGCTGCGCGAACTGATCCGCGCGCGCCAGCAGCGTGCCGGAACTCTCGGCCACCAGATGCCCCATCAGTTCGGCCGTGGCCTCGACCCACCATTTCGCGTCCTTGCCGACAGCGCGCGGCATCTTCTTCGGCCAGGTCCAGTACTGGACGCAGTGGAAAAGCTCGTGCGCGACCGTGTTGCGCAGCTCCAGCAGCACGTCGCCGGATTGCGCGGCGTTGGGGTCGGTGTCGTGCCGCACCGTGTTGACCAGGATGACGCATTCCGGCGAATTCTCGGCATCGAGCATGCCGGCCGCGGCATAGCCGCCCTTGACGCTTTCCGGCAGCGGCAGGTCGAACACCACCGAAACGCTGCCGTGGCCGAGGCCGCCGAGCTGCGCGAAGTGCTGGAACGCCGTCTCGATGGCGTCGACGACGTCAGGTTCGTATTGGGTGGAGCGCTCGTCCTCGGTGGTGCGCAGCGTCCGCACCGGGACCGTCGCGCCGGCGAGTTCGGAATCGAAGCGCCGCATCTCCACGCACTTGAACACCTCGGGCCGCCCGATCTTGTTGGCGAACGATTCGGTGGTGCAGTCGGCGAACGGAACCTGCGCGGATGCCGTCGCGCACAGCGACAGCAGCAGAAATCCAAGAGCGGCAGCCAGGCGAATCAACGAGATCTCCATCTTTTGGCGCACGATTTTCCTGCGTCCGGTCGGCTATCCTACATGCCGAGCGGCGGGGCGATGCCGGCGATGAGCGGGTTGGAGCGTGGCGCGCCGGCCGTGCGGCGGGCGTGGTCTTCCTTCGCGCGCAGGATCAGAGCGGGGTCGGAAAAAGCCCGCCGGCCGACCGCCGCCATCACCTTGGCGGCATGCGCCATGCCCTTGTGGGCATGCGGCGACTTGCCCTGCGCCACCATCTGCCAGGAATGGAACGGCGTGCCCACCGCGTAGTTGCCGCCCCACATCTGCACCGTCGGCACGGCCCAGGAAACGTCTCCAACGTCGGTCGAGCCACTGAGGCCGAGCCGCCTTGCGTCCGGCGGCACCAGCCGGTCCTGAAGCGGCGTGTCGAGTGCGGTGTCGAGGCCGAACTGCACCAGCGAATGCCGGAGCTCCTCCGGACCGTAGCTCTTGCGCAGCGCTGCAGCGTACTTGCGGTCGGCATCGTCGAACTCAGGCGCGCCAAGCGCTTCCAGTTCCTCCCGCATGACCTGTTCCAGCGGCGCGTTCGGCAGCAGGCCGTAGACGGCGCTGAGCACCGTCATCTCCATCTGCGTCTCGGTCATCAGCGCCGCGCCTTCGGCGACCTTGCGCACGCGCTCGACCAGCTGGACCATGTCCGCCAGTTCCGGCATGCGCACCGAATAGCGCACCATCGCGTTGGCCTGCACCACATTGGGCGCGATGCCGCCCGAATCGATCATGGCGTAGTGAATGCGCGCGTCGGTCGGCACATGCTCGCGCAGATAGTTCACGCCGACATTCATCAGCTCCACCGCGTCGAGCGCGCTGCGGCCAAGATGCGGCGAGCTGGCCGCGTGCGCGGCGCGGCCCTTGAAGCGGAAGTCGACGCGCGCATTGGCGAGCGAGCTTGCCGCCATCACATCGGCGAAGCAGTCCGGGTGCCAGCTGATGGCGATGTCGACATCGTCGAACGCGCCGTCGCGCACCATGAAGGCCTTGGCCGCGCCGCCCTCTTCGGCCGGGCAGCCATAATAGCGCACGCGCCCCGGCGTGCTGCTGTCGCGCAGCCAGTCGCGCAGCGCCACCGCCGCCAGCATCGCGCCGGCGCCGAGCAGATTGTGGCCGCAGCCGTGGCCGTTGCCGCCCGCCACCAGCGGGATGTGCTCGGCGGCGCCCGCCTGCTGCGAAAGGCCGGGCAGGGCGTCGTATTCGCCGAGGATGGCGATCACCGGCCCGCCGCTGCCTGCCTCGCCCATCAGCGCCGTCGGGATGCCGGCGACGTTTTCCGTGACCCGAAACCCCTGCCGTTCGAGCTCCTCGCGATGCGAGGCGGCCGACTTCACCTCCTTGTAGCAGGTCTCCGGCGTCTCCCAGACGCGGTCGGCGAGCGCCACGAGATCGGGCGTGTTGCGGTCGACCAGGCTCCAGATCTCGGGGTGGTTCTGCATTCCGTTGTCTCCTTGCCGTCGTCCGCCGGCGATCAGTGGTCGACCCGTTCCAGAAACGCGGCGATCCGCGTCGGCAGCCCCGCCGTTTCGAGGAACGGTGCATGGCCCTGTCCCGGCACAGTCACCGTCTCGATCTTCGGGTGGCGTCGCCCCATCTCGGCGAAAGTTTCGGCCGACAGCAGCATCGAGTTCTCGCCGCGGATCGCCAGCATCGGCACGCCATAGAGCCCCTCGAACTGCGGCCAGAGCACCGGCAGCGGCTTGTTCAAGTCGATGCCGGTCACCGTGTTCAGCAGCGCAGGGTCGAACATCGGCGCCATCCTGCCGCCGTCTTCCCGCCAGAACGCGCGCACCGAGCGCTCCCAGTCGGCGTCGGTCAGCGCCGGGAAGGCGCTGCCCTGCGTCGCCTTGGCGATCGCCACCGCGTCGGCCATGTTCTTCGGCTGCGGCGCCCGCTCCAGATAGGCGCGTATGTTGGCCAGCCCGGCGCCCTCGACCACGGGTCCGATGTCGTTGAACACCACGGCGCGCATCAGGGCAGGGCGCAGCGCGGCGATTGCGTAGGTCACGAGCCCGCCGCGCGACGTGCCGACGATCGCGCCGTGGCCGATCCCCAGCGCCGCCAGCCCCGCCATCACGTCGCCGGCCTCGACGATCACGTCGTAGTGCTTCCAGTCCTTGTCCCACGCCGATTCGCCGCGGCCGCGGTAGTCGAAGGCGACCACCTTGCGTTTCGTGCGCGCGCGTTGCGACAGGTGGATCGCGAGGTCGTGGAAGTCGGCCGCGTTGCGTGTCAGTCCGGCCAGGCAGATGACGGGCAGGGCGCCTTCATTGCCGGCGCCGTAGACGCGCGCATGCAGCCTGAGCCCGTCCTGCGCGGAATAGAAAAAGTCGTCATATTCCGCCGCCATCGCCATTTCTCCATCTCCGCGAGCTATAGACCGGCGCGGCGCCGGCGTGGAAGCCCGTCCTGCAACCGTCGCCGCACTGCGCGGCACTGCCATGTTACCGAACCTTGCGAGACCTGCTCCCATGATGACGCTCCGCCGCCTGTTTCTCGCCGTTTCCGTAACCCTCGCCGCTTCGACGGCCATGGCCGATCCGCTGACCTACAAGGGCAAGCTCGGCAACATCGACATCGTCGTCGAGATCGCCAGCACGTCCGACGATTTGATCTTCGGCCGCTATTTCTACCTGAAACAGGGCATCGACATTCCGCTGCAGAGCAAGGCCCGCAAGGGCTCGACCATCGTGATGGAGGAAGAGGAAGCCTGCGGCAGCGACAAATGCGGCGACGGCCAGAAACCGCCCGTGGCCGCCGTGTGGACGCTGGAGGCGCAGAAGAACGGCGATCTCGTCGGAACCTGGAAGGGCAAGCGCTCCTTCCCGCTTGTGCTGAAGGAAGTCGGCGGCCGCGTGGATGCGAACGCGAAGACGCCGCTCGACCTTTTCGCCTTTGGCGAGGGGCTCTACTACGACGACACGCCCATCACCCCGCAGACTGCGCCTTACGACTATCTGCGCCTCGACGTGCCTATGGAAATGAGCCCGGCGGAAGGCTGGAGCGACGCGAAATTTGCCTACGCGGTCGACCCGCGAACGAAATTCCGGCGGCCGCGCGTGGTTGAGATCGCCGGCGGCTCGCCCGACGCGGCCAACGCGGTGCTGAAGCTGATGCACTGGCGCGACAGCGTCGCCGCGTTCTCCTGCGCCTCGCTGCAATATGTCGGGCTGAACCAGTTCGGTCCCGACTGGTCGACCGGATCCGGCTCGCTCGGCGGTATGGACGAGACCTACAGCGAGGTGCATGCGCTCACCCCGCGGTTGATGACGTGGCAGGAGAGCGGCAGCACCTATTGCGGCGGCGCCCACCCCAATAACTATTCGAACCGCTACACGATGGACGTCGCCGCCGGCGAGATTCTGTCGCTGTCCGATATGTTCGCCGACGCCGCCGACAATAGGCCGGGCGAGAGCCTCGCCGCCTTCGTGCGCGACAACCGCCGCAAGCCGGTCAAGGATTTCGAGATCGAGCACGAGGAGGAATGCGGGATGGACGACCTGATCGGCGAGTATCTTTCGGCCGGAATCCGCCGCGACGGCGATGCGCTGCACGTCGTTTTTGGGCTTGAGAACCTGCCGCACGTCATCAACGCCTGCGCCGACGACCTGCTGGATCTGCCGGCCGCCGAGGTCCGCGACTTGCTCACGCCGCGCTTCGCCGCTTTGCTGGGCCTGTGAAATCGGGTTCGACGGAAAAGCGCCGCACCGACCGCGCCTCCCGCGTCATCGCGGCCGCGCCGCAACGCCTCTGGCGCGCCATGACCGATCCGGCCGAGCTGGTGCGCTGGCTGCCTCCCGCCGGCATGACCGGCCGCTTCGACCGCTTCGATCTCAGGCCCGGCGGCGGCTTCCGCATGACGCTGACCTATGCCGACCCGTCGGGAGCGCCCGGCAAGACCAGCGCCGATTCCGACACGGTGGAAGTCCGCTTCGCCGAGATCGTGCCGGACCGCCTGCTCGTGCAACTCGCCGTCTTCGAGGCCGACGATCCCGCCTTCGCCGGCGAGATGCGCATGAGCTGGACGCTTTCGCCCGCTGCCGGTGGCACCCTCGTGACCATCACCGCCGAGAACGTCCCGCCCGGCATCTCCGCCGAGGACCACGCAGCCGGCCTCAGCTCCTCTCTGGAGAACCTCGCCCGCTTCGTGGCGTGACGTCGCTCAGTGCGACAGCATCACCGGCATCCTCAGATCGGTGAGCACGCCCTTCGTCGCGCCGCCGAGCACGAAATCGCGCAGCCGCGAATGGCCGAACGCGCCCATGACCAGCAGATCCGCGCTGGCCTCCAGCGCATGCTCCTGCAGCGTGGTGTCGATCGCCTGGTCCTCGGCCTTGATCGCCTTGAAGGCCACTGGCAGGCCGCGCCGCTCCAGTTCGCCTGCCAGCCGCTGCCCGGCGTCCTTCTCCTTGAGCGGCTTCTCGTCCAGCACGGTCAGCACGCTGACCTTCTTCGCCTTTTCCAGCAGCGGCATCGCGTCGCCCAGCGCCCGCGCGCAGGCCCGTCCGCCGTCCCAGGCGATGGCGATGTGGCCGAGCGATGCCGGCGCCTTGCCGTGCGGCAGGATGACGACCGGCCGCCCGCCGCCGAACATCGCCGCTTCCGCCACCTGCCGCGCAGGGTGTGTTGCGCCCTCCCAGCCCACGATCGTCCAGTCGAAATAGCGCGCATGCGCGGCGGCGAGTTCCCCGGCGAGGTCGGGCGCGCCCGTGACGCTGTTGGTCGTCGCCTCGACACCGGCCGCCTTGGCGGCCGCGACGACCGCATCGAGCAGTCGTTGGCGGGCGTCGCGGCTGCGCTGCTCGGCGCTGCGCTCCATCGCCTTCACGTCGAGCATCACCCGCGACAGCGCGTTGGACACGTCGGGAATGTCGGCGACCAGCGCCAGTGCGTGCAGCTCTGCGCCGAGCAGCTTCGCGGCAGCCGCCGCCCCGGCGGCGACCGCCTCGCTATTTGCGTCGGGATAGGTCACCAGGGGAACGAGCGCGCGCCGTTTCATGCGATGGTCTCCGTTGTCCGTTCGTCTTCACATGTATGAAGTCTGCGCGGTCTTTTCATTGATCTGGAACAAGTCGCACGCCGCGAAAGCGGTTTCCAGAATGCTCCGGGCGGCCTATTCAGGACAGAGCCAAAAGATGGCCGGGAAACGGCCGGGGGAGGACCATGTACGACCGCACGATGCGCTTCGGGCTTGGCGAGGAGGTCGAGGCGCTGCGCGAGATGGTGCGCCGCTTCGCGCAGGAGGAGATCGCGCCGCGCGCGGCGGCCATCGACCGCGACAATGATTTTCCGGCCGACATCTGGCAGAAGCTGGGTTCGCTCGGGCTGCTCGGCGTCACCGCCGATCCCGACCACGGCGGCTCCGGCATGGGCTATGTCGCCCATGTCATCGTCATGGAGGAGATCTCGCGCGCTTCCGCCTCGGTCGGCCTGTCCTACGGCGCGCATTCGAACCTGTGCATCAACCAGATCAACCGCTGGGGCACGCCGGAGCAGAAGGCGAGAAGTATCTGCCCGGCGCCTGTGCGCTTCAGCGTCCAAATCATTTGTAGCCATATCGGAAACGGGTTCAGGCTCCGACGTGGTGTCGATGAAGCTGCGCGCCGAGCAACGCGGCGACCGCTACGTGCTCAACGGCTCCAAGATGTGGATCACCAACGGCCCCGACGCCGACACGCTGGTGGTCTATGCCAAGACCGACCCGACCATGGGCTCGCGCGGCATCACCGCCTTCCTGATCGAGAAGACCATGAAGGGCTTTTCGGTCGCCCAGAAGCTGGACAAGCTCGGCATGCGCGGCTCCAACACCGGCGAGCTGGTCTTCGAGGACGTCGAGGTGCCCTACGCCAACGTGCTCGGCCAGCACGGCCGCGGCGTGGAGGTGCTGATGTCGGGGCTGGACTACGAGCGCGTGGTACTGTCGGGCGGCCCGCTCGGCATCATGGCCGCCTGCCTCGACGTGGTGGTGCCCTATGTCGGCCAGCGCCGCCAGTTCGGCCAGGCCATCGGCGACTTCCAGCTCGTGCAGGGCAAGCTCGCGGACATGTACACGGTCATGAACGCCTCGCGCGCCTATGTCTACGCGGTCGCTGCCGCCTGCGATCGCCACGAGACGACCCGCAAGGACGCGGCCGGCTGCATTCTCTACACGGCCGAGAACGCCACCAAGATCGCGCTCGACGCCATCCAACTGCTCGGAGGCATGGGCTACATGATGGAAAGCCCCACCGGCCGCCTGCTGCGCGACGCCAAGCTCTACGAGATCGGTGCGGGAACCAGCGAGATCAGGCGCTGGCTGATCGGCCGGGAGATTGTGGCTGAAGGGTGAGACGCCGGTCCGCCGAAGGCGGATCGGAAGGTCCGGTGGACCTTTCGAAGCGTCGAACGCCCGAGGCGGCCGTAGCGAGGGCGGGGACACATCTCTGAAGGTTGCGCACCACGAAGCGATGAAAGGACCTTTTCATTGATCTTTAGCAGTCCCTCTCACTGCTTGAACCGGTTCTCGCGGTGCCACTTGAGATATGCGGGGTGCGGTCGCTCGGAGATGCGCTGCGGGGTCAATGCGCGTCCGGTGCGGTTGATCATGGCTCGCACGCCTTCGAGGTCGTTGACCTGCCGAGAGACGCGGATGGTGAGGTCGTCGTCAAGGCCGATCAGACCCCGGTCGAACATCCAGTGCACGGTGCCGGAAAGAGCCAGGCCATTGGTAAGAATATCCGGACCATTCGCCTCCACCGGCCGAATATGTGCCGCCTCGACCTCCGCCCGGCCGCCGCCATTGATCAGCTTCAGTCCTGTAACCGCGCAGCGCTGGTCGTAAGCTCGCAGCACCAACCGCCTGAACAGGCGATCGCGGACGATGCGCGAGCTGAGTTGGACGACACGCTGCCTCTCCTCCGCATCGTGCATGAAAGGCGTCTGCTCTTCCTCGAAGCCGCTGAGCGCAGGATCGCCGAGACGCGGCAAAAGAGTGTCCGGCTCGTCCAGACCGGCTGAAACGATCCGCCCGAAATCAGTGGGCGACAGCGTGCGCACAGCCGCCTGCGCCCTGCCGGATATCCGGCCCTCGTCGTTAAGCAAACCGCGTTCGACGAGGCCACTTGGCCCGTTGAACTCAACCGGCCTCGGGAAATCGAGATACGTACCCGGCTCGATCAGCGCGAGGTACATTCCGGGCGTGCCAGGATCAGGTATCACCTGCTGGATCTTCGCGACCGCAAAGTAGCCGCGCGTCGCCGGTACTTTGCTGGGCTCGAGATAGACGATCCAGTCGCCGACGCAGGCCTGCACTCGGCCCAAATATTGCGGTGGGAACTGATAGCGTTCAGCAGGGGTGTCATCGTAGATCGAGTCGGTGCGATGAATAAGAACACCAAATGACATAGTGCCGCGTCGCTGATCAGGAATCCTGCGGAATTCACCTACAACGCTGCCGGCCAGATCGCCAAATGTTGTGAGCCGCCGCTGAGGCGACGGGTCGCCTCACCCCTCCCTGATCTCCCGCATCTTCGGCGCCCTGAACCCCATCGCCGCCCATGCCCTGAGCAGCCGCCACATGAACTTCGCGGAATGCCTGCGGTAGCTCGGGATGCCGTCCGTGAACTTCCGGTCGCCCACCATCGTGCGCATCTGGATCGCCGGCGCTTCCGCGAAGCGGTCGCGATAGACCGATAGCCAGTGGCCGCCCTTGAATTCGAGGAACACGGGCGAATTGCAGCAGTTTGCCAGCACGCGTCGCGTCGGCGCTTGTGGTGTCAGCCGGTGTGCGCGCAGCCGCTCTTCGCCCTGCACGCAGCGCACGCGGTCCTTGCGCACCATCACGAAGTCGGTCCCGCCTTCGGCGTTCGCAACCTGCGTCGCGCCGGGCAGGGCGGCGAACCCGGCCGCGGCCTTGCGGCAGCTTTCGCAATGGCAGGCCACCGCCATGATCGGCTCGCCGGTCGCTTCGAAGGCGACATTGCCGCACCGGCATCCGAACGTCGAAATCCTCAACGCACCCATGTCGACCAACTCCACTCGACCTTGAACTAGACTGGACGGTCCAGTATGATTTGTCAACGGAGGCGCTGATGACTGCTGCCAGACCCGCCGGCTCCACACGGTCCGGCCGCAAGCGCTGCAATTCTCGAAGCGGCGGCCGACCTGTTCCTGAAACAGGGGTTTTCGGGCACGAGCATGGACGAGATCGCTGACCTCGCCGACGTGTCCAAGCAGACCGTCTATGCCCACTTCGCCAGCAAGGAGGCGCTGTTTGCGGCCATGGCCGACGGCCTGACCGGCGCGGCGGCCGGGGCCGTTCAGCTGGGACTTGGCGAGTGGACCGGCGGCGCCTCGCTCGCCGAGCATCTCACCGCCTACGCCGTCCGCCAGCTTCAGGTGCCGCGCACGCCGCGGCTGATGGCCTTGCGGCGGCTGGCCATCGCCGAGGCGGAGCGCTTCCCGGAACTCGGCCGTGCCTTGCACGACGGCGGCCCGGCGCGCGCCATCGCCGGGTTGGCGGAAGCGTTTTCGCGCTGGCATCGCGAGGGCCTGCTCGACGCCCCCGACGCGCACGTCGCCGCCACCCATTTCAACTGGCTGATCATGGCCGAACCGGTCAACCGCGCCATGCTGCTCGGCGACGCCGCCGTGCCGGGGCAAAACCGCGCGCTGGGCAACTGCGCAGCAGTGCGCATCTTCCTTGCCGCCTACGGTCGCGGCGGCTCCGCGCGCGGACGCGGGGAGCCTTCCTAGAGAGCGATCCCGCGCGCCTTGGCCCAGCGCGACAGAACCTGCACTTCCTCGGGCTTCGCCAGACGGTTGGCGAAACCGCGCACCTGCACCGCCCGGTTGCAGCGGTCGAGCTCGATCGTCAGCAGGCGTTCAGCGCCGCGCACGGTCTTGAGCCGCAGCGACCAGATCGACGCCTGTCCGGCGATGCACTTGGCCGCGTAGGTGGACACGCAGTGATGCATCGCCCGCGTCTCGGCCACCAGCTCGCCTGCCGTGTTGAGCTGCGTCACCACGAATTCCTCGCGCCTTGCCTTCGCCTTCTCGCCCGCGAGCTGCCACGACCAGTCCTGCAACGGCGAGCCCGCCCAGCGCCCGGCCGGCTCCGCCTCGCGGCCCGCTGCTCGCGCCGCGCGCTGCTGCGCCGCCTCGATGCGCCGGACCGCTGCGACATCGCGGTGCCAGTCCAGCATCTGCCGGGTTAGCGAGCCGAGCGTGCGCCCCTTGAGGCTATAGGCGCGGTCGCCGGCGATCGCCGCCGCGAGGTAGTCGCAGAGGTCATCCACCGTCTCCAGCGGCGCCGGATTGGCGATGAAGAACCGCACCGCCTCGCGCCAGAACGCGAAGTTGAGACGCCCCGTCCGCGCGATCTTCGAGCGCGCGATGCGCAGCGCCAGCCCGAGATCGTCGGTGTACGAACGCGCCACCGCCTGCCAGAACGCCTCGTCGAACGCCATGGCGCCGGGCGGATTCAGGAACGCGTGCACCTCCTTGCGCGACAGCCACTCGCCCGCTCCCTCCTTGTAGAGCGAGCGCCCGCCGCCGGCGATGGCGAACCAGCGCTGGCGCAGCCGCGTCTCGTCGGCGTTCAGCCCTCCGGCATCGAGCCACACCGCCTCCAGATGCGCCGGCACGGCGTAGCGCGCATAGAGATGGCGCGCCGCGGCGAGGCGCAGCTTGCCCGCGTCGCGCGTCTTCATCTGCGGATGCCAGTCGGCGCCGGAGCGGATCGCCGGCTCGGCCGTCCCGTTCAGCGCTTCCTTGAGTGCGGTGTCGAAATCGGGGGCAGGACGCGGCGTGCGCGCCGCGCGCTTCAGCGTGGCGTCATAGGCCGCGAGGCGGTTGCGCTCGGCCTCCTGCCGGCGCGCGATCATGGAGCGGGCCATAGCGGCCTCCCTTCAGATGAAAACTCTCAGCCGGACGCAATGCGGGCGCCGGCACGGAACGTGACGAAGCCTTTTGCGCTCTCATGGCTGGGTTCTCCTGAAGGTCGGCCGGTTAGTCGGGGCGCGGCCTATCTGCCCCGATAATGGCGGAAGCATGACGCAACGGCAGGACTAGCCGCCCGTGTCGCGCCGCTGCTAGGCTTCGCGCTGAAGAGGAGCCCGCATGCCCGCCATCAAGAGCAACGTCTCGACCGCCACCGACGCCTTCAGGGCCAACGCCGCGAAAATGTCCGGCCTCGTCGCCGACATCGCCGCCAAGGCGAAGACCGTGGAGCAGGGCGGTCCGGCCGAGGCGCGCGAGCGACATGTGAGCCGCGGCAAGCTGTTGCCCCGCCAGCGCCTCGCCCAGCTGCTCGACGCCGGCTCGCCCTTCCTCGAGATCGGCCAGTTCGCGGCGTGGGACATGTATGGCGGCGACATCGCGTCGGCCGGCATGATCGCGGGCATCGGCCGCGTCGAAGGCCAGGAGGTCATGGTCGTCGTCAACTGACATACCCAGCGAAGAGGCGGCGCGCACCTATTACCCGGTTACCGTGAAGAAACGCGCGGTGCGGCGCAGAACAACCTGCCCTGTGTCTACCTCGTCGATTCCGGCGGCGCCAACCTGCCCAACCAGGACGAGGTCTTTCCCGACCGCGAGCACTTCGGCCGCATCTTCTTCAACCAGGCGAACCTGTCGGCCGCGGGCATCCCGCAGATCGCCTGCGTCATGGGCTCCTGCACCGCGGGTGGTGCCTATGTGCCGGCGATGTCCGACGAGACGATCATGGTGCGCAACCAGGCGACCATCTTCCTCGGCGGCCCGCCGCTGGTGAAGGCCGCCACCGGCGAGGAGGTGACGGCCGAGGAGCTCGGCGGCGCCGAGGTGCACACGCGCCTCTCCGGCGTCGCCGACCACTACGCGCTGGACGACGCCCATGCGCTGGCGCTCACCCGCCGCATCGTGCGCAATTTGAACCGCACCAAGCCTGCGCAGCTCAAGCTCCTGCCGCCGCGCCCGCCGCTGTTCGACCCGAGCGAAATCCACGGCATCGTCCCGCAGGACACCCGCACGCCCTACGACGTGCGCGAGGTCATTGCCCGCATCGTCGACGGCTCCGAGCTCGACGAGTTCAAGGCCAATTACGGCACCACGCTTGTCACCGGCTTCGCTCATGTCCACGGCATGCCCGTCGGCGTGCTGGCCAACAACGGCGTGCTGTTTTCCGAATCCGCGCTCAAGGGCGCGCACTTCATCGAGCTGTGCACGCAGCGCAAGATCTCGCTGGTTTTCCTGCAGAACATCACCGGCTTCATGGTCGGCAAGAAATACGAGGCCGGCGGCATCGCCCGCGACGGCGCAAAGCTGGTCACCGCCGTCGCCACCGCCAGGGTGCCAAAATTCACCTTCATCATCGGCGGCTCGTTCGGCGCCGGCAATTACGGCATGTGCGGGCGCGCCTATTCGCCCCGCTTCCTCTGGATGTGGCCCAACGCGCGCATCTCCGTCATGGGCGGCGAGCAGGCGGCAACCGTGCTGTCGCTGGTCCGCCGCGAGGGCATCGAGCGCAAGGGCGGCGCATGGAGCGCCGACGAGGAAGCCGCCTTCCGCGCCCCGATTCTCGAAAAATACGAGCGCGAGGGCCACCCGCTCTACTCCTCCGCCCGCCTGTGGGACGACGGCATCATCGACCCGGCGAAGACCCGCGACGTGCTGGCGCTATCCCTCTCCGCCGCGCTCAACGCCGAGATCGCCGAAACGAAGGTAGGCGTCTGGAGGATGTAGCGCTGGTGATCCTCCCCTGCGAAGCGGGGGGCCGAAGGACGGGAGAGACAAGTGGCTCTCCCGTCAACCACGCGAAGCGTGGTGAAGGGGGTGAGGAGCGGTCCGCGCAGCGGACGAAAAGCCAACGATTTGGCTTTTCGACTGTGAGGCGGAGAGGATTATGATGGCAGGATAGTTTGCGGGCTGGGCAAGCGGCTAAGTTGTGCGCCATTTCGTCGCCGTGAGTGCGCGGGCCTGACCTAGATGCTGGTACCGACCGGGCAGTAGTGCTGATTTTGGCGTCGGCGCTACCCGATCTCCGCCCGCACCGCCTCAAACACCGCCTCGAACATCTCCGTCGTCAGCACCCCGGTGTTCGTGTTGTAGCGGGAGCAGTGGTAGCTGGAGAACAGCGTCACCCCGCCGACCTCCGTGCGCCCGCCATGCCGGAACGGATGTGCCGCCACTCGCCCGCCAAGCGCCCGCACGGTCGACTGATGCGCGATGGCGCCGAGCGCCAGCACGGCGGAAAGCTTGGGGAAGGCGGCCAGCGTCGGCGTCAGAAACTGCCGGCAGTTGGCGATCTCGGCGCCCTCCGGCTTGTTCTGCGGCGGCACGCAGCGCACCGCGTTGGTGATCGCCGCGTCGACAAGCTCCAGCCCGTCGTCCGGCCGCGCCTCGAAGCGCCCGCGCGCGAAGCCGAACTTGCCGAGCGTGGCGTAGAGCAGGTCGCCGGCATAGTCGCCGGTGAAGGGCCGCCCGGTGCGGTTCGCGCCGCGCAGTCCGGGGGCAAGGCCGACGATCAAAAGGCGCACCGCGTCTGGCCCGGCCGGCGGCAGGAAGGTCGGCACCGGCGCGTTGTGCCAGCCCGGCTCCTTGTCCCGCCATTCGCGAATGAAGCCGTTCAGCCGCGGGCAGATCGGGCAGTCGGTGGAAGGCTCCACGAGCTGGGTCAGGGCGGGGGCAGGGGACACGGGCGGCCCCTACAGGTCGTCCTCGTCCCCATCCTGCTGGCTAACGGCGGCGGACGCCGGCGTCACCGGCTCGAAGCGCCGCACCGGCCGCTCTGACGGGTCGCGCCCGACCTCGGCCTTCAGGCTCATCAGGTCGATGAAATGGTCCGCCTGCCGGCGCAGATCGTCCGAGATCATCGGCGGCTGCGAGGTCATGGTCGAGATGATCGACACCTTCTTGCCGCGCCGCTGCAGCGCATCGACAAGGCTGCGGAAATCGCCGTCGCCGGAGAACAGGACGAAGTGGTCGACGGCGTCGGCGTAGGCGAGCTCCATAGCGTCGATGGCCAGCTCGATGTCCATGTTGCCCTTGATCTTGCGCCGGCCGGTCGAGTCGGTGAACTCCTTCGCCGGCTTGGTCACCACCTTGTAGCCATTGTAGTCCAGCCAGTCGATCAGCGGCCGGATCGAGGAGTATTCCTGATCCTCGACCAGCGCGGTGTAATAATAGGCGCGCACGAGGTAGCCGCGCTTGTGGAAGCTATCCAGCAGCTTGCGGTAGTCGATGTCGAAACCGAGCGCCCGCGAGGTTGCGTAGAGGTTGGCGCCGTCGATGAAGAGCGCGATCTTCTCGCGGGGGTCGAACATGGCAACGTCCTTCCTGAAATTGTCTGTCGCGATATCGAATGCTGCCTTCGCCGCAATTGCGAAGGGTATGTTCCGACTTAGCGCCGCCCCGCAGCCATTCCAAGGGCAGGCCGCGCCCTTCGAGACATTGTGAACGCTCGCCGCGCGGCTTGAATTTGACACGACTTTTGGCTATGTGCGGCGCAATTCCCGAACATTGCCTGTTGACGAAAGGGGCACGAATGGCCCGCGTAACCGTTGAAGACTGCATCGACAAGGTCGAGAACCGCTTCGAGCTCGTGCTGCTCGCCGGCCACCGCGCCCGCCAGATCTCGCAGGGCGCCATGATCACGGTCGACCGCGACAACGACAAGAACCCGGTGGTCGCGCTGCGCGAGATCGCCGACGAGATGCTGGCGCCGGGCGACCTGCGCGAGGACCTGATCCACTCGCTGCAGAAGCATGTCGAGGTCGACGAGCCGGAGGCCGATGCCGCCACGCTGATTGCCGAGGGCACCGAAGCGGCCGCCGACGAGCCGGAGGAGAACATCGCCTTCGACCGCATGTCGGAAGAGGAACTGCTCGCCGGCATCGAGGGCCTGGTCCCGCCGGAGAAGAACGACGACTTCTGACGATCGGCCGCGGGGTTTCGCACTTCCGCACCGCAAAGAAGCTGCTTATCTAGACGGGCGCTGCGTCGTATGACGCGGCGCCCGTTTCGTTTCCATCCCCGCCGGGACATTTGCCATGATGCGTCAGTACGAGCTTGTCGAGCGCGTCCAGCGCTACAAGCCTGACGTCAACGAGGCGCTGCTCAACAAGGCCTATGTCTACGCCATGCAGAAGCATGGCCACCAGAAGCGGGCCTCCGGCGACCCGTACTTCTCGCATCCGCTCGAGGTTGCGGCGATCCTGACGGACCTGAACGTCGACGAGTCGACCATCGCGGTTGCGCTGCTGCACGACACCATCGAGGACACGACGGCCACAAGGCAGGAGATCGACGAGCTGTTCGGTCCGGACATGGGCCGGCTGGTCGAGGGCCTGACCAAGCTCAAGAAGCTCGACCTCGTGTCGAAGAAGGCAGAGCAGGCCGAAAACCTGCGCAAGCTGCTGCTGGCCATCGCCGAGGACGTGCGCGTTCTGCTCGTCAAGCTCGCCGACCGCCTGCACAACATGCGCACGCTCGACGCCATGCCCGACGCCAAGCGCCTGCGCATCGCCGAGGAGACGATGGACATCTATGCGCCGCTTGCCGGCCGCATGGGCATGCAGGACATGCGCGAGGAGCTGGAGGAGCTGTCCTTCCGCACCATCAATCCCGAGGCCTACCGCACCGTCACGGAGCGGCTGGCCGAAATGGCGGCGCGCAGCCAGGGGGTGTTGGCCGAGATCGAGAAGTCGCTGGCCGCGCTGTTTGCGAAATACGGCATCGCCGCGACGGTCACCAGCCGCCAGAAGAAGCCGTGGTCGGTGTTCCGCAAGATGGAGACCAAGGCGCTGTCCTTCGAGCAGCTGTCCGACATCTTCGGTTTCCGCGTCGTGGTCGAGAACGTCGAAGACTGCTACCGCGCGCTCGGCGCGATCCATACGACATGGTCGATGGTGCCGGGCCGCTTCAAGGACTACATCTCGACGCCCAAGCAGAACGACTACCGCTCCATCCACACGACGATCGTGGGCCCGTCGCGGCAGCGCATCGAACTGCAGGTGCGAACCCGGGAGATGGACCGCATCGCCGAACTCGGTGTGGCAGCGCATTCAGTCTACAAGGATTTCGGCAGCGTCACCGACGTCGCCGGCCACGCCATCTCCAAGGACACAAACGCCTATGCGTGGCTGCGCCAGACCATCGCCTCGCTGGCCGAGGGCGACAATCCGGAAGAATTCCTCGAAAACACAAAGCTGGAGCTGTTCCAGGACCAGGTGTTCTGTTTCACGCCCAAGGGCCGGCTGATCGCGCTGCCGCGCGGCGCCACTCCAATCGATTTCGCCTACGCGGTCCACACCGAGGTCGGCGACACCTGCGTGGGCGCCAAGATAAACGGCCGCATCATGCCGTTGATGACCGAGCTGAAGAATGGCGACGAGGTCGACATCATCCGCTCCAAGGCGCAGGTGCCGCCCGCCGCATGGGAAAGCGTGGTCGTCACCGGCAAGGCCCGCTCGGCAATCCGCCGCGCCACCAAGAACGCCATTCGCAAGCAGTATGCCGGGTTGGGAACGCGCATCCTCGAGCGTGCCTTCGAGCGCGCGGGCAAGGTGTTCTCGAAGGATGCGCTGAAACCGGTGCTCCACCGTCTCGCGCGCAAGGATGTCGAGGACGTGCTGGCGGCGGTCGGGCGTGGCGAGATCGCATCCACCGATGTCGTGCGCGCCGTGTTCCCGGACCACAAGGATGAGCGCGCGCAGGGTACCCAGAAGCCACGCGAGGAAGGCTGGGTGAACCTTCGCAACGCCGCGGGCATGCTGTTCCAGATTCCCCGCGGTCGCGGCAGGGGCAAGCGCGCACGGGCCGAGGGCGACGAGGAGAGGGCGCTGCCGATTCGCGGCATTGCCAGCGACCTGCCCGTGCGCTTCGCGCCCGAGGGCGCCGTGCCGGGCGACCGCATCGTCGGCATACTGCACCCGGGCTCCGGCATCACGATCTACCCGATCCAGTCGCCGTCGCTGACGGCCTTCGACGACCAGCCGGACCGCTGGATCGATGTGCGGTGGGACATCGACGAGGACATGAAGGAGCGCTTCCCCGCGCGCATCTCGGTGACGGCGCTCAACGAGCCCGGCTCGCTCGCCAACATCGCCCAGGCGATCGCCACCAACGACGTGAACATCCACTCGCTGTCGATGCTGCGCACCGCGCCCGACTTCACCGAGATGCTGATCGACATCGAGGTGTGGGACCTCAAGCAGCTCAACCGGCTGATCTCGCAGCTGAAGGACAATCCCAGCGTGTCGGAAGTGCGCCGGGTCAACGGATAGCGGACAGGAGTGGCAATGACGCGCGACGAGGTTCTGGACGTTTTCCGCGAGAGCGGCGCGATGCTGACGGGCCATTTCATCCTGACGTCCGGGCTGCGCAGCCCGGTTTTCCTGCAGAAGGCGCGCGTCTTCATGCATGCCGACCGCACCGAAAAGCTGTGCCGGGCTCTGGCTGCGAGGATCGGGGAAAAGGTGCCGGGCGGCATCGACTACGTCGTCGGGCCGGCGGTCGGAGGGCTCATTCCGGCCTACGAGACCTCGCGCCACCTGAAGGTGCCGGCGATCTGGGTCGAGCGCGAGAACGGCGTGTTCCGCCTGCGCCGCTTCGAGATCGAGCCGGCCGCGCGCGTCGTCATCGTCGAGGATATCGTGACGACAGGCCTGTCGATCCGTGAAACGGTGGAATGCATGCGCGCGCTCGGCGCCGAGGTGCTTGCCGCCGCCTGCATCATCGACCGCTCGGCCGGCAAGGCCGACGTCGGCGTGCCGCTGGTGGCGCTGGCACAATACGAGGTGCCCGCCTATCCGGCCGACAAGCTCCCGCCGGAACTGGCGGCGATCCCGGCGGTGAAGCCGGGGAGCAGGAATATCTGATTGCGCTACTGGATTGACCCTCTGTCGTCACTTGGATACAGTTATTGATGGTCGAGGTCCGCTGGTCGCCCGAGTTCCGAAGTTGGTACGACGGGCTGAAGGACCGGCCGGCGCAGGTGAAGATCCTCTCACGGATACACCGTGCGGAGGAGGGCAATCCCGGTGACGTAAAGCCGGTGGGCGACGGCATCAGCGAGATGCGCATCCACCACGGTCCCCGGCTATCGCATCTACTTCATCTCCGAAGGGCAGGTGATGATCGTTCTGCTCTGCGGAGGGGACAAGGCTTCGCAGGCGAGAGACATCAAGCGAGCAAGGGAACTGGCTTCGATCTGGAGAAGTTGACGCAATGGACAAGCTCAAGACGACACGCTTCGACGTGACCGAGTTCCTGAAAGACGAGGAGATGATCACTCTCTTTCTGGAAGAAGCGTTTGCGACTGGTGATCCGGCCTATATTGCAAAGGCGCTCGGAGCGGTGGCGCGTGCCCGCAACATGACCAAGCTCGCCGCCGAGGCCGGTATGAGCCGCACGTCGCTTTACAAGGTGCTGAGCGGGGAAGGCCGTCCGGAATTCGGGTCGATCGTGAAGATCGCCAGCGCTCTCGGCTATCGGGTCACCGTGACGCCGCAAGTCGACGAAGCGGCCTGAGCGCCCGAGGCCCGAATAGCCCATGATCATCGGCATCGGCTCCGACCTGATCGACATCCGCCGTATCGAGAAGACGCTCGATCGCCATGGCGAGCGCTTTATCGAGCGCATCTTCACGCCGGTCGAGCGTGCACGCTCCGAGCGCCGCAAACAGCGCGCGGCGTCCTACGCCAAGCGGTTCGCAGCCAAGGAGGCCTGTTCCAAGGCCCTCGGCACCGGGCTGTCGCATGGCGTATTCTGGCGGGACATGGGCGTGGTGAATCTTCCGGGCGGCAAGCCGACGATGCACCTGACCGGCGGCGCCGCCGAGCGGCTGGCAAGGCTGACGCCGGCCGGGCACCGTGCGCTGATCCACCTCACCATCACCGACGATTTTCCGCTGGCCCAGGCCTTCGTCATCGTCGAGGCCGTGCCTATCTGACGCTTCTGCCCGGTCCAATCATGGCCGCATTCGCATTGCTCCGCTTGGACCAAGCGGCTAAATGAGGCGCCGAACCGGCAAGGACGGCCAAAGAGGATGGAATGAGCGTGGCGGAAAAGACCCAGAAGAAGTCCGGCGGTCTCGGCGAGACCATCAGCGTCATAGTTCAGGCGCTGCTGCTCGCGCTGGTCATCCGCACCGTCTTCTTTCAGCCCTTCTCGATCCCGTCCGGCTCGATGCGGCCGACGCTGCTCGAGGGCGACTATCTGTTCGTCACGAAATGGGCCTACGGCTACTCCAAGCACTCGCTGCCCTTCTCGCCGCCGATCTTCTCCGGCCGCATCTGGGGCGCGGATCCCGAGCGGGGCGACGTAGCGGTGTTCAAGTTCCCGCCGAACCCCTCCATCGATTACATCAAGCGCATTGTCGGCTTGCCCGGCGACCGCATCCAGATGAAGGGCGGCCAGCTCTTCATCAATGGCGAGGGCGTGCCGCGGGTGAAGACCGGCGAGATCACCAACCCGGACATCACCGAGACCGATCGGCCGGTTGAGGTCTGGCGCGAGACGCTGCCCAACGGCGTGTCCTACGACACCTTGGACCTGACGCCCAACGGCGTCGGCGACGACACGCGCGAGTTCGTCGTGCCGCAGGGGCACTATTTCGCCATGGGCGACAACCGCGACAACTCCTCCGACAGCCGCTTCTCCGTAGGCTTCGTGCCGGCGGAAAATCTCGTCGGCCGCGCCAACATCATCTTCTTCTCCATCGCCGGCGGCGCCAGTCCGCTGGAGGTCTGGAAGTGGCCGTCGCAGATGCGTGCGTCCCGCCTGTTCAACTGGGTTGAATGAGGGCCCGATGGCCCGCCGCAAGCAACGGGAAGAAGACGACCGCACCGCCAGGCTCGCCGCGGCGACGGGACATGCGTTCCGCGATCCGTGGCTGGCCGATGGCGCGCTGACGCACGCCAGCGCGCGCGGCGCGTCGCGCGCCGACTACCAGCGGCTGGAGTTCCTCGGCGACCGCGTGCTCGGCCTGTGCATCGCGGAGATGCTCTATGCCGCATTTCCCGATGCCCCGGAGGGCGAGCTCTCGGTGCGGCTGAACGCGCTGGTCAACGCCGAGGCGCTGGCCGAGATCGCCGACGAGGCCGCCATCTCCGAGCTGATCCGCAGCGGCTCCGACGTGCGCGCGCTGTCGGCCCGCAACCGCGTCAACCTGCGCGCCGACGCCGTCGAGGCGCTCATCGCCGCGCTCTACCTCGATGGCGGGCTGGACGCCGCGCGCGCCTTCATCCGCCGCTGGTGGCAGCCGCGCGGCAGCGCTGCCGCGGCGCCCCGTCGCGATCCGAAGACCGAACTGCAGGAATGGGCGCACCAGGTCTCCGCCGCCGCGCCGGCATACGAGACCGTTTCGCGCGACGGGCCTGACCACGATCCGGTCTTCACGGTCGTCGTCAAGGTGCCGGGCAAGGATGCCGCCGAGGCGACGGGGCGCTCCAAGCGTCAGGCCGAGCAGAACGCCGCGGCGGCGCTGCTGCTGCGCGAGGGCGTATGGCAGGCGGAGATTGTCGAATGAACGAGGCTGTCCCGACCCGCTCGGGCTTTGTCGCCCTGATCGGCGCGCCGAACGCCGGCAAGTCCACGCTGCTCAACCGTCTCGTCGGCGCCAAGGTGTCGATCGTCACCCACAAGGTGCAGACGACCCGCGCCATCGTGCGCGGCATCGCCACCCATGCCAATGCGCAGATCGTCTTCGTCGACACGCCCGGCATCTTCCGGCCCAAGCGCCGGCTCGACCGCGCAATGGTGACGACGGCCTGGGGCGGCGCTCAGGATGCCGACATCGTCGCGCTGCTGGTCGACGCCGAGCGCGGGCTGAAGGGCGACGCGGCGGCGATCCTGGACAAGATGCCCGAGGTGCGGCAGCCGAAGGTGCTGATCCTCAACAAGGTCGATGCGGTGAAGCGCGAGAGCCTGCTGCTCCTGACCGCGGAAGCCAACGCCAAGGCCGAGTTCGAGCGCACTTTCATGGTTTCGGCGCTGAGCGGCTCCGGTTGCGACGACCTGCTGGATTTCTTCGCGAAACGTCTGCCGGAAGGCCCTTGGTATTATCCCGAGGACCAGATCTCCGACCTGCCCATGCGCAACCTCGCGGCCGAGATCACGCGCGAAAAGCTCTACCTGCGGCTGCACGAGGAGCTTCCCTATTCCTCCCACATCGAGACGGAGAAGTGGGAGGAGAAGAAGGACGGCTCGGTGCGCATCGAGCAGGTCATCTATGTGGAACGCGACAGCCAGAAGAAGATCGTCATCGGCCGCAAGGGCGAGACGCTGCGCGCCATCGGCGAAGCCTCGCGCAAGGAGATGGCCGAGATCCTTGAGCAGAAAGTGCACCTCTTCCTGTTCGTGAAGGTGCGCGAGAACTGGGGCGACGATCCCGAGCGCTATCGCGAGATGGGCCTGGAATTCCCCCAATAGGCAGGGGCGAAGCATGCCGGAGGGTCGCCAGTCCAAGGTCTACCCGCATCTGCGCGACTTCCAGCATCTGGTCATAGGTCGCCGCTATCGCGTGGTGATGTCGTTCACCGACTATGATCGCGGCGAGCATCCGGTGGGCGAGGAGTGGATCTTCGAGGGCCACAGCTTCCTGCCCTACGATGACGGCCTGTCGCTGTTTGTGGCCTATGACGATGGCCGGACCCAACAGATCCGCATGCGCTGGGCGCCCGAGGATCAGGGGCCGGTGATCGACGGACTGCGCAACTACATCCGCAAGGCGCAGTAGTTCGACGCCAAAAAATCTTTGGCTTCTATATTGTCGCCTTCCGCCTTTTGGTCTTTGCTGCTCGCCGCTCGCCTGCCTCTCCTGAAGCCATGCAAGTGGAGACGTGACATGCGCATTCTTCTTGCCTGCGTGATCCTGCTTTGCGGCCTGCCGGCGCCTGTCTTCGCGAAACCGGCCGGAATGACGGCTGCCTGCAATCAGCTCTGGAGCCAATATCAGTCGCTGGGTTCGCCCAAGGCCTTTGCCACGGGAAAGCCCGACGCCTGCGGGGCCAAGGGACCGGGCGGCGGCACTTCGCTCAATGCCGCCAAGCAGCAGGCGATCGCGGCCTGCAAGAAATATGGCGGCACGAACTGCAAGGTCGTGGACTTCCAGAAATAGACCCGGCCGGCGCGGCGCGAGATCGGCCAGTCCTAGAGCGTCTTCTCGAAGAAATGGTCGGCGTAGGGGTTGTCGTTATAGCGCGTGATCTCGACGTAGCCGGTCTTCGCGTATAGCGCCCGCGCCTCGATCAGCGTGCGGTTGGTGTCCAGCCGCACGGTGATGAAACCGAGGTCGCGCGCCGCGTCCTCGATGGCGCCGAGCAGATGCCGCGACAGCCCGATGCCCCGCACATCAGGTGCGATCCACATGCGCTTGATCTCGCCGATACCGGGCTCGAGCAGCTTCACCCCGCCACAGCCGACCGCTCGCCCGTCAAGCCAGGCGATCAGGAATGCTCCGGCCGGTGGCGCCATTGCCGTATCCGGCGACGCGGCGCCCGCCTCCGGATCGAAGCCGCCTTCGAAGCGCGTCGCCAGTTCGGTGAAATACGCGTTGAGGCACGCCGCGGCCTCCGGACTGTCCGGCGCGGCGGGTTCGATCGAAATGATGCTGGCGTTGCGTGTCATGTATATTTGATGACGTGGAGCGGGGCGTCCTGCAAGTCCCCGGCCGATCTTGTATCGGAAGCGTTTTCCGTTCAATCTTGAACAATGGAGTGGCGCGATGAGGGAATCATCCTTGGCACCCGCCGTCACGGCGAGACGAGTGCCATTCTGGAGGTGATGACGCGCGACCACGGCCGCCATCTCGGTCTGGTGCGCGGCGGCCGCTCGCGCCGCCTGCAGCCGCTCCTTCAGGCGGGCAACCGTGTCGAGCTGGTCTGGCGTGCGCGCCTCGACGAGCATCTCGGCACCTTTCAGGTCGAGCCCGTCGAGCTGCATGCCGCCAGCCTTTTCGACAGTGCCTGCGCTGTCTACGGCCTGCAGCTTCTCGCCGCGCATCTGCGCCTGCTGCCGGAGCGCGATCCCCACCACCGTCTCTACGAAACACTTGCGCTGATCGTCGGCCATTTGGCCGAGCCCCTGCCGGCCGCCGAGCTTCTGGTGCGCTTCGAGCTGATGCTGCTCGACGACCTCGGCTTCGGTCTCGATCTCGATGCCTGCGCGGCGACCGGTGCGCGCGACGACCTCGTCTACGTTTCGCCGAAATCGGGCCGTGCCGTATCTCGTGCCGCCGGCGAGCCGTGGCGCGACCGCATGCTGCCGCTGCCTGCATTTCTGCGCCCGGCGGCGCGACCGGACGGAACCCGTCTTCGCGGCGATCAGGCCGCGGTCGAAGATGCCTTCCGGCTCACGGCCTTCTTCTTTGCTCGCCACGTCTACGAGCCGCGCGCGCTGGCCGAGCCGGAGGCCCGCGCGGGCTTCCTCGCCACGTTGCGCCGCGACCTGCTCAAACCCGGAGAAACCGCAGCATGACCGCCGTCGAAATCATGCCCGGCCACGTCTCGCAGCGCGGTCTCGGGCCGGTGCCGCTGGCCGACGTGCTGCAATATTCAGGGCTCGAACTGCTCCAGCGGCTTGTGGCTGGCGAATATCCGGTGCCGCCGATCGCCGGTCTGATGAATTTCATTCTGACCGATGTCTCGGAGGGGAGGGCGGTATTCCAGGGCATGCCCGGCGCCAATCACCTGAACCCGCTCGGCGGCGTGCATGGCGGCTGGGCGGCGACCATCCTCGATTCCGCCCTCGGCTGCGCTGTGCATTCCACGCTGGCCAGGGGCGAGGGCTACACGACCGTCGAGTTCAAGGTGAACCTGACGCGGCCGATCACGCCGCGCACCGGCGTCGTCACCTGTGAGGGCACGGTCATCAACCGCGGCCGCACCATCGCCGTGTCTGAGGCGAAGCTGCTCGACAAGGACGGCAAGCTGCTCGCCTTCGGCGTCGAGACCTGTTCGATCTTCCCGGTCGAGAAGATGGAAACGCGCCGGTAGCTACTCCGCCGGCGCCAGCGCCGGCCGCTCGACCGGCTTCTCCCTGATCGGCCAGTGAACGACCGCGGCGAACAGCCCGAGCAGCACGCCGATCCACCACACCGGATCGTAGCTGCCGAAGCGGTCATAGAGATAGCCGCCCATCCACACGCCCAGGAACGAGCCGATCTGGTGGGAGAAGAAGACGATGCCGCCCAGCATGCCGAGATGGCGCGTGCCGAACATGATGGCCACCAGCGCGTTGGTCGGCGGCACGGTGGAGAGCCACAGCAGTCCCATCAGGATCGAGAAGACGACGACGCTTGCCGGTGTCTGCGGCAGCAGCAGGAAGGCGGTCACCAGCACCGAGCGGCCGATATATATCCAGGCGAGGAAGATCGGCTTGGAGTAGCGCTGGCCGATCGCGCCGGACGCCAGCGAGCCGATGATGTTGAAGAAGCCGATCAGCGCCAGCGCGATAACCGCATAGCGGGCGTCGATGCCCAGATCGGCGATGTAGGCCGGGAAGTGCGCGGTGATGAAGGCGACCTGGTAGCCGCACACGAAGAAGCCCGCGACCAGCAGCAGATAGCTGCGATGCGCCATCGCTTCCTTGAGGGCCTGTCCAACTGTCTGCTCATAGACTGCCTGCTGCGCGGCGCCGGACTTCGAGTTGCCGCGCAGCGGGATCGCCAGAAGCGGAATGACCAGCATCATTGCGCCCATGAACACCAGCGCGTTGAACCAGCCATAGCTCGAAATCAGCCCCTGTCCGAGCGGCGCGAACAGGAACATGCCGGCGGACCCCGCCGCCGTTCCGAGGCCGAAAACGAAGCTGCGCCGGTCCGCCGGGACGTTGCGGGCAAAAGCCGCCAGAACGATGCCGAAAGAGCCCGATGCAACGCCGAGACCGACAAGCATGCCGCCACCGACGTAGAGCATCGCGGTCGAGGTCGACAGCGCCATGAGCACGAGGCCCCCGGAATACATGATGCCCGACAGCGCCAGCACGCGCCATGTGCCGAACTTGTCCGCAAGTGCGCCGAATATCGGCGTGCCGATGCCCCAGGCCAGGTTCTGGATCGCCATCGCCATGCCGAAGGTCGTGCGGTCCCAGCCCTTGTCGGCCAGCATGGGCAGCTGGAAGAAGCCCATCGCCGAGCGCGGCCCGAAGGTGAGCGCAGCGATCAGGCAGCCGCAGATGATGATGAGCCCGGGCAGCGAAGACTGCACGGGGCGGGCGGCGGCGGTGGTCTGGGACATGGGCAATGGCTCTTGAGGACGGAGCCGGATTCTAGCGCCCAGGCACATAAGCGCAAACGAATTGAAATACTGGATTGTTCAATTCCGCTGATGTTTGGGCGGTCAGCGGCCGAGCGCTCCCGGCGGGGTCGGAACCGGTACGAAGCGGTTTCCCCGGATGCCCACGGTGGGCGAGGGCAGCGCGGGCCGCGGAACCGTCACGGTGACGCCGATGCGCTCATTGGCCCTGCTCAGGCCGGGATTGGCGCGGTCGAGGGCCTCCGGTGTGACGCCGCATCGCCGGGCGATGTCAGCCGCGGTCTCGCCGAAGCCGAGTTGGACCCGCTCGGGGCAGCCGCGGGCCGGTTGCGCGTAGGCCGGCGCAACGGCGCACAAGCCTGCGGACAGGCACCCTGCAAGAGCAGCGCGTCTCACGCGTCGGCTCGTTCAGTAGCTGCCGGATTCGCGATCATGTGCACATCCTGCTGCGGGTATGGGATCGAGATGCCCTTCTCATCGAAGGCGAGTTTTGCGGCGCGGGTGAGGCCAAGCCTGGTCGACCACCAGTCCGCACTCCTCGTCCAGTAGCGCAAGGTCACCACGACGGCGCTGTCGCCGAGTTCGCTGACGAAAGCCTCCGCTGCGGGGGCCGTCAGCACCCGAGCTTCGGCGCGCGCAAGCGCAAGCAAGGTTTCGGTCGCCAGCGCGATATCGTCGCCATAGCCGATGCCAATGGCGAGGTCCGCGCGCCGGGTGGCGTTGCGGCTGTAGTTCGTCACCGGTGTGCTCCAAAGCTCGCTGTTCGGAGTCAGCACATAGATGCCGTCGGCCGTCTTCAGCTCGGTTGCGAACAGGCCGATTTCCTGGATCGTGCCGGAGACATCGCCCGCGACGATGTACTCGCCGGATCGAAACGGTTTCAGTACCAGCAGCATGATGCCGGCGGCGATGTTTTGCAGGGTGCCTTGGAGAGCTAGGCCGATGGCAAGGCCGGCAGCGCCGAGAGCGGCAAGAATGCTGGCCGTCTGAACGCCGAACTGCGCCAGAACCGTCACGCCGACGAGGATGAGCATCGCATAACGCAGGGCGCGCGACAGGAACCCCCGCAGCGTCTCGTCGAAGCCCCGAATACGTGACAGAGCGGCGTTAGCCGACCGTTCGGCGATGCCAGCGATCATGTAGCCAGCAATCAACAGGACAATGGCGCCGAGAGCCGAGAACGCATAGGCGATCACCAGCGCGTACAGCGCCTCCCAAGCCGCTGCCAGCGACGACATTGCTTCTGCACCGTTCATCTTTTGCTCCCCATTGGCCCGAAATATCGCGCGGGTGGCGGACCGGTCCCGGTGGTTCGGTAACGGCGCTGATCACGAATGGTTTCGACGTGGAACCGGCGATGGCAATATTCGTCACAATTCAGCCATGATTCGGGAGCGTTGGCGCTTGGTTGCCGCACGTGAAGGCTGTGCGGTGGCGCCGGTCGGCAGGTTTCGCCTTCATTTTCGGCACCACGCCTCCCAACCATGCCTGCCGTCATCCGCACCGCGGACGTTTCCGACCTCGACTCGCTGGTTGCGATCGAGAAGCGAGCCTTTGCAGGCGACCGCATCTCGCGCCGCTCGTTCCGCAAGTTCCTCGATCGCCAGACCGCAGAGACGCTGATCGCGCACGAGGACGGCGCGGCCGTCGGCTACTGCATGGTGCTGTTTCGCCGGGGCAGCGGCGTGGCGCGCCTCTATTCGATCGCCGTTGTCGCCGGCGGCGGCGGTGTCGGCCGCGCACTGCTGTCCCAGGCCGAGGACATGGCCTACGACCGTGGCCGCATGCTCATGCGGCTTGAGGTGCGCGAGGACAACGAACGCGCCATCCGGTTGTATGAGAAGAACGGCTACCGCCGCTTCGGCCGCGAGCCGGACTACTACCACGACGGCGAAGCGGCGCTCCGCTACGAGAAATTGCTGCGCGGCGAAGTGCCGGTGCGCACCGCAGTGCCGTATGTCGAGCAATCGGTGGAATTTACCTGCGGTCCATGCTGCCTGATGATGGCAATGGCGCATTTCCTGCCCGATTTCACGCCCAGCGAGACAATGGAGATCAGGTTGTGGCGGCACGCCACGACCGTCTTCATGCTTTCGGGCCCCGGCGGCTGCGAACCCTTCGGCCTGGCGGTCACCGCGGCCGACCGCGGTCTTTCCGCGGAGATCGTCGTCTCCCATGTCGGTGCGCTTTTCCTGCAATCGGTGCGCAGCGCCGAGAAGCGCCGGGTCATGGAGATTACGCAGGCCGATTTCCGCGACCAGGCGGAACGCCACGGCATCCCCGTCGATTATCGTGCGTTCACCGTGGACGACATCCGCGGTGCGGTAGCCGGAGGACGCCTGGTCATCGTGCTCATCAGCGAGTTCCTGAATTTCGGCAAAAAGACGCCGCACTGGGTGCTTGTGGTCGGTGACGAGGCCGGCCATTTCGTTGTACATGACCCGTGGGTGGAGACGGAGCATGGCGAGTCGCGCGTCGATGCTGCCGCAATCCCCATACCGCATCAGGTCTTCTATCGCATGGCGCGCTTTGGCGGGATGCGCGCTGCCGTCATACTTGGAAGGCGAACATGACCTGGGTCATCCTGACCGGACGCCAGAACGACCTCGACCAGGTCGCCACACCGCACAAGATCATCACCAATCGCGATTACCTGTCGCATCCGTCGCTGTTTCGCGGCCAGCGCCCCAAGGTCATCAACCTGTCGAACAGCTATGCCTACCAGTCGCGCGGCTACTACGCCTCGCTGCTGGCCGGCTCCCGCGGGCACAAGGTCATCCCGACGGTCGAGACCATGATCGACCTGTCGGAGCGCAAGCTCTACGAGCACGCGCTGCCGGAGCTGGAGCAGGCGCTGAACAAGTGCCGCACCGCGCTTGGCGGCTCGTTCCCCAAGCATGTAACGGTGTTCTTCGGCATCGGTCCGTCGAAAGCCTGGGAGCGCTTCGCCAAGCTGCTGTTCGACTGGTTCCGCGCCCCGTCGCTTGAGGTGACGATCCACGACGGTCACTGGGCTTCGATCAAGAAGATCGGCTTTCTGCCGCTGGCGCGCATGGCCGAGGCCGACGAGCCGCGCTTCATCGCGTCGCTGGAGCAGTACACGCAGCGCGAATGGCGCGATTCCAAGACAAGGACGCCTTCGCGCTACGCCTTTGCGACGCTGGTCGATCCGCAGGAAGCGCTGCCGCCCTCTACTATCCAGTCGCTGCGCTACTGGGCGCGCATAGCCGAAAAGATGGGTGTCGAAGTCGAGCCGATCACCAGGAAGGATCTGCCCAAGCTCGCCAACTATGATGCGCTGTTCATTCGCGAGACGACAGCGATCTCCAACCATACCTACCGTTTCGCGCGCCGCGCCCAGCAGGAGGGCATGCCCGTCATCGACGACCCGCTGTCGATGATCCGCTGCACCAACAAGGTCTACCTGAACGAACTGATGACCTTCAACAAGGTGCCGGTGCCGCCGACGGTGATGATCGCCGGTCCTGCCGATTTCGAGGTGGCCGCGCAGACGCTTGGCTTTCCGCTGGTGCTCAAGATTCCGGATTCGTCGTTCTCGCGCGGCGTGAAGAAGGCCTCGACGCCTGAGGAACTGCGTGAACTGGCGACAAAGTGGCTCGAGGACTCCGACCTGCTGATCGCCCAGAAATTCCTGCCGACGGAATATGACTGGCGTGTCGGCGTCCTCGGCGGCCAGCCGATCTTCGCCGTCCATTATCTGATGGCGAAAAAGCACTGGCAGATCGTCAACCACGAGCGCCGTGGTCGTCCCGACCAGGGCGGCTTCCGCACCTTCACGCTAAAGCAGACGCCGCCCGAGGTCATCGATGTCGCGGTGCGCGCCGCGCGCTGCATCGGCGACGGCCTCTACGGGGTCGACCTCAAGGAGACGTCCTCGGGCATCTTCGTCATCGAGGTCAACGACAATCCCAACCTCGACCATGGCTGTGAGGACACCGGCGAGAAGGACGAGGTCTGGGTGAAGCTCACCCAGTGGTTCCTCGACCGGCTGGAACGTCAGGCCGAACCGGGCCGCCCGCCGCAAGCGCGCCAAAACGGCTGAGGAAATCCGCCTGCACGGACGCCGTCGGTCGCGGCGTGAGGTCGAGGCCGTCGCGCGAGAACCCGCGCGGGCGGCCGAAATATCTCTCGGCCTCCGCTTCGCCGAAGCCGGCGAGTTCGGTCGCCTCGAACCATGCGGCGATCTGGTCGGCGCGTTTGATCGCCTTCTTCAGCGCGTCAGGCAGCGTCGCCGGCAGCCCGAAACGCACATGCACCGACTGCTGCAGCCGCCGCTCGACCGTCCTGTAGCCGCCGCCGACTGCCGCCTTGAACGGCGAGATCATGTCGCCGATGACGTATTCGGGGGCGTCGTGGAGCAGCGCCGCGAGCAGGTCGGCGGGAGATGCGCCGGGCTCGGCGATGCGGAAGATGTGCTCCACCAGCAGCGAGTGCTGCGCCACCGAAAAGGCGTGCTCGCCACTCGTCTGGCCGTTCCAGCGGGCGACGCGCGCCAGCCCGTGGGCGATGTCGGTGATCTCGACGTCCAGGGGCGAGGGGTCGAGCAGGTCGAGGCGGCGCCCCGACAGCATGCGCTGCCACGCGCGCGGCGGGGCGCCCCTGCGGTCGGCCACTATTCGCCCGCCGCCGCGGCGCCCTCGGGAAACCCGAAATGCGCCCACACCGGGATCGAAAGGGACAACGCGACTCCGCCTGCGGTGATCGGCTGGCCCGCATCCATCGCGTCCTTGACGCGATCGATGCGCACGATGGCCACGCCCTCGTTGCCCGCAACGCTGCCCATCGCTCCGATGCTGCGCTCGCCGGCCCTTACCTCGGTGCCTGCCGCCGGCAGCGCCGCGTCGCCGCGCGCGATCAGGACACGACGCCGGGCGGTGCCGCGGTGCTGCATGCGCGACACCACCTCCTGGCCGACATAACAGCCCTTCCTGAACCCGACGCCGCCGTTCTGGTCGAGCAGCACGTCGTGCGGGAAGGCGTCCCCCGCTGCGAAGTCGGAACCGCTTTCGGCAACCGCGTGGCGGATGCGCAGCGCCGTCCAGTCGGCGACCGTCGCGTCTGCGCCCGGGACCGCGTCGAGATAGCGGCGCCGCACGCCTGCTTCGGTCGGAAACCGGCGGTCGACCAGGGTTGAATCACTGTGCGAAGCGCTTGAATCGATCTGCGAGGAAGTCGAATCGCCGTGCCATGAGGTGACGACAAGCAGTTGGTCCTGCTTGCTGATCTGCGCCTTGGCGCGCAGCTTGTAGAGCGCCAGCCGCCGTGAAAAATCGTCGGCAAGCGCGCGATCGACATCCAGCCTGAAGCCGTCTTCGCCGTGGCGCGAGATCAGGAAATCGAAGAGGATCTTGCCTTGCGGCGAGAGCAGCGCGCCGGGTCTGGCCTCGCCGCGGGGGAGCTGGTCGAGGTCGGTGGTCAGGATGTTCTGCAGGAAGTGCTCGGCTTCGGAGCCTGCCACTTCGATGAGCGCGCGGTCGGTCAGGTGCACCGTGGGCATGGCGGCGTCGCAATTTGGCTGTTGACCCTGCCTAGGTAAGCCCCCGCCGGTAGCCGGGCAAGGGGCGCGGCGGCTTCAGTCACCGGCGACGAAGAACGCCCAGCGCCCCTCCGGCGTGATGCCCACGCGGTAGAAGATATAGGCGCCGTAGTTCTTCATGTCTTCGTAGTCGCCGGCCGTCACCAGGCGGAAAAGCTCCACCCGCTGCGGCTGCGTCAGCGAATCCAGCGGCAGCGCGAAGAAATACGGCCACACATAGATCTCGCCGTCGGTGCCGGGCTCCAGATGGACGTAACCGGCTTCCAGAACCTCTTCGAGGATGGCGAGAATCTCGTGGCCCTCGCCGTCGCCCGAAAGCTCCTTCAGGAACGCGATGGGATCGCCGTCCACGCCGCCGAGCGACAGCGTCGTGCCCTCGTCTCCGGTCTCCAGCAACGGCCGCAGTGCTTCAAGATCCCCCGCCTTGCAGGCCGCCACGATGAGGTCGCGCAATCGCCGCACCGGCTCGGGGAGACGGTTCAGGTCGTAGATGACCTCCGGCAGGGCTTCGGCCTCGGTCGCGGGCTCGGCCCCCGGGGCGGCCCCGTCGCCGTCCTCGATCTCAGGCGGAACCTGTGCATCCGGGCCGGCGGCCGGCGGATTGCCGGGATTGGGGATCGGCGGGGGCAGGGGCACCAGTTCGACCGGCGCTTCCGGCACGCCTTCTTCCTGCGGTATCTCGCTCAGAGCCGATGCAGGTCCGCTCCACAGCACGAGTGCCAGCGCCGCGGTCGCGACGCCGGTCAGGAAGCCGTGGCTCAGGCGGTTCTTCACGGGCCCGGCGCCCTCCTCAATGCCGTGTGCGGTTGGGCGCGAACTCGCCGGCCACGACGCGCTCGCGCATGCGTTCGATCAGGGCCAGCGCCGCGGCCTCGTCTTCGGCGCGCATGAACTCCGTCAGTGCGGTGGCAATCGCCGCGTCGGCGACGATTTCCGGCTCGATGCCGGAGGCGATTGCCTCGGCCCACGCCTCGTGCTGGCTTTCCACCGCCGAAAGCCGCTTCTCCTCGCGGATCAGGGTTTCGATCTCGCCCAGGCTGCGTTCCATCATCAGACCTTTCCCGGCCAAGCCCGCGTCGCGCGCGGCGGCCCTTTTACGTCCCGTTAAGAGATTAGCACAGCACGGCATGAGTGCATCCCCCGCCGGGCGGAAACTACAATTTGAGTTAATTTCCGTATTTCGTCGCGATGTCGCGGCTGAGCGTCTCGCCCTCCAGCATGTAGCGCTCGATCGCCTCGACCGCCGAAGCGGTGCAGGTCGCATAGACGGAATCGAAGGAACGGAAGCCGCTGTTGAAGCGCCCGACCAGGCGGGCGCGACGGTCCGGCGGCGGGTTCTCGGTGGAAAGCAGCCGTTCCATCTGGTCGCGCCAGGTGGTCGCGGGGTCGCCGCACAGGTCGCGCAGATAGTGCAGCGCGCCGAGCAACTCGGCCAGCCGCATCAGTTCCGGCTCGTAGGGCGCATCGACGGCCCGCGCCGGCTGGGCCGCCAGCAACGGCGCTGAGAGCACAAGGGCGAGGGCGATGCGGCGGACCATGCGGCATCTAGTGGCGAAGAATTCTGGCGGCCGCAAGGCGCGGGCGCCGGCAGCGCGCGACTGTCTTGCGAAAACGTTAACCGATGAAACGCGGCACCGCCCCGCCGGCGAGCAGCGCCTGCGCGATCGCGGAGACATCGTCCAGCACAGGCAGCGCCGCCATCTCCACGGCGTCGAACCAGCCGGCGGCCTCCGCGTCGTCGCCCGGCGCAAGAGCGCCGCTAACGTCAGTGCCGTGGAAGACGGTGAGTTCGAAGACCGGGACGCCGTGCCTGTCGGACACGATTACGGTCGTCAATGGTGTGAGCGCACCGGCCGTCAGCGCGGTCTCCTCAAGCAGCTCGCGGCGCGCCGCATCTTCCAGCGCCTCGCCGGCCTCGACCCGCCCGCCGGGAAACGCATAGGAGCCCTTCGACGGCTCGCGGCCGCGCCGCACGAGAAGAACGCGTCCTTCGTGCAGGATGGCCACAGAGACGGCGGGGGCGAGGCGGGGAGGCGGCTTCATGCGAAGCTTCACCCTTGCACGCTCTGCCCGCGCGCCGCAAATAAGAGCGATGTCCATGACCGCCCATGAAGGCCGCTGACCATGTGCGGCCGCTTCGCCCTGAATGGCACGCCGGAGGAGGTGGAGGCGCTGCTTGCGATCATGGAGCTGGAGGATTTCCCGCCGCGCTTCAACATCGCGCCGACCCAGCCCGTGCTGCTGGTCATGGCCGGCCCGCGCCGCGATCCCGGTTCCAATCTCCCGGACCGCAAGGCGATGCTGACCCGCTGGGGGTTCATTCCCGGCTGGGCCAAGAGTCCGAAGGACGTGCCGCTGCTCATCAACGCCCGTTCCGAGACGGCGGCCGAGAAGGCGACGTTCCGCGCCGCCATGCGCCATCGTCGCGCGCTGATGCCGGCCTCCGGTTTCTACGAGTGGAAGCGGGAGGGCAAGGTCACCAAGCAGGCTTACTGGATCAGGCCGAAGAATGGCGGCGTCATCGCCTTCGGCGCGCTGATGGAAACCTGGGCCGAGCCGGGCGGCTCCGAGGTGGACACCTCGGCGATCCTGACCACGACGGCGAGCGGCGATATCGCTGCCATCCACGATCGCATGCCGGTGGTGATCCGCCCGGAGGATTTTTCGCGCTGGCTGGATTGTGTGAACTACGAACCGCGCGACGTGGTCGACCTGATGCGGCCGGTAGAGGAGGGTTTCTTTGAGGCGATTCCGGTGTCCGACAAGGTCAACAAGTTCGCCAACACCGGGCCGGACATCCAGGAGCGGGTGGAACCCGCCCCGCAGGCGGCGCGTATCGAAAAGTCCGCCGCGAACAAGGCCGCGCCCCCGCCGGCCCAGATGAAGCTGTTCTAGCTACTTCGCCTTGCCGACGGCGGGGGACGTCGCCGGCTTCCGGAACTGCAAGGCGGCGCGGATCGCGGCCGAGCCGATGGCGCCGTAATGCGCGGCCAGCGCCGCATACTGCTTGCGGGCGATCTGGTGCTCAGGTTTTCGGGCGGTGGTCTTGGTATTCGTGTTCATTTTCAATCCCCTCGGATCGGTTTCGGATCCCCGGCAGATGGTGTCCGATCGTGACGGAATCTTGGCTTCTTTTCTGCCTTTCGAGGGTATTTCGGTTAACGCTGCCGGCTTGTGCAGGACTGCGGTTTTTCGGCAACGGCTGTCGTTGCGGCGTCAGGTGCTGACTTGACGGAACCGCGCCGCTCCGCGATAAGCGCCGCCATGAAGACGAAGATCGCCATTTCGGGCATCTGCATTATCGGCTAGCGGTTCCGCTGGTCCGGTCGTTTTCGCGCTCTCAAAAGGTCAACGAAAAACGCCCCGGCCAGCCGGCCAGGGGAGATTTGTTCGCGTGACCGAAGCATCGAAGCTGAGGCTCTACAACACGCTGACGCGGTCGAAGGAGGACTTTGTCCCGATCGACCCGGAAAACGTGCGCATGTATGTATGCGGCCCGACGGTCTACGACTTCGCCCATATCGGCAATGCGCGGCCGGTGATCGTCTTCGACGTGCTGTTCCGGCTGCTCAAGCACCTAGCCAAGCAGGGTGTTTGGGACGGCGGCAAAGGCGAGACGCAGGTCACCTATGTCCGAAACATCACGGACGTGGACGACAAGATCAACGCACGCGCCCTGCGCGACCATCCCGGCCTGCCGCTCAACGAGGCGATCCGCAAGGTCACCGAGACGACGGCCAACCAGTTCGCGGCGGACGTAAAGGCGCTGGGCACGCTGGAGCCGACGCACCAGCCGCGCGCGACCGAGTTCGTCCTGCCCGAACCGGGCAAGAAGTCCGACATGGTGACGCTGATCCAGCAATTGCTGGACAAGGGCCACGCCTATCTGGCCAAGGGCGACTCCGGGTCCGAAATCCTGTTCGACGTCAAGTCGATGGCCGACTACGGCCAGCTCTCGAAGCGACCGCTGGATGAGCAGCAGGCCGGTGCGCGCATCGCCGTCGACGCCAATAAGAAGAACCCCGCCGACTTCGTGCTGTGGAAAGAGTCCTCCGCCGACGAGCCCGGCTGGGAAGGCCGCTTCCGGCTGGCCTCGGGCGCGGTCGTCATCCGCGGCCGGCCGGGCTGGCACATCGAGTGCTCGGCCATGAGCGCGGCCTATCTCGGCCAGACCTTCGACATCCACGGCGGCGGTCTCGACCTGATCTTCCCGCACCACGAGAACGAGATCGCCCAGTCGCGCTGCGCGCATGGCACGTCCGTGATGGCCAACTACTGGATGCACAACGGCTTCCTGCAGGTCGAAGGCCGCAAGATGTCGAAGAGCGAGGGCAATTTCGTCACGATCAGCGAACTGCTGGAGACGGATAAGTTCGGCGGGCGGAAGTGGCCGGGCGAGGTGCTGCGGCTCGCCATGCTGATGACGCACTACAGGGAGCCGATCGATTTCAGCGTGAGACGTTTGGAGGAGGCGGAGAGCAACCTTATCCGGTTCAACGAGATCGCGGACAATCACGAGGGCGGCCGCGAAGACGAGGTCGATCCACAGATTCTTGATCGGCTGAAGGATGATCTCGATCTGTCTGGCGTACTGACCCAATTGCGCTTCCTGACGTCTGCAAAAGACAAGCACGACTATCGCGGAGCTCACATGCGTTGGACGCTTGAGTTTCTTGGCCTTCGCAAGCCAAACATGTTGCGCGCGGAGCTGAGCGAAGAGCAGAAACTCCGGATCGTTGGCCGTCTAAACGCGATTGCGAACAAAAACTGGCCCGAAGCCGACCGCATCCGCGACGAGCTTCTGGCGCAGGGCATCCAGCTCAAGGACGGCAAGGATCCCGCCACCGGCGAGCGCATCACCACCTGGGAGGTAAAGAGATGATCGACCATTGCGGCGTGTTCGCCACCGATTTCGCGAAGTCGAAGTCTTTCTACGATGCCGCGTTCGCGCCACTGGGCGCCAAGGTGCTGATGACCGTGCCGACCGAGCACACCGGCGGCAAGGGTTACATCGGCTATGGCCAGAACAAGCCCGATTTCTGGGTGGTCGAGGCCGCGGAGGCCGGTCCGGGCCGCCACTACGCCTTCAAGGCGAAGACGCGCGCCGAGGTCGACGCCTTCTACAAGGCCGCGATGGCGGCAGGCGGGCGCGACAACGGCGCGCCGGGCCTGCGCCCGCATTACCACGCGACCTACTACGGCGCCTTCGTGTTCGATCCCGACGGCAACAATGTCGAGGCGGTTTGCCATGCGCCCGAGTGAACCGATGCGGAGGCCGGCTTGAGCCTCGAAAATCGCCCGCTCTACACCGGCGGCTGCCAGTGCGGCGCCGTGCGCTTTCGCGTCGAGGGCGCCCTGACCAACGTGTCGGTCTGCCACTGCCGCATGTGCCAGAAGGCGTTCGGCAATTTCTACGCGCCGCTGGCCACCGCGCCGGAGGGCGGGCTGCTCTGGACGCGCGGCGAGCCGAAGCGCTTCCGCTCGTCCAGCCATGTGCTGCGCGGCTTCTGCGCGCAGTGCGGCACCCCGCTGACCTTCGAGGCGCCGGACGGCGTGGCGCTCGCCATCGGCGCCTTCGACCATCCCGAAGAAATCATGCCGACGGTGCAGTGGGGCACCGAGGCGAAGCTGCCTTACGTGGACGATGTGCCTTCGCTGCCGGGTCATCCGACCGTCGAAGACATGGCCGACGCTCCCTATCTGGCCGAGCTGGAGAGTTTCCAGCACCCCGACCACGACACCGACGCATGGCCTCCGACCGAGAGGGGAGGGCGGGCATGAGCCGGCTTCCGATCCGCGAGATCGCCATGAGCGGCGGCTGCCAGTGTGGCGCGGTGCGCTATCGCGCCCAGCGTTTCACCGACAACGCGCATCTATGCCACTGCCGCATGTGCCAGAAGGCGGTCGGCAACCTGTTTGCCGCGCTCGTCGGCGCGCCCAAGGACGCGGTGACATGGACGCGGGGGCGGCCCGCCCGCTTCCGCTCGTCGGCCCATGTCGACCGCGGCTTCTGCCGCGACTGCGGCACGCCGCTGTTCTACGACAGCCTCGACGGCGACCGCATCTCCTTCACCATTGGCTCGCTCGACCGGCCCGACCTGTTCAAGCCGCGGAGCCATGACGGCATCGAGGGCCGCATGCCGTGGTTCTTCGAACTGGACACCATCGATCCCGGTCATCCGACCGAATTCGAGTCGGAGGACTGGGCTGGCGCGATCAGGGCGTCGAGCCGCCAGCATCCCGACCGTGACACGGCCGAGTGGCCGCTTGGAGGCGAGCGATGAGCGTCACCGGAGGTTGCCAATGCGGCGCGGTGCGGTTTCGCGCGGAAGCGCTTGGCCGCGCCTCGATCTGCCATTGCCGCATGTGCCAGAAGGCGTTCGGTTCGTTCTTCGGGCCGCTGGTGACCGGCAAGGGCGTGACGTGGACGCGCGGCGCGCCGACGCATTTCCAGAGCTCCAACGTGGTGAAGCGCGGCTTCTGCGCCGCCTGCGGCACGCCGCTGACCTACGAATATGATGGCGGCATCGAGATCGCCATCGGTGCGCTGGACGAGCCGGAAAAGGCCGCGCCCGTCATCCAGGTGAACCCTGCCGACATGCTGCCCTTCTTTGACCGGCTGCACACGCTGCCGTTCCGCAAGCAAGGCGAGAGCCCGGCTGCCGACGCATTCATGCGTTCGGTCATCCCGCACCAGCATCCCGACCACGATACGGCGCAATGGCCGCCGAAGGGGGGCGAGGCATGAGCGCGCTGCGCACCCTTTATCCACAGATCGAGCCGTTCGAGACCGGCTTCCTCGATGTCGGCGACGGCCACACGATCTACTGGGAGCGCGTCGGCACGCGCGGCGCCAAGCCGGCCGTGTTCCTGCATGGCGGGCCGGGTGGCGGCTTCTCGGAAAAGCACCGCCGGCTGTTCGATCCCGCGCGCTACGACGTCGTCCTCTTCGACCAGCGCGGCTGCGGGAAATCGACGCCGTTCGCCTCGCTGGAGGCCAACACGACCTGGCACCTCGTTGCCGACATCGAGCGGCTGCGCGCACTGATGGGCGTGGAGAAATGGCTGGTGTTCGGCGGCTCGTGGGGCTCGACGCTGGCGCTGGCCTATGCCGAGAAGCACCCCGAGCAGGTCAGCGAACTGATCCTGCGCGGCGTCTACACGCTGACGAAAGCCGAGCTGGACTGGTATTATCAGTTCGGCGTGTCCGAGATGTTCCCCGACAAGTGGGAGCGTTTCCTCGCGCCGATCCCGCCAGCCGAGCGTGGCGACATGATGCAGGCCTATCGCAGGCGCCTGACGGGCAAGGACCCGGTCGCGCAGATCGAGGCCGCCCGGGCATGGAGCCTGTGGGAAGGCGAGACGATCACGCTGCTGCCGGAGTCTTCGACCAGCGACAAGTTCGGCGAGGACCATTTTGCCCTGGCCTTCGCGCGCATCGAGAATCACTTCTTCGTCCATGCGGGCTGGCTCGAGGAAGGCCAGCTGCTGCGCGACGCGGTCAGGCTGAAAGGCATCCCCGGCACGATCGTTCACGGCCGTTACGACATGCCATGTCCCGCGCGCTACGCGTGGGAGCTTTCGAAGATATGGACCGACGCCGATTTCCACCTGATCGAAGGCGCCGGCCACGCCTACTCGGAACCCGGAATACTGGATCGCCTGATCGAGGCGACGGACAGGTTTGCACGATGAAACGCGAACGCATCTATCTTTTCGACACGACTCTGCGGGACGGCCAGCAGACGCCGGGCATCGACTTCTCGGTCGAGGACAAGATCCAGATCGCCGCGATGCTGGACGAGTTCGGCATGGACTATGTCGAAGGCGGCTATCCCGGGGCGAACCCGACGGACACCGGCTTCTTCGCGAAGAAGCGGACAGCGCGCGGAAAGTTCGTCGCCTTCGGCATGACCAAGCGCGCCGGCGTGTCGGCCTCCAACGATCCGGGCATCGCGGCCCTCGTGCAGGCGAAGGCGGACGCTATCTGCTGCGTCGCCAAGAGCTCGGAATATCAGGTGCGCGTCGCGCTCGGCTGCACCAACGAGGAGAACCTGGAATCGATCGCCGAGACGGTGAAGGCGGCAGCCGCCGCCGGCCGCGAGCCGCTGATCGACTGCGAGCATTTCTTCGATGGCTTCAAGGAAAACCCGGCCTATGCGCTCGCCTGCGCTAAGACGGCCTACGAGGCCGGGGCGCGCTGGGTGGTGCTGTGCGACACCAATGGCGGCACGCAGCCCTCGGAGGTGCGCGAGATCGTCGGCCGGGTGATCGCGTCGGGCATCCCCGGCGACCACCTCGGCATCCACGCCCATGACGACACCGGGCAGGCGGTGGCGAACTCGCTGGCCGCGGTCGAGGCCGGCGTCCGCCAGGTGCAGGGCACGCTGAACGGCATCGGCGAGCGCTGCGGCAACGCCAACCTTGTCACCATCATCCCGACGCTGGTGCTGAAGCCCGCCTATGCCGACCGCTTTGAGACCGGCATCGACGCCGAGCGGCTCACCGGCCTGTCGCGGCTGTCGCTCGCCTTCGACGAGATGCTCAACCGCGCGCCGGAGCCGCAGGCGCCCTATGTCGGCCGGTCGGCCTTCGCCACCAAGGCCGGCATCCACGCCTCGGCGCTGCTCAAGGAGCCGAAGACCTACGAGCACGTGCCGCCGGAGAGCGTCGGCAACCGCCGACGCGTCATGGTGTCGGACCAGGGCGGCAAGTCCAACTTCATCGCCGAGCTGAAGCGCCGCGGCATCGCGGTCGCCAAGGACGACCCGCGGCTGGACTCGCTGATCGCGCTGGTCAAGGAGCGGGAATCGCAGGGTTACGCCTATGAGGGCGCCGACGCCTCATTCGACCTGCTCGCCCGCCGCACGCTGGGCGGCATACCCGACTTCTTCCGCGTCGAATCCTTCCGCTGCATGGTCGAGCGCCGTTTCGACGCCAACGGCAACCTCAAGACGGTTTCGGAGGCCGTGGTGAAGGTGACGGTCGATGGCGAGACGCGCATGTCGGTGTCGGAAGGCGACGGCCCGGTCAACGCGCTCGACATAGCGCTGCGCAAGGATCTGGGAAAATTCCAGTCCGAGATCGAGGACATGGAACTGACCGACTTCAAGGTGCGCATCCTGAACGGCGGCACCGAGGCGATCACCCGCGTGCTGATCGAATCCCACGATGCCACCGGTGCCCGCTGGTGGACCGTCGGCGTGTCGGAGAACATCATCGACGCCTCGTTCCAGGCGCTGATGGACTCGATCGTCTACAAGCTGGTGAAGAACCGGGAAGGGAACCGAATCGCGGCGGAGTGACGGCTGACTCCGCCACGGCCTGTCGCGATACCGCCGTCGCATCCAGACCGGCGGTGCCGCCAAACGGGTCCCATCAGCCGGACGCGACCGAGCGATCAGAAATATGCGCTGGTGCGGTGCACTGCCGTCGCGTACTCGACTGCTCATGCTCGATAGGACCAATCCCGCCGACCGCCAGTCGGCCGCCGACACCGCCGTCCGCAACGGCTTCCTTGCCGCGCTGTTTTCTTACCTGATCTGGGGCGTTCTGCCGATCTACATGAAGGCGGTGGCGCACATCCCAGCTGCGGAAGTGGTCGCCAATCGCGTGCTGTGGTCGATCCCGACTGCGGCGCTCGTGCTCGTGTTCACAGTCGGCTTTGCCGAGATACGCGGCGCGTTTCGCTCGCCGCGCCTGATCGGTCTGGCGGCGCTTACTGCTGTTATCATCGCGCTGAACTGGGGCATCTATGTCTGGGCGGTTGCCGCCGGACGTACGGTGGAGACAGCGCTTGGATACTACATCAATCCGCTGGTCACGATCCTGCTGGCTGCGGTCCTGCTGGGCGAAAGACTGACCCGGCTTCAGATCGGTGCCGTAGCTCTGGCAGTCGGCGCCGTGCTGCTGATGGCCATCGATGCCGGCGGCCTGCCGTGGGTGTCGCTCAGCCTTGCGGTTTCCTTCGCCTTCTATGGCTATTTCCGCAAGACCGTGCCGCTGGGCGCGGGGCCAGGCTTTCTGCTGGAGGTTCTCTTGCTGGCGCCGCCCGCGATCGGTTACCTCGCGTGGCAGTCGGCAACCGGCACGAGCAGCTTCCTCGACGGCTGGAACCCGCTGCTGCTTGTGATAGCCGGACCGCTGACCGCGGCGCCTCTGATCCTCTACGCTTACGGCGCCAAGCGGTTGCGTCTCGCGACGCTTGGCATCATGCAGTACATCGCGCCGACGCTGATTGCCGCGAACGCCGTGTTTCTGTTCGGCGAGCCCTTCGGTCCGTGGCGCATGGCGGCTTTTGGGCTCATCTGGGTGGCGCTTGCGCTCTACACCTGGTCCATCTTCTCGACACGACGCGCCGGCTGAATCCGCGAGGCTGAACCCCGAGGCTGAACGATGTACACACTCATCATCGCCAACAAGAACTACTCGTCCTGGTCGCTGCGGCCTTGGGTGCTGCTCAAGGCGCGCGGCATCCCGTTCGAGGAGAAGCTGGTGCCGTTCCCCGGCGGCGATTCTTTCGATTACTACCGCAAGCACTCGCCCAATGGCCGTGTGCCCTGCCTCATCGACGGCGAGGTCGCCGTGTGGGATTCGCTCGCCATCGTCGAATATGTCGCCGAACGCCATCCCGGCGTTTGGCCGGCCGATCCGGCATTCCGCGCCTTTTCGCGCTCGGCGGCGGCCGAGATGCACTCGTCCTTCTCCGCGTTGCGCAACATGTGCGGCATGAGCTGCGGCCAGCGCGTCACGTTGAAGGAGCTGCCCGCCGGGCTGAAGCGCGATATCGCCCGCATCGCCGAGCTTTGGGGCGAGGGGTTGCGGCGCTCCGGTGGCCCGTTCCTCGGCGGCAGGGAGTTTGGCGGCCTCGACGCCTTTTTTGCGCCCGTCGCCTTCCGGGCGCAGAGCTACGGCCTCGACTTCGGCGCGGACGGCAACGCCTATGTCGCGCGCATTCTGGCCGTTCCTGCCATGCGCGAATGGTACGAGGCCGCTCTGGTCGAGCCGTGGCGCGACGAGGAGCACGAGGCCGAGGTGCGGCAGTACGGAACCGTGACGCAGGACCTGCGGAAATAAGCCCTACAGCTTCCCGATCACGCTTTCGTCGCCGGCGACCGGCACGTCGCGCGCCTCGGCGGCAGCGATGATCGCCGGCACGATAGCTTCGGCGTTGTTGACGATCAGCGGCTGCACGAGATGCTGCGAGTGCAGGAAGCCTTCCGCCTTCATATGCTCGATCAGCGCCAGCATCGGATCCCAGAAGCGGCCGATATTGGCGAACACCATCGGCTTGCCGTGCCGGCCGAGCTGCGCCCAGGTCATCACCTCGACGATCTCCTCGACCGTGCCGATTCCGCCCGGAAGCGCCACGAATGCGTCGGATTTGTCGAACATAGCGTGCTTGCGTTCGTGCATGTCGGCGGTGACGATCAGTTCGTCGTACAGGTCGGGCGTGACGCCGGAGCCCTCGCGGTTGACGAGGAAGGTGGGAATGATGCCGGTGACGGCGCCGCCGCTTGTCAGAGCGCCGCGCGCCACCGCGCCCATGATCCCCTTCGTGCCGCCGCCGAAGACCAGGCGCAGACCGTGCGCGGCGATGGAGCGCCCCAGTGCCTCGCCGGCGCGAACATAGATATCGCTGCGGCCCGGGGAGGAGCCGCAATAGACGCAGACAGATCGAATCGTAGCCATGAAACCCTTTGGGCGCGGCGATCGTGGCTGGTCAAGGGACCACGATGGAGGTCTCTGTTGGCGTTCTTGTGACACTGGTTAAAACACGTTAGACCTTTCGAGGGCTTGAGGATTTTCGCAGATGGTCATCGACTCGCTCAGGGTTGTGCTTTTCCTGGCCGGTGGCACGGCCGCCGCGGCCGCTACGGCTTACGTGACCGGCGCCGTTGACATACTTTTCCCGGAACAACAGCCGCGCACCGAGCTCGCCGCGGTCCCGCCCGCAGCCAATCCCCCAGCCACCAATCCTCCTGCGACCGAGCCGCCGGCAGCGGTGCCGGCGCCCGCGGAGCCGAAGCCGGCCGAGCCGCCCGTGGCCGCCGAGCAGAAGCCGGCGCTGCCGCTGCCCGCCTTCGATCTGGTGCGCGTCGAGCCGGATGGTTCGCTGGTCATCGCCGGCACCGCTGCGCCGAAATCGAAGGTCGAGGTGTTCTCCGAGGCGAAGGTCTGGGGGGCGCACGCGGCCACGCCCGAGGGCGATTTCGCCGTTATCTGCGAGGACAAGCTGGCGCCGGGCGACTACGCCATCAAGATCCGCTCAATCACCGAGGACGGCACGGAGCTGATCTCGGTGCAGACGGCTATTGTGTCCATTCCCGCGACCCCGGACGGCGAGGTCCTCGCCATGGTCGAGGAGGAGGGGCGTCCAAGCAAGATCATCACCGCGCCGGCTGCAGCGGAGCCGCCTGTGGTGGCCGCCCCCGCCGAGCCGGAGAAGCCGGCGGAAGTTGCAGCGGCGGAACCCGCGAAGCCGGCTGAGCCTGAGAAGCCCGCCGAAGTCGTCGCGGCTCCCGCCGAGCCCAAGCCCGCCGAACCCGAGAAGCCGGCGGAAGTGGTTGCGGCTGAGCCCGAAAAGCCGGCCGAACCAGCAAGGCCGGCTGAAATTGCTGCCGCCGAGCCGGAGAAGCCGGCCGAACCCGAGAAGCCTGCCGAGGTTGCCGCCGCCGAACCTGCCAAGCCGGCGGAGCCGGAAAAGCCCGTCGAGGTGGCCGTCGCGCCGGCCGAGCCCGAGCAGCCTGCGGTGGTGAACCCGCCTGTTCCCGCTCCGGCCGTTCGCCCCGTCGTCGTCGTCGAGGCGGTCGAGATCGAGGGCAGCCGCATCTTCATTGCCGGCAAGGCCGACAAGGGCTTTACCGTGCGCGCCTATGCCAACGAGCTGCTGCTGGGTGACTCCGACGTGTCCGATGGCGGCCGTTTCCTTGTCGAAGCCGACCAGGAACTGGCCGTCGGGCACTACATCATGCGGGCCGATCTGATCGACCGCAACGCGCAGGTGGTCGCGCGTGCAACCGTCCCTTTCGATCGGGAGCCGGGCGAAGCGGTCGCCGCAGTCGCCCCGCCGGCTGAACCGGCTCCTGCGCCCAAGCCGGCGGAAGTCGTCGAAGCTCCCAAGCCCGCCGAGGTCGCTTCGGCGCCGATCGAGCCGAAGATGTTCGAGGAGCCGGCCGAGCCGGAGAAGCCGGCGGAGGTCGTCGCCGCGCCCGCTCCCGCGCAGCCCGAAAAGCCTGCCGAGGTTGCGGCTGCCGCGCCGGAGAAGCCTGCCGAGCCCGCGAAACCGGCCGAGGTGGTCGCCGCCGCTCCGGAAAAGCCGGCCGAGCCGGAGAAGCCGGTCGAGGTCGCTGCCGCGCCCGCGCAGCCGGAAGCACCGGAGATCACCCAGCCCAAGCTGCAGAACGTCACCGGTGCGGTCATCATCCGCCGCGGCGACACGCTCTGGCGCATCTCGCGCCGCGTCTACGGCAAGGGCATCCGCTATTCGACCATCTATGTGGCCAACAAGCCGCAGATCGCCGACCCGCACCGCATCTGGCCGGGGCAGGTCTTCGCGGTCCCGGGCGAATCGCAGGACGGCCAGAAGGCCGACTGGTCCGCCATCGCAGACCAGATGCAGCAGGACTCCGCGCCGGCGCAGACCGTCACGCGCTGAGGTTTCGCACTTCGCTTGATCGGCCCGCGCGCCTGTGCGGGCCGATTTGTTTGCGGACTTGCGCCGCGCCATTTCATCGTATATCGACGATGAACGATGAACGAAATTGCCTTTTCCGGCCTCGCGTCCCGCCTCTCGGCGCTTTCGCATCCCGCGCGGCTGGAAATCCTTTCCGTGCTGGCGGCGAATGATTGCTGCTGCTGCAAGGACGTGGTTGGCCGGCTCGACCTCGCGCAGTCGACCGTGTCGCAGCACCTGAAGGTGCTTGTCGACGCGGGGCTCGTGCGGCTGACGCCGAACGGCCAGCGCTCGCTCTACGCAATCGACCGCGAGGCGGTCGCAGACCTTTCGCAGCGCTTCGGCAGCCTGCTCGACACCTGCTGCGCCGGGCCGGGGAAACCCTGCTCGGTCTAGCGGCCAACAACAAGAACACGAACGGGAAGCCAGCTTTGCCAGCCCCTCAGAATTCCAAGACCGTCTCCTCGGACTCCATGTTCGGGACGCTCGCCAATCTGTGGCCATACATGTGGCCCGCCGCGCGCGCCGATCTAAAGATGCGGGTGGTCTGGGCGACGCTCTTTCTCGTCGCCGCCAAGATCGTCCTGCTGCTGGTGCCCTATTCGTTCAAATGGGCGACCGACGCGCTGTCTGGCGATGGCGCCGTTCCGGGATGGCTGCCGCCTGCGCTCGCGGCGCCCCTGATGCTCGTCGTCGCCTACAACGTGGTCCGGGTCGTGCAGATGGGCTTCAACCAGTTGCGCGACGCACTGTTCGCAAGCGTCGGCCAGCACGCCGTGCGCCAGCTCGCGCATCGCACCTTCGTGCACATGCACAAGCTCTCGCTGCGCTTCCATCTCGAACGCCGCACCGGCGGCCTGTCGCGCGTCATCGAACGCGGCGTGAAGGGCATCGAGACGGTGGTGCGCTTCACCATCCTCAACACGCTGCCCACAATCCTCGAGTTCGCCCTTACGGCTGTCGTTTTCGCGGTTGCCTACAGCCTCGTCTATGTCGCGGTCATCGCCGCGACCGTGGCGATCTACATCTGGTATTCGGTGTGGGCCACCGACTGGCGCATCGGCATCCGCAAGCAGATGAACGAAAGCGACACCGACGCCAACACCAAGGCGATCGATTCGCTGCTCAACTACGAAACGGTCAAATATTTCAACAACGAGGCGATGGAAGCCGAGCGTTTCGACCGCTCCATGGCGCGCTACGAGGCGGCTGCCACGCGCAACTGGACCTCGCTCGGCTGGCTGAACTTCGGCCAGGGCGTCATCCTCGGTGTCGGCATGGCGGTGTGCATGGCGCTGTCCGCCCTGGAAGTGCAGGCCGGCACGCAGTCGATCGGCGACTTCGTCTTCATCAACGCCATGCTGATCCAGCTCTCCATCCCGCTCAACTTCATCGGCATGCTCTACCGCGAGATCAGGCAGGGCGTGGCCGACATCGAGGCGATGTTCGACCTGCTCGACGTACCCGCCGAGGTGAAGGATGCGGAGGGCGCGACCCCGCTGGCGATCAAGGCCGGAACGGTGCGCTTCGAGGACGTGCACTTCTCCTACGACCCCGACCGCCGCATCCTCAAGGGTGTGTCGTTCGAGGTGCCGGCGGGCAGGACAGTGGCCATTGTCGGCCCCTCCGGCGCCGGCAAGTCGACCATCTCGCGCCTTCTTTTCCGCTTCTATGACCTGCAGGGCGGCCGCATCGAAATCGACGGGCAGGACATTTCGCAGGTGACGCAGGAGAGCCTGCGCCGTGTCATCGGCATGGTCCCGCAGGATACCGTGCTGTTCAACGACACGATCGCCTACAACATCCGCTACGGCAGGCCGGGCGCGACGGACGCCGAGGTGCGCGAGGCCGCAAGGCTTGCCCAGATCGGCGATTTCGTCGAGCGCTTGCCGCAGGGCTACGGCACAATGGTTGGCGAGCGCGGGCTCAAGCTTTCCGGCGGCGAGAAGCAGCGCGTGGCGATTGCCCGCACCATTCTCAAGGCGCCGCCGATCCTCGTGCTCGACGAGGCGACCTCGGCTCTCGACACCCACACCGAGCGCGAGATCCAGGCCGCGCTCGACCTGGTCAGCCGCGGCCGCACGACTCTGGTCATCGCCCACCGTCTTTCCACAGTCATCTCCGCCGATGAGATTATCGTGCTGCGCGACGGCCGCATCGCCGAGCGGGGCACGCACCGCGAGTTGCTGGCGGCAAACGGCCTCTACCGTTCAATGTGGGACCGCCAGCGCGAGGCGACGGAGGCGGAAGAGAAACTGCGCGCCGCGCGCGAGGACGATGCCGATGGCGTGCTGGTGCGCCGGCGCACGCCCGAAGTACAACCGGGCGAATAGCCCATCCGGAGGAACCCATGTCCATATCGCTTTACGAGATCAGCATTCCCGTCTTCCTGCGCGGTCTCGCCAACCTCTCCTACGTGCTGGAGAAAGGCGCGGCCTTCGCCGACGAGAAGGGCATGTCGCATGCCGAGCTGACGGAGGCGCGGCTCTTCCCTGACATGCTGCCTCTGACCGGACAGATCCAGCGGGCGAGCGACACGGCCAAGTTCGTGCCCGTGCGCGTCGGCGGCGTGGAAAACTTGCCCATGCCTGACAACGAGGTCACCTTCGCCGACATGCAGGCGCGCGTCGCCACCACTGTCGATTTCCTGAAGGCGATGCCGGCAGACGCGTTTAACGGCGCCGACGATCGCGAGGTGATCGTCAAGGGCCGCACGGGCGACCGCGTCTACACCGGCCGCAGCTATCTTCTCGATTTCGCGCTGCCCAACTTTTTCTTCCACACCACGACCGCCTACGGCATCCTGCGCCACAAGGGCGTGCCTGTCGGCAAGATGGACTTCCTGCGCGGCCGTCCGTGACGGCGCCGGGCTGACGCAGCGGCGCGCCGGCTTTCGTTGCGGGGCGGAGCGGTTTTCGCTAATCAGACCGTCCGACCAACGGGACGCGCCCGATGAGCCTCGCCGACACGATCCGCAAGACGCTCGTGCCGATCCACCGCGAGGGCTATCCCTTCATAGCGGCCTTCGGCGTTGCGACGCTGGTTCTTGGGCTGCTGTGGGGGCCGCTGTTCTGGATCGGACTGCTGCTGACAGCCTGGTGCGTCTACTTCTTCCGCGACCCGCAGCGCGTCACGCCGGTCGACGACCGGCTTGTCATCAGCCCCGCAGACGGCGTGGTCTCGGCCGTCGGCCCCGCCGTGCCGCCGCGCGAGCTGGGGCTTGGCAACGCGGAAATGACGCGCATATCCGTCTTCATGGACGTGTTTTCCTGCCACGTGAACCGGGCGCCGACGCGCGGCCGCATCCAGCGTATCGAGCACCGGCCCGGCAAATTCCTCAACGCCGACCTCGACAAGGCCAGCACCGAGAACGAGCGCAACGGGCTGGTCATCGACGGACCGTTCGGCACTTACGGCGTGGTGCAGGTGGCCGGCCTGGTGGCGCGCCGCATCATCTGCTTCGTTGACGCCGGCTCGGACATCTCTGTCGGCGAGCGCTTCGGCCTGATCCGCTTCGGCTCGCGGCTGGACGTCTACCTGCCCGCCGGCGTGGTGCCCCGCGTCGCCGTCGGACAGACGGCGGTGGGCGGCGAGACGGTGATCGCCGAGGCGGGCGGTTCGGCCTCCGGCCCGCTCTACAGGGTGTCCTGACTTGGCTGGCGGGAAGGAATTGGCCGGCGGGAAGGGCGACGGCGGGAAGACGGCTGACGCTGGCCAGGAGGCGCGGCCGCGCGCCGGAGGCCCGGGACTGCGCGAGATCCCGCTGCGCATGCTGGTGCCGAACCTCATCACGGTCCTGTCGATCTGCGCAGGGCTTACGGGCGTACGCCTCGCCTTCGACGGCCGGTTCGAACTGGCGGTGGCGCTGGTCATACTGGCAGCGCTCCTCGACTTCGCCGACGGCCGCGCGGCGCGCATGCTCAAGGCGGCGTCCAAGTTCGGCGCGCAGATGGATTCGCTGGCCGACATCGTCAATTTCGGCGTCGCGCCGGCGTTGGTGCTCTACGCCTATCTGCTCGATCGCGCCGGTTCCATCGGCTGGATCGCGGCGTTGATCTTCGCCATCGCGTGTGGACTGCGCCTCGCCCGTTTTAACGTGATGGCAGACGATCCGGACCGTCCGGCCTGGCAGGCGGACTATTTTGTCGGCGTGCCCGCGCCGGCGGGCGCGGTGCTCGTCATGCTGCCGGTCTATCTCGGCTTCATCGGCATGCCGCTCGGCCGCGGCGTGGCTTTCGCCGCGTGCGCCTATGCGTTCTTGGTGGCGCTGCTGCTGGTCAGCCGCATCCGCGTCTATTCAGGCAAGGGGCGCGGCAAGTCCATTCGCCCGGAGGCCGTATTGCCGTTCATTCTGGCGGTCGCCGTCTATGTCATGGTGCTGTTCAACTACACCTGGCATACGCTGACGGTCAGCGCGATCGCCTATCTGGCGATGCTGCCTTTCAGCATGCGCGCCTATGCGGTGCGCGAGCGGCGCGAGGCTGCCGAGGCGGCAGCGGCGAGGGGCTGAGCGCCTCAGGCGGCGTCGGCTTCTGCCACGCGGTCGAAAAGCGCGCCTGCCATGGTCGGGCTCTCGCGGCGCGAACGTGCGACGAGTTCCGGCATGGATAGCGGTTCCAGCATCGACACGGTGAGATGCGGCAGCAGCCGCCGCCGCGTCCTGGGCCGGAAGGCCAGCACACTGGTTCGCGAACCCAGCACCGAGACGGCGACGATGCGCGCTTCGGCGGTCGCGGCGATCTTGGCCACGGCGCGGTAGATGCGAAAGGCCTGCGTATCCTGCGTTATCCCGTCCGGGAAATAGACCGCGAGCCGGCCGCGGCCCCTGAGATGCCGCACGAGCCGGCGGCTGACGAAGACGTGGCGCGGGTTGAAGGCAATGGTGCGGGCCATTTCCCGCCATGGTTCCAGCCATGCCGAGCGGGCCGAGGCTTCATCCAGCATGTGCAGCGTATCGTCGGGCAGCATCGACAGCATCAGCGCCGGGTCCAGCCGCGACTGGTGCAGAACGGCGTAGATGACCGGCGGGTCGGCGGCGCGCGCCGGCGCGCTTGTACCGGTGAGCCGGTAGAACAGCTTCATTGGCGCCAGGAAGAAGGCCTGGTGAAAGCTCAGGCGGCGAGTGAGGGTCAGCACCAACGCCGCGAGCACCCACGCGGCGGCGAGCACACCTGCGACGGCGAGCGCGATCAACATTTGGTGGCCTCTCTCCGCCCGCGCCCTGCCGCGCGCAAACGTACTTTAACTTCCGTCAAGATCAACGGGCGAGCGCGGCCCGCTCTATCGGCCGTTTGGCCACAGACCGCTGTCCTGGCGCGGCGCAAACCCGCCGGAGCCGGGCGGTGGGCCTCCAGCGCCATAGGGGCTCGGCACGCCGTCCATCCAGTAGTTGGGGCCGGCGCTACCCGAAGGCTTGACACTGCTGATGGAGAAATTGCCGATCGTGCACTCGGTCATGGTGCCGCCGCGCGTGTCGCCGAAGCCCAGCGAGCCGACCTGCCGCTCGGTGCAATTGCCGGCGCGGTTCTTGCCCTGCGCCTGCATGTTGAGACGCACGCCCGGCAGATTCTGCACGTTGCCCTGCGCCGCCGGCATGTCCTTCAGCATCAGGCTGCCGCCAGGCAGCGACTTCAAGTCGGTCTGCTGCGCCACGGCCGGCGCCGATGCGATCAGCACGGCGGCCGCTACGGTCAGGATCTTCTTGGTCACGCCGGCCCCTCCGGTCTCGTGTGCGAACGCTGTATGAAAATAGGTCAGGAACGCGGCGAGTTTAAGTCCTATTCGGCTTCGCGCCTATTCGGGCATCCGATAGGCGAGGAAACGCTTCTTCGGCACGTCGTAGATGAGTCCGGTCTCCATACGCGCCGGATCGGCAAGCGCCGCGATCGCCTTGCCGACCTCGGAGGGGTGCGGCAGCGTGGCCGGGTCCTCGCCGGGCATGGCCTGGGCGCGCATAGCCGTGCGCGTGGCGCCAGGGTTCACCGAATTGACGCGCAGCGTCATGTTCTTTGCCTCGTCCGCCCAGGAACGGGCCAGCGCCTCGACCGCCGCCTTTGACGCGGCGTACGGGCCCCAGTAGGCGCGCGCGGAATGCGCCGCCCCGGAAGACAGGATGAGCGCCCGCCCGGCGTCGGACGCCTTGAGCAGTGGGTCGACCGAGCGCATCAGCCGCCAGGTGGAGGTGACGTTGATCGCCATCACGCGGTCGAACACCTTCGCCTCGACATGGCCGATCGGCGAGATCGTGCCGAGCACGCCGGCATTGGCCACAAGGATGTCGAGCTTGCCCCAGCGCTCATGGATCTGCCCGCCGAGCCGGTCGATTCCGGGCAGGTCGGCCAGATCGAGCGGCACCAGCGTCGTCGTACCCTTTCCGTCCGCCCGGATTTCGTCGTCCAGTTCCTCCAGCCCGCCAACGGTGCGGGCGACGGCGATCACATGCGCACCGGCTGCGGCGAGTTCCTTCGCCACGAAATAGCCGATGCCGCGCGAGGCGCCGGTGACGAGGGCGATGCGGCCGGAAAGGTCGAGGGTCATGGCTTTTTCCATTTGTTTGCGCGGCCATTAGACGGAAATCCGGCGCCACGAAACCCATGGCATTGCCGCAGTCGGCGCGCTCGTCTATCTTTGCCGCGCGGGGACGGCCCCGCCTTCCGGAAAATCTGGTGAGGACGACCTCATCGCAAGTGCGATGGAGTTTGAAATGGCGTGGTTCTACCTGCTCGCTGCCGGACTGGCCGAAATCGGCTGGGCGGTCGGCCTGAAATTCACCAACGGCTTCACCAAGCCGCTTCCAACGGCGCTGACGGTCGGCTCGATGGTCGTCAGCCTGTTCCTTCTGGGATTGGCGCTGAAGTCGTTGCCGCTCGGCACGGCCTACGCGATCTGGACCGGCATCGGCACGGTCGGCACCGTCATCCTCGGTATCTTCCTGTTCGCCGAGTCGGCCGACGCGATGCGGCTGGCCTGCATCGCGCTCATCGTGGCCGGCATCGTCGGCCTGAAGCTTGTGACTCCTTAGCCGGGCTCAGCCCCGCGCGGCCGGCGCCAGCAGCGACAGCGTGCGAACGTTGTCCGAGCCCTCGTGGTCGGTCAGCGCGGTCGGATACTCGCCGGAGAAGCAGGCGTCGCAATATTGCGGCGCCTCGTTGTTCCGGTTGGCCTCGCCGACGGCGCGGTAGAGACCGTCCATGGACAGGAAGCCGAGCGAATCGACGCGGATGAACTCGGCCATCTCGGCGACCGACATGCGCGAGGCGAGCAGCTTGGCCTTCTCCGGCGTGTCGACGCCGTAGAAGCAACTGGCGCGCGTTGGCGGCGAGGCGATGCGCATATGCACCTCGCGCGCGCCCGCGTCGCGCACCATCTGCACGATCTTCTGGCTGGTCGTGCCGCGCACGATGGAATCGTCCACCAGCACCACGCGCTTGCCCTCGATCATGCGGCGGTTGGCGTTGTGCTTCAGCTTCACGCCCATGTGGCGAATGGCATCGCCCGGCTGGATGAAGGTGCGGCCCACATAGTGATTGCGGATGATGCCGAGCTCGAAGGGCAGGCCGGCCGCCTGCGCGAAGCCGATGGCCGCCGGCGTTCCCGAATCCGGTACGGGCACAACGATGTCGGCATCGACGGGATTTTCACGCGCCAGCTCGGCGCCGATCGCCTTGCGCACGGCGTAGACGTTGCGGCCTTCAATGGTGGAGTCCGGCCGGGCGAAATAGACGTACTCGAAGATGCAGAAGCGCGATTTCGCCGGCTCGAAAGGAAAATGGCTCTCAATGCCCTTCGACGTGATGACCACCATCTCGCCGGGCTTGAGGTCGCGCACGAAGCGGGCGCCGATGATATCCAGCGCCACCGTCTCGGAGGCGAGGATCCACGCGCCGTCGAGGTCGCCCAGCACCAACGGGCGGATGCCGAGCGGGTCGCGGCAACCGATCATCTTCTTGGCCGTCAGCGCCACCAGCGAGAATGCGCCTTCGAGCTGGCGCACCGCGTCGATGAACCTGGCGTTGGTGTCGCGCTCCTTGGATGTCGCGATCAGGTGCAGGATCGTCTCGGTGTCCGAGGTCGACGAGAAGATCGAGCCTTCCTTCTGCAGCCGCCGCTGGATGGTCATCGCGTTGGTGATGTTGCCATTGTGGGCGACCGCGAAGCCGCCGCCGGCAAGTTCCGCGAAGAAGGGCTGCACGTTGCGCAGGCCGGCACCGCCGGTGGTGGCGTAGCGTGTATGGCCGATGGCGCGGTTGCCCTTGAGGCTGTCGATCACCGCCTGCTTGGTGAAGGAGTCGCCGATCAGTCCCTGATGCCGCTCGACGTGGAATTGCGCGCCATCGTAGCTGACGATGCCGGCGGCCTCCTGGCCGCGGTGCTGCAGCGCGTGCAGGCCGAGCGTGACGATGGCTGCGGCGTCCTGGCGCCCGTAGATGCCGAACACGCCGCACTCGTCGTGGAAATGATCGTCTGCCTCGCCGGAGACGTCATCCGGGAGGGTCGTCGCTGCCTGTTCCATCGCACGGTCCTCGGTGCTGTGTACGCAGTCGCCTGGCGCCCTCCCGCGCCGGGAGTGAAGCCTATTCCTCGGCCGGTGCCTCGTCCTCGGCCGGCAGGTCGTCCTCGTTCACCGGCGGTTGGGCCGGCTGGCCGGGCTGCGCCGGCTGCGCGGGCGCGTCCGGTGCCGGCTGCGCCTCGTCGCCGTCCTCGCCGCGCAGGCGGTTGAGTATCGAGTTCTCCGGGTCGTCGGGCAGGATGCCCTGCAGCCACGCACCTATGCTCTCCAGCATGGGGCGCGACTTGGCCTCCGTCACCCAGGCCGGCGGATTGGTGCCGACCAGCCAGTTGAAGAACAGCAGCGCGACGGCCAGCACCAGCAGGCCGCGTCCCGCGCCGTAGATGAAGCCCAGCGTACGGTCGAGTGCGCCGACCTTGGAGTCGATGATGAAGTCGGCGATCTTCATGGTGATGACCGTCACCACGATCAGCGCGATGAAGAAGATGATGCCGGCCGCGATCGCCAGCGACACCATCGGGTGGTCGACATAGGGCGTGACGTACGGCAGCAGGATCGGATGAAAGTAGTAGGCAGCAGCGGCAGCCGCCACCCACGAGGCGATCGAGAGCACCTCGCGCGAGAAGCCGCGCACCATGGCCAGCAGTGCCGAAACGAGGGTGAAGCCGATGACTATTCCGTCAAGCAGCGTGATCGGCATGGAGACTCCTCGAGGGGCCGTTTAGAGCGAGCCGCAGTTCCGCGCCCGGCGGCAGCCGGACATCAATCCCGTTTCCGGCCCGCCGCAATCCGCGCGACCAGATCAGCAAGCGTTTCGGGCTGAAATGAGCCGGCTGCGATGCCACCCCCAAGGTCCTCGGATGAAGCGGGCATCACGGCCTTGCCGAACCCCAGCTTTTCCGCCTCCTTGAGACGCTGCTGCGCATGCGCGACGGCCCTGACGGCGCCCGACAGGCTGATTTCGCCGAAATAGACGCAATCGGCAGGCAGGGCAAGGCCGGTGAGCGACGACACCAATGCCGCCGCCACGGCGAGGTCCGCCGCAGGCTCGCTGATGCGATAGCCGCCGGCGACGTTGAGATAGACGTCGTGCTGCGAGAAGCGCACGCCGCAATGCGCCTCGAGTACGGCCAGCACCATCGACAGCCGCGCCGAATCCCAGCCGACGACGGCGCGGCGCGGCGTGCCGAGCGGGGAGGGGGCCACAAGCGCCTGGATCTCCACCAGCACGGGGCGTGTGCCCTCGATGCCGGCGAAAACGGCCGCGCCCGGGGCCTTTTCGCTGCGCTCGGACAGGAACAGTGCCGAAGGGTTGGCCACCTCGGCCAGCCCCCGATCCCCCATTGCGAACACGCCGATCTCGTCGGTGGGGCCGAAGCGGTTCTTCACCGTGCGCAGGATGCGGTAGTGGTGGCCGCCCTCACCCTCGAAATAGAGCACGGCGTCGACCATGTGCTCGACCACGCGCGGTCCCGCGATCTGCCCGTCCTTGGTCACGTGGCCGACGAGCACCACGGCGCAGCCTGTGGATTTTGCATAGCGGATCATCGCCTGCGCCGCCGCGCGCACCTGCGTGACCGTGCCGGGAGCCGAATCGGCGAGATCGGTCCACAGCGTCTGGATCGAATCGAGGATGACGAGGTCGGGGCGCCGGCCCTCGCCGATTGTGGCGAGGATGTCCTCGACATTGGTCTCGGCAGCGAGCTCGACCGCGCTGGCGGCGACGCCGAGCCGCTGCGCCCGCAATCTGATCTGCGCCACCGCCTCCTCACCGGAGACGTAGATGACGCGGTTGCCCTTGCCGGCGAGCGCGGCCGCGGCCTGCGTCAGCAGCGTCGACTTGCCGATGCCCGGATCGCCGCCGACCAGCAGCGCGGAGCCGCGCACGAAGCCGCCGCCGGTTGCGCGGTCGAGCTCGGCGATGCCCGATGCGATGCGCGGCGCGTCCTCGATCTCGCCGTCGAGCGAGGTCAGCGCCACGACCCGGCCCTTGCGCGCGCTCTTGAGCGCCTGCGGACCGGAACCGATGCCGCCGGCCGTGCCTTCCTCGACCAGCGTGTTCCACGCCCCGCAGGAATCGCACTTGCCCGCCCAGCGCGTATGCACCGTGCCGCAGTTCTGGCAGATGAACTGTATGCGGGACTTGGCCACTACGCCTCGCCCCGCAGATATTCGCGGTGGTAGCGCTGCCCGATCGAGGTCAGCACCTCATATGGGATGGTGCCGGCGGCGCGGGCGAACGCCTCGACCGGCACGTTGTTGCCGAACAGCTCGATCAGATCGCCTTCGCCGACCGACCCGGCCGGCAGGTCGGTCACGTCGAAGATGGTGAGGTCCATAGAGATGCGTCCGATGACCGGCACTCGGTGCCCGGCAATCCAGCCCTGCGCGCCCGGCGTTCCGCCCACGCGCTGATCCACGCCGGCGCCGGATGCCGCGCGCAGAAGGCCGTCCGCATAGCCCGCGCCTGTCACGGCGAGCAGGCTGTCGCGTTGCAGCCGTGCGGCGCCGCCATAGCCCACGATCTCTCCCGATCTGGCGCGGCGCAGCTGGAGGACGCGCGCGCGCGCAGTCGCTACCGGCCGCACCACACCGTCGAGCGCGGCGACTGGCGGGGCGCCGTACAGCACGATGCCGGCCCGCACCAGCGCGCGGCGAAATTCCGCACCGAGCCCAATTCCAGCAGAATTGGAGAGACTTGAATCGGAATGCGGGAAAAGCCCGGCAACGCGTTGAAAGGATTCGAGCTGGCGTGCGTTCATCGCGTGGCCCGGCTCGTCCGCGCAGGCGAGATGGCTGATCAACAGCGGCACATGTATCGCTCGCGTGAGCGCGTTCTCCTGAGCGAAAAAAGCGGCCTCTTCGTGCGTAACGCCAAGCCGGTTCATGCCGGTGTCGACGTGCAGCGCGGCGGGCAGCTGCGCGCCGCCGCTCCAACCCTCGGATTCCCAGCAGGCAATGTCGCCGGTGGTGTTGAGAACCGGTATCAGCCGGTGCGCCCGCAGTGTGTGCGCCGTCTCCGGTGTGACGCGTGCCGAAAGCACGAAGATGCGCGCCTCGCCGGCGACCTCGCGCGCGGCGACGCCCTCCGGGATCGTGGCGACGAAGAAGTCCGTGCAGCCGGCCTCGGCAAGGGCCGGCACCGCGTGCTCGATTCCAAGCCCGTAGGCGTCGGCCTTGACCACGGACGCAACGCGCGCCGGCGCACACAACGCGGCGAGCGCGCGCCAGTTGCCGGCCAGCGCCCCGAGATCGATCGTCAAGGTGCCGCCGGCAAGATCGAAGGCGGGTCCGCTGCCGTGGACCTGTGGCGCTTTGCCCGCCACGATCCTACTCGAAGCGCTCGGGCAGGTGGCTGTCCTCGGCCAGATCGAAGAAGCGCGTGAATTCGCCCTGGAAGCCCAGCGGCACCGTGCCGGTGGGGCCGTGTCGCTGTTTGGCGATGATGACTTCCGCCTTGCCGCGGGTCTCGTTCATGTCGGTTTCCCACTGGACGTATTCGGGCGTGCCGGGTTTCGGCTCCTTGTTCCGCAGGTAATATTCTTCACGGTAGACGAACAGCACCACGTCGGCGTCCTGCTCGATCGAGCCGGATTCGCGCAGGTCCGAAAGCTGAGGGCGCTTGTCGTCGCGGCTCTCGACCTGACGCGACAGCTGCGACAGGGCGATGATCGGCACCGCGAGTTCCTTGGCGAGAGCCTTGAGACCGGTCGTGATCTCGGTAATTTCCTGCACGCGGTTCTGCTGCGCCCGCGCGCTGCTGCCCTGCATCAGCTGCACGTAGTCGATGACCAGCACGTCGAGGCCGCGCTGGCGCTTCAGCCGCCGGGCGCGCGCGGCAAGCTGGGCGATCGAAATGCCGCCGGTGGCGTCTATGAACAGGGGGCGCTTGTGATTCTCCTGCGTGTAGGCCACCAGCTTGCCGAAATCGGCCTCGGTGATCTCGCCGCGCCGGATCTTGGAGGACGGTATCTCCGTCTGTTCCGAGATGATGCGGGTGGCGAGCTGTTCCGACGACATTTCCAGCGAGTAGAAGCCGACCACGCCGCCGTTTTTGGCCTCGAAGGAGCCGTCGGCCTGTTGCGCCGGCTCGTAGGCGGCCGCGATGTTGTAGGCGATGTTGGTCGCCAGCGACGTTTTGCCCATGCCCGGGCGGCCGGCGATGATGATCAGGTCCGACCGCTGCAGGCCGCCCATGCGGTGGTCGAGGTCGCGGAAACCGGTCGAGATGCCCGACAGGCCGCCGTCCCGCTGGTACGCCGCGCCGGCCATGTCGACCGCCGTCTTCAGTGCGTCGGAGAAGCTTTCGAAGCCGCCGTCGTAGCGTCCGGTTTCGGCCAGTTCGAAAAGCCGCCGCTCGGCGTCCTCGATCTGCTCCTGCGGCGACATGTCGACGGGCGCATCGAAGGCGATGTTGACCATGTCCTCGCCGACGGTGATGAGCGCGCGGCGGGTGGCGAGATCGTAGATGGCGCGTCCGTAGTCGGCCGCGTTGATGACGGTGACCGCTTCTGCGGCCAGCTTTGCCAGATAGAACGGCACGGTCAGGTCGCCGACCTTCGCGTCGGTCGGCAGGAAGGTCTTGATCGTGACCGGATTGGCGATCTTGCCCATCCGGATGAGTTCGGCGGAAACCTCGAATATCTTGCGGTGCAGCGGGTCGTGGAAATGCTGCGGCTTGAGGAAGTCCGATACCCGGTAGAAGGCGTCATTGTTGACGAAGATCGCGCCGAGCAAGGCCTGCTCCGCCTCGATGTTGTTCGGTGCTTCCCTGTAGAGCGGCGCTTCCGCCGGCCCGAGCTTGCGTGCTGCCTCGGCCATTTCCGTCCCGATTCCGTAGATATTCCGACCCGCCCCCGAGCCTGTCCGGGGGACGGTCTAGCGTTCTCTCCGCCTCCGGCAACCCGTCGCATCAGACTGTGTGCGCGATTCACAGGAGTTAACAGGCGACTTCGGAAGCGACAGATTCGATTTGACACGAATCGCAGCGAATCTAGCCCGCGCGGCGCATGAACAAAAGCGAAACGTGGAACCATTCCGCATCGGGCGTCGTTTCACGCGCTGGGGTGAGACCCAGAGGGGCATGAGGCACGAGGGGGCATGAGGCACGAGGGGGCATGAAACTCGAGGGGGCATGAGACACGGAGGTCGCGCATGACCCATCCCGAGCCGGATCATCGAGGCCCGGCAGTCAACTCTGGCGGGCCAAGCGGCGCGGGCTGGTTCATTGCGGGCGGGCTGATCGTGCTGGTGCTGGTAGCGATCTGGCTGCTGACTGCCGGCGTTTTCGATCGCACGACGACCGGCAGCATCAACAAGCCGGGCGAGGTCAACATCCGGGCTCCGGGCGTGAATGTCGACGGGAGCCAGCTCACGCAACCGGCGCCTAGGGCGCCGTCCGGCGGCTAGAGCTTCAAGCCACCCGCGGTCCGAACAGTATCACGCCGGCGCCGATTAGGCACACGGCCGCACCGGTGATGTCCCATCGATCGGGGCGCATTCCTTCGGCTGCCCACAGCCAAATCAGCGAGGCAGCGATGTAGACGCCGCCATAGGCCGCATAGGCCCTGCCGGCCGCTTCGCTTTCCACCAGCGTCAACAACCAGGCGAAAGCGATCAGCGACGCCACGCCCGGAAACAGCCACAGCGGCGATTTCTCCAGGCGCCACCAGGCCCAGAACGCGAAGCATCCGACGATCTCGGCAAGGGCGGCGGCGGCATAGACGACAAGGCTGTGCATCGATGTCGCCTGCCGGCTGTCAGCGCCTGGCCAGGCGCCGCGCCGCGTCGGCCTGACGAGGCTCGAACACGCTGACCCGGTCACGGCCGCCGTGCTTGGCTTCATAGAGAGCGAAGTCGGCGCCCGACATGAGCTCGTATAGATCGGCTCGTGACGCGGACGCGTGAAGCCCCACGCTCACGGTGGGCTTCAGGTCTGCCGGCAGCCGGCCGGCACAGTGCACGACGAGTTCGGCTCGTATGCGCTCGCCGAACAGGCGCGCCACAATAAGTTCCGCGCCGGGGATCAGAATCGCGAACTCCTCGCCGCCGATGCGTCCGGTCACCATGTCCGGCGCCGCGGCTGTGCTCAGCATCCTGCCGAACAAGCCGATAACCGAATCGCCCACGGTGTGCCCGTACGTGTCGTTGATCGACTTGAAGTGGTCGAGGTCGGCGATGAGCAAGGCAACCGGACGGCCGCGGGACGCGCAGTCCACGAGGGCCTTTGAAGCCATCTCCTCGAAGCCGCGGCGGTTGAGCAGGCCCGACAACTTGTCGGTCTGCGCCTGCTGCTTCAGTTCGGCCACCAGATCGGTCGCCACCGCCACCAGCAGGTTCAGCGCCACGACCACCGAAACCAGCGCCTGCGTGAACTGCACGGTCGACCAGTACAGCGTCTGCTGCACCGCGTCGTAGGTGTCGAAATGGCCGATCATGAGGAAGATCGCGGCCGGACGCAAAAGCGAGCCTACGCACGTGACCAGCGTGACCCAGAAGAGCAGCCGGTCGATGAAATGGCGCATCTCCACGCGCCAGAGCTTTGCCAGCACGGTGAAGGAGATGCCGGCGAGCGCGAGGCTCATCAGGTAGATGCGGTAGCTGATGTCCGGCTCGACCAGCAGGAACCACAGAAGTGCGCCCATCCCCGCCACGGTGATCGCGCCCAGCGCAAACCATGGAACCTGCAGGCGATAGCGACCGAGCACCGCGGCCGCGAGCAGGCATGCAGCCACCAGGAAGAGCAGGTTCGTCGGCACCAGCTGCAGTTCCATCGGCAGCGCGGGCCCGATGTCGAGGATGAGGAAACCCGCCGACAGCGCTGCGTAACTCGCAGCCATCACGGCGATATAGGCCTGCTCGCGCAGGTTCAGCCAAAGCAGCAGGAAAGCCGCCGCCAGAATGAGGCCGATGCCTGGGTTCAGCAACGAAATGAATATCTGTCCAGTCAAGGCCGGTCCCGTCCGATACGACGGGCACCATGGCCGATAGAGCGATAAGGAGTCGTTTATGCGCGGGCGGCGGGGCCTAACTCTTGCCGCGCACCGCTCCTCCGCGCTTCGGGCGACGGGCGGCCGAGCTGTCCTGCGCCATGCGTTTCGGCGTGCCCTTGCCGTGGGCGTCGTCGCGCATCTCCAGCGAGCGCTCCGCCTGCCGCATGTAGTCGCGGGTGACCGGCAGGCTGTCGTTGGCGCGCGCCAGCTGGATCTGGAAAACGACCAGCTCGTCCCAGCGGAACGACGCTTCGGACGAGGCGAGGTAGAACTCCCACATGCGCGCGAAATGCTCGTCGTAGATGGCGACCGCCCGCTCGCGGTTGGCCATGAAGCGCTCGCGCCATGCCTTCAGCGTTTCCGCGTAGTGCAGCCGCAGCACCTCGACGTCGGTGACGACCAGTCCGGCCTTCTCGATCACCGGCAGGATCTCCGAGAGGGCAGGGATGTAACCGCCTGGGAAGATGTATTTGCGGATGAAGGCGCTGGTCGCCGCCGGCGGGCCGGAGCGGCCGATCGTGTGCAGCAGCATCGCACCGTCCGGCTTCAGCAGCGTCTTCACCTTGCCGAAGAACGCCTTGAAATGATTCACACCGACATGTTCGAACATGCCGACCGAGACGATACGGTCGAAGCGCTCCGACAGGTCGCGATAGTCGCGCATCTCGAAATGCACGTGGTTTTCGAGCCCGCCCTCCTGGGCCCGCTGCTGCGCGACCGCCAGCTGCTCGGTCGACAGCGTGACGCCGAGCACATTCACGTCGAAACGCTGCGCGAGATAGAGCCCGAGACCGCCCCAGCCCGATCCGATGTCGAGCACGTTCTGTCCTGCGGCCAGTCTGAGCTTTGCCGCGATGTGACGCTTCTTTGCCGCCTGCGCGTCCTCCAGCGTCATGTCGGGCCGCTCGAAATAGGCGCAGGAATATTGCAGGTCGGCATCGAGAAAGAGCCGGTACATCTCCCCCGACAGGTCATAGTGGCGATGCACGTTGCGCCGTGCGCGCGCCGCCGTGTTGACCTGATGCAGCCTGCGCGCGGCGCGGCGCGTGCCTTCCACCAGCTTGCTGGTCAGCGGCGTGTCGCCGGTCGTCCTCAGATTGGTGAAGGCGATGCGCAGAAAGCCGAGCAGGTCGCCTTCCACCACGTCGAACTCGCCGTCCATCCAGGCCTCGGGCAAAGCCAGCATGGGGTCGAGCGCGACAGCGCGCGCCGCATGTCCGGTGCGGAACACCGCATGCACGGCCTCGCCGCTGCCGTCGCCGTAGATGTGGGTGACCCCGTCGGGGTAGGTGAGCTTGAGCGAACCCGTCCTTATGAGGCGGGCCGCCACGCGGTGCAGCAGCCAATCCATCGGAACCGATACTCCCGGATCTCATCCGAAAGATGAAGTATGACTCCGGGTCGCCGCGCTTGCAAAGCCGCGCTGCTGCATGGGTCGATGGTCCAGATGCAGGTCACGGCGCCAATCAAAGAAAAGCCCGGCGCGAGGCCGGGCTGTTCCTGTTCAGCAGTGGGCGTGGGGCTCAGCCCTCCGCGTCCTCGCCATCCTCGGCTTCGCGCGGGTCGAAGAACGCGTCGGGGCGGGCGTTCTCGTTGATGTCGTCGCCGTAGATGGCTTCAGCGGACGTCAGCGTCTCGCCCTTGGCCTGGCGCTCTGCCTCTTCGGCCGAGCGGGCGATATTGAGCGTGATCGTCACCTCGACCTCGGCATGCAGCGCGATCGCGATGTTGGTCAGGCCGATCGACTTGATCGGCTGGTTCAGCTCGACCTGGTTGCGGGCGACAGTGAAGCCTTCCGCGGTCAGCAGCTCGGCGATGTCGCGGGTCGACACCGAACCGTAGAGCTGGCCGGTCTCGCCGGCGGAGCGCACAACGATGAAGGTCTTGCCGTCGAGCTTGTCGGCGATCTTCTGGGCCTCGGAGCGGCGCTCAAGGTTGCGGGCCTCGAGCTGGGCGCGCTGGCCCTCGAACTTCTTCTTGTTGGCCTCGTTGGCGCGTAGCGCCTTGCCCTGCGGCAGCAGGAAGTTGCGGCCGAAGCCGTCCTTGACCTTCACCACGTCGCCCATCTGGCCGAGGCGGGAAATGCGTTCGAGAAGAATGACTTCCATTGTCTTGTCCTTTCAGAGCCGCAAGCGGCTGAATCAGATTCTGAAAGGCAGGGAGCAAGCGGCGGTTTCGCCGGGGTCGCTGTCCTGCCGATGGCAGTTAGGGTGCGCCTGGACGCATCCAACTCGGGAGGAACCGCCCCCGAAGCGGAGAAATGCCGGCGCGGACGTGCCGCGCCGGCGGAATGCTTACTTCACCACGTAGGGCAGCAGGCCGAGGAAGCGCGCGCGCTTGATCGCCTGGGCGAGCTCGCGCTGCTTCTTCTGGCTGACGGCGGTGATGCGCGACGGCACGATCTTGCCGCGCTCGGAAATGTAGCGCTGCAGCAGGCGCACGTCCTTGTAGTCGATCTTCGGCGCGTTGGCGCCGGAGAACGGGCAGGTCTTGCGGCGGCGATGGAAAGGCCGGCGCGTCGGGATCTGGTTGATGTCGACCATTACGCGTTAGCTCCTTCTTCGCGCGGACGGCGCGGACGATCCTCGCGGTCGCCGCCTCCGAAGCCGCCCCTGTCGCCGCCACGATCACCGCGGTCGCGGTCGCCGAAGCTGCGCGGGCCGCGGTCGCCACGGTCACGGTCGCCGAAGCGGCCGCCGCCAGGACGCCCGTCACGGTCGCCGCGCTCGCGGTCGTCGCGCTTCTGCATCATCGCGGACGCGCCTTCCTCGTGCTTGTCCACCTTGATGGTGATGAAGCGAAGCACGTCTTCCGACAGGCCCTGCTGGCGCTCCATCTCCTTCACGGCCGAAGCCGGGGCGGTGATGTCGATCAGCGTGTAATAGGCCTTGCGGTTCTTCTTGATGCGGTAGGTGAGGGACTTCAGTCCCCAGTTCTCCACCCGGCCGAACGAGCCGCCCTCAGCTTCGACGATGGACTTGTAGTGGGCCACAAGATCGTCGACCTGCTGCTGCGAGAGGTCCTGGCGGGCAAGGAACACATGTTCGTAGAGAGCCATGCTCTTTGCCTTTCTTCGTTTCTCTCCCGGACCCCGACGGCTAAGCCCCTGAACCTGTCTTTTCCACCATGAGGGCGGCGAAGAAAGGAACGTGTCGAGACGGTCGAGAGCGGAGACACGGGAGGCGGCCTGCTTGTGCAGACGCGACGCCGTATCCCTTGCGAAACGCGGCGGCCCTCCGTTCAGCCCCCAATCGGGACCGGCAGATTGCGGCGGCCTATAGGGGAAAAGGGCGAGCGTGGCAAGCGGGCGCGCTGGTTGCGTCGTTCACGGAACAAACACATTTCTCCGCGCATTGTCCCCGCTGTGTCAGAGGAGACCATTTCCATGCGCGGCATTCTCATCGTTTCCGCCGTCGCGGCGCTTGCCGCGCTTGCGGGCTGCAGCCAGACGGAGAAGGGTGCGGGTTTCGGCGCCATCGCCGGAGCGACCGTCGGCGGACTGGCCACCAACAGCGTCGAGGGCGCGGTGGTGGGTGCGGCTGTGGGCGGCGCTGGCGGCGCGCTCATCGGCGCGGTCGCCGACCAGCCCGGCTATTGCTACTACCGCGACCGTTACGGTCGCCAGTATCGCGATCGCTGCTGATCGACGTTCAGTGCCGGCTGCGCCGCCAGCCGGCACTGCGCGCTTCCGCCTCGGAGCAGAACCAGCGCCCGCCCTGCGGGATCGAGACCGACGCGCGCCCGTAATAGAACTGGCCCGGCACGTAGTAGACCCTTTCGCGTGTGACGAAATTGACCTCGCCCTTGATCGTGCAATGCGGCGCGATATTGAACAGGGCGCGGAACGATGGCGACCGGAACCAGTCGGTGGAGTAGCCGGCGCCGCCGACGGCGAGCGCAAGGAAGGCGAGCGGCACCGCCACGATGGTCGGACTGATGCTCTGCTCGTCCCGGGTCATGGGGCAAGCCTAAGAGCGCCGTCTCAACCCTTTCCGAACGAAAAGCGCGGGATTTTAGCGACTGCGTAAACAGCATCGCGGGCTTGCCCGCGTCAGCGTTCTCTCCTGTACCAAAAGGTGTCGGCGCTGCGCGGCATGCCGATCTTCTCGTAGAAGCCGACGGCCTCGGCCGCCGAGGTCAACTTCAGGCTCACTTCGGGGCCGAGGATTTCGCGCACCTTGTCGATCAGACCCTTGCCGATTCCGAGCCCCTGTGCGGCCTTCGAGACCGCAAGCTCGTTCAGATAGCAATTCCACGAGAAATCGGTGATGCAGCGGGCAACGCCGACGATCTCGCCGTTGCGCCGCGCCGTCACGACAAGCTGGGCGCCTTCGATCATGCGCCGCAGACGGTCCGGGTCGTCGACCGGGCGGGTCAGGCCCGGCCCGGCCTCCAGAAGCACCTTGCGGAAATCCGCGACCGGCAGCGACGCCTCGCGCGCGTAGGCGATTTCGCTCATTTCTTTACCCGCCAGCCGGTCCTGAAGATCCACCAGACGACCGCAAGGCACAGTGCGGTGAATGCGCCGATCGCCAGCAGGCTGTAGCCGATGCCGACATCGGCATTCTCGTAGAACGACCAGCGGAAGCCGCTGATGAGGTAGAGCACCGGGTTGAAATGGCTGACCGCCTGCCAGAACGGCGGCAGCATCTCGATCGAGTAGAACGAGCCGCCGAGGAAAACCAGCGGCATCACGATCAGCATCGGGATCAACTGCAGCTTCTCGAAATTGTCGGCCCAGATGCCGATAATGAAGCCGAACAGCGAAAACGTGACGCCGGTCAGCACCAGGAAGGCCAGCATGAACAGCGGATGCGCGATCTGGATCGGCACGAACAGCGCCGCCGTGCCGAGGATCAGCAGCCCAAGCACCACCGCCTTGGTGGCGGCCGCGCCGACATAGCCGATCACCAGCTCCATCGACGACACCGGAGCGGACAGCAGCTCGTAGATCGTGCCGATGAATTTCGGGAAATAGATGCCGAACGAGCCGACGCTGATCGCCTGCGTGATCATCGTCATCATGATGAGGCCGGGGACGATGAATGCGCCGTAGGAAACGCCGTCGATCTCCGCCATGCGGCTGCCGATGGCGCTGCCGAACACGATGAAATAGAGCGAGGTCGACAGCACCGGCGACACGATGCTCTGCCAGATGGTGCGCCACCAGCGCGCCATCTCGAAGCGGTAGATCGCCTGGATCGCGAGCGGGTTCATTGTGCGGTCTCCCGTTCCGTGTCCTTGCGCACGAGAGACACGAAGATGTCCTCCAGCGAGTTCTGGTGGGTGGAGATGTCGCGCATGGCGATGCCCTCGTTGCGCAGGTCCGACAGCAAGGTCGAGATGCCCGTGCGCTCGGCGTTGACGTCGTATCGGTAGGTGAGCGAGCCGCCGCCCTGGTTCAGCACGAGCCCGTCGCGCGCAAGCTTGCCCGGCAGCGTGTCGATCGGCTGGCGCAGCTCGATGGTCAGCACCTTCTCGCCCATCTTGCGCATCAGGTCGGCCTTGGCCTCGACCAGCAGCAGTTCGCCCTTGTTGATGACGCCGACGCGGTCCGCGATCTGCTCGGCTTCCTCGATGTAGTGGGTGGTCAGGATGATCGTCACGCCGGAGCGGTTGAGCCTGCGGATCAGCTCCCACATGGACTTGCGCAGTTCGACGTCGACGCCTGCGGTCGGCTCGTCGAGGAACAGGATGCGCGGCTCGTGCACAAGCGCCTTGGCGATCATCACGCGGCGCTTCATGCCGCCCGACAGTGCGATGATCTTCTCGTTCTTCTTGTCCAGCAGCGAAAGATCGCCGAGCACCTGCTCGACCACTGCGTCGTTGCGCTTCTTGCCGAACAGGCCGCGCGAGAACGACACCGACGCCCACACGCTCTCGAAGCCGTCGACATGCATCTCCTGCGGCACCAGCCCGATCAGGCTGCGCGCGGCGCGGTAGCCGGTGATGATGTCGTGACCGCCAACCGTGACCGAGCCGCCGGTGGGGTTCACCAGCCCGCAGATGACCGAGATCAGCGTCGTCTTGCCCGCGCCGTTGGGACCGAGCAAAGCGAGTATCTCGCCGTCCTGGATGTCGAGGTCGACGCCTTTCAGCGCGTCGAACCCGTTCTGGTAGGTCTTGCGCAGGTTGCGCACCGACACGACGGGCGGCTTGGCGGGCGAATGCATGGCGCGGCTCCTCTAAGGGCCGTCCCGATATAGGTTTCCTCGCGGTGACCGCCAGTGCGCGGGCCTCGTCCAAAAGGCTGTTGCTGCCAGCGCCTGTCAGGAGGCGGCGACTTGACGGCGGGCGGCGCTTGCGCCACCACCCGCGCCAGATTGGCCCACGCCGGATCGGCGAAGGGCACCCTCGGGAGGACGCCATGTCGATCGCATTCACCTTTCCCGGACAGGGCAGCCAGGCCGTGGGCATGGGCAAGGAACTCGCCGAGGCATTTCCGGAGGCGCGCGCCGTATTCGAGGAAGTCGACGCCGCGCTCGGCCAGAAGCTTTCGGCGCTGATGTGGGAGGGCCCGGAGGATCAGCTGACGCTGACCGCCAACGCGCAGCCGGCGCTGATGGCGGTCTCGCTGGCCGCGATCCGGGCACTGGAGGCGCGCGGCTTCTCGCTCAAGGACAAGGTGAAATACGTCGCCGGCCATTCGCTGGGCGAATATTCCGCGCTCGCCGCCGCCGGCACGTTCTCCATCGCCGACACCGCGCGGCTGCTGCGCATCCGCGGCAACGCTATGCAGGCCGCGGTCCCGGTCGGGGCAGGGGCCATGGCGGCCATCCTCGGGCTCGATCAGGCCGGCGTGGAAGCCGCCTGCGCCGAGGCCGGCGACTGTCAGATCGCCAACGACAATGGCGGCGGTCAGCTGGTGATCTCCGGCTCGAAGGCCGGCGTCGAGGGCGCCTCGAAGCTCTGCGTCGAGAAAGGCGCCAAGCGCGCCATCCCGCTGCCAGTCTCGGCTCCCTTCCATTCGAAGCTTATGCAGCCAGCCGCCGACGCCATGCGCGAGGCGCTGGCGAACGTGCAGAAGAACCCGCCAGTGGTGCCTGTCGTGGCCAATGTCGTCGTGACGCCACTGACCGACCCCGAAGAGATCGCGAAGCGGCTGGTCGAACAGGTCACCGGCCGCGTGCGCTGGCGCGAGACGGTCGAATGGTTCGCAGCCAACGGCGTGACGACGCTCTACGAGGTCGGTTCCGGCAAAGTGCTGTCCGGCCTCGCCCGTCGCATCGCCAAGGATGTCGCCACCGCCAACATCGGCACGGCCGCCGAGGTCGAGGCCGCGCTGGCGGCGCTGAAATAGCTACCAGGACACTCCCTTGGTAAGGGAGAGGTCGACAGTCCCCCATCGGAGGCGCTTATGTTCTCACTTTCCGGCCGCAAGGCGCTTGTCACCGGCTCGTCGGGCGGCATCGGCGAGGCGATCGCCCGCACGCTGCATGCGCAGGGCGCAACTGTCGGCCTGCACGGCACGCGCGTCGAGAAGCTCGAAGCGCTCGCGGCGGAACTCGGCGACCGCGTGAAGATATTCCCTGCGAACCTGTCGGAGCGCGACGCGGTCAAGGCGCTGGGTCAGAAGGCGGAAGCCGACCTCGGCGGCGTCGATATTCTCGTCAACAATGCCGGCATCACCCGCGACGGCCTGTTCGTACGCATGTCGGATACCGACTGGGACGCCGTGCTGGAGGTCAACCTCACCGCCGCCTTCAGGCTGACCCGCGAACTGACGCATCCCATGATGCGCCGCCGCCACGGCCGCATCATCAACATAACCTCGGTCGTCGGCGTCACCGGCAACCCCGGCCAGGCCAACTACTGCGCCGCCAAGGCCGGCATGATCGGCTTTTCCAAGTCGCTGGCGCAGGAGATCGCGTCGCGCAGCGTAACCGTGAACTGCGTCGCGCCCGGATTCATCGAATCGGACATGACCGGCAAGCTGAACGACAAGCAGAAGGAGGCGATACTCGGCCAGATTCCCATGAAGCGCATGGGGCTGGGTGCCGAGATCGCATCGGCCGTCGCTTACCTCGCGGCCGATGAAGCCGGCTACGTCACCGGCCAGACGCTTCACGTCAACGGCGGCATGGCGATGATCTGAGCCGGTTTCTGCGCGATCGGAGCATTTCGCCCGGGATTTTCGCAACGCCGGGCAAAACGTGCGGAACCGCTTGGACAGGGTCCGCTTTTCGTGTAATGCCGCCGCAAATGCCCCGCGGCGGGCACGGCCGGGACCGTTTCGGCCCGCAAATAAGCTTGATCGGCGGCGTCAGGGCCGCTAACGAAATCCGGATTACCGACCGGACCATCGAAGTCGAGGGATATTAAATGAGCGATACCGCAGAGCGCGTGAAGAAGATCGTGATCGAGCATCTCGGCGTCGACGCCGACAAGGTCACCGAGGGCGCGAGCTTCATCGACGATCTGGGCGCGGACAGCCTCGACACCGTTGAGCTGGTGATGGCGTTCGAGGAAGAGTTCGGCGTCGAGATCCCGGACGACGCCGCAGAGACCATCCTGACCGTCGGCGACGCGGTCAAGTTCATCACCAAGGCGACCGCCTGACGGCGCGATGCGCTGCGGGCGTGTCTTGAACGCAGTCCACTAAGGGAGGCAGGCCGTGAGGCGCGTTGTCGTCACCGGTATCGGCCTGCTCTCGCCGTTCGGCGTTGGCGCCGAACATACCTGGAAGCAGGTTCTTGCCGGCAAGAGCGCGGTGACGAAGATCACCGCGTTCGAGACCGGCGACCTGCCGGCCAAGATCGCGGCTTCCATCCCGCGCGAAGGCGAAGGCGCCTTCAATGCGGACGATTTCCTGGAGCCGAAGGAACAGCGCAAGGTCGCTGACTTCATCACCTACGGCATCGCGGCCGCCGACATGGCGATAGCCGATTCCGGCTGGAAGCCGCAGACCGAGGAAGACCGCTGGGCCACCGGCGTGATGATCGGCTCCGGCATCGGCGGCATCGACGGCATCGCCGAAAATGCGCTGATCCTGCAGGAGCGCGGACCGCGCCGCATCAGCCCCTTCTTCATCCCCGGCAATATCATCAACCTCGCCTCCGGCCAGGTTTCGATCCGCCACGGCCTCAAGGGTCCGAATCATGCGGTCGTCACTGCCTGCTCGACCGGTGCCCACGCCATCGGCGACGCGGCCCGGCTGGTCGCGCTGGGCGACGCGGACGTGATGGTGGCCGGTGGCACCGAATCGCCGATCACGCGGCTGTCAATTGCCGGCTTCTGCGCCACCCGCGCGCTGTGCACGGCCTTCAACGACGAGCCTGAGCGCGCCTCGCGCCCCTACGACAAGGACCGCGACGGCTTCGTGATGGGCGAGGGCGCCGGCGTCGTGGTGCTCGAGGAATACGAGCACGCGAAGGCCCGCGGCGCGAGGATCTACGGCGAGGTCGTCGGCTATGGCATGTCCGGCGATGCCTATCACATTACCGCGCCGTCCGAGGACGGCGACGGCGCCTTCCGCTGCATGAGCGCGGCGATCAGGCGGGCCGGCATCATGCCGTCCGACATCGACTACATCAACGCGCACGGCACCTCGACCATGGCAGACACCATCGAGCTCGGCGCGGTCGAGCGTCTGGTCGGCAACGCCGCGTCAAAAGTGTCGATGTCCTCGACCAAGTCGTCCGTGGGTCACCTGCTGGGCGCCGCCGGTGCGGCAGAGGCGATCTTCTCGCTGCTGGCCATGCGCGACAACATCGCGCCGCCGACCATCAATCTCGACAATCCGGCCGTGGAGACCGAGATAGACCTGGTCCCTCACAAGCCGCGGCAGCGCAGGATCGACGTGGCGCTGTCGAATTCCTTCGGTTTCGGCGGCACCAACGCGTCGCTGATCTTCCGTCGGGTCGATGCCTGAACCCCGGCCGGCATGGCCCGGCCGCTGTCAATTTGCCATAATCGCCAGTACCTTGCGGTGTGACTCGCCCGCGACGGGCGAAGGGAGCGCATCGTTTCGGACATGAACGACAGCAACCAGATCGCGGGCAGCGTTCCGGCACGTCCGGAGGCGCCGCGCCTCATTGTTCCTAAGTCGGCCACGGAAGCCCTGCGCCCCGAAGCGGGCACCCCGCCGCCGGCGCGCCGGTCACGGCGGTCCCGCAGCCGTTTTATCGTCTTTGCCAATTTCGTCTTCTCGACCGTCGTGATCGTCACGCTCGCCGGTGCGGCCGCCGTCTGGTACGGCAACCGCGAGTTCCACGGCGCGGGCCCGCTCGACCACAACGACACGGTGCTGATCCGCGCGCAGTCCAGCGTGGCCGATATCGCCAACACGCTCTACCGCAACGGCATGATTAGCGATCCGCGCATATTCAGGCTCGGGCTGCGCGCCTACGGCAACGACGCCACGCTGAAAGCCGGAGAGTATGAGATCAAGGCCCACGCGAGCATGTACGACGTGATGGAGCTGCTGAAGAGCGGCAAATCTGTGCAGTACGCCGTGACGGTGCCGGAAGGCATGACGGTCGAGGTGGCTTTCGCCCGCATTGCCGGGATGGAGGAACTGGACGGCCCGATGCCTAATGTCCTGCCTGCCGAAGGCACGCTGGCCACCGACACCATCCGCTTCACGCGCGGCACCAAGCGTCAGGACATCATCGACAAGCTCTCGGCGGACCAACAGGCGCTTGTCGCGCGCATCTGGGAAGGACGCGCGGCGGACCTGCCGCTGGCCGACGTCAACGAGTTCGTGACGCTGGCCTCGATCGTCGAGAAGGAAACCGGCAGGGCCGACGAGCGTAGCCGCGTGGCGTCGGTGTTCATCAACCGCCTCAAGAAGAAGATGCGGCTGCAGTCGGACCCGACGATCATCTACGGCATCTTCGGCGGCAAGGGGAAGCCGGCCGACCGGCCGATCTACCGTTCCGACATCGACACGCCGACGCCGTACAACACCTACACGATTCCCGGTCTGCCGCCGGGCCCAATCGCCAATCCCGGCCGCGCCGCGCTGGAGGCGGTTGCCAATCCTTCGATCACCAAGGACCTCTATTTCGTCGCCGACGGCACCGGCGGCCACGTCTTCGCGGAGACGCTGGAGGAGCACAACGAGAACGTCGCCCGCTACCGCGCCGCCGCGCGTGCGCAGGAAGAGGCGGCAAAGGCGGCCCAAGGGGGGGCTTCAGGGACGGCACCGGCATCCGGGAACTGACCCGGCGCATTGGGGACGGCGGGGACCGTCCCTTTGGGGGGCGCATGGCACTGCAGAGCATGACGGGTTTCGCCCGCGCCGCGGGCGAGCATGACGGCGCAGCATTTGCATGGGAGCTGCGCTCTGTGAACGGCAAAGCGCTGGAGGCGCGCCTGCGCCTGCCGCCCGGCCACGACCGGCTGGAGGCGGCGGCGCGCCAAGCTGTCCAGCGCGCATTCTCGCGCGGCAACATCCAGGCTTCGCTCACCGTCTCGGCTGCCGCCAGGCCAGCTCAGCCTGTCGTCAACGAGACTTTCCTGCGCGACCTCGCCGGTCTGGCAAAGCGGCTTGAAACCGACTTCGGTGTCTCGGCCGCGAGCGCCGACGGGCTTTTGGCCCTGCGCGGCGTGCTGGAAGTCCCCGAGGTCCAGCAATCGGAGGAACAGCGCGCGGCCTACGACTCGGCACTCCTGTCGCTGCTGGAAACCGCGCTGGTGTCGCTCGCCGCGGCACGGCGAACGGAGGGCGCCGCGCTCGGCGCGCTGCTTCTGGGCCATGTCGCGGAGATCGAGGCGTTGACGCTCGCCGCCGAGGCAGACCCTTCGCGGGAGCCCGCCGCCATCCGCGCCCGCCTTGCCGAACAGGTCAGGCTGCTGCTCGACGCCTCGACGGGCCTGGACGAGACACGCCTCCACACCGAGGCCGCCTTGCTCGCCACCCGTGCCGACATCCGCGAGGAGATCGACCGGCTGAACACCCACATTGCCTCGGCGCGCGTGCTGATCGGCGCGGGCGGCCCCGTCGGCCGGCGGCTGGACTTCCTCGCGCAGGAGTTTAACCGCGAGGCAAACACCTTGTGTTCAAAATCCAACGCGGCGTCGGTCACCGCCATCGGGCTGCGGCTCAAAGCGGTGGTCGACCAGTTCCGCGAGCAGGTCCAGAATCTGGAGTGACGATGGCCCAGTTGGTCTCCGCCCGCATCCGCCGCCGCGGTTTGATGCTCGTGCTGTCCTCGCCGTCCGGCGCCGGCAAGTCGACCATTGCCCGCAACCTGCTTGAAGAAGACAAGAGCTTCGAGCTTTCCGTGAGCCTTACGACCCGGCCGCGCCGTGGTAGCGAGATCGACGGAGTTCACTATCACTTCGTTTCCAAGCGCGAGTTCGACCGCCAGCGCGACGGCGACGCCTTGCTCGAATGGGCCGAGGTGCACGGCAATTTCTACGCCACGCCGCGCGAGCCCGCCGAGCAGGCTATGGCGGAAGGCCGGGACATGCTGTTCGACATCGACTGGCAGGGCGCCGACCAGCTTCGCGCCAAAATCCCCGCCGACATCGTGTCGATCTTTATCCTGCCGCCGTCGATGACCGAGTTGAAGGCGCGCCTGATGCGCCGCGCCGAAGACCAGGAAAAGGTGATCGAGCAGCGTCTGAAGAACGCGCGCGAGGAGATCGAGCACTGGCGCAAATACGACTACGTGGTCATCAACAACGATCTGCAGGTCGCCTTCAACGAGGTGAAGTCGATCGTCGCCGCCGAGCGCCTGCGCCGCGACCGCCGGCCCGGCCTGTTCGACTTCGTCACCGGACTGCTCGACGAGAAGGTGTGATTGTCAGAGCGGTACCGAATGCTCGATGACCTGGACCGTGTCGTCCAGGACGATGTCGGGGTAGTGCTCGCGCATGCCCTCCAGCATCACCTGCGGTGGCCAGTCAGCCGTCCTCCCGAGGAATGCCGCCGCATCGGCAAGCTTCATGCGGCTGACACGCGTCACGTTCACGACCGCGGTGAGCGACGGGTCGGCGTCGTTCACATAGCGCAGCAGGCCTGGCCGGATCTCGGCTTCCCCGAACCGGATCGTGGAGCGCTTCTCGCCACGGACGAGAGGTTCCCAGAGCCGATTGACGACGCCTAGCAGCTGTATCGCGTCAGATTGCATTGGCCAGCCGCACGAATTCCGCGCCGTTCAGGGTTTCCGCCCGTCTCGTCGGATCGATGCCGGCCTTGGCAAGCAGCGCCTCGCCGCCGAGGCTCTTGAGGCTTTGTCGCAGCATCTTGCGGCGCTGGCCGAACGCCGCCTCGGTGACGCGCTCCAGCGCCTTGAGCGGCGCGGGCAGGGGGCTTTCGCGTGGGATGATATGGACGACCGACGAGGTGACCTTGGGCGGTGGGACAAAGGCCTGCGGGGGCACATCGAAGGCGATCCTGGCCTCCGTACGCCAGCCGGCGAGCACGCCAAGCCGGCCATATGCGTCGGTATCGGGCGCCGCGACGATGCGCTGGGCGACCTCCTTCTGGAACATGAGCGTCAGCGAGCGCCAGAAGGGTGGCCAGCCGGCTGTGGCGATCCAGTTGACGAGCAGCTGCGTGCCGATGTTGTAGGGCAGGTTGGCGACGACACGCACGTCGTCCGCGCCCGCCGTAAGCGCTGAAAAGTCCGTCTTCAGCGCGTCGCCCGGCACGATCTCCAGCCGGCCCGGCCAGTGCGCGGCGACCTCTTCCAACGCGCCGATGCAGCGCGGGTCACGCTCGATGGCCACCACTCGCCCGGCCCCGTGCGTGAGAAGCGCCCGCGTCAGGCCGCCCGGTCCCGGCCCGACCTCGATCACCGTCGATTGCGAAAGATCGCCCGCCGTGCGCGCGATCTTGCCCGTGAGATTCAGGTCGAGCAGGAAGTTCTGTCCTAGCTCCTTCTTCGCGCGCAGCTCGAAGCGCTCGATCACATCGCGCAGCGGCGGCAGGCCGTCGATGGCGATCGCGGCGCTCATGCGTTTCGTGCGGCCATCCGCGCCGCCATCTTCAGCGCCGCGATCAGGCTGTCAGGCCGCGCGATGCCCTTGCCAGCGATGTCGAAGGCGGTGCCGTGGTCGGGCGAGGTGCGGATGAAAGGCAGGCCGAGCGTGACGTTCACCGCCTCGTCGAAGGCCAGCGCCTTGGCCGGGATCAGCGCCTGGTCGTGATACATGCATATCGCGGCGTCGTAGCCCGCCCGCGCGCGAGCATGAAACATCGTGTCGGCCGGCAGCGGCCCGCGTGCGTCGATGCCCTCCGCCCTGAGCGCCGCGACCGCCGGCGCCACGATGTCGCGATCCTCCAGCCCCATGGCGCCGTCCTCTCCGGCGTGAGGGTTCAGCCCGGCGACGGCGAGCCGCGGGGACGCGATGCCGAAGCGGGCCTTCAGTTCGGCTTCGACGATACGTCCGACTGCCGCGATGTCGACGGTCAGCAACCGGTGCGGCACGTCGGCGAGCGCGATATGGATGGTGACGGGTACGGTGCGCAGCTCCGGTCCGGCGATCATCATCACCGGCCGGGTATCCACGCCGAAGCGTTCCCGCGCCAGGTGGCCGAGATATTCGGTATGACCGGGAAAGGCGAAACCCGCCTCGTAGAGCGGTTTCTTGGCGATCGGGCAGGTGACCAGCGCAGCTGCCTCCCCGGCTTGCACGAGCGCTACGCCCGCGTCGATGGCCGCCACCACTCCCGCCGCGTTTTGCGCCACTGCCACGCCGGGGCTGTCGACCATCGGCACGGCGAGAGGCAGAACGGGCAGGGCACGGTGGAACCGCGTGGCCGCGGCGCTGGCCGAGTCGCAGGTCTCCACGGTCACGTCGATGCCGGCCTGTCGTGCCCGCGCGGCCACCAGCGCTGCGTCTCCGACGAGCACGAAGGGCGGCACGCCGGCCTTGTCGCGCGACGCCCATGCCGCTGCTGCGATCTCCGGGCCGATCCCGGAAGGTTCACCGATGGAAAGGGCAAGCGGCCGCGTCATGCGCCCGCAATAGCCCCGCGCGCGTCGGCGCGCAAACCAGGAAACTTGCGCGCTGATGCGCAAACCGGAAGCGCTGGGGACGGTGCCAGGCTCAGTTCGTGACGATACGGGCGCGGGCGCGCAGCTCTTGCGTGTATTTCTTGCTGACGTCTTCCGCGAGGTCGCCCGTCTTGGCCTTTTCCTGCATGACCATCAACTCGGTCACGCGATCGTCGTCGGTCACCCGCGTGCTGCACACGCCGATGAACTCGACGCCGCGCGGCGTCTCGATGGCCGCGGTGGCCTGTCCGGCCTTGGTGGCCTTCACCGCCTTCTCCCACTCGGGCGGCAGTTCCGGTTCGAGCACGCGGCCGAGCGAGCGCACCGTCACGTCGATCATGCCGCGTATCATCTCCTTGGAATTGTTGCAGCCGGCGTAACGCTTGCGCAGTTCCGCCGCCTCGCGTTTGCGCTTGCCCATCAGCGCGCGACGATCGCGCTCCGGCACCACCAGCACGATCTGCTCAAGGACATATTCGGTGGCGGAGGGCTTGGTTCCACCCTTCTTGAACATCTCGCGCACGGCATCGTTCAGCGCGTGGTTGCCCAGCCCGCGCTGGCGTGCTCCCAGCGCCTGGCCCCAGGCCATCTGCCCGCGGATGTACTCCCGGAAATGCCCCTTGGTGACCCCTGCCTGCGCAAGGATCTGATCCATCTGCTTGGCGGACATGTTGTTCGATCTGGCGAAGGTCGCGTAGGCGTCTTCCACCTGCTTGTCGGTGATGGCGATGCGCAGACGCTTGGCCTCCTGCATGCGCAGCGCCTGTTCCACCAGTTCGTCGGTCGCCATCTGGGTGACGTTGCCGCGACGCTGCTGCAGCCGGATGAACGCGGCGCGGCGCTGCACATCGGTGTTGGTGATGGGCGTGCCGTTCACGACCACCTTGACCTCCGCCGCCGTTGCCTGCGGGGGCAGCGCGATCGGCGCCAGGGCAATGGCAAGGGCCAGCGCCAAGGGCCCGGTCAACCTCTTCAAGCTCAGCATCATTCCCGCTCTTCCCGCTCTCGTCTTCGCTTCCAATGCTGCTGCAACCTTTGTTTGGCGAAACGGTGGCCTTCGCCCATCACAGGCCCGACAGGCCTATTCCGTTGCTGCTCTGCCCGAAATCGCCGATCGTGCGGAACGAAATCTGCACGCCGAACGAGCGTCCGGTCACGCTGTTGCCAGCACCATACGACTGTGCGGCACTGAATGTGAACCCGAAGCACTCATCGTCATAGCCGAATCCGATGCTGGTGCTGATCAGGTTCATGGCCTGCAGGTCATAGGCTGCAGCCCCGAAAGCCTTCCAGTAGTCATGCACCTTGGCGCTGGCCGACGCCGAAACCTGATGGCGGTCGATCGCGAATCCGTAGAGCGGCTGCGCCTGGATGAAGGCATAGCCGAGGCTCGCCGATACCGTCCCGATCGTCCCGGACGCGCGCACGTCGAGCCGCCGCATCGCCAGGGTAGTCTCGTCAAAGCGGCCGCCGACCAGCAATTCCGTTCCGCGCGGCGCTCTTATAGTTGTTGCTGCGACGTAGTCTGAGCGTGGTGTCTCCAGCCCGGAAAACGCGCCGGCATAGACCAGGTTGGGCGTCGCGAAGGTGTTCGTTCCGGCAAGATGATACGATTGACCGGCGATGGCCGACACCACCCAGTTCTTGCCGAACGTACCAGTATATCGAAATCCGACATTGGCGCGGACGCCGCCTTCCATCAGGTCGTAACCCGAGAATTTGTCGCGCTCGAACAAATTGCCGGCGTCGAACACCATGCTCTGCGCATCCTCGTTGGGAATGCCCAGCACACTGCCGAAGGGCGCGTCCGGCCTGGCAAACACCTGCGCCACCGGCTCGATGATGTGGGTCGTCCGGCGCGTCGTGAACAGGAACGGCCACGAGGCTTCGAGCCCCGCCGTTACCATGCCGCGCTGATAATTGGACCGCAGGTCGCTGGGTACGGCCGCGCCGTCGATGGTCGAGCCGGCGATTGTTGCCTGCGTCGCGGCTGTGGGGTTGCTCAGGATGGCGTCGCCGCGCGCGTGCAGGAGCGGCGTTATCACGAGCCCGCCCGGTGCGATCATGCGCTTGCGCCACACCGCTTCTGCGGTGAACCGGCTCGAATTGCCGGCGATGCCGAGCACCTTTGTCCCCGTCGCCAGCGCGGTTGGCGACGTGTACAGGGCATCGCGGCGAACATGTTGCACGTTCACGTCAAAGGCCAGTTCGCCCCCGGCCACAGGTCGATCGATCGTATAGCTGTAGTCGAGCAGGGGCAGCGCCGCCGGAAGAATTTCGGACAGGCCGGCGCCGGTGGTCGCCTCCTGGATCTTGAATTGCTGCGCCCTGAGATCGAAGAAATTCCGGTCATTCAGGCCGGTAAGATATGCTTCCTGGATGTAATTGTAGCTTGAATAGTTCGGAATTGTATAGTTGTAGGCAAAATCCTCGTCGCTTTGCAGAAGATAACGCCAGCCGAATGCCCAGCGGGGGTTGATTTGGAAGCGCCCGGTCGTGCCGATCATCCCCCTGAAGCGGTTCGCGGCGCCATGAGTGCCGGCGCTGAACAGGTTCGGCTGCAACTGGTAGATGCCTGCGGCCCGGACGGAATATTCTCCCGAATTGAAACGCTGGCGCCACTCAAGATCGGTCAACAGGCCCTGGGCGCTCAAAGCACTGAAGTTCGCCGTGAGATCATATGTCGGCGACAGGGCCCAGTAGTAGGGAACGTTGACGCCGAAACCGACCGCCGCTGTGCCAAACCGGATCGAGGGGAACAGAAAGCCGGTTTTGCGCTTCACGGTCGGGTCGGGAATCTCGAACGCCGGCAGATAGGCGATCGGCAGCCCGAACAGTTCGAAACGGAACTTCTCGAAGCGGACGACCTTCTCCTTGCCGTTCCAGATGATGCGTGCCGCCTTGATGCGCCAGATTGGGGGCCGGTCCGGCTTCTCCTCGCAGGGAGCGCAGGCCGTGTAGACGCCTGTGTTCAGCGTCGTGATGTTGCCGTCGCGCCGTTCGGCGCTCTCGGCGCCGAAATAGACCTTGTCGGCGGTCTCGATCTGCAGGGCGTTGACGAAGCCGTTGCGGAAGTCCTCGGTGATGTCGATCTCGTCGCCGAAGGTCCGATTGCCGCCGCGGTCCTGGATTTCGACGCGCCCGCGCGCCAGCAGACGTCCGCTCTTCTGATCGTAGACCACACGGTCCGCGACCAGCTTGGAGCCGTTGTAGTCGATCCTGACATTTCCCGCTGCGGAGACGGTGCCCTTGTCCTGATCGTAGACAAGCGTGTCGGCCTCGAGCAGCATCTGCCCGTCGCCGGGGCCGGCCACGGCGGTCTGGGCCGCCGACGGCGTCATCGGCACGAAGCCGGCCGGGGCGAGCGAAAGCACCGTCACCCCTGCGAGAAGAGACGCTCTGAAAACCAGGGATGCGATGGGCCGGCCCGACCGCACGCTAGCCGTCCTCCATATGCAGCAGTAACGTCACTCCGAAGAAGAAGGCGGCGGCGACCGGACTCCACGCCGCTATCGGGGCCGGCAGGAATCCGACATTGCCGAAGGCCGTGAACGTGATCAGCGCCACATAAAGCAGAAAGCCCGAAAGCACGCCACCCACCAGCAGGGTGGCGGACTGTCCCATGCGGGCGAAGCGCAGCGACGCCGTTGCTGCGATAAGCGTCATCGCCACCATCAGCGCCGGCAAGGCGAGAAGCGAATGGAAGTGCATCGAGAAGCGGTCTGTTCGCATGCCCATGTGCTGCGCACGCTCGATGTTCGCCGGCAATTCGTAGAACGGGATCACCTCGGGATCGACCAAGTGATTTTCCAGGAACGCGGGATCGAGCGAAGACGGCAGCCGCAAGGTGGCGAACCTGGTCTGCTCCTCGTTAAGCGAACTGCGCTGGACATCCTCGAGTTGCCATGCTCCGCGCTCGAGCGTCGCCGAACGGGCATCATATCGCTCGACCAGGTTGCCTGCGCTATCGAGCCGAAGGAAGGTGGCATCGCCAAGCAGGAGGCCGCTGCGCGCCGTGCGGGTCGCGCCGATAACCGTGTCGCCGTCGGGCGCGCTTTCGACCAGCCACGGAACGCGCAATTCGTCGCTGTTGGGCGCCCAACCGCGAAACGCCACTTCCATCTCGCGAACGGTCTCCAGCGATTTCGCCGCGATTGGATTGACCACTCCGACTGCAAACGAACCGACGAGCAGCGCGCCGCTGCAGATCGGCAGCAGGAACTGCCATGCCGAAACGCCCGACGCGCGCAGCACCACCAGCTCGTAGCGTCTGTTCAGCGCGATCAGCGTCAGCATCCCGGCGATCAGCGCGATGAACGGCCACACCAGCATCGCGATCATCGGCATGCGCATGGCCGACAGGTAGATGCCTTTGGCAAAGGTGTAGTCCGGCAGGTTGCCGGCGCGCCGCGCGAACTCGGTGAAGTCGACGAGATAGGCGACGATGAGGATGGTGCCCAGCACCTGAGCGACCGTGACGAGGTAGCGGCGCAGGAAATAGCGGAATATCGTCCAGCCGGTCATCGCGTCGAGGTCTCCGCCGCGCGTCTGCCGCGCCTGGGCAACAACGCACCCAAACGTTCGAAGCCCGCCCGCAACGCCTCCGTCAGCCGCGTGGGAAGCCGCACGCTCGAGCCGGTGACGATAAGCAGCAGGAAGATGGCGATCGCCACACCGGGCACGGCGTAGCTCAGAATCGCGAAAGTCTGGCTGATGCCCGCCCCGCTGATGGTCACGAATCCGGCCGCGCGCAGCGTCAATGCCAGCGCCACTCCGGCCACGACTGGTCCGGAGCGCGACTGCCGGTGCGAACTCGCCCAGGCGCCGACATAGGCGGCGATAGCGCCGAACAGCAGCGGATACATCCATTCCGAGAAGCGCCGGTGCAACTCGCGTATCTCGTCGGATGGCTCATTTCCCAGTTGCCGCTCGGACGCGATGCGGTGGAGCAGGTCCTCCGTGGTGTATGATTGCCAGCCGTAGGAAATCGGCCCGGCGCTGCTGCCGAGGCCGAGATCTATCGCCGAAGAGGCGAACGAGATGATTGACACCGCGCCATTGCCCTTGGAGCGGCGGTGTACCTCGCCGTCTGCGAGCGCGAACAGCGTAACCCCGTCGTGTTCGATCAGGGTTCCGCGCTTGGCGTAGTAGATCACCTGGGTGGCGGCGTCCGACGTATCCACGAAGATGACGTTGGCCATTTCGCCATTCGGCAATTCGCTGCCGATCTGGACATAGGTTCCCGGCTGCAGCTGCGTGAAGGTTCCGGAGCGCATGGCGGAGCGTACGAGGTCGGCACTGGCTGCGCTGATCGTGTTCTGCATGGCGCGGCTGGCCAAGGGATCGAGCGTGTGCGCCGTCAGCAGCGCGATCAGCGAGGCGAGCAACGACAGGATGAGGATGGGACGCGTGGTGGCGCGGGGCGCGCGGCCGGTCGATTCCAGCACCGCCAGTTCGGAATCGCCATTCATCGCGGCAAGCGTGCGCAGAGCGCCGATGAGGATGGCAAACGGCAGCACCAAAAGGGTAATGCCCGGAATGAGGAAGACAGAAATCTGGAGGAATCCGAGCGCCGCCGCGGCGGAGCGGGTCACCATCTCGACGTTCAGCAGCAGCTGAGTCGTGATGACGATGCCCGAGATGACCAAAAGCGTCGGAACGGTCAGGGCAATCGTCCGCCGCAGGATATACCGGTCGATCAGTCCCATAGTCACCCGCACGCGACGGCTCGGCCGTCAAACACAGACAAGGTGGCGGTCGACACCGTCACCAGGTTCCTCCCCCGGCCTGCTACCAGCTACGGGAATGGCTAATGATGGCCGAAGAAGGACGCTTAACCAATCGTTATGTGCCGTTACACAGCGTGAGGGAAGCTTGATCGAGCGCCCCCGTGCCCGGTTTGCCACAGGCTGCGGCTTGGTCTATCGCTACCGCACGGCTCCTCCCGCCGTCCGACCATCATACTCCGATCGCAACCTCCTGCGGAGCCGTCATGCCCAAATCCGTCGAGATCAGCTTCGTCCGTTCCGCCAGGCCCTCGGGGCTTTGTGTGCTGCTTGCGGCCGACGGGGCGAAGCTCGGCGCAGCTGCAGCGGATGTCGATCCGGCGGGTGCGCTCGCGCGCGCGATCCGCGTCGGCGGCTTCAAGGGTAAGGCCCGCACGACGCTCGACTTGCTTGTCCCGGAGGGTTCCGCCGCGGATCGCATTGTCGTCGTCGGCCTGGGCGACCCGCAAAAACCGCAGCCCGACGGATGGACTCGTCTGGGTGGCGCGATTGCCGGCCAGTTCGGCAAGGCGTCGAAGGTCACGGTGTGGCTCGACGCGCCGGGCGCCACGATTGGCGGGGCGGAAGCGGCGGCGGTGGCCCAGGGGATGCTGCTGCGCGCCTACGCCTTCGACCGTTACAAGACGAAAAAAGGCGAGGACGACAACGGCGACGACGTCAAGGCCGTAAAGATTGCGATCGTCACGTCCGCCGCGACCGAAGCGAAGAAGAGGTTCGTTGCCGCCGACGCGGTGGCCGGCGGCGTGACGCTCGCCCGCGATCTTGTCAACGAACCGGCCAACATGCTGGGGCCGATCGAGTTCACCGAGCGGGCGAAGCTGCTCGCGGCGCTCGGCGTTAAGGTCGAGGTGCTGACCGAGCGCGAGATGAAGAAGCTCGGCATGGGCTCGCTGCTCGGCGTCGCGCAGGGCTCGACGCGTCCGCCGCGCCTTGTCGTGCTGGAATGGAACGGCGGCAAGCCGAAGGACAGGCCGCTGGCCTTCGTCGGCAAGGGCGTCGTCTTCGACACAGGCGGCAATTCGATGAAGCCGGCCTCAGGCATGGAGGACATGAAGGGCGACATGGGTGGCGCCGCCGCCGTCACCGGCCTGATGCACGCGCTCGCCGCCCGAAAGGCCAAGGTCAACGCCATCGGCATTCTCGGCCTCGTCGAGAACATGGTCGACGGCAACGCGCAGCGCCCGGGCGACATTGTCACCTCCATGTCGGGGCAGACGATCGAGGTGCTGAACACCGACGCGGAAGGCCGCCTCGTGCTCGCCGACGCGCTCTGGTACTGCAACGACCGTTTCAAGCCGCAGTTCATGGTCAATCTGGCGACGCTGACCGGCGCGATCATGGTTGCGCTCGGGCAGCACCACGCCGGCCTGTTCTCCAACAATGACGACCTCTCGGCGAAGCTCATCGCTGCCGGTCTGGCCACGCAGGAGAAGCTGTGGCGCATGCCGATGGGGCCGGAATACGACAAGCTCATCGACAGCAAGAACGCCGACATGAAGAACATCGGCGGACGCTACGGCGGCGCCATCACCGCAGCGCAGTTCCTGCAGCGCTTCGTCAAGGACACGCCGTGGGCGCATCTCGACGTTGCGGGTACGGCGATGGGTTCGCCCTCGACCGAGATCAGCCAGGGGTGGGCCTCCGGCTTCGGCGTGCGGTTGCTCGACCGCTTCGTCGCCGACAACTACGAAGCCTGATCGCGGTCGAGGGGAGGCCGCGCTGGCCGAGATCCTCTTCTATCACCTGACCGAATCCACGCTGGAGGAGGCGCTGCCGGGCCTGCTGCAGCGCAGCATGGGGCGCGGCTGGAGGGCTGTCGTGCAGACTGGCAGCGAGGAGCGCCGTGACGCGCTGGACACGCTGCTGTGGACGTTCAGCGACGATTCTTTCCTCGGCCACGGCACCGACCGGGAACCGCATCCCGCCGAGCAGCCGGTGATCCTGACCATCACGCCGGACAACCCCAACGCCGCGCAGATCCGCTTCGTTGTGGACGGCGCGGAGCCGCCGCAGCTCGATGGCTACGAGCGCGCCGTTCTGATGTTCGACGGACACGATGAGTTGCAGGTGGCGGCCGCCCGCGGACAATGGAAGGCGCTCAAGGCTGCAGGTCATGATTTGACCTACTGGCAGCAGGGTCCGGATCGCCGGTGGGAGCGCAAGGCATAGCGACAGGCTCCGGCAGGCGGGCGCAGTTCCGTGCCGATGTCCGGATTTGTCCGCTCGTGCCCGGGTCCACCAGCTTCCTTGCACCGGCCCTGCCGCTACGATGACGGTGCAATGGATCGGGTCACCGAACCGGCGCCGGCCCCAGCCGTGCCAGTGTCCGCATTCCGGCGGCGGCAATAGCCCCATCACCCGCCGGAATGCGGACCGGCTTTTTCCGACGGCCCGGCCTTGCCCTTGCCACGCTGCCGCCGCGCCTTTAGAGGCGCGCCATGCTGACCATCAACGACCTTTCGCTCCGCGTCGCGGGCCGCCTGCTCATCGACCACGCCTCGCTGGCGCTGCCCACCGGCGCCAAGGCGGGTTTCGTCGGCCGCAACGGCGCCGGCAAGACCACGCTGTTCCGCGCCATCACCGGCGATCTCGCCGCCGAGACCGGTTCCATATCGATTCCGCGCAACACGCGTATCGGTCAGGTGGCGCAGGAGGCGCCGGGCACCGAGGACGCGCTGATCGAGATCGTGCTTGCCGCCGACACCGAGCGCGCGGCGCTGCTGGCCGAGGAGGCGACCGCCAGCGACCCTCATCGCATCGGCGAGATTCACATGCGGCTGGCCGACATCGACGCCCATTCGGCCGAGGCGCGCGCGGCCACCATCCTTGCCGGCCTCGGCTTCGACGCGGAGGCGCAGAAGCGCCCCGCTTCGAGCTTCTCCGGCGGCTGGCGCATGCGTGTTGCGCTCGCCGCCGTGCTGTTCGCCCAGCCGGACCTTCTGCTGCTCGACGAGCCCACCAACTATCTCGACCTCGAAGGCACGCTCTGGCTTGAGACCTACCTGTCGAAATACCCGCACACGGTGCTGCTGATCAGCCACGACCGCGACCTGCTCAATCGCGCGGTCAATTCGATCGTCCATCTCGACCAGAAGAAGCTGACCTACTGGCGTGGCGGCTATGACCAGTTCGAGCGCCAGCGCGCTGAGAAGATGGAACTGCTGGAAAAAAGCCGCGCCAAGCAGGACGCCGCGCGCAAGCACATGGAGGATTTTGTCGCGCGGTTCCGCGCCAAGGCTTCGAAGGCCCGTCAGGCGCAGTCGCGCCTCAAGGCGCTTGAAAAGATGAAGCCGGTCGAGGTGATGATCGACGACACGGTTGCTCCCTTCCGCTTCCCGGAGCCGATAAAGCAGGTGGCCTCGCCGATTGTCGCGATGGATGGCGTCGCGGTCGGCTACGCGCCTGGCAAGCCGATCCTGTCGCGCATCAACCTGCGCATCGACAATGATGACCGCATCGCGCTGCTGGGGGCCAACGGCAACGGCAAGTCCACATTCGCCAAACTGCTCGCCGGCCGGCTGAAGGCCGAAAAAGGCTCGATCACGATTGCGCCGGGGCTGAAGGTCTCGATGTTCGCTCAGCACCAGCTCGACGACTTGCGACCCGAGGAAAACGCCTACGAGCACGTCCGCCGCCTGATGCCCGACGCGACCGAGCCGAAGGTGCGCGCCCGCACCGCGCAGATGGGCCTCGTCACCGAGAAGATGAACACCGCTGCCAAGGACCTGTCGGGCGGCGAGAAGGCGCGCCTGCTGATGGGCCTTTCGGCGTTCGAGGGGCCGAACCTCTTCATCCTCGACGAGCCGACGAACCACCTCGACATCGACAGCCGCGAAGCGCTGATCCGTGCGCTCAACGACTTCCCCGGCGCGGTGATCCTCATTTCGCACGACCGACACCTGATCGAGGCCACGGTCGACCGTCTGTGGCTGGTCCGCGAGGGGCAGGTGGCTCCATACGACGGCGACCTTTCCGACTACCGTCAGCTCGTCACCGGCTCGGTCGACCGGCGCGAGAAACGCGAGGCGGACAAGGCGTCGAAGGCCGACCGCCGCCGTGACGCCGCCCAGCGCCGTGCCGCGCTGGAACCGCTGGCCAAGGAGATCAGGGCGACGGAAGGGCTGATGGATCGCACCCGCAAGCGCCTCGACGCCATCGAGGACCAGCTTGCCGATCCGAAGCTCTACGAGAAGGATGCGCGCGGCGCGACGCAGCTCTCGAAGGAGCGCAGCGACCTCGCCGCCATCCTCGCCCAGCAGGAAGAGCGCTGGCTGACCTTGTCGGCGGAATATGAGGAAGGGATTGCCGAATGACCGTCCGCATCGACCGCGAAGGCGAAGCCACGATCGTCACCATCGATCGTCCCCAGGCGCGCAACGCTGTCGATACGCAAACGGCAGGCGCGCTGTTCGAGGCTTTCGTCGCCTTCGACCGCGACGAGGCCAGCAAGGTTGCCGTGCTGCGGGGCGAGGGAGCGGCGTTCTGCGCCGGCTTCGACCTGAAGGCGGCTTCCGGCGACGCCATCGACGAGAAATGGTACGCTGAGCTAAACCTCGATCCGACCTTCGACGGCAAGGACGACCGTCCGCGCAAGGGCCCGATGGGGCCGACGCGGCTGGCGCTGTCCAAGCCGGTCATCGCGGCGATCGCCGGCCCGGCGGTCGCCGGAGGCATGGAACTGGCCCTTTGGTGCGACCTGCGCGTCATGGAGCGCTCGGCCTACATGGGCGTCTATTGCCGCCGCTGGGGCGTCCCGCTGATCGATGGCGGCACCGTGCGTCTGCCGCGCATCGTCGGCCACGGGCGCGCCATGGACCTGATTCTGACGGGGCGCAAGGTAGAGGCCGACGAATGCCTCGCCATCGGACTTGCCAGTCGCATCTGTGACGACGGCAAGGCGCTGGACGCAGCGCTGGAGCTTGCGCGCGAACTCGCCCGTTTCCCGCAGGCCTGCATGCGCGCCGACCGTCTCTCGGCCATGCGGCAATGGTCGCTGGATCTTGAGCCCGCTCTGGCGGCCGAATGGGCCACCAGCGCGGCGAGCTTCCGGGCCGAGGGCGCCGCCGGCGCGGCGCGCTTCTCATCCGGCAAGGGCCGGGGCGGCGACTTCTCGGCGATCTGACGTTCGCCGCGCGGCGGCCTTACTGCCTGCCCCATTTCTGCGGCGGCGGCGACGAATTCGGATTCTTCGGCGCGCGCGCGCGAAACGACGCGATGAAGCCGACGAAGCCGATCCCCAGCAGTACGTAGCCGACCGGAATCGCATTGGGCTGGATGGGTGACGGGCTCGCCTCCACAATGACGTCGACGGTCACGATGTTGGCGCGCTCGTCGTCGCCGCGCGCGACGTCGATCTGCAAGCCGTCCTCGGCGAAGGAGGCAATGCTGCCGACCCTCGTGCGATAGGCCGCGTCGCCGGTCTGCGGGTTGAGGATGCGGGCGTTCACGCCGTCGAAGTCCAGAGCCTGGGCGAGAACCGTGCGTCCTCCGCTGCGCGCGGTCACGGTCAGCACCGCGCCCTGCCTGTCGGCGCGCAGCGGGCCGCGCGTCACCATGTCGACGGACACGATGACCGGAGCCTCGCTCAGTGCGGGCCGCGCTTCCGCAACCGTGAAGCCGCCGCTCTCGAAGACACGCCACGTGCCGATCTCGTAGCCACCGTAACGGGCGTTCAGCCACGGATAGGCAATGCCTAGGCCTGCGCCTGCGACAATGAGAATCAGGAAGAGGGAACGAATAGCCAGCAAGAGAAGAGACCCGCGCCGTCACGTCGACGGCACGGGTCTCTGCCACTGCAACCCGCTTCTGTCCAGCGACAGGCGGGGAATGGCTACTACCGCAAATGGGCGGGAAGCTTGCCTGCCGATACTACGCGCGACGCGCGGAAAGGTTCCCGCGCGCCGCTGGAGACGGTGCTATCGCCGGCGCAGAACTTCGCACAGCGAAATCAGGTCGCGATCGAAGCCCGACGGCTCGGCGAGCACATCGCCGCAGCGCCTGGACAGCCGCTGGATTTCCGCACCCGACATGCCGGCGAATGCGGCCGAATTGATCCCCGCGACCGGTCCCGGCGCAGCTGGAAGTGCGGGACCGCTTGGCACAACGGGGCCTCCCGGCTGCGTCGGCGCCGCCGGTGTGCCCGGCGTAGCCGAACCGCCTGCGCCAAGGCCGATATCGACCTCGGCGTCAGCGCCGTCGCTACCGCCGATCCCGAGATTCACCGCGGCGGCGGCGCCGCCGGACCCGCCGACGCCCAGATCGACATCCGCGTTGACCCCGTCCGAGCCGCCTATGGCGGCGGTGGCCGCTGCGTCTATGCCGCTGGCGCCGCCGATGCCGACATTGGCGTTGGCTGCCGCGCCGCCGCTCCCGCCGACCGTCGCATCGACATTGGCAGAAATGCCGTCGTCGCCGCCAAGGCCGATGTTCGCATCGGCAGCCACGCCGTCTGTGCCCCCGAGCGAGACGTTGGCGTCGACCCCGAGGGCGTTGAGCCCCAGTTCCTGTGCACCGGCCGTTACGGCCGAAACGGTGATCAGTGCGCTGCCGGCAAGCAGCGCGGCGAAGATTTGCCTGCGCATGGCTTGGTTCCTTTCAGGTGGCCCGGCGAAGATGCCGGTTGCCATCTGAATCCGCGATGCGATCGTCGGTTGCGGCCGTCCTTACGGCATGGTTGCCGACCGGTTGCCGACACCGATGGCATTCTACGGATCGGCCGGAGCGCCAGCGGCCAAGACCGCCTACGCGAACGGCAAACCGTCCGGCGTGCGCTGGAAATAGATCATGTCGAGCTGCAGGCTGGGCTTGCCCAGCGTGGTCAGGATGGTGTGCGCCTGGCCGCGATGATGGGTCTGGTGGTTGAAGAAGTGCGACAGCGCCGGCGCCAGCCGCTGTGATACCGTCCGCACGTCGGTCACCGTGACATAGGTGAAGCGCCCGGCGAGATCTTTTTCGCTGAGCCCGCCGACCCAGCGAACGACGCGCTCGTCTTCCGCCTCGCGCGCTATGCTCAGCGCCGGCAACGCGGCAAAAAGCACGGTGTCGAGCGCAGCCGGAGCCTCGCCTTCGCCGGTGAAGCGCTTGAGCCAGATGCGGTCTGCGACCAGCACATGGTTGAGCGTTCGCATCAGGGTCGGGAAAAAGGCGCCCGTCGGCCGGTTCAATTCCTCGTCGGACAGTTTTGCCGCCGCTTCGTAGACCCTGGAGTTGGCCCACCGGTTGTAGGCGGCCATCATCGAGAAATGCTGCTTCACGGGACGCTCTCCGGCGGCTAGGAACTCGCGCGTCTAGCACGCCTCGGGGGAGGGCAGCACTATGTCAATCACCGTCTACGAACTGGCCGGCGCCGACGGCCGCGTGCGCTTCAGCCCGCACTGCTGGAAGACCGTCTGGTCGCTGGCGCACAAGGGCCTCGACTTCGAACGCGTGCCGGTGCCGTTCACCGGCATCGCGGAACTCGGGTTCAAGACGCTTCCGGTGATACGCGACGGCGATCGAACCGTCGCCGATTCCTTCGACATCGCCGCATATCTGGATGACCGCTACGCTGACCGTCCCTCGCTCTTCGGCGGCGAGGGCGGGCAGGGGGCGGCGCGGTTCATCGAGCGCTGGACGATCCTTACGGTGCACTCGATCCTTGGCCGAGCCTTGCTGCCGGACATCAATTCCTGTCTCGCGCCGCAGGACCAGGCCTATTTCCGCCGCACCCGCGAGGCGCGCTTCGGCGGCACGATCGAGGCGGTCTCCGAGGCCGGCCTGAAGCTCTTGCCCGGTTTGCACGATGCCCTTGCGCCGCTGCGCATCACGCTGGAGACGCAGCCCTTTATTGGCGGCGGGCGGCCGCTGTTTTGCGACTACATCGTTGCCGGCGCATTCCAGTGGGCGCGTGTGGTTTCCGCGCGCGAGATCCTGCCGGTAGGTGATCCGGTGGAGGTCTGGTTCGCTCGCATGCTCGACCTCTACGAAGGCCTCGGTCGCAAGGCCGCCACCGCTGCCGCGGCCGCCTGATCCGGCCCCTTCACAGCGCGCATGCGCACCGCTATAGAGCCCGCCACTCCGAATTCCCCAGTTTTGAAGGACATGACATGGCGATCGAACGCACCTTTTCGATGATCAAGCCGGACGCGACACGACGCAACCTGACGGGCGCGATCACCGCCATGCTCGAGGCGGCCGGCCTGCGCGTCGTCGCCTGCAAGCGGGTATGGATGAGCCGCCGCGAGGCCGAAGGCTTCTACGCGGTCCACAAGGACCGCCCGTTCTTCGGCGAACTGGTCGAATTCATGTCGTCCGGCCCGACTGTGGTGCAGGTTCTGGAAGGCGAGAACGCCGTGGCCAAGAACCGTGAAGTGATGGGCGCCACCAACCCGGCCAACGCGGCCGAGGGCACCATCCGCAAGGTGCATGCGCTGTCGATCGGCGAGAACTCGGTGCACGGCTCCGACGCCGCCGAAACCGCCGCCCAGGAGATCCGCTACTGGTTCTCCGACACCGAGATCGTCGGCTGACAGCCGACTTCGGCGCCGCGCGGGCTCAGGCCGTCAGCGCGGCGCGCGGCGCATCGGCCGCATGCGCGGCGGCAAATGCCGCGAACCCCGCTTCAGGCATCGCCTTGGCGTAGAGCCAGCCCTGGAAGCGGTCGCAGCCATGTGCGCGCAGGAATGCTTCCTGGTGGCGGGTCTCGACCCGCTCCGCGACCGCGATCAGCCCGAGCGTCTGCGCCATCGCGAGGATGGTCTGCACCAGCGTGCGGTCGCTCTCGGTCGTCTCGATATCGGCGACGAACGAACCGTCGATCTTCACCTCGTCGAACGGTAGCGTCTTCAGGTAGGTGAGCGACGAATAGCCGGTGCCGAAATCGTCCAGCGCCAGCCGCACGCCGAGCTCCTTCAGCTGGTACATGCGGTCGGCGATCATTGCCTGGTCGCGCGCCAGCACATGCTCGGTCACCTCGACGGTCAGCAGTCCGCCGGGCAGCGCGTGTTCTTCCAGCAGCTTCGCCACGCCGGGCACCAGCTCCTCGTTCTGCAGGCATTGGACGCTGAGATTGACCGACAGCGAAAGGCCAGCGAGCCGCCTGTCGCGGCGCCAGCGCACCAGTGTTTGCGCGGCGCGCGCCAGCACCAGCGTGCCAACATCGCAGATCAGGCCGAACTGCTCCGCCAGCGGGATGAAACGATCCGGCATGATGAGCCCGTGCCGCGGATGGTTCCAGCGGATCAGCGCTTCGGCCGCCACCACGCGGCCGTCTGCGTTCATCAGTGGCTGGTAGTGCAGCTCCAGCTGGTCACCGCCGCGGCCAAGCGTGTCGCGCAGGTCCGCCAGCAGCTTGTAGCGTTCCGCCTCGCGGCTCATCGACACCGGATCGTAGATCGCCAAATTGTCGCGGCCGGCCGATTTCGCTTCGTACATGGCAAGGTCGGCGCGCTTCAGCACCTCGTCCGGCGCCGCGCTCACGCCGTCGAACACCACGACGCCGATGGAGGCCGAGGCACGGTGATTGACGGTGCCGAGATCGAAGGGCTGCCGCATCGCTGCGATCAGTCGATTGCCGATCGTGATGGCCCGCCGCATCGCGGCTGGCTCGTCGGCGCCCGCCCCGGCCAGCAGCACGACGAACTCGTCGCCGCCGATACGCGCCACCAGATCGTTCGCGCCTACGCTCTGCTGGAGCCGCTCCGCGACTTTGACGAGATATTGGTCGCCGACGTCGTGCCCCTGCGTGTCGTTGAGCGACTTGAAATTGTCGAGGTCGATGAAAAGCAGTGCGCTGCGCACGCCGCCGTCACGGCAGCTTTCCACGGCCGCCGCCATCCGGTCGAGGAATGCGCGCCGGTTGGGCAGGCCGGTCAGCGTGTCGAAATAGGCGAGGCGTTCCACCGCGATCTGGTTGTTCTTGCGCAGCGTCACATCGGACATGTAGCCGTGCCAGACCACCGATCCGTCGCGGATCTCCGGTGTGGCCGACACGCGGATCCACTTTTGGTTGCCGAGCGGGCAGACATAGCGGTGCTCCATGTCGAACGGCTGCGGCTCGGCGCCATCCATGGCGAAGACGCGCGAATAAAGCTTGCGATCATCATCCGGAACGCGGTCCAGAAAGGCGCGCCAATTGGACACCTGCGCGCTCGCCGGGATACCGCTCAGGCGTTCGAAGCCCGGGCTGAGATAGTCGACGACGCCCGGCTTTCCGGGTGTCACCGTGCACTGGAACAGGCTGCCGGGCACCTCGCGCATCAGCTTGGAGAACTGCTCCTCCAGCTTCAGCCGCTTCACCGTTTCGGTGATCTCGCGGACCGAACCCTCGTAGTAGAGCGTTCGGCCGCTGGCCTTGTCGCGCACGAGCCGTGCAGACTCGGTGATCCAGATTCGCTCCCGCGTCTTGTGGCGATAGATCTCCGAGACGAAGTCGACGACCTTCCCGTCGCGCTCCATCACGCGCATGAACTCGTCGCGGCGGTCGGGGTCGACATACCATTCGCCCGCGATATCGCTGACGCTGGTGAGCATTTCCCGTTCGGTTTCGTATCCGTTGAGCCTGACCAGCGCCCTGTTGGCTTTGATCTGACGCCCGCTCGGCAGCGAGCGGTAGATACCTTCGGAGAGGTTTTCGATCAGTTCGTCGGTATTGGATTGCTCAACGCGGGCGGTGAAATACAAGCGGCGAAATCGCAGCATCCACATGCCGAGCAGCACGGACAGGATGAAATTCGCGGTCACCAGCCATAGATGGCTGGCCGACAGCTCGGACGCTGTTGACAGAACTGCCTGCATCTAGACGGTCGCACCACGGTTTGCCGGCGACAAATCTAGTGCGGACGATCTTTCAAATTGTCTAAAAGGCGCGCGAATGCGCCTTCGCATGATTAACGGCGCGTAACTTCCGCAGTCTGCGGTTCACGCGGCCGAAGTGAGCTTCATCCGCGCGACGCCCTCTGCGTCGACCAGCACAAGCATGCCGTCCTCCAGCCTGTAGGCGGCGACGGCCGCCAGCGCGTCGAGGAATGCGCGCTCAACCCGCATCACGGTCTCGTCGCAGGCCATGAAGGTGGTGCCTGCCTCCGAGAAGGCGAGCACTTCGCCGTCGATGGTGGCCTTGGCGAAGAAGCGGTTGCAGCCGGTGCTGCCGCCAGCCCGCCCGTCGGCACCGATTGTCAGCGTCGGCCTTGTCTCGCCAAGGTTGTCGACACCCTCTATGTGCTCGACCTGCCACTCGACGCCCGTTATCGGCGCGGGCTTCGCCGCAGGTTCACGGGCGCTTGCCAGCATGATCTCGACCGCCGCATCGCCGGCAGGCAGCGGGATCGCCTGTGCGGTCCGAAACAGCGTCGCCCCCGCCGCGGTGATCGTCGCGTCAAGTCCGAGGCGCGCGTCCTGAGGCGCGTCCTGCGTATCGAAGCTGAGCGAGAAGGGGATAGGCACCTGTCCGGCTGGCGCCACGATCTGCTCGGCGATCAGCTGGCTGCCCAGCGCGTTGCCGGCGAGCACACCCAGCCGCACCGTAAGTACGGCGTCAGGCGGCAGCGCGATGCGCTCACGATAAAGCGCGCTGCCGGTCACCGTTCGCGGCTCGGCAAACGCCAGGCTGGAGGGGAGGGCAGCTGTGGCCGCGAGTGCTGCGATGAGCGTGCGGCGGTCGATGGCTGCGTTCATGGCCTTGATCCGGGTTTTCGAGATCCCTTCCCTACCCAGATAGGTCGCGCGACCGCAGCCGCAACCGGCCGCGCCTCAGCGTTTCCAGCGCTCAAGCGCCGCTTCGTCGCTGTCCTTGGCGTCGACCCAGCCGCCCGCACGTCCCTGCGCGTCGTGCTCCTTCTTCCAGAACGGGGCGTTGGATTTGAGGAAGTCCATGACGAAGCTGGCCGCCTCGAACGCGGCATGCCGGTGCGGCGATGCGGTGGCGACGAGCACGATGTTCTCGCCCGGCTCGATGCGGCCGTGGCGATGCACGACCGTGATCGCCTGCAGCAGCCAGCGCTCCGCCGCCTCCCGGCAGATGCGGCCGATCTCCGCCTCCGCCATGCCCGGATAGTGCTCCAGCTCCAGCGCCGATAGCTTTCCGCATTCGTCGCGGCAAAGCCCCGTGAAGGTGACGACGGCGCCGATGTCGTACCGGCCGGCGGTCATTGCAGCCACCTCGGCGGCGCTGTCGAAGTCGCCATTCTGGATGCGGATGACCGGCTCGATGTTCATCTCGGCCGCCGGCGTCACCCGCCGGTCATCGGCGGGAAAAGCCCGATCTCGCGTGCGCCCGCAATGGCGGTGCCGTGCTTGACGTGCTCCTGGTTGATCGCGACGCGGATCGCCTCGGGGAAGCGCAGCGCCTCCTCGTATTCCTCGCCGCGGCCTTTCAGCCAGCCGAGCAGGTCGCGCACGGTCTTCACTTCGGCCGGCAGTTCCACCTCCTCGGATGGCTTGCCGATGCGCTCGCGCACCCAGGCGAAGTAGATGAGCTTCGTCAACTCAGTCCCCGATGTGCTTCAGTCCGGCGCGGAAATAGTCGTAGCCGGTGTAGAGTGTGATGATGGCCGAAGCCCAGAGCAGCGCGATGCCCGTCTCGGTCATGTAGTCCACATAGTTGTCGGCGGCCGGCCCTGCCAGCAGGAAGCCGATGGCGACGAGTTGCAGGGTCGTCTTCCACTTGGCGAGCTGCGTCACCGGCACCGAGACCTTGAGCGCAGCGAGATATTCCCGCAGGCCCGACACCAGGATTTCGCGGCACAGGATGATGATCGCCGCCCACAGCGACCATCCCGCGATCGTGCCGTCCGCCGCGAGCAGGAGCAGGACGGCGGAAACCAGCAGCTTGTCGGCGATCGGGTCGAGCATACGGCCGATATTGGAGCTCTGCTTCCACAGCCGGGCCAGGTAGCCGTCGAGGAAATCGGTCACGCTGGCGATCGCGAAGATCGCGAAGGCCGCCCACCGCGCCGGTTCGCTGGAGGCGAGCCGCCCTTCGAGGAAGAAGCACAGGACGACCACCGGCACGGCGATGATGCGGCCGTAGGTCAGCATGTTGGGGATGTTGTAGGTGCGCTTGGGCATCCTGCTCGGGCCGGTTTCAGAATATGACAAACCAGATGCCTCCCATGCCGGTCAACCTGACCGCCGAAAAATTAGGCAACCCCTACGCCCCCGATTCGTGGAAGTGATTGTAGATCATGCGGGCCATCGCTTCCGATATGCCATCGACGGCGAGGAGATCCGCCACCGCGGCGCGGCTGACTGCCTTGGCGGTGCCGAAGTGATGCAGCAAGGCACGTTTGCGTGACGGCCCTATGCCCGCGATCTCGTCCAGCGGGTTGCGTACCATCTCCTTCTTGCGCCGCGCCCTGTGCGAGCCGATGGCGAAGCGGTGCGCCTCGTCGCGCATGCGCTGAACGAAATAGAGCACCGGGTCGCGCGGCGGCAGCGTGAAGCCGGGCCTGCCGTCCATGGCGAAGCGCTCGCGCCCGGCCTCGCGGTCGACGCCTTTGGCCACGCCGATCGCGGTCACCTTGTCGCGGATGCCGAGCGTATCCAGCACCTCGCGGACCTTCGCCATCTGGCCGGGGCCGCCATCGATCAGGATGAGGTCGGGCCAGGCCGGCGCGTCCTCCGTCTCCGCCTCGGGATCGACTGGGTTTTCGCCCGGAATCCCATGCTCCTTCACCAGCCGCGAGAAGCGCCGCTCCATGACCTCTTTCATCATGCCGAAATCGTCGCCGGGCGTGATCTCGGTCGAGCGGATGTTGAACTTGCGGTACTGGTTCTTGATGAAGCCTTCCGGCCCGGCGACGATCATCGCCCCGACTGCGTTCGTGCCCATGATGTGCGAGTTGTCGTAGACCTCGATGCGCCGTGGCGTCCGCTCCAACCCGAAGGTCTTGGCCAGCCCCTCCAGCAGCCGCGCCTGCGTGGACGTTTCGGCCAGCCGGCGGCCGAGCGCCTCGCGCGCGTTCTGAAGCGCGTGGTCGGTCAGGTCCTTCTTCTCGCCGCGCTGCGGCACCGAGATCGAGACCTTGTGTCCGGCGCGGGTCGACAGCGCCTCTTGAAGCAGTTCCTGCTCCTCCACGACCTGCGAGAGCAGGATAGTGCGCGGCACCGGCTTGTCGTCGTAGAACTGGGCGAGGAAGGAGCCGAGCACCTCGGCCGGCTCGATCGCAGCATCCGCCTTGGGGAAATAGGCGCGGTTGCCCCAGTTCTGGCCGGTTCGGAAGAAGAACACCTCGACGCAATAATGCCCGCCCTCCTGGTGCAGAGCGAACACGTCGGCCTCGTCGACCGATTGCGGGTTGATGCCCTGGTGGCTCTGCACATGGCTGAGGGCTGCGAGGCGGTCGCGGTAGATCGCCGCCCGTTCGAAATCGAGGTCGTCGGAGGCCTCCTGCATGGCCGATGAGATCTGCGCCTTGATCTTGCTGGACCGGCCCGACAGGAAGTCACGCGCCTCCGTCACCAGCTCGGCATAGCCTCCCTTGTCGACCTCCCCCGTGCACGGGCCGGAGCAGCGCTTGATCTGGTAGAGCAGGCAAGGCCGGGTGCGGCTCTCGAACACGCTGTCGGTGCAGGTGCGCAACAGGAACGCGCGCTGCAGCGAGTTGATCGTGCGCCCGACCGCGCCGGCCGAGGCGAACGGTCCGAAATAGTCGCCCTTGCGGCTGCGCGCGCCACGATGCTTGAAGATGCCGGGCGCGGGGTGGTCGCCGGTGAGCAGGATGTAGGGGAACGACTTGTCGTCCCGCAGCAAAACATTGAAGCGCGGGCGCAACCTCTTGATGAGATTCGCTTCCAGCAGCAGCGCCTCGGTCTCCGTGCGGGTCAGCACGAATTCCATCGTCGCCGTCTCGCGCACCATCCGCCCGATGCGGTTGGTGTGGAAGCGGCCCTGCGCGTAGTTCGTCACGCGTTTCTTCAGGCTGCGCGCCTTGCCGACATAGAGCACGTCGCCGGCGGTGTTCATCATGCGGTACACGCCGGGCTTGTTCGGCAGCCGCTTGACCAGGTCCTGGATCACTTCGGGGCCAGCCGAGAGGGGCGTGTCGCTGGCCAGCGACCAGTCGATACCCGGCACGTCGCGCGCCGCAGGCTCGGCCGGTTCCGCCGCCTCGATCTCGTCTTCCTCCATCTCGTTGCCCGGCATGTAGCCGGCCACGTCGTCCGACGCGCGGCCAGACTTGCGGGGGATAGGAGGTGAACGGTCGGGACCGGAGCTCATCTTTGCCGGATATCTGCCTGCGGGCTTGCGGCGCGGCCATTCCCGCACCAGTCTGCCTTGCCTATATGGGGGTCGCCCCTATGGGTGTCACGTTGGGGCGTTTCAGCATGTGCATTCCATCGCCGGAATGCGCGGTCGCCGCAAGCCGCGCACGCGCGATGCTGACAGGATGGTGAGGGCAGGCTTGGAGGAAGCGCAGCAAAGACGGCCGGTCTGCCTGGTGACCGGCGCCGCGCGCCGCATCGGCGCGGCCGTCGCGACACGGCTGGCCGATCGCTTCGACCTCGCGCTCCACCACAATCGCTCGGTGGCGGAGGCCGAATCGCTTGCCGCGGCGTTGCGCGGACAGGGCGCCCGCGTCGAGCTCATCCGGGCCGACCTCTCCAGCCCCGACGCGGCCGCCGCGCTGGTGGCCGAGGCCGCCGCCCGCCTTGGCCCCCTCGACCTCATCGTCAACAACGCCTCGTCCTTCGACTACGACGATCCCGCGGGTTTCGACGCCGCAAAAATGCAGGCGTCGCTCTCCACCAACCTCGTCTCGCCCATGGTGATCGCCCGGGAGCTTGCCCGCCACGGTTCGGCGCGCGCGGTGCTCGTCAACATGCTCGACAGCAAGGTCTTCGCCCCCAATCCCGACTTCTTCAGCTATTCGCTGGCCAAGTTCGCGCTGAAGGCTTCGGTGGAGATGCTCGCCATGCATTTCCGCGGACGCATGCGCGTTGCCGCAATCGCGCCGAGCGTCACCTTGCGCAGCGGCGACCAGAGTGCGGAAAGCTTCGAGCGCAGCTGGCGGCACACGTTGACCGGTTCCGGCCCGACGCCGGACGACATCGCCGCGGCCGTCGCGTTCATCTGGGACACGCCCTCGGTCAACGGCTCGACCATCGTGCTCGACGGCGGCCAGCATTTGATGTCGCTCGAGCGCGACGTCGCCTTCGTGGTCGGCAGGCAATGAACGTCACCCGCACCGTCATCGTCCGCAACCTCTCGATCCCGATTTCCATCGGGGTGCATGAGCACGAGAAGCACGGGCCGCAGCGCCTGCTGGTCAGCGTCGAGGCGGAGATCGAACCGGCGGGGCGCGCCGACGACCGGCTGGACACCACTCTGGACTACGATCTGATCTGCGACTTCATCCGCGCTCAGGCGCGCCAGCCCCATGTGGAACTGCAGGAAACCGTCGCGCGGCGCGTGCTCGACTTTACGCTGGGATTGCCCGGCGTCGTGAAGGTGATGGTGGAAACCCGCAAGCCTGACGTGTTCGATGATTGTGATTACGTAGGGTCAAGGCTTTCTGCAAAAGTAACAAAGTAGTATTCTTTGTTAATATTCATGACTAACGAAGTGTTACAATCATTGATCTGAACGTTGCATAACTGCAACTTCACATTTTAGCCAAATTCGAGACGCTTTAAGACCCCATTCCGATTTTGCTTCTGCCGCATTCGGGGCCGATGTGATGGAACCTGAAGGGACCATCGCCGTTCTCAAGCCCAGGAGGGCGGCGCGGGGTGTCGGAAGACGGCTGTGCGTCCGTCTGGAATTCAAGGAGAGTAAAATGAGAGCCAAGATCGTTTCGCTGCGCGCATTCGCGCTTACCGCAGGTGTCGCCGCCATGCTCGGCGCCGGTGCCGCCAATGCCGCCGACGTGGTCTATGAAGAGCCGCCGGCACCGGCGCCGATTCTCGATCCGGCGCCTGTCAGCGATTGGGCCGGTCCCTATATCGGTCTGTCCGGCGGCTACAATTTCGGCCGCTTCAACAACACCAACGCCGGCAGCGTCCCGACCAACGGCGCCCTGATCGGCGCGTTCGGCGGTATCCAGGGCCAGTCCGGCCGCTTCGTCTACGGCGGTGAAGCAGACATCGGCTGGAACTTCGCCAACGGCGCCTCGGGCGGCACGTCCACCCGCGCCGGCCTCGAGGGCTCGCTGCGCGGCCGCGCCGGTGTGGCGGTGTCCGACTCGGTGCTGCTCTACGGTACGGCGGGTCTGGCGGCGACGCAGGCTCGCATCACCGATGCCGCCGGCACCGCGACCGGCGCCCAGCTCGGCTATACGGTCGGCGCCGGTACGGACGTCAAGTTCACCGAGAAGGTGTTCGGTCGCCTGGAGTATCGCTGGACCGACAATTTCGCTCGTGCCTACAACACCGGCTCGGGCGTCCAGAACTCGGACTTCAACAACCACCGCATCACGGTCGGTCTCGGCGTGAAGTTCTGATCCTGTAAGACTGAATCGAAAGGGCCGGTCCTCGCGACCGGCCCTTTTGCGTCTCGGTCAGCCCTTCGGCGCGTAGGCTGCGATTTCCGGAAACTTCTCGTCGAAGCGCTTGACCCAGCGCACCAGCTTGGACCGGCCCTTTTCCCACTTGCCCTCGAAGCGCAGCCCCAAATAGCCGAGCGCGGCTCGCAGCGCGATCTGGCCTGCCGTGATCTTCGACGGCAGCTTCGGCGGGTTCGCGTTCAACACGTCCAGCGCCCGCGTGATCTTCGTCCACTGCTTGTCCAGCCACTCCTGGTGGATCTTTTCCTCCGGTCGGAAGCGCCGCTCGTAGACATGCACCAGAGCGCAATCGCAGATGCCGTCGGCGAGTGCTTCAAGCTGCTCCGCCTCGGTGCGCTTTGCCGGATTGCGCGGCAGCAGCTTGTTGCTCGAAACCCGGTTCAGATACTGCACGATCGCCGCGCTGTCGCAGACGACGGTGCCGTCATCGGCTATCACCACGGGAATCTTGCCCAGCGGATTGGCCTTGAGAAATTCAGGGGCGGGATTGTTCGTGTCGGTGCTGACGCTGTCGAACTTGAGCCCTGCATAGGCGGCCGCCATGCGCACCTTGGCGCTGTAAGGCGAGGCGTTGGATACGAGTATCTTCATGTCGTGCTCTCCTCGGATGCCGGCGCTGCCTAGCCCATTTCGCCGGCGCTGCCGATAGGCCAGCCGGCGACGGCGCAGCGATCACGGCGCGGCGGGAACCTGCACGGAAGCGGCGCGGCAGGCGCGTTCGTCGATCTCCGGGCAGGCGCGGAACCCCAACTCCTTGGTCAGGCAGATGCGCACCTCGTCCAGCCGCCGGTCACGGCAGCTCACCGCGATGCCGGCGGCGGGCATTCCGGGATTGGCCGCGCGGAACTCGGCCTCGATGTCGTCGGGATCCATCTGGCTTGTCTTCACGGCCGTCCGGTATTTCGACGGAATCTCGACCGCATCCCACGCCTCGCGGATGGCGGTGACAAAATCTTCCTGAGAAAGCCCGGTGCAGGTTCCGTGCTTGCGCCACTGACCGCCGACGAGGCCGGTGGAGGGCATAATGTCGCGCAGACGGCGCGCCAGCGCCTCAGGCACGCGCTGCGGTTCTCGGCTGGCGCAGAACTCGGGCCAGCCGCGTTCGAATTGCGGCCAAAGTCCGTGCACCACGAATGCGAAGTCGCGATCCGTCCCGCATTGCAGGTTGGGCGCGTCCAGTCCTTCTTCGGCGCAGAAGCTCGGCGACCACGACAGGGCCAGCACATAGAAATCGAAGCCGGTGCCGGACGCCGCTACCGGCGTCTTCGCTTCCGGCAAGCTGGCCGATGGAGGCTGGGAAGGGGGCTGTACGGCCTGCGCGCCACCATCGCCCGGAGCATCGGTGCAGCCGGCCAGACCCAGCGCTAGCAGGCCGGCAAGAGCGGATAGCCGCCTTCTCTGGCCGGCCGTCGCAGAAGCGTTCAGCGCAGGACGCGGCAATTGCTGTTGTACACGTTCCACCGGTCGAAGCCTGCGACGCAGAACTCGACGCTGGTGCCGACCCCGGCGAAGCCCCAGGGATTTTCCAGCAGATACCAGACTGCGCGCTGCTTGCCGTTGGAGAGCGCCACGCGGGCGTGGCAATAGCGGCGCTCGACCGGGCGGTTCTCGCGCGCCGGCAGATAGCGGGTCTGGCCGATACGGTGGAAGCCGTTGATCTTCACGTCCGGCAGGTGAGGCACGTTGCGGACCTGATGGTCGAAGCGGCTGGAAATGCGGGCCAGCACCCGCGGGTGGCTGCACGCGCCCGGGTCGGCGGCATAGACGCCTTCGATCAGGTCGGCGGCGAAAGCGACAGGCGCAGCCACCATGCTTCCGGCGACAAGCGTGGCGGCAATCAGGGCGTTCAACAGGCTTCGCATCGTCGTCCGCTCTCCGGGAATCGTCTTGTCCTTGCCGCAATTCCACACTGCGCGGCGCGGCCGGGTCGGTCAAGCGCGGCCGCACTTGCCGCCGCTATGCGGCCTGCTAGTGTCGCTGCGTCAACACAGGCACGGGCAACATTCTGGGGGCTGCCATGGCCGATCCGGCTTACGAAATCGGCGACGCCATGTTCAAGGCGCTCATTCGCGGCGACAAGGAAGGCGCCATCGCCTTCTTCGCCGACGACGCCGTCATCTTCGATCCGCACTATCCGCAACCGTTGATGCGCGGCAAGGCCGAGATCCGCGCCGGGCTGGACTGGGGCTTCGGCTCGATGAAGACCTTCGGCTTCGACACGAAGCATTATTTCCCCGGCAAGGACGGCCTCTCGGGCGTTTTCGAGGTCGACACTCACCATGTCCTCAGGATCGGCAAGAAGCTCGACTTTCCGCAGGTTTTCGTCGTCGAGACCGACGGCAGAAAGGTCACGGCGCTGCGCGCATACGAGCCATACGGTCCGAATGGCATGGGCGGCGTCTTCCTTGGCATAGAGCGGCTCAAGAAGCGGATTTTCGGCTGATGCGTGCGCTGCTCGCAGCCTTCATTCTGGCGCTGCCGGTGACGCCGGCCTCCGCCGCGGCCGTCCTCACCTGCAGCTTCACCGAGCCCTTCTTCAGTATCGGCTTCGATCCGGCGACCGGCACCGTGACCCGCACCTCCCCGGACGACGATCCGGAGAGCGGCGAGATCAAGCCAAAAATCATCGCGGAAGGCGCGAAGCTGACGATCGACGACGTTTGGGAGGGGCATCGCTCGGCGACGCTGCGCTCGGCCGCCGGCGAGCTGCTGATGGTCATCCGCTTCAAGGAAGGCAGCGACGGCATGAGCGATTTCGTTTTCCCGATCGAGGGGCAGTGGGGACCTGAAGCGAACGGTAACAATGTCGGCGGCTGCGAAACCGCCAAGGTTCAGGCTTACGATTCCTACGAGCTTTTCCTGGAGCTCGGCCTTCAGCCCTGATCGGCCCCGGTTTCGCTCGCCAGCGTTTCGAGGTTGAAGCTGCCGCCGCCGTCTTGGCCGAGGCGCTGCGCCAGCACCGGCAGCATCGTGCGCATCTCTGCTTCCAGCACGAAGGGCGGATTGACCACGATCATGCCGCTGCCGTCCAGCTGCGGAACGTCGGAATAGGGCCGGATCATCAGCGATACGTCTATGATCTTGGGGATGCCGGCGGCGGCGAGATCGCTGCGGAACTGCTCGACCTTCAGCCGGTCCTTGACGGGATACCAGATCGCATAGGTTCCGCCCGGCCAGCGGTGCCACGCGGTGTTCAGTCGATCGACGATCCTGTCGAACTCATCCTCCGCTTCGAACGGCGGATCGACCAGCACCAGCCCGCGCTTTTCCTTGGGCGGCACATGCGCGCCGAGCGCCAGCCAGCCGTCGAGCTCGATGATGCGGGTCTGGAAATCGCCGGAGAAGCGCGTCTTCAGGCTGAAAGCGTCCTCCGGATGCAGTTCGATCGCCGTCAGCCGGTCGTTGCCGCGCAAAAGCTCGCGCACGATGGTCGGCGAGCCCGGATAGAAGCGGAAGGGATGGCCGACATTGAAGCGCGCGACGATGTCGAGATAGGGCTCCAGCAGCGCGGCGGCCTCCCCGGGCAGGTCGGCGTAGAGCACCTTGCCGATGCCGCCGTTCCACTCGCCGGTTTTCTGCGCCTGCTCGGAGGAGAGGTCGTAGAAGCCCGTGCCGGCATGCGTGTCGATGACCCGGAACGCGCCTTCCTTGCGTTTCAGATATTCGACGATGCGCGTCAGCACCGCGTGCTTGAACACGTCGGCGAAATTGCCCGCATGATATATGTGGCGGTAGTTCACCGGAGCCTCTGGCGCAACGTGACGCGTCCCGTTCCCCTACACCGCGCCGGCAAAACGGGCTAGTTCTGGACCCATGAACGTCGCCGCCAACATCCGTATCGGCCATTCGGCCTGCCCGCACGACTGCCCGTCGACCTGCGCACTCGACGTCGAGGTGATCGACGGCCGCAGGATCGGCCGCGTCCACGGCGCCAAGGACAACAGCTACACGGCCGGCGTCATCTGCGCCAAGGTCGCCCGCTACGCCGAGCGCATCCACCATCCCGACAGGTTGCTGAAGCCGCTGGTGCGCTCGGGCGCCAAGGGAGAGGGCGGCTGGAAGGAAGCCTCCTGGGAGGCCGCACTCGACCTCGTCGCCGAGAAATTCGAGGCGGCCGAAGCGAAGTACGGCTCCGAGACCGTCTGGCCCTATTACTACGCCGGCACGATGGGGCAGGTGCAGCGCGACTCCATCCATCGCCTGCGCCACGCCAAGAAATATTCCGGCTTCTTCGATTCGATCTGCACCAACCTCGCCTGGACCGGCTACGTCATGGGCACCGGATCGCTGCACGGCGCCGATCCGCGCGAAATGGCCAAGTCCGACTGCGTGGTGATCTGGGGCACCAATGCGGTCGCCACCCAGGTCAACGTGATGACCCACGCCACCCGCGCCCGCAAGGAGCGTGGGGCGAAGATCGTGGTCATCGACGTCTACGACAACGCCACTATGAAGCAGGCCGACATGGGCCTGATCGTGAAGCCGGGCACCGACGGCGCGCTGGCCTGCGCGGTCATGCACGTCCTGTTCCGCGACGGCCTCGCCGACCGGGCCTATCTGGCGAAATACGCCGACGATCCGGCAGGTCTTGAGGCGCATCTTCAGACGCGGACCCCGGAATGGGCATCCGCCATCACCGGCCTGCCGGTCGCCGAGATCGAAGCCTTCGCGCGGCTGATCGGCGAGACGAAACGCGTCTATTTCCGCCTCGGCTACGGCTTTGCCCGCCAGCGCAACGGCTCGGTCAACATGCATGCCGCCCTGTCGGTTTCGGTGGTGCTCGGCTGCTGGCAGTACGAGGGCGGCGGCGCGCTCAACTCAAATTCCGGCCTGTCCGGCTTCAAGTTCGACAAGAAGCTGCTGCAGGGCGACAGGTTGCGCGATCCCTCGATCCGCTACCTCGACCATTCGCGCATAGGTCCGGTGTTGATGGGTCACGAGGATGCGCTGTTCGGCGGCCCGCCGGTCACCGCGCTTCTGATCCAGAACACCAACCCCGTCAATGTCGCGCCCGACCAGCGGCTGGTGAAGCAGGGCTTCCTGCGCGACGACCTGTTCACCTGCGTGCACGAGCAGTTCATGACCGACACCGCGAAGCTCGCCGACGTCGTGCTGCCCGCGACCATGTTCCTTGAGCACGACGACCTCTACAAGGGCGGCGGCAACCAGTTCGTGACGCTGGGGCCGAAGGTGGTCGAGCCGCCGGAAGGGCCGAGAACCAATCTTTACGTCATCGAGGAACTGGCGAAGCGGCTGGGTGTGTCGCACCTGCCGGGTTTCGGCATGACCGAGCGCGAGCACATCGACATCATGCTGAAGAGCCGGGATCTCGGCGATTTCGACCAGTTGAAGGCGAACCGCTGGGCCGACATCCAGCCCGATTTCGAGACGTCGCACTATCTCAACGGCTTCGGCCATCCGGACAAAAAGTTCCGCTTCCGCCCGCAATGGGTCGGCGGCATCGCGCCCAACAAGCCGCCGAAGCAGATGGGCGTCGCCTTCGGGCCCTATGACCGCCTCCCGGAGTTCCCGGACCATGTCGACCTGATCGAGGTGGCCGATGAAGCGCACCCGTTCCGCCTCGCCACCTCGCCGGCGCGCTCGTTCCTGAACTCCAGCTTCACCGAGACGCCGGGTTCGGCCAAGCGGGAAGGGCGGCCGGAACTGCAGATCCATCCGCAGGATGCGGCCGCGCTCGGCATCTCCGACGGCGACCGCGTCGAGATCGGCAATCCGCGCGGCGAAGTCGTGCTGCACGCGAAGCTCTTCGACGGCGTCCGCCGTGGCGTGGTGATCGCGGAAGGGATCTGGCCGAACGCCGCCCATGAACGCGGCGAGGGCATCAACGTGCTCACCGGCGCCGACGCGCCTGCACCCTACGGCGGCGCGGCTTTCCATGACAACAAGGTGTGGGTGAGGGCGGCGGCCTAGGATATCTCCTTCTCGGCCGCCGCCTTCAGCACGTCCTCACCCCACTGGTTGAGGCTCTTGCCGGTCAGTTCTGCCGCCAGCGCCGCCTTGGAATGCGTGGTCGGGTCGACACGCAGCATGAGATTGCCCGAATAGGGTTTATGCGGCGCCTTGCCGAGCTTCTCGCAGGTTTCGAGATAGTCTTCGACCGCCTCGCGGAACGCGGCCTTGAGATCGGCCACCGTCTCCGCATGAAAGCCCACGCCGTCCCGGATACCGGCGATGCGGCCGAAGAAGATGCCGTCCTCGTCATCATACTCAATACGGGCCGAATAGCCCCTGTAGCTCATCGTGTTCATGGCCTGACTCCGATCTGCTCCAGGAAATCGCGGGCCGCGCGAACCTGGTATCGCAACGCTTCCTTCTTCGGATGCGGGCGATGGAAGCTCTCCACCTCGCCATTGCAGGTGAAGCGCACGCGCGACCCACGACCTTCCACCAACTCGCATCCCGCCGCCACCAGCAGCGATTCGAGATCGTTCCAGTCGATATTCGCCGGCGTCGGCTCGGCAAACACCGCGGCGAGGGTCTTGCGATGCTTGCTGTTCATGCAAGCAAGGTAGTATATGAATGCAAATTCTGCAAGCAGAAGCCCTGCGTCACCCTGCCTTTCGCGGCCTTCCCCGCTTTGGCTTCCTGCGGGCGTGGTAGGTCAGCGCCAGCGACAGGCAGTGCGCCAGTTCGGCCCGTGGGATCGGCGCGTCGGCAGCCAACACCACGGCCCTGTTGGCCTCGAATGCGAAGCTGTCCGGATAGAGACGGCGAAAGCTCTCCACGAGGTCCGTGTTGCAGTTGAAGTAGATCGCCGCGATTCGGCCGTCGCTGCCGCGCGCATTGATGCGCACGGTGCTGCCGCTGCCGGTTTCGCTGGTCAGATAGGCCGGCTCGTTCCAGCGCAAGGCTTCCTCGATCTGCCCGACGCCATCGGTTCGCGCTGCCGTGTCGAGAATGAGCGCACGGATCGTCAGCAGCCGGTTTCGCACGGCGGCTGGCATCGCCTCGATCATGGCAAGCGCGGGATTTGCGGATATGCTTTCGGGCTCCATTTGAGCCGATCCTAGCCCCGCGATGCTGACAGGAAGCCGTCAGCAGAATTTCGTTTCCCGAAAAGCCTACGGCGTCATCCGCGCCAGGCTCTCGATGTCGGCTTCCGAGGCGGCCGCTTCGGGCGAGAAAAGCGAACCTGCCGCTGCCACATTCGAGAAGGTCACGCGCTCGCCGTCGAGCACGGCACGCCCCGACGCCACCAGCTTCAGCGCGAAGGGATAGAGCCGGTGCTCGGCCTCCAGCACTTTTGAGGCAAGCGCGCCTTCGCTATCCGTGGGCAGCACCGGCACTGCCGCCTGCGCCACGATCGGTCCGGAATCGGTCTCGGCGGTGACGAAATGCACTGTCGCGCCGTGAATGCGCACGCCGGCCGAAATTGCCTGTCGGTGCGGATGCAGCCCCTTGAACAGCGGCAGCAGCGACGGATGGATGTTGAGCATACGCCCCGTCCATTGCGCGACGAAGCCCGGCGTCAGAAGCCGCATGTAGCCGGCGAGGCAGACCAGCTCGGCGCCAAGTTCGGCGAGTGCGGCGCCGATCGCCACGTCATGCGCCTCGCGGCTCACGCCCTTGGTCTTCTCGACGACGCGCGTCGGCACGCCCGCGCGCGCGGCCAGATCCAGCCCCTCGACATCCGGGCGGTCGGAGATGACGCCGGCGATCTCGGCCGGATAGCCGTCCTCGCGCGAAGCGCGGATCAGCGCGGCCATGTTGGAGCCGCGGCCCGAGATCAGGATTGCGGTGCGCTTGGCCGCCATGGTCAGAACTCCACCCGGCCGCGATACACGACACCCGCCGCCTTGCGCGGCACGATGCGCCCGACCGGCGTCACCGTCTCGCCGTGCTCGGCCAGCACGGCGGCCACCTGCGCGGCCTGTCCTTCCGCCACCACAACCACCATGCCGATGCCGCAGTTGAAGGTGCGCAGCATCTCGTCATGCGCGACCCCGCCTGTCCGCGCCAGCCAGGAGAACACCGGCGGCGCCTCCACCGTGGCGAGGTCGAACTCCGCTGCCCACGCCTCCGGCAGCACGCGCGGCGTGTTTTCCGGCAGGCCGCCGCCGGTGATGTGCGCCAGCGCCTTGATGCCGTGGGTCGAGCGGATCGCCGCCAGCAGCGGCTTGACGTAGATGCGGGTCGGTTCGAGCAGCGCCGCGCCGAGCGCCCGGCCTGCGGCAAACGGCGCCTCGTCCGCCCATGTCCTGCCGCTGTTGGCCACGATGCGGCGGACCAGCGAAAAGCCGTTGGAGTGGACGCCGGAAGACGCCAGCGCCAGCAGCACGTCGCCCTCCTCTATGTCGTTGGTCGGCAGCAACTGGCCACGCTCGGCCGCGCCCACCGCGAAGCCGGCGAGGTCGTAGTCGTCGCCGGCATACATGCCGGGCATCTCGGCCGTCTCGCCGCCGATCAGCGCGCAGCCGGCCTGCCGGCAGCCCTCCGCGATGCCCGCCACGATTGCCGCCCCCTGGTCTGGGTCGAGCTTGCCGGTGGCGAAATAGTCGAGGAAGAACAGGGGCTCCGCGCCCTGCACCACGAGGTCGTTGACGCACATGGCGACAAGGTCAATGCCGATCGTGTCGTGGATGCCGGTCTCGATGGCGATCTTCACCTTGGTGCCGACGCCGTCATTGGCGGCCACGAGGACCGGATCGCTGAAGCCGGCCGCCTTCAGGTCGAACAGTCCGCCGAAGCCGCCGATCTCGCCGTCGGCGCCCGGCCGGCGGGTCGAGCGCACATGCGGCTTGATCTTCTCGACCATGGCAGCGCCGGCGTCGATGTCGACGCCCGCCTGCGCGTAGGTGAGGCCGTTCTTCGGCACGCTCATGGGGCACTCCGCGGATCGCCCGGCACATGCCATGAAGCGCGAGGCGCGCGCAAGCATGCCGCCGCCTTCCGCCCACAGTCTACCGCTTGATCGGCGCTCCGTCAGACGCCATCTACGGCTGACACGCGGCGCCGACCCGGGAAGGGCATGGAGGGGCTCGCCATGACGGTCCCCAACCTCATCACCATGCTGCGCTTCCTGCTGGTGCCGGCGGTCGTCTACGCGCTGCTGGAGAACGCCACCGGCTGGGCGCTCGCCGGCTTCGTCGTCGCCGGCCTGTCCGACGGGGTCGATGGCTTCATCGCCCGGCGCTGGCCGAGCCAGCGCTCCGAACTTGGCGCCTGGCTCGACCCGCTCGCGGACAAGCTGCTGCTCGTATCCGTCTTCGTCGTGCTCGGGCTCATGCGCGAGATCCCGCTGTGGCTCGTCGTGGCCGCCGTTTCGCGCGACATCCTCATCATGGGCGCAGTGATGGTCGCCGACATGATGGGCAGGCCGGTGGCCATGCGCCCGCTCTTTGTCTCCAAGGCCAACACCGCGGCGCAGATCCTGCTCGCGACCGTGGTGCTGGCCGAACTGGCCTTCGCGACCACCTTGGGCAGCCTGCGGCTGGTGCTGGTCGTCGCCGTCGGGCTCTTGACCGCGATCTCCGCGGCGGCCTATCTCGTGGCCTGGCTGCGGCACATGAGCGGACATGGCGAAGGCAACGACCCGCGCGGCTAGCTCCCGCAAGAAGACAAAGGCCGTCGCGGTCGCCGAAGCGGCGCCGCGCGTGGTCGCGCCGCAGGTCGTGCGCATCGAGCCCGTGTCGCCGGCCGCCAACCTGCGCCGGCAGGTCGTCTTCTGGCTGCTGACGGCGGCCGTCTTCATCGCCTTCCTCTACGTCTTCTCGTCGATCCTGCTGCCCTTCTTCGCCGGCATGATCCTCGCCTATTTCCTCGATCCCGTCGCTGATGCGCTGGAGCGGCTGGGCCTGTCGCGGCTGTGGGCCACGATTGTCATCCTGATCGGCTTCCTCGTGCTGCTGGCCATCGGCATGATGATCGTCATCCCGGTGCTCGCCACCCAGCTCGCCGATTTCGCCTCGCGCATCCCCGACTACCTGTCGCGGCTGCAGGTGCTGATCACCAGCATTGACCCGGAATGGCTGCAGGAGAATTTCGGCGTCGCCCCCGACACGCTGCGCAACAGCCTGAGCGGCCTTCTCAGCACCGGCGCCGGCTTCCTGACAACCATCTTCGAGGGAATCTGGAGTTCGGGTGCGGCATTGATCGACATAGCCGGCCTGTTCGTCGTGACTCCGGTCGTCGCCTTCTACATGCTGCTCGACTGGGACCGCATGGTCGCCACCGTCGACAGCTGGATCCCGCGCGACCACGTCGCGACCGTCCGCGCCATCGCCGCCGACATCAACCGCGCCACCGCCGGTTTCGTGCGCGGGCAGGGCACCCTGTGCCTGGTGCTGGGCGTCATGTATGCGGCGGGTCTGACCGCGGTCGGCCTGAGCTTCGGGCTGCTGCTCGGCCTGTTCGCCGGCTTGATCAGCTTCATTCCCTATGTCGGCTCGCTGGTCGGGCTGGTGCTGGCGGTTGGTGTGGCGCTCGTCCAGTTCTGGCCGGAATGGCACTGGATCGTCGCGGTGGCGGTGGTCTTCTTCGTCGGCCAGTTCGTCGAGGGCAACATCCTCCAGCCCCGACTGGTCGGAAAGAGCGTCGGCCTGCATCCGGTGTGGCTGATGTTCGCCCTGCTGGCCTTCGGCTATCTGTTCGGCTTCGTCGGCCTGCTAGTCGCGGTGCCGGCGGCGGCCGCCGTCGCCGTGATTGTCCGCTTCTTCATCTCGCGCTATCTGCAGTCGCCCCTCTACCGGGGCCATGGCGGCGCTTGAGCCGGCCGTGAACGCTCTGCGCCCCCGCCAGCTGCCGCTCGACCTCGGTCATGTGCCGGGCCTGTCGCGCGACGATCTGGTCGTCAGCCCGGCCAATCTGGCCGCCGTGACGCTGGTGGAACGCTGGCCCGACTGGCCTGCGCCGGTCGTCGTGCTTGCTGGCCCGCCCGGGTCCGGCAAGTCGCATCTGGCGGCGATCTGGAGCGAGATTGCCGGCGCGACGCACATCGCGACGGCAGCGCTTGCGACCGGCATCCCCTCCGTCGAAGGTCCGGTCCTTGTCGATGATGCCGACCTCGCGGGCCATGCCGCCGAGAACGGCCTGTTCCACCTGCTCAACGCCGCGCGCGAGGCCGGGGTCCATGTGCTCTTGACGGCGCGCCGGTTCCCGAGCGCGTGGGGCGTGCGCCTGCCCGACCTGCTGTCGCGGCTGAAGGCGGCGGCCACGGTGGAGATCGGCGAGCCCGACGACGCACTGCTTGGCGGCGTCCTGACGAAACTCTTCGCCGACCGGCAGGTCGAGGTCGACCAGCCGACGATCCAATTCCTCGTCCGCCGCATCGAGCGCTCGCTGGCCACTGCGCGCGAGCTTGTCGACCGCCTGGACCGCCATGCGCTGGCCACCAAGAGCCGCATCACCCGTCAGCTTGCGGCGGCGGTGCTGTCGGAAACCGACGCGGGGCAGGGCGCGCTCGATCTCTGAGGCGTTTATCTCTGCTTAACGCAAAAGCCGCAGGCCTGCCGCAATCCGCCCCAACTCCCGTCGCCTTCGCCGCCTATCCCGTGCGTCCAGCAGTCGAGGGGACAGCATGAGACAGTGGGAACAGGATATCGCGTTCATCGTGCTGGCGGTTTCGTGGCCGCCGGGCTGATGATGATCGGCCAGGATCACACCGGCGATATCGTCGCGGCCTTCAAGGCGTTCTTCTCGGGCATCGCCTGATCAGGCGCCGATCCGGAATTCACCGATAGCAGAGCGGCTTTTCGCGTCCCGGCGTGAGATAGGTGCTGCGCGGACCACAGGCGGAGCCGTCGATCATCAGATCGTAGGGACAGGCGCAGTCGCCCGATTGCGGCTTGCGCGCCGGCGACAAACCGGCGGTGCTCGGCGAAGCCGTTCCCGGCACAACACCGGCAGGGCGAACGATGGCGTGGCCCGACGCGGCCGGCGTAGCGATGCCGGTCAGCGCCTGCTGCGGCCTCGGCACACCGGCCGGCTTGAGGCGCGCACGCTCCTGCATGGCGCGCGGCGCGGGCTTGGCGGCCGGTGCGGCCATGCGTGCCGGCATCGACACCAGTTCCACCTTGGCCTTCGGCGGGATTGCGGCGGTCGTCGTCCGGTCCGGCATCAGCGCCTGACCGACGGGATCGAGCGCGAACTGCACGATCACTGTTGCCATGGCCGCCACGACGGCGATGCCGGCAGCCAGCGCGATCGTGCGGCTGCGGCTCTTCTTGCGGCTCTTGCGTCGCTTCTTCGCCATGGCCGCAGGCTAGACGCAGCGTGTTAAGGCGGCGTTGATGGACCCGTATTTGTCGGCTGGCGTCCCGGCGTGCTAGCACGCCGCTATGAACACGATCGACAGGAAGGCGGCCGCGGCCGCATACAAGAAGCGCGAGACCATCGCCGGCATCTACGCCATCCGCTCGGCCGCGGGCGGCGTGTGGGTAGGCTACGCCCGCGACATCGACGCCATCCAGAACCGTGCCTGGTTCTCGCTGCGCACCGGCGCGCATATGAGCAAATCCCTGCAGGCGGCATGGAACGCCGAGGGCGAGGCGGCCTTCTCACTGGAGCCGCTGGAACTGGTCGACGCCGACACGCTGGGCTTCAACCCGGAGAAGGCGCTGCGCGACCGTGCCTCCGGCTGGCGCGAGAAGCTTGGAGCCGAATCGGCCTGAGCGACGCCATGCAGCAATCGTCCGCCGGCGAAGGCGAGCTGAAATTCGGCACGAGCGGCCTGCGCGGGCTGTCCATCGTACTCGACGGGCCGCCGGCCTATGTTCACGCGCTGGCCTTCGGCCGCGTGATGCTGGAGCGCAGCGGGATCGCGCCGGGCACCCGCGTCCTGCTCGGCCGCGACCTGCGGCCCAGCAGCCCGAGCATCGCGCGACACTGTGCGGCGGGTCTGGCGGCGGCGGGCCTTGCCCCGGTCGACTGCGGCGAATTGCCGACGCCCGCGCTCGCCGCCCACGCCATGCGCCTCGGCGTGCCGGCGATCATGGTGACCGGCAGCCACATTCCCGAAGACCGCAACGGCCTCAAATTCTACCGCCCCGACGGTGAGATCGACAAACGCGACGAGGCGGACATCGTCGCTGCGGCCGCCAAGGTCGTCGGTACACGACCACAGGCCGCGGATGTCGAAATTCTCTGCCGACCCGGCCGCGCTTGGGGCCTATGCCGGCCGCGCGGTTTCCATGCTTGCCCCCGACGCCCTCAAGGGCATGCGTATCGGTGTCTACCAGCACAGTTCCGTCGCGCGACCTGATGGTCGAGGTGCTGACAGCCCTTGGCGCGGCGACCATCCCGCTCGGCCGCAGCGACGTCTTCGTGCCGGTCGACACCGAGGCGCTGCGTCCCGAGGACGAGGCGCTGGCGCTGGGCTGGGCGGCTGAGCACCGGCTCAACGCGCTGGTTTCCACCGACGGCGACGCCGACCGGCCGCTGGTGGCGGACGAGACCGGCCGCTTCCTGCGTGGCGATCTGGTCGGTGCCGTGACCGCGGCAGCGTTCGGCGCCGACTGCGTGGTCACCCCGGTCAGCTCCAATTCCGGCATCGAGCGCTGCGGCCGCTTCGCGCGCGTCCAGCGCACCCGCATCGGCTCGCCCTACGTCATGAGGGCATGCAGCGCGCCCGCGCCGAGGGTGCGGCGCGCATCGTCGGCTTCGAGGCCAATGGCGGCGTGCTGGTCGGCTCGCCGGTCGAGATCGACGGGCGCACGCTTCCGGCGCTGCCGACGCGCGACGCGCTGGCGCCGATCCTCGCCGTGCTGCACTGGTCGCGGCGCAAGGCCGTGCCGCTCTCCGCGCTGACCGCGAACTTTCGTTTCAGCGCCGCTGCCAGCGGTCGCCTGAAGAACGTGCAGGCTTCGGCCACCGGCCCGTTCCTTGAGCGGCTGTTGAGGGAGCGCGATTTCAGATACGAGATCGCCGGCGCCGGCTTTCAGCCGCATGCGCTCGATACAACTGACGGCATGCGCATGACCGCTGCGGACGGCGCCGTGCTGCACTACCGCGCTTCCGGCAACGCGCCGGAGCTGCGGTGCTACGTGGAAGCTGCCACGGACGCTGCCGCCGGCGCGCTTCTGTCGGCGGGGCTGTCCGTGGCGGCAAGGCAGCTGGAAAGATGAGCGTGGGCAAGCTTGTACCGGTCATCCTCAGCGGCGGCGCAGGCTCGCGCCTGTGGCCCCTGTCGCGCGAGCTCTATCCGAAACCCTTCATCCCGCTGCCCGATGGCGAGACGCTGATCCGCAAGACGTTCCAGCGTGCGGCGGCGCTGCCCGACGTGGCGCGCATCGTCACGGTCACCAACCGCGAGCTGACCTTTCTGACCGCCGACGAGTACGAGAAGGCGGGTGGCAAGGCGGTGGCGCAGAGTTTCGTTCTGGAGCCCTTCGGCCGCGATACCGCAGCGGCTGTGGCCGTCGCTTGCCTTCAAGTCGAGGAAATGGAAGGTGCGGACGCCACCCTGCTGGTCATGCCCGCGGACCATCTGATCGGAGATCGCGATGCTTTTGCCGAGGCGATCGCACGCGCCCGCTCGATCGCCGCTCAGGGCCGCATCGTCGTCTTCGGCATCCGGCCCGACCGTCCGGAGACCGGGTTCGGCTATCTGGAAGCCGACGGCGACCGCCTGATCCGCTTCGTCGAGAAGCCTGACGCGGTGCGCGCTGCCGAATACGTCGCCGGCGGCCGGCATTTCTGGAACTCCGGCATGTTCTGCTTCCCCGCCCGGACGATGCTGGAGGCGTGGAGCGGTATGCGCCGGATGTTCTGGCGGCAGTGCGGGCGACGCTTGCGGCATCGCGCCGGCTGGAGGTCGATGCAAAGGTGGGCGGTCGAACTCGACCGCGCCGCCTTCGCCGCCGTGCCGGCGATCTCCATCGATTACGCCGTCATGGAGAAGGTCGAGGGCGCCGGCTTCGTGCCGTGCAGCTTCGGCTGGTCCGACATCGGCTCATTCAGCGCCATGGCGGAGCTGGTCGCGCCGGATGCGGCCGGCAACCGCATCGCCGGCGACGCGCTACTGCACGACGTGCGCGGCTCCTTCGTGCATGCCGGCGACCGCGTCGTGGCGCTGGTCGGCGTGTCCGATCTGCTGGTGGTCGACACGCCCGACGCGCTGCTGATCGCGGCGGGCGACCGCGCGCAGGACGTCTAAGGCGATCTACAACCGCCTCAAGGGCGAAGGCTCCGAGGCGGCGCTGCTGCACCGCACCGCGCGCACCGCCGTGGGGCAGCTATACCGTGCTGGAGGAGGGCGACCGCTTCAAGATCAAGCGCATCGAGGTGAAGCCCGGTGGGCGGCTCAGCCTGCAGTCGCATCGCCACCGTTCCGAGCACTGGGTGGTCGTCAGCGGAACGGCAAAGGTCGTCAACGGCGAGGAAGAATTCCTGCTGGAGACAAACCAGTCGACCTACATTCAGGCCGGTAACCGGCACAGGCTCGAGAATCCGGGCAAGCTACTCCTCGTCATGATCGAGGTGCAGAGCGGCGACTATCTGGGCGAGGACGACATCGTGCGTTACGACGACGTCTACGGGCGCGCGGGCGGGATGGGAGCCGGTATCGGGCGTGTTCATGTCGTCGAAGACGAGCTGGAATGTCGACGGCGCGTAAAGGTGGCTCGATGCGCTGGGGTCGTCAGTGTGAACAGGCTGATGTCCTGACGCCTGGGGCGAAACCCCGAGGCCGGCCAGCAGCAGACTTATGTCGATCTCATCGGCCTCATCGGCGCCAAGCGGCCCGAATATCTCCGCTAGCCAGTCGACCACGAAAGCCAATGCGGAGGGGTCGACAAAAAGCAGATCTGCAGGGGGCGGCATCGGCGCCACCTTCGTCGACGGTCTGAAAGTCGCGCAGCGATCATCTCTAACCCTGTATCGGCCGACATATAGTCCGCATGTCACCATGTCGCGGGCCGACTGTACTGGCCTGTAAACTAGCCGCGCGCGTTCAATTCGTCAAAGGAACACATCTGTCGCGTCGCCTCGGGGCCGCTCAATTTACCATTTGTGAACATGTGCGGGTTCGAGCATATCAGGATATGCCTCGTTCTTAATTCCTTGTTGATCTGGCGTTTCTTTTAGGCTTCTGCTGCCGCGTTCGGGCGTACAGGGGCAAAAAATGACCATCGAAGATCTGCGTAGCACCTCGATCGATTTCGGTTCGGAGGGTATGATCCCTGCGACCAGCGAGGCCAATGACGGGCTCGTGTTGTTGGCCAGGCCGGCTCGCCGGTCCAGAACGATGCCACACAGGCGCAGGAAATCGTCGTCACGCCCGACGCGAACAACGTCGCGACGCTGCCGCCCACGGCAACCATCGACGAGATCAGGGTCGACGGCTCCTGACCTGGTGCTTGTCCAGCCCGACGGCAGCCAGATCCGCATCGCCGGCGGTGCGCTGAACATCCCGACCTTCATGATCGGCGACGTGGTTGTCGAGCAGGGGTGCTGCGCCCGCCGTCCTCGACTCCAGCGACATCAACGTCGCTGCCGGCCCCGACGGCACGCTTTCGGTGGCCGGGGCAGGGCCGCAGAGTTCCGGCGCCAATTTCGAGGATGAGGTCAGCGGCGACGGTGACGATTCGCCCGAGATCCTCGCGCTGCTCGAAGACACGGACGGACCCGGCGGCGCTGGCGGCGCCGACGAGCCGTTGAGCGAGAACGACAACGTCGCTCCGGTGATCGTGGCGCTGGGCACGGACGACTCCGGCACCTGGTCGAGACCGCGGACGTGGTCGACGGTGTCGACCTGGACCCGGCTCCGGTCACCGGCACCATCAGCTTCTTCGATCCCGAGTTCGGCGTCACGCGCACCGCCGAGATCACCGACCGCGACGTGACGACCGCGACCTTGCGCAACGGACTGACGCTGAGCGACGCGCAGATCGAGGCGCTCCTCGCCGGCTTCTTCCTCAACGACGCGGCAACCGGCGGCATCAGCACCGAGCCGTCCGCCTCCGGCAACGGCACCGTCAACTGGACCTATTCCGTTTCCAACGCGGTCGTGGACTTCCTCGCCGCCGGCGAGTCTCTGCTGCTGAACTTCGAGGTGACCATCGCGGACGGCATCCAGACGGGCCGTCAACGTCCAGATCGCGGTCTTCGGCACCAATGACGCTCCGGTGTTCTCCGTGGAATCCGGCGACTCGGTCGTGTTCACGCTGACCGAAACCGACGGTCTGACCGGCTCGCCGCTGCTGCTTTCGACCTCGGGGCGCATCACCTACAGCGATGTCGACATCTCCGACAACGCGCATGGCGTATCAAGTGGCAGGCGTCGTCGCCGGCGGCACCACCGCGCAGATGAACCTCACCGAAGCCCAACTGCTTGCCTTCTTCCAGGCGTCGATCGGCGCCCAGACGGGCGCTGACGGCACCGTCGGAAACGTGGTCTGGTCGTTCGACGCGGCCAATGCAGACACGACTACCTGCGTGGTTGAACGCTCACGCTGACCTACACCGTCAGGAGCTGACCGACGACGTCGGCGCAACCGATACGCAGACCGTCACCGTCACGATCAACGGCACCAACGACCTGCCGGTCATCGGCGCCGCGACGGGGGCCGGGATCGACGAGGAGCTGCTTGCCGGCGGCAACGACGGGAAACAACTACGCCGTGCCCCACGGCGACCTCGACCCGAACGGACGCTGGTCACCACCGCCCTCCCTCAACATCCACACAGGGTCCCGACGCTTCACCGACGTCGGCGCCGTCGACGCGGTGACGTCGTGTTCACGGGGATGACCACTTCCGTCAGGACGCTGACGTCCGGCGGCCAGCCGGTGAAGATCCCATTTCGCCGGATGGCTCCACCATCGTCGGCTTCGTCGGTCCGTCCGATCCGTCACCGGCGCGCCGCTGACGGGCGGGCCTCGGAAGGTGGCGGCGTGCGGCTGATCTTTCGTGCCGTCGTCGACGAGCAGGACGCTTGGTTCCTACACGTTCGAGCTGCTCGGCGTGCTCGATCATCCGACGCCCGGTGTCGAGGACGATATCGATCTCACCTTCGCGCTGTCGGTCATCGACAGCAACCAGGCGGCGCAGCCCCATTCCTTCACGGTTCGCATCAACGACGACGCGCCGCTTGCCCATGTTGTGACGGCGTTGTCTCCGGTTCTTGACGACGACGTTTTTGGCGGCAATGCGAACGGGTCTGGCGACGTCGGCGACGAGACGGTTGTGACGGGTGACGCGGGCACGCTGTTCACGGCGGGTTCGGACGGGGTTCGCTCGGTGACGCTGGACAGCTTCGGCTTCGGCGCGGTGTATGTGGACGGCGACGGCGTCAGCCATGTGCAGGCAGTTGCGGTTGCGGACGACTACCCGCAGACGGCGGGCAGTGTCACACGGAAGTTCGTCAGCGCCGATGTCGATCCGGTCGCCGAGCTGGTGATCCGGGCCGACGACTCGTACAGCTTCACCACCTATGCGCCGCTGTCGCACGGCCACCGCCAGCGCCGACGGCGGAGGAGACCCTCGACATCGCCTTCGGCTTCACCGTCACCGACGGCGACGGCGACACCGCCACCGGCTCGCTCACCGTCAGGGTCAACGACGACGCGCCGGTTTCGACGGGTTCCGTCGTTGCTACGCCGGTTCTGGACGACGGGCGCAAATCGAGTTCCGCCGGTCAATGCGGGCGGCGGTTTTGACGTTTCGCCGAACGAGCGGACGCTTTCAGGCGGCCCCGGCGCGCTGTTTTTTCGGTCGGCGCCGACAGGTTCAGCTCGCGCTCGACGTGACGCCTCGGAACTGTTCGTCGTGTTCAAGGACGCCGATGGCTTCACAGGTGGAATCCGTCTCGTGGAGCGGCTCCACGGTTGACGGGTGACGACTGGACGGCGACGAGCCCCATTATCCGGACCGCTCGACGGCCCTGCCGACCTTCCGGCGGCGGTGCTGGTGATCGGCGCCGACGGCTCCTACACGTTCACGCTGAACGCGCGCCGGTCGCGCATTCGCTTGCGCTTCCGCTGGTCGAGGAGACAGGGATTCGCTGGTCTTCGCCTACACATGAGCGACGGCGACGGCGACGCGGTCTCCGGGTCGCTGACAGTTCGGGTGAACGACGACACGCCGACGTCGCCGCTTGCGGTGACGCGCCGTCGCCACATCCTCGACGACGGGCGCAGAGCGAGTTCGCCGGTCAATGCGGGCGGGATCAGCCCGTCGACGAACTACAAGACGGTTTCCGGGGCGCCGGCACGCTGTTCTCGATGAGCGCCGACGGGTTGCGCGGCGTCGAGATCGCGCCGCCGTCTTCCCGGGTCGTCGCCACAAGGACGCGCTCGGCTTCGCGCAGACGGAGCGTGACGTGGGTGCCGGCGTGACGAGCGCCGGCGGTGTGACGACGTGGACGGCGACGAGCGACCATTATCGGATCCGCTGGACCCGGCGGGCCCTGCGGCGGTCTGGTGATCCGCGCCGACGGCTCTACAGCTTCAGATCAACGCGCCGCTGGCGCATGCCCTACCACTTCCTATCCGGTGTCGGTGGAAGGCCTGCCGCTGCTGGCGTTCGGCTATGCGGCGACGGACGGCGACGAAAGCGACCAGACAGACGGCATCCTGACGATCCGCGTCAACACCACTGTTCGCCGACGGCGGGCAATGTAGCTGGGGTGCGGCTTGACGGCGGGCCCGGAGTCGAGTTCACGCCGACGACCAATGCGGGCGGCGCCTCAGGCGGTCGTCAGATTGCCGAGACGAGCGTGTCGAGCACCATCATTGGAGCACGCTGTTCAAGATCGGGGCGGGCGGCCTTGCGTCGGTGGCGCTGGCGCCGCCGTCCTTCGGTGGTGTTCAAGGACGATCTGGGCTTTACACCAGACCCAGGATCCGTCTCGTGGACCGCGGTTAGCGCCACCAGCGCCGGCGGGGTGACGACGTGGACGGCGACGAACGACCATTATCCGTCGGGTTCGCCGGCCGCGGTGCTGGTGATCAACGGACGGCACCTATTCCTTCCGCTCTACGCGCCGGTCGTGCACGGCACGGCGGGCACGGCGGAGGAAGGACCTGGCCTCGACTTCTTCTACACCGCGACGGACGGCGACGGCGACAGCACCTCGGCGCGCCTGCGCATCGGGTCAATGACGACACGCCGGTGTCAGCGGCGCTGACGACACACGCCCTCGACGACGGGAAGCGCGAACTGTTCGGCGGCAATGCGGACGGCGCCGGCGACGTGTGCCGGACGCCTTCAGCGTGTCAAACGACACGGTCGGCGCGCTGTTCTCGATGGGCGCGGACGGTCTGAAGAGACGATCGTGCTGACGCTGCCTTCCTTCAGCGTGGTCTACGAGGCTGGCGGCTTCGCGCTCTCCGAGCTGGTCACACGGAGCCCCGGCGTCGCGACCGCCGGCGGCGTGCCACCTGGACGGCGACGAGCGGCCGTATCGATCCGCTGGACCCGGCGAGCGGGCCCGCAGCCGTGCTGGTGATCAATGCCGACGGCACCTATTCCTTCGCTCATGCGCCGCTGGCACACCTGACGGCGGACGCCAGCAGGGTGGAGGGAGAACGCCACCCTCAACATCGGCTTCACCGTCACCGACGGCGACAACGACACCGCCGCCGGCACGCCTGCGCATCGAGGTCAACGACGACGCGCCGCTTGCCCATGTTTGTGACGGCGTTGTCCGGTTCTTGACGACGACGTTTTGGCGGCAATGCGAACGGGACTGGCGACGTCGGCGACGAGACGGTTGTGACGGGTGACGCGGGCACGCTGTTCACGGCGAGGTTCGGACGGGGTTCGCTCGGTGACGCTGGACAGCTTCGGCTTCGGCGCAGTGTATGTGGACGACGACGGCGTCGGCCATGTGCAGGCGGTTGCGGTTGCGGACGACTACCCGCAGACGGCGGGCGGTGTCACCACGGAAGTTCGTCAGCGCCGATGTCGATCCGGTCGCCGAGCTGGTGATCAGACCCGACGGCTCTCGTACAGCTTCACCACCTATGCGCCGCTGTCGCACACGGCCACCGCCAGCGCCGACGGCGTGGAGGAGACCCTCGACATCGCCTTCGGCTTCACCGTCACCGACGGCGACGGCGACACCGCCACCGGCTCGCTCACCGTCAGGGTCAACGACGACGCGCCGGTTTCGACGGGTTCCGTCGTTGCTACGCCGGTTCTGGACGACGAGGCGCAAATCGAGTTCACGCCGGTCAATGCGGGCGGCGGTTTTGACGTTTCGCCGAACGAGCGGACGCTTTCGGGCGGCCCCGGCGCGCTGTTTTCGGTCGGCGCCGACGGGTTCGGCTCGCTCGACGTGACGCCTCCGGAACTGTTCGTCGTGTTCAAGGACGCCGATGGCTTCGCACAGGTGGAATCCGTCTCGTGGAGCGGCTCCACGGTTGACGGGGTGACGACCTGGACGGCGACGAGCCCCCATTATCCGGACCCGCTCGACGGCCCTGCCGGCCTTCCGGCGGCGGTGCTGGTGATCGGCGCCGACGGCTCCTACACGTTCACGCTGAACGCGCCGGTCGCGCATTCGCTTGCGCTTCCGCTGGTCGAGGAGACGGATTCGCTGGTCTTCGCCTACACTGTGAGCGACGGCGACGGCGACGCGGTCTCCGGGTCGCTGACGGTTCGGGTGAACGACGACACGCCGACGTCGCCGCTTGCGGTGACGCCGTCGCGCATCCTCGACGACGAGGCGCAGAGCGAGTTCACGCCGGTCAATGCGGGCGGGATCAGCGACCCGTCGACGAACTACAAGACGGTTTCCGGGGGCGCCGGCACGCTGTTCTCGATGGGCGCCGACGGGTTGCGCGGCGTCGAGATCGCGCCGCCGTCCTTCCGGGTCGTCTACAAGGACGCGCTCGGCTTCGCGCAGACGGAGAGCGTGACGTGGAGTGCCGGCGTGACGAGCGCCGGCGGTGTGACGACGTGGACGGCGACGAGCGACCATTATCCGGATCCGCTGGACCCGGCGAGCGGGCCTGCGGCGGTCCTGGTGATCCGCGCCGACGGCTCCTACAGCTTCGAGATCAACGCGCCGCTGGCGCATGCCCTGCCGCTTCCCTATCCGGTGTCGGTGGAGGAGAACCTGCCGCTGCTGGCGTTCGGCTATGCGGCGACGGACGGCGACGGCGACCAGACGGGCGGCATCCTGACGATCCGCGTCAACGACGACACGCCGACGGCGGCCAATGTGACGGCTGGGGTGCGGCTTGACGACGAGGGCCAGGTCGAGTTCACGCCGACCAATGCGGGCGGCGCCTCGGGCGATGCGTCGGGTGCCGAGACGAGCGTGTCGAGCACCATCGTGGGCACGCTGTTCAAGATCGGGGCGGACGGCCTTGCGTCGGTGGCGCTGACGCCGCCGTCCTTCCAGGTGGTGTTCAAGGACGATCTGGGCTTTGCACAGACGGAATCCGTCTCGTGGACCGCGGTTGGCGCCACCAGCGCCGGCGGGGTGACGACGTGGACGGCGACGAGCGACCATTATCCGTCGGGTTCGCCGGCCGCGGTGCTGGTGATCAATGCGGACGGCACCTATTCCTTCACGCTCTACGCGCCGGTCGTGCACGGCACGGCGGGCACGGCGGAGGAGGACCGCAACCTCGACTTCTTCTACACCGCGACGGACGGCGACGGCGACAGCGCCTCGGCGCGCCTGCGCATCCAGGTCAATGACGACACGCCGGTGTCGGCGGCGCTGACGACACGCGCCCTCGACGACGAGGCGCAGACGCTGTTCGACGGCAATGCGGACGGCGCCGGCGACGTGTCGCCGGACGCCTTCAGCGTGTCCGACGACACGGTCGGCGCGCTGTTCTCGATGGGCGCGGACGGTCTGAAGACGATCGTGCTGACGCTGCCTTCCTTCAGCGTGGTCTACGAGGCTGACGGCTTCGCGCTCTCCGAGCTGGTCACCTGGAGCCCCGGCGTCGCGACCGCCGGCGGCGTCACCACCTGGACGGCGACGAACAGCCACTATCCGTCGGGTTCGCCCGCGGCGGTGCTGGTGATCAATGCCGACGGCACCTATTCCTTCACGCTCTATGCGCCGCTGGCGCACCTGACGACGGCGGACGCCAGCGGGGTGGAGGAGAACGCCACCCTCAACATCGGCTTCACCGTCACCGACGGCGACAACGACACCGCCGCCGGCACGCTGCGCATCGAGGTCAACGACGACGCGCCGCTTGCCCATGTTGTGACGGCGTTGTCTCCGGTTCTTGACGACGACGTTTTTGGCGGCAATGCGAACGGGTCTGGCGACGTCGGCGACGAGACGGTTGTGACGGGTGACGCGGGCACGCTGTTCACGGCGGGTTCGGACGGGGTTCGCTCGGTGACGCTGGACAGCTTCGGCTTCGGCGCGGTGTATGTGGACGACGACGGCGTCGGCCATGTGCAGGCGGTTGCGGTTGCGGACGACTACCCGCAGACGGCGGGCGGTGTCACCACCTGGAAGTTCGTCAGCGCCGATGTCGATCCGGTCGCCGAGCTGGTGATCCGGGCCGACGGCTCGTACAGCTTCACCACCTATGCGCCGCTGTCGCACCTGGCCACCGCCAGCGCCGACGGCGTGGAGGAGACCCTCGACATCGCCTTCGGCTTCACCGTCACCGACGGCGACGGCGACACCGCCACCGGCT
>JAHBYZ010000050.1 GCA_019635695.1 Rhizobiaceae bacterium
CCTCGAATGCCGCTAGCAATCGCCCGCCGATCCGCCTCGCCCATTTCCTCCGGGGTGAGCAGTTCGATAGGGTCGCCCACTGACTCGGCCCGATCCTCCTCTACCGTCGGAATCCCTCCCGTCTCGTCGCCCATTAGCGTGGCGAACCGCGTAGCCCATTCGGCGCCAAGAGATGACTCTTTAGTCACATGCACAATCCCTCATCAGCATTGACGAATGGGAGCGCCCCGATCATGCTGCAACGCACGGACTAGCCTAATTTCTGGACGCGTGCCATGGCCGGACGTGATGGCATGGAGTCTGCAAAGCGCCCTGCATCCGCGGCATTGATGCGGCCCGCGCCGACTTTCGGAGACATGGAGTAAATGAAGAAGATCGAGGCCATCATCAAGCCGTTCAAGCTCGACGAGGTAAAGGAAGCGCTCCAGGAAGTCGGCCTTCAGGGGATCACAGTCACCGAGGCCAAGGGTTTCGGCCGGCAGAAGGGTCATACCGAACTCTACCGCGGCGCCGAATATGTCGTCGATTTTCTGCCCAAGGTGAAGGTCGAGGTCGTGCTCGGCGACGACATGGTCGACCGCGCCGTCGAGGCCATTCGCAAGGCGGCCCAGACGGGGCGCATCGGCGACGGCAAGATCTTCGTGTCCAACATCGAGGAGGCGGTCCGCATTCGCACCGGCGAAAGCGGGATGGACGCGATCTGATCCCGCACCGCCGTTCTAACCCCACCCCTGATTTGCCCAGCGATCCTTCGATCGCCGGTCGAAGTCCGTGAACAACCCGAACTCTGAGGAATGAGAAGGAGACCCCATGGCGACCGCCAAAGACGTCCTTAAGCTGATCAAGGACAAGGACGTGAAATACGTCGATCTGCGCTTCACCGATCCGCGCGGCAAGTGGCAGCACGTGACCTTCGATCAGTCGCTGATCGATGAGGAGGCGTTCGCCGATGGTCTGATGTTCGACGGTTCGTCGATCGCCGGGTGGAAGGTGATCAACGAGTCGGACATGAAGCTGATGCCCGACCCGAACTCGGTGGCGATCGATCCCTTCTTCGCCCAGACCACGCTGTCGATCGTTTGCGACGTGCTCGAGCCGCTGACCGACGAACCCTACAGCCGCGACCCGCGCTCGATCGCCAAGAAGGCCGAGGCCTATCTCAAGCAGACCAAGATCGGCGACACCTGCTATTTCGGGCCTGAGGCCGAGTTCTTCGTCTTCGACGACGTGCGTTTTTCGGCCACGCCGTACAACACCGGCTTCAAAGTCGACGATGTCGAGTTGCCCGTCAATTCCGACACCGACTACGAGATGGGCAACCTCGGCCACCGCATCAAAACCAAGGGTGGCTACTTCCCGGTGCCGCCGCTCGACAGCCTCCAGGACATGCGCTCAGAGATGCTCTCGGCGATGGGCTCGATGGGCGTCAAGGTCGAGAAACACCACCACGAAGTGGCGGCCGCCCAGCATGAGCTCGGCATGAAGTTCGGCCCGCTGGTGACGATGGCCGACCATCTGCAGATCTACAAGTACTGCATCCACAACGTCGCCAACGCCTATGGCAAGACGGCGACCTTTATGCCGAAGCCGATCTACGGCGACAACGGTTCGGGCATGCACGTCCACCAGTCGATCTGGAAAGGCGGCAAGCCGCTCTTCGCCGGCAAGCTCTATGCCGACCTGTCGGAGGACTGCCTCTTCTACATCGGCGGCATCATCAAGCACGCCAAGGCGCTCAACGCCTTCACCAACCCGCTGACCAACTCGTACAAGCGGCTGGTGCCGGGCTACGAGGCGCCGGTGCTGCTCGCCTACTCAGCACGCAACCGCTCTGCCTCCTGCCGCATCCCGTTCGGCTCCTCGCCGAAGTCGAAGCGCGTCGAGGTCCGCTTCCCCGATCCGGGCGCGAACCCCTATCTCGGCTTCGCGGCGATGCTGATGGCCGGCATCGACGGCATCAAGAACAAGATCCACCCCGGCCAGCCGATGGACAAGGACCTGTACGACCTGCCGCCGAAGGAGCTGAAGAAGATCCCGACCGTTTGCGGCTCGCTGCGCGAGGCCCTGATGAGCCTCGACAAGGATCGCGGCTTCCTGAAGGCTGGTGGCGTGTTCGACGACGACCAGATCGACGCCTATATCGAGCTCAAGATGGCCGAAGTGATGCGCTTCGAGATGACGCCGCATCCGGTCGAGTTCGACATGTACTACTCGGTCTGAGTTCGCCACCGCGCAGAAGCTTCGATTGGAGCAAGAGCCCCGGCCGAAAGGCCGGGGCTTTCGTTTTTGAGATACCGGGCTGGCTGGACACGCGGCGGCGAAGCGGTGCACAGACAATCCAGGAGGCCATTGAACAAAGATGGACGGCAAGGACGACCAGCACGGGAGAGCTTCAGCCCTCGCACCCCTGTCCTACCCTGTCTTCCGCTCGATCTGGCTGGCCAGCCTCGCGTCCAACCTCGGGGGCGTGATCCAGAGTGTCGGCGCCGCCTGGCTGATGACCTCACTGACCGGCTCGGCGGACATGGTGGCGCTTGTACAGGCGTCGACGACGCTGCCGGTCATGGTGTTCGCGCTGGCGGCCGGCGCCATCGCCGACAATTTCGACCGCAGGCGTGTCATCTTCGCGGCGCAGCTCTCCATGCTGACCGTTTCGATCATGCTGGCGGCGTTTACCTATTTCGGCCTGATCGGGCCGTGGCTGCTCCTCGGGCTGACCTTCCTGCTCGGCTGCGGCAACGCGCTGAACAGCCCATCCTGGCAAGCATCGGTCGGCGACATGGTGCCTCGCGACGTGCTCTCGCCGGCGATCGCGCTCAATGGCGTCAACTTCAACCTGTCGCGCAGCATCGGCCCGGCCATCGGCGGCCTGATCGTCGCGACCGCGGGGATAGCTTTCGCCTTCCTCGCCAACGCTCTGTCCTACCTGCCGCTGCTGTTCACAATCTTTCGCTGGAAATACACGAAGCCGCCGAGCAACCTGCCGCCAGAGCGCATGGGCGATGCAATGACCGCGGGGCTGCGCTACGTGGCAATGTCGCCGCATATCGAAACAGTGCTGCTGCGCAGTTGCGTGTTCGGAGCTGCGGCAATCGCTGTGCTGGCGCTGCTCCCGATTGTATCACGGGATCTGCCTGGCGGCGGCCCCCTGCTCTATGGCCTGCTGCTCGGCGCCTATGGCGTCGGCGCAATCACCGGCGCCTTTGTCGGCGTCACCGCACGCGAAACGTGGTCGAACGAAAGCGTATGCCGCGTCTCATTCGCGATGACGGGGCTCGGCTCCAGCATCGTTGGGCTCAGCGGCAACGCGTGGCTGACGGCGCTGGGCGCGTTCCTGGCTGGCACGTCCTGGGTCGCCGCGCTTTCGATGTTCAACGTCACCGTGCAGCTGTCGACCCCGCGGTGGGTGGTCGGCCGCGCGATGGCGCTCTACCAGACCGCCACCTTCGGCGGCATGGCGCTGGCGAGCTGGATCTGGGGCCTGCTGGCTGACCGGTTCAATCTGGAAACCGCGTTCCTGGCGGCAGCCGCGCTTGCGTTTTTCGGCGCCATGCTGGGCTTCCGCTTCCCGCTGCCGGCCAGACCGCTGGACAATCTCGATCCGCTTAACCGCTGGAAGGCGCCAGATCTTCGGCTGGAACTGCAGGGCCGCAGCGGTCCGGTCAACGTGCTGATCGAATACATCGTGCGCGAAGCGGACACGCGCGACTTCATCAAGGTGATGAACGAACGCAAGCGCATCCGCCGCCGCGACGGCGCCCGGCAGTGGGAACTGCTGCGAGACACGGAACGGCCCGACAACTGGATCGAATCGTACCACGTGCCGACCTGGAATGACTATGTGCGCCACAACCAGCGGCGCACGCAGGCCGATGCGGCGGTTGACGACAGGATCCGCGCCTTGCATGCCGGAGCCGAGCCGCCGAGGGTTCACCGCATGGTGGTGCGCCCGACCGACCTGCATGAGGTCGACCAGCAGCTGAAACCGCCCATGGATCTCGGCTAGGGTCCGGCAACGCCTGCGCGCCGGCAACGCCTGCGCGAAGGCATGGCCAAAAACGAAAACCCCGCCTCGCGGCGGGGTTCTGTCGTCTTGTCCGGGTATTCGCAGGATCAGTTGCCAGCAGCCTGCTTGGCCTTTTCCTGCTCCTCGCGCAGCTTGCGCTGGAAATCCTCGTTGTTCTTGCTGACGAACTCTTCGAGCTGGCGCTGGCGCTCCTCGATGTCCGACTGCTGCATGGCCGGACCGTCGAAGGCCGAGGTGAAGCCGGCGAGCGAAACCGGAATCGGGTTCGGCTGGTTCTGGAAGTTGACCGAGGTCAGCGTCAGCTGCTGGCCGCGCTTGAAGGACGCGACTAGCTCGTCGGTCAGCGCCACCTCGCCGATGCAGCGGTCGGGCAGGCACAGCATGTAGTCGATCTTGCGCGACTGGCCGCCGTCGATCTGCAGGCCGATGCCGGGGGGCACCATGCGGCCCGACGGAACCGTGATCTGGAAGATCTTGCGGTTCACCTTGCCCTTGAGCTCGATCATCGACACGCCGGTGATGAGCTGGCCGGAATCGGCGATGATGATGTTCTGCACGTTGCAGATGTCGACGTCTTCCTGCTTGGTGCAGGCCTTGAACCAGCCCTCCGGCACGTCGGGCTGCTGCGGCGCGGCCTGCGCGAAGGCCTGCGAGGCGCCGGCCGCCAGCATCGTCGATGCCGCCGCCGCCAGAAGCGCGGCCTTTCCGGTCTGTTTCCGCCTTGTCATCCTAGCCCATTCCTCTCAAAATCGGGGGGTCGTCACCATGTTGGCGCTGTCGGCCCGTAGGTGTTGGCCAAATACGGCAACAGCATGACTTCGGGCGCCTGTTACAACGCATGGAAGGGCGAATCCAGCCCGCAACGCGGTTCCGGCGGCCTCACGGCGCCCGTTCCGGTCGCCGGCGTGCTAAAGATGCCACGAATCGAGACCGGAGGAGCCGCATGTTCCGTCTGATCCGCTGCGCGGCGATCGGCGTCGCCATCGCACTGTCCGCCCCCGCACTGGCGCAGCCCTCCCACGGCCTCGCCATGCATGGCGAGCCTGGTCTGCAGAGCGATTTCGCGCATCTGCCATATGCGAACCCGGACGCCCCCAAGGGCGGGCGCATCAACTATGCCTGGCAGGGCTCCTTCGACAGCCTGAACCCGTTCATCGTCGCCGGCGACGGGGCGCGCGGCCTGTTCGATGCGGAATTCGGCAACAACGTCTTCGACACGCTGATGATGCGCTCGCGCGACGAGGCCTTTACCCTTTATCCGCTGCTGGCCGAGAGCGTCGAGACGGATGCCGAGCGCAGCTTTGTCCAGTTCACGCTGAACCCGGCGGCGAAATTCTCCGACGGACAGCCGGTCACGCCGCAGGACGTGATCTTCACCTACGGGCTGCTACGCGAGAAGGCGCGGCCGATCTACCGGTCATGGATCGGCGTGATCGACAAGATGGAGGTGGTTGGGGAGCGGGGCGTGCGCTTCACCTTCAACGAGAAGGCCGACCGCGAATCGCCGCTGCTGCTGGCGATGCTGCCGATCCTGCCGAAACATGCGACGGACGTGGAGACGTTCGACAAGTCGTCGCTGAAGCCACTCACGGGCTCAGGCCCGTACGTCGTCGGTAATGTACGGCCCGGCGAGGTGGTCGTTCTGAAACGCAATCCGGACTATTGGGCGAAGGATCTGCCGACCAAGCGGGGCCTCGACAACTACGACGAGATCCGCATCAACTATTTCCGCGACACCAACACCATCTTCGAGGCCTTCAAGAAGGGGCTTGTCGACATACAGGTCGAGAGCGATCCGGTGCGCTGGTCCAGCGACTACGGCTTTCCGGCCGTGGCGGACGGGCGGGTAAAGCAGTCTGAATTCGAGCGCCGGACGCCGTCGGGCATGTATGGCTTCGTGCTGAACACGCGGCGCGCGGTGTTCAAGGACCGCGCCGTGCGCGCGGCGATCGCCGGTCTGTTCGACTTCGAATGGGCCAACCGCAATCTGTTCGCCGACGGGTACACACGCACGAAGAGCTATTTCGACGGCTCGGAGCTTTCTGCCTCGGGCGTTCCGGCATCGGAAGCTGAAAAAGCGCTGCTCGCCCCCTTCCCCGACGCGGTGCGACCCGACGTGATGGACGGAACATGGGTGCCGCCGGTTTCGGACGGCTCTGGGCGCGACCGCGCCTTCCTCAAGAAGGGGTTCGATGCGCTCAAGGCCACCGGATACGAGCTGCGGGACAACCGCATGACCGGCCCCGACGGCAAGCAGCTGACCTTCGAGATCCTGCTCAACGGCAAGAGCGGCGAGGCGCTGTCGCTCGCCTGGCAGCGCACGCTAGCCAGCCTCGGTATCGCGGCGCAAATCCGCTCGGTCGACAGCGCGCAGTATCTGCAGCGCCAGCGCACCTACGATTTCGATGCGATGCTGATGAACTACACCGCCTCGCTGTCGCCCGGCGTCGAGCAGCAGTTCCGCTGGGGCTCGGCCTCCCGCGACCAGGACGGCACCTACAATTTCGCCGGCGCCGCCGAGCCGGCCATCGACGCGGTTATCGCCGCGATGGTCGGCAGCCGCGACCGCGCGAGCTTCGTCACGGCGGTGCGGGCGCTCGACCGCCTGCTGCTCTCCGGCGCCTATGTCGTGCCGCTCTACTACCAGCCGCGCCAGTGGGTGGCGCACTGGGCGAATATCCGCCAGCCCGAAAAGACCTCGCTCTACGGCGTCCAGATGCCTACATGGTGGGACGATGGAAGCCGCAAGGAGTAACAGCATGGCCGCGAAGCTCGATATCCGCATAGACGTCGTTTCCGACGTCGTCTGCCCGTGGTGCTATGTCGGATCGAAGCGGCTGCAGCAGGCTCTGGCCGGCCTGCCGAACGTGGTCGCCGAGGTGCAGTGGCGGCCATTCCAGCTCGATCCGACGATTCCGGCAGAAGGCATGGACCGCAAGACCTACATGCGCAACAAGTTCGGCAACGACGATGCGCGGCTCAAGGCCATGCACGACCGGCTGATCGAATCGACGCGGGATGCTGGCATCCCCTTCGCGTTCGACAGGATCAAGGTCGCCGCTAACACGCTCGACGCGCACCGCCTGATCCGTTGGGCCGGCGGCCAGGGCGCTGCCGTTCAGGACAAGGTCGTGCGGGCGCTGTTCAAGGCCAATTTCGAGGACGGACGCAACATCGGCGACCACGCGGTGCTTACGGAAATCGCGGGCGAATGCGGCATGGATGTCGCGGTTGTGTCCGCCCTCTTGCCGACCGACGCCGACCGGGAGGAGGTCCGGCAGGAGATCGCGCAGGCGCAGCGCATGGGCGTCACCGGCGTGCCGTGCTTCCTGCTGGAGAACAAATACGCCGTGATGGGCGCGCAGCCGACCGAGGCGCTGGCGGACGCGATCCGGCAGGTCGCCGAAGCGAAGGCGGCCGGCAAGCTCGACGCGGCGTAGGGCGACTACGCTGCCTTCCTGTCGACCAGCTTCACCAGCTGCGTCACGATCACAGCCGCTCCCGACAACCGCTTTTCCGGAGTCGGCCAGTCGCGGATGAAGACCACGCTCTGATCCGGCCTGATCTTGGCGAGAATGCCCTGCTCGCCGATGTAGCGCACGAGGCCGATCGGCTCCGGGAACTCACGGTTGCGGAACTGGATGACGACACCCTTCGGGCCAGCGTCCAGCTTCTCGATGTTGGCGCGGAAGCACAGCGCCTTGATGTAGACGATCTTGAGCAGGTGCTCGACCTCGGGCGGCATCGGGCCGAAGCGGTCGATCAGCTCGGCGCCGAAAGCATCGATGTCGGCGACGTTCTCGATCTCGCCAAGGCGGCGATAGAGGCCGAGGCGAAGCTGCAGGTCGGGCACGTAGCCTTCAGGGATCATCACCGCCGTGCCGACCGTAATTTGCGGCGACCAGCCACCCTTTGCCGCGTCATCGTCGCCCTTCACCTCGGCGACGGCCTCCTCCAGCATCTGCTGGTAAAGCTCGTAGCCGACCTCTTTGATATGACCGGATTGCTCCTCGCCGAGCAGGTTGCCGGCACCGCGGATGTCGAGGTCGTGGCTGGCGAGCTGGAAGCCGGCTCCGAGTGAATCGAGCGACTGCAAGACTTTCAGCCGGCGTTCGGCGGTGCCGGTCAGCGTCTTGCCGGCCGGCAGGCTGAACAGCGCGTAGGCGCGCAGCTTGGAGCGGCCGACGCGGCCGCGCAGCTGATAGAGTTGCGCGAGCCCGAACATGTCGGCGCGATGAACGATCAAGGTGTTGGCCGTCGGAATGTCGAGGCCGGACTCCACGATCGTGGTCGACAGCAGAACGTCATACTGGCCGTCGTAGAAGGCGTTCATAATGTCGTCGAGTTCGCCCGGCGGCAGTTGCCCGTGAGCCGTCGCGACCTTCAGCTCCGGCACCTCGCGGGCGAGGAATTCCTTAATGTCGGCGAGGTCGGAGATGCGCGGGACGACATAAAAACTCTGGCCGCCGCGGTAGCGCTCGCGCAGCAGCGTCTCGCGGATCACCAGCGGATCGAAGGGCGAGATGAAGGTGCGAACCGCCATGCGGTCGACCGGCGGCGTGGCGATCAACGAAAGCTCTCGTACGCCCGTGAGCGCCAGCTGCAGCGTGCGCGGGATGGGCGTCGCCGACAGCGTCAGCACATGCACATCGGACTTCAGCTCCTTCAGTCGCTCCTTGTGCTTGACGCCGAAATGCTGCTCTTCGTCGATGACCAGCAAGCCGAGATTGCGGAACTTTATCCCCGTCCCGAGCAGGGCGTGAGTGCCGACGACGATGTCGACCGTGCCGTCCTCCAGCCCCTTCTTGGTGTCGGCCAGTTCCTTCGTGCCGACGAGCCGCGAGGCCTGCCTCACTTTTACCGGCAGCCCCGCGAAGCGGGTGGAAAAGGTCTTGAAATGCTGGCGCGAAAGCAGCGTCGTCGGCACGACGACGGCGACCTGGAGGCCGCCCATGACGGCGACGAAGGCAGCGCGCAGCGCGACTTCGGTCTTGCCGAAGCCAACGTCACCGCAAACCAGCCGGTCCATGGGCCGGCCAAGCGCGAGGTCGTCGAACACGGCGTCGATGGCGCTCTGCTGATCGTCCGTCTCGTCGTAGGGGAAGCGTGCGGCGAACTCGCCGTAGAGCCCTTCCGGCGGCGTGAGCGAGGGAGCGCCGCGCATCTGGCGCTCGGCGGCAACGCGGATCAGGCCGCCGGCCATGTCGAGCAGGCGCTTCTTCAAACGCGCCTTGCGGGCCTGCCAGGCGCCGCCGCCCAGCCGGTCGAGCGCGGCTTCCGCCGAATCCGAACCGTAGCGCGACAGCAGCTCTATGTTCTCGACCGGCAGGAACAGTCGGCCGTCGCCCGCATAGTGGATTTCGAGACAGTCGTGCGGCGCGCCGGCCGCCTCGATGGTCTTCAGGCCGACAAAGCGGCCGATGCCGTGGTCGGCGTGGACGACGATGTCGCCGGCCGCCAGTCCCGCCACCTCGGAGATGAAGTCGGCGGCGCGCTTGCGCCGGGCGCGGCGAACCAGCCGGTCGCCCAAAACGTCCTGCTCGGCGAGCACGACGAGGTTCTTCGTTTCGAACCCGTGCTCAAGCGGAAGAACGGCGAGGCCGATCTCCTGCGGCCTCAGCGCCTCCAGCGCCGCGAGAGTCGGTGCCGCCTTCGTACCGCCCAGCCCGTGCTCCGCCAGGATCTGGCCGAGCCGGTCGAGCGAGCCTTCGCTCCAACCGGCCACGAGCACCCGCTTGCCGCCGCGAAGTCCGGCGAGGTGCTGGACGGCGATGTCAAAGACGTTGGCGTTGGGGTCGGCGCGCTCCTCGGCGAAATTGCGGCCGGGCTTCGCGCCGGCGTGGAACAGCGTGCGCGAGGTGTCCGGCAGGTCGAATGCGGAGAAGGAGACGGAAAGCCCGTCTTCAGCGCGCCTCTTGATCTCCTCTGGGGAGAGATACATCAGTTCCGGCGCGACTGGCTTGTAAGGCACAGCTTCGCCCGCCGAGCCCGACGACTGGCGTTGCCGCGCCTCGTAATGGTCGGCGATCTGCGCATGGCGCTCGCCGATTGCCTCGGCGGCAAGGTGATCGAAAACGAACGGCACACCCGGCAGGTAGTCGAACAGTGTCTGCAACCGCTCGTGGAAAAAGGGCAGCCAGTGCTCCATGCCGGCGAAGCGGCGGCCTTCGCTGATGGCGGCATAGAGCGCGTCGTCGCGCGAGGGCGCGCCGAAGGCCTCGATGTAGCTGCGGCGGAAGCGGCTGATGGCCTCCGGCGTCAGCGGCGCCTCGCTCATGGCGCCGAGCCGCAGTTCCTTGCGCTGACCGACGGTCAGCTGGGTGGCGGCGTCAAAGGCGCGGATCGATTCCAGCGTATCGCCGAAAAAGTCGAGCCGCAGGGGCTCAGGCGAGCCGGGCACGAACAGGTCCAGGATGCCGCCGCGCACGGCATATTCGCCGACCTCCCGCACCGTGGCGACGCGCTCGAAACCGTTGGTCTCCAGCCGCGCCAGCAGCCTGTTCATGTCGACCTGATTGCCCGGGCGCGCGACGAACATCTGCGCGTCGATCGCTGCCGCCGGCGGCATGCGTTGCAGCACCGCATTGACGGTCGTGAGCACGAACGCGGGATGCGGCTTCTTCGCCAGCGCGATCATGCCGGCCATTGCGTCGAGCCGGCGTGCCGCGGCATCGGCTCCGGGCGACACGCGGTCGTAGGGCAGGCAGTCCCAGGCTGGCAGCTCCAACACGGGAACGCCCGGCGCAGCGAAGACAAGAGCGTCGCGCAACTGCGGCAGGCGTTGGCCATCGCGCAACACGAAGACCAACGGGCCGTTACCGGCCACTGCCGTGCGAAGCGCCTCGAGCGCAAAGGCTTCGTAGCCGTCAGCGACGCCGTCCACGAATACGGCGCCAGACACGCCGGCGGGGATCTTGATAGGGTCGATCAGAGGCATGGCGTCAAGACCGGCCAGCGCCGGCGAAGGAAGCGATCTTGCGGAAGAGCGGGGTATCGTGAACGTCCGGCACCGGCAGCTCACCGGTGACCCAGCGGATCAGGTCGGCGTCCGGCACGTCGAGCAGACCCTCATATTGGGCCATTTCCGCCTCGTTCAAGGCGGCGATCTGCGCGTCCGCAAAGCCGCCCATGATGAGATCGGCCTCGCGCATGCCGCGATGCCAGGAGCGGAACCGGGCTTTGCGCCGGCGGATGTCGAGAGTGTCGGTCATGTGGTCGCTTTCGAGGCGGGCGATATACCGTGGACGACCGGTCCTGTCAGCCTTAACGCACGTGCGACGAACACCTAAGCTGACATCATGCGCCCTGCCCTGCTCGATCCGCTCTTTGCGCCGGCCATTGCGCTCGACGGCGTCGGGCCAAAGGTTGCCGAGCTGCTGGCAGCGGTGGTGCCTGCGGACCTCACGGGGCGAGAGCTGCGCGTCGGCGACCTGCTGTTCGTGCTTCCGCATACGGTGATCGACCGGCGCAAGCGCTACGAGATCGCGCATGCGCCGGAAGGCACGATCGCGACGCTGGAGGTGACCATCGACCGCCACCAGCCTTCGCCGCGTGGAAAGTCGAACGTGCCCTACCGCGTCTTCGCCTTCGACGAGACCGGCGAGATGGCGCTGACCTTCTTCCACGCGCACCGGGAATATCTGGAGAAGCTGCTGCCGGTCGGGCAGGTCACCATCGTGTCGGGCCGCATGGAGTGGTTCAACGGCCGGCCGAGCATGGTGCATCCCGACCATATGGTGCCCGCGGCCGAGGCGGGCGGCCTGCCGCTGGTGGAGCCGGTCTACCCGCTGACGGCGGGGCTGTCGCCACGGGTTCTGCGCAAGGCGGTCAGTCAGGCCGTCGCACGGCTGCCGGTGCTGCCTGAGTGGCAGGAAAAAGCGCTGGCTGCGCGGCATTCGTTCCCGCCGCTGAAGGACGCGCTGGAAAGGCTGCATGCGCCCGAGGCGCCGCTCGATGCCGATCCGTCCACCGCAGCCTGGCGGCGGGTCGCCTACGACGAATTCCTCGCTGGTCAGTTGGCGCTAGCGCTGGTCCGCGCACGCACGCGCAGGCTGTCCGGCCGGCCGCTGACCGGCGACGGCAGCAAGGTCGGTGCCGTGCGATCTGCACTGCCCTATTCGCTGACGCGCGCGCAGGAGACGGCGATGGCCGAGATCGACGCCGACCTCGCCAGTCCGGAGCGGATGCTACGCCTGCTGCAGGGCGACGTCGGCGCCGGCAAGACGGTTGTGGCGCTGCTCGCCATGGCGCGCGCGGCCGAAGCCGGAACGCAGTCTGCGCTGATGGCGCCGACCGAAATCCTCGCGCGGCAGCATCTGGCGACCATAGAGCCGCTCGCCGCCAGGGCTGGCCTTTCGGTCGCGCTGCTCACCGGACGGCTCAAGGGGCGCGAGCGCGACGCTGCGCTGGCGGCCATCGCGGAAGGGTCCGTCGACATCGTCATAGGTACGCATGCGCTATTCCAGGAGAGCGTCGCCTTCCGCGACCTTGGGCTCGCGGTGGTGGACGAGCAGCATCGCTTCGGCGTGCACCAGCGTCTGGCCATGGGCGCGAAAGGCGCGGCGCCCGACATGCTGGTGATGACGGCGACCCCGATCCCGCGCACACTGATGCTGACCGCCTTCGGCGACATGGATGTGTCGCGGCTGACCGAGAAGCCGGCGGGGCGGCAGCCGATTCGCACCGTGACGATGCCCGTCGAGCGGCTGTCGGACCTCACCGACCGCATCGCCGACGCGGTGGCGGAAGGCCAGAAAATCTACTGGATCTGCCCGCTGGTGGAGGAATCGGAGGTCGTCGGGCTGGTCTCCGCCGAGAAGCGCGCGGACGCGCTGCGCCAGCGCTTCGGGGACGCTGTCGGGCTGGTGCACGGGCGCATGGCCGGGCCGGCCAAGGACACGGCGATGGCCGATTTCAAGGAGGGGCGCACGCGCATCCTCGTCGCTACGACAGTGGTGGAAGTGGGCGTCGACGTGCCGGACGCCACGATCATGGTGATCGAGCACGCCGAGCGCTTTGGCCTCGCGCAGCTCCACCAGCTGCGCGGACGCGTCGGGCGCGGTGCGCTACCGTCCTCCTGCGTGCTGCTTTACGAGGGGCCGCTCGGCGAGACGGCGCGGGCGCGACTGGCCATCATGCGCGAGACAGAAGACGGATTCCGCATCGCCGAGGAAGATCTGAAGCTTCGCGGTCAGGGCGACCTGCTCGGAACAAAGCAGTCGGGCGTGCCGGGTTTCCTCGTCGCCCGGCTGGAGCACCATTCCGACCTGCTGGAGATCGCCCGCGACGACGCCCGCCTCATCCTGCAGCGGGACCCCGAGCTGGAATCGGAGCGCGGCGCGGCGCTGCGGCACCTGCTCTATCTGTTCGGGCGCGACGAAGCGGTGCGGCTGCTGCGATCAGGCTGAGGCCGGAGGCTCGGGTGGAGTGTCCGCGCCCCTGCCGCGCCTGCGGCGCTGCTTGCGCCGCGCCTCCTCGGCCATATCGTTCAACTTCTGCTGCTGGTCCGGCGGCGGAACCAGCCCGGCAGACACCAGCAGCTTGGCGGCATCCTCGATCGACATGTCGATGGGTATGACGTCGGCCTCATCGGCGTAGATGAGATAGCCGGTGGTGACGTTGGGCGTGATCGGCCGGAACACGGCGATGGTGCGGCCGTGGCGTGTGGATAGCGCCCGGTTGATCTCCGTCTCCTGCTGCTTGGCGATGAAGACAATCGACCATGCGCCCTTGCGCGGATATTCGAACAGCGCGACCTGCTTGAACAGATCATTGCGGTTGGCCAGCACGGTTTCGAATATCTGCTTCAGCACCCGGTAGAGATTGCGAACCAGGGGCATGCGCGACAGCAGGCGCTCGCCCCAGCCCAGGATGGCGCGGCCGACGAAGTTCGTCGTGACGAAGCCGACCAGCGTGATGACCAGCAGCGCGACCAGCACGCCGAAGCCGGGCACGGCGAACGGCAGATAGTGGTCGGGATTGTATCGCTCGGGAATGTAGGGCTTCACCCAGGAATCAACCCAGGCGATGGCTGTCCACGACAGGTAGGCGGTGATGGCCACCGGCGCAACGACGATCACGCCGGTCAGGAAGTAGTTCCTGAGCCGTGCGAAACCGGAGGTTCGCGGAGTCGGAGGCGGTATGTCGGCCATTCGGTCCCAGGCGTCTGCGCCACTTGATTAGAGCAGCGCCGCCGCCCGGCGACAAATGATTTTGCGCCGCAGCAGGGCTATTCGACAGTGACCGACTTGGCGAGGTTGCGCGGCTGGTCGACATCGGTGCCCATGGCGACGGCCGTGTGGTAGGCCAGAAGCTGCAGCGGGATCGCGTAGACGATCGGCGCGATCAGTTCAGGCACGTCGGGCATGACGATGGTGTCGAGCGTCTTGACCGATGCCTTTTGTGCCCCCTTCTCGTCCGTGAACAGGATGATGCGGCCGCCGCGCGCGGCGACTTCCTGCATGTTCGACACGGTCTTGTCGAAGATGCGGTCGTGCGGGGCCACGACGATCACCGGCATGTTCTCGTCGATCAGGGCGATCGGCCCGTGCTTCAGCTCGCCGGCTGCATAGCCCTCGGCGTGGATGTAGGAGATTTCCTTGAGCTTGAGCGCGCCTTCGAGCGCCAGCGGGAAATTAGTGTCGCGGCCCAGGTAGAGCACATGCTTCACCTTGGCGAGTTCGCGCGCCACTTTCTCGATGCGCTCGTCTAGGCGCAGAGCCATGCTGGCAAAGCGCGGCGCCTCCGAAAGCTCGCGCACCATCTTTGCCGCGCCCTGCGCGTCGACATAGCCGCGGTCGTGGGCGGCACGGACGGCGAGCGAGGCGAGCACGGAGAGCTGGCAGGTGAACGCCTTGGTCGAGGCGACGCCGATCTCGGGACCGGCCAGCGTCGGGAAGATGCCGTCGGATTCGCGTGCGATGGTGGATTCCCGCACGTTGACGACCGAACCGATCGGAATGCCCTCGCGGCGGCAGTAGCGCAGCGAGGCCAGCGTGTCAGCCGTCTCGCCGGACTGCGAGATGAACATCGCCGCGCTCTTCTTGCTGAGCGGCATCTCGCGGTAGCGGAACTCAGACGCGATATCGATGTCGACGGGCAAGCGGGCGAAGCGCTCGAACCAGTATTTGGACACGAGGCCGGCGAGATAGGCGGTGCCGCAGGCCGAGATCGCCAGCCGGTCCATCTTCGCGAAGTCGAAGGGCAGCGGCATGTCGCGCGGCGCGCCCGTCACGAAGTCGAGATAGTGGGCCAGCGTGTGGGAGATCACCTCCGGCTGTTCATGGATCTCCTTCTCCATGAAGTGCCGGTGGTTGCCCTTGTCGACCAGATAGGATGTGCCGATCGAGCGCTGCTGCTTGCGGTCGACCTTGCGGCCGTTCAGGTCGAAAATCTGCACCTGGTTGCGGCGCACAACGCACCAGTCGCCATCCTCCAGATAGGTGATTGCGTCGGTGAAGGGGGCGAGCGCGATGGCGTCCGAGCCGAGGAACATCTCACCGTCGCCGTGGCCAACCGCCAGCGGCGGACCGTTGCGGGCGCCGATCAGCAGGTCGTCGTCGCCGCCGAACATGATGGCGAGCGCGAACGCGCCCTCCAGCCGCCGCAGCGCCGCGTGAGCAGCCTCGACGACCGGCAGGCCCTGTTTCATGCCGCGGGCAATCAGGTGTGCGACGACCTCTGTGTCGGTCTGCGAGGTGAAGGTGTAGCCGTCGGCGGTAAGTTCCGTGCGCAGGTCGGCGAAATTTTCGATGATGCCGTTGTGAACGATCGCGACATTGTCCGAGAAGTGCGGATGCGCGTTGGTCTCGTTCGGCACGCCGTGGGTGGCCCAGCGGGTATGACCGATGCCGATGCGGCCGCCGAGCGGTTCGGCGCCAAGCCGGCGTTCAAGGTTTATCAGCTTGCCCTCGGCGCGGCGGCGCTCCAGGTGGCCGTTCTCGATGGTCGCCACGCCGGCGGAATCATAGCCGCGATATTCGAGGCGCTTGAGCGCATCGACGATCAGCGGCGCGACCGGCATGTTGCCGACGATGCCCACGATTCCGCACATGGTTTCCTGCCTCTCAGCCTCGCCCTTGCGGCCGCTATCTACGAATTGCGGCAGGGCAGAGGAAAATCACGATAGGTTTCCGCTCATTGCGCGGCGGTGACGCTGCGACATTGTCCGCCGCCAATGCTGAAGGCCCCGTTACCCGCGCTTCTTCGCCGCCGCAAGTCGTTCGCGCAGCTCGCGGGCGCGGCCTTCCTTCGTTGCCTGCCGGGCGCGGCCAAGGGCGAGCGCGTCGTCCGGCACGCTTTCGGTGACAACGCTGCCGGAGGCGACGTAGGCGCCGTCGCCGATGCGCACCGGCGCAACGAGGCTGGAGTTGGAGCCGATGAAGACGTTCGCGCCGATCTCCGTGACGTGCTTGGAGAAGCCGTCATAGTTGCAGGTAATCGTGCCGGCGCCGATGTTGCTGCCCGCGCCAATCACCGCGTCGCCTATGTAGGTCAGGTGGTTGATCTTGGCGCCCGGCCCGACATCGGCCTGCTTGACCTCGCAGAAATTGCCGACCTTAGACTTCTCGGCCAGCCGCGTGCCGGGACGCAGGCGGGCGAACGGCCCCACCGAGACGTGGTCGCCAACGGTGGCGCCTTCGAGATGCGAATAGGCGTGGATCGCGACGTCGCGTCCAACCTTTACGCCGGGACCGAACCAGACATTGGGCTCGACGACGGTTTCGGCCCCGACCTCGGTATCCCATGAGAAGAAAACGCTGCCGGGGTCGATCATCGTCACACCGGACAGCATCACCTGCCGGCGGCGGCGCTGCTGCCACAGTGCCTCGGCTTCGGCGAGTTCGGCGCGGTTGTTGACGCCCAGCACGTCGTCGGCGTCGATGGTCACGGCAGTAACCGCGAGGCCGGCTTCGGCCGCGACCTCGACCACGTCGGTCAGGTAGTATTCGCCCTTGGCGTTGTCATTGCCGACCGATTCGATCAACCTGATCGCATGACGGCCGGTGATCGCCATAAGCCCGCCATTGCAAAGCGTTATGAGCTTTTCCTCATCCGAACAGTCGCGATCTTCGCGGATGCCGGTGACACGGCCGTCGCGGGTCAGCACGCGGCCGTAGCCGGCCGGCCGCTCGGTGCGGAAAGCGAAGACGACAACGTCGAAGCCGGCGGCCAGCCGCTCGCGGGCGGCAAGCAGCGTCTCGCTGCGGATCAGCGGCGCGTCGCCGAAGACGACCAGCAGATCGTCATAGCCGCGGCGCAGCGCATCGCGCGCGGCCATGACGGCATGCGCAGTGCCGAGCCGCTCGGTCTGCACGTAGGTCTCCGCCGACGGGGCCACGGCGCGCACCGCGTCGCGCACGCTGTCGGAGCCGTTGCCGGCGACCAGCGCGATGTCGGCGCCCGCGCCGCGAACCGCCGCGGCCACATGGGCGACCATCGGCAGGCCGGCCACCTTGTGCAGCACCTTCGGCAGCGTGCTCTTCATGCGCGTGCCCTCGCCCGCAGCCAGCACCACGCAGAGGCAGGATCGTCCGGTCATATGTCGCCCATGTCCTGAAGGTTGGCGTGTTCGAAGGGTGAATCGCGCCCCTATAGCACCGCCGGGTTAATGGACCCAAACGACGGCTTAGCCGAGCGGACCAGATCAGCCCAGCAGGCCGAGGCCCGGGAAGGTTTCGAGCAGCCAGTAGGATGCCGTCTGCATGCCGCCGGTGACGAACAGCACCCCGGCGACGACCAGCAGCGCGCCGATGACCTTTTCCACGCGCCCGAGATGCATGCGGAAGCGCTGGAGGAAACGCATGAAGGCGCCGGAAAACAGGGCGGCGATCAGGAACGGGATACCGAGGCCGAGCGAATAGGCGGCCAGCAGGAAGGCCCCCTCGCCGACTGTCGCACTGCCGCCGGCCAGCGTCAGGATAGGTCCAAGCACGGGACCGATGCAGGGCGTCCAGCCAAAGGCGAAGGCCAGCCCCATCACATAGGCGGCGGCCGCGCTAGCCGGCCGGCCGCGCGACTGGAAACGCGCCTCGCGCGAGAGCAGCGGTATCCGCAGCAAGCCGAGAAAATTCAGGCCCATGACGATGATGACGATGCCGGCGACGATGGCGAGTTCCTGCTGCCATGCGCGCAGCAGCGCGCCGATGGACGACGCGCCGGCGCCGAGCGCCACGAAGACGGTGGAGAAGCCGAGCACAAAAGCAAGCGATGCGGCGAACAACGCCCAGCGCGCGGCCGGATTGCGTTCGGCAGGCGTTTCGGCGCGGAAATCGTCGACCGATACGCCGGCCATATAGCAGAGGTAAGGCGGCACCAGCGGCAGCACGCAAGGAGACAGGAACGAGATCGCCCCTGCTCCAACCGCACTCACCACGCCCACATCCAGCGCCATTGCGCTCCGACCCCGATTCCTTGCCGCGCATATAGGCGGGCTAAGCGTGCGCCGCCAATCACGAAGGCGTCGTCACTACCAGCTGATGTAGAACATCGCCTTTGCGAGGATGACGATGAAGAGCATGTGGATGGCGACGCTGATATGGGTGATCTGGAAACGGCGCGAGCTCATGCAGCCGGTCATAGAGGCGCGGATCGCCGTGACGAAGTGCACCAGCACGCTCAACGCCAGAACGATCTTGGCCGTCAGCAGCACCGAGAACGAGTTGTCCCAGGACAGGCCGGACGACGAGAAGTTGACGTAGCCAAGATAGATGCCACTGGCGAACAGCGTCGCGACCACCCAGGGCATGACCTTGCGTGCGCGGGCGATCAGACTCATCTCGACCGACATCATCAGTTCGTCGCCGAGCCTCTTGCGGATGCCTTCGAGCAGGATCACCTCGAAGAAGACGACGCCGATGAACAGGATGGCGCACAGCAGGTGCAGCGTGACAACCATCGGATAAAGCATGTCCAGCCCCCGCCAGAAGCGGCCGCACGACTGCGGCACGCCCCGCGATTAGAAATAGCTGCGTAAGAAGGTCAAGTTTTCGCAGACGCGCTTAACGCCGCACCGCTGCGGAATGAATGGTGAGCCGGGAGGGAATCGAACCCTCGACCACATGATTAAAAGTCACGGGACAACTGCTCATTCCGGCTAACGCGCACTCACGCCGACTTGCTCAACCGCCTGATTTTCCTTACTTCGTGCGTAGAGGTTAGCAGACGTGAGCGCAAGTGACAGAGGCGCGCTGTTAGCCCGGTGTTAGCCCGGAGATAGCCCGTGACCCGCAGGAAGACCCTATCGGATGCCGGCGTCGTTGCCCTGAAGCCCAAGGCGGCGCGCTACACATTCCCAGATCCTGAGCTTCGCGGGCATTACGTGCGAATCATGCCGTCGGGCGCGAAGACCTTCGTTGCCGTGTCCCGCGACCCCGCCGGGAAGCAGGTGTGGGCCACCATCGGCGCGACCGACCACATGGAGATAGAGGCGGCACGCGAGGCGGCACGGGTGGCCATCCGCCGCATCAAGGAAGGGCTTCCCGCCGTCGAAGTGAAGGCGGCGCCCGCGACCTTCAAGGACGTGGCCGACGCATGGCTAAAGCGGCACGTCGCTGCCAAGGGTCTGAAATCCGAGAAGGACATTCGCCGGCTGCTCGAAAAGCTGGTGATGCCAGCCTGGGGACCCCGCGAGTTCGCCGGCATCAAGCGAAGCGATGTCGCCAAGCTGCTCGACACGATCGAAGACGAGAACGGCGCGCGGCAGGCCGACATGGTGCTGGCGATCGTCCGCGGCCTGATGAACTGGAGCGCGACCCGCGACGACGACTACACCTCGCCGATCGTTCGCGGGATGCGCCGCACCGAGCCCAAGGCTCGCCAGCGCGAGCGGGTGCTGTCCGACGACGAGATCCGCACCGTTTGGGCAGTGGCGGCCGACGCCGGCACATTCGGAGCCATGTTGCGATTCGCCCTGCTCACCGGCCAGCGCCGCGACAAGGTGAAGACGCTGCGTTGGGATGCCGTGACGGTCGACGGCATATGGACCGTGCCGAGCGAGGACCGGGAGAAAGGCACCGGCGGCGACCTGAAGTTGCCGGCGCTGGCGCTGGACATCATCCGTGCGCAGAACCGCGTCGGCGACAATCCCTACGTGTTCGCGGGGCGCGGTAGTGGCTACTTCAACGGGCTGTCCA
>JAHBYZ010000051.1 GCA_019635695.1 Rhizobiaceae bacterium
CCGCACCGCCTTGGAGACGGCCTGCACCGCCTCGCCCTGGCCGACGACGCGCCTGGCGATCTCGTCTTCCATGCGCAAGAGCTTGTCGCGCTCGCCCTCCAGCATCTTGTCGACCGGAATGCCGGTCCAGCGCGACACGATATGGGCGACGTGGTCGGGCGTAACCACTTCCTCGACCATGCCGCCACCCTGGCCGTCGCGAGCCTCGGCTTCCGTCAACTGCTTTTCCAGTTCCGGTATCTTGCCATAGGCAAGTTCGCCGGCGCGCTGGAACTCGCCCTTGCGCTGGGCAATGGCCAGTTCGTTGCGAACCTCATCCAGTTCCTTCTTGAGATCGGCGGCAAGACCGAGCTTCTGCTTCTCCGACTGCCACTTGGACGTGAGCGCGGTCGATTCTTCCTCGAGACCGGCAAGTTCCTTTTCGAGCCGCACCAGCCGGTCCTTCGAGGCCTCGTCCTTCTCGACCTTGAGCGCTTCGCGCTCGATCTTGAGCTGCATGATGCGGCGGTCGATCTCGTCCAGTGCTTCCGGCTTGGAATCGACCTGCATGCGAAGCCGCGAAGCCGCCTCGTCGACAAGGTCGATGGCCTTGTCCGGAAGGAAGCGGTCGGCAATGTAGCGGTTAGAAAGCGTGGCCGCCGACACGAGCGCCGAATCGGAGATGCGCACCTTGTGGTGCTGCTCATATTTCTCCTTCAACCCGCGCAGGATCGACACCGTGTCTTCTACAGTCGGTTCATCGACAAACACCGGCTGGAACCGGCGGGCCAGCGCCGGGTCTTTTTCCACATGCTTGCGATATTCATCAAGCGTTGTCGCACCGACGCAGTGCAATTCACCGCGCGCCAAGGCAGGCTTGAGCAGGTTTGACGCATCCATGGCGCCATCCGCCTTGCCGGCGCCCACCAGCGTGTGCATCTCGTCGATGAACAGGATGATGTTCCCGTCTGCGGCCGTTACCTCGTTGAGCACGGCCTTCAGCCGCTCCTCGAACTCGCCGCGATACTTCGCACCGGCAATCAGCGCGCCCATGTCGAGCGCCATCAGCTGCTTGTCCTTGAGTGACTCGGGCACGTCTCCATTGACGATGCGCAGCGCCAGCCCTTCCGCGATCGCGGTCTTGCCGACGCCGGGCTCGCCGATCAGCACCGGGTTGTTCTTGGTGCGCCGCGACAGCACCTGGATCGTGCGGCGGATCTCGTCGTCGCGGCCGATCACCGGGTCGAGCTTGCCCTCGCGGGCATCCTTCGTCAGGTCGCGCGCATACTTCTTCAGCGCGTCGTAGGCCTGCTCGGCGGAAGCCGAGTCGGCGGTGCGGCCCTTGCGGATGTCATTGATGACGGAATTAAGCGCCTGCGCGGTCACGCCTGCCTTGGCGAGGATGTCGGCGGTCTTGGCCGACTTCTCGACGGCGAGCGCCGTCAGCAGCCGCTCGACCGTGACGAACGAATCGCCGGCCTTCTTGGCCATGTCCTCGGCGGTGGAAAACACCTTGGCCAGAGGCTGCGCCAGATAGAGCTGCCCGTTGCCGCCCTCAACCTTGGGCATCGCCGCGAGCGCAGTCTCGACGCCGGTGCGTACGTCGCGCACGCGGCCGCCGGCGCGCTCGATCAACGAGGCGGCCAGGCCTTCCTCGTCGTCGACCAGCACCTTCAGCATGTGCTCGGGCGTGAACTGCTGATGGCCGCGCGACAGCGCCATCGTCTGGGCCGACTGGATGAAGCCGCGGACCCGCTCGGAATATTTCTCGATGTTCATTCCTGTCTCCTTCCCTCCCCGGCCCTTATGCGGCACCGGCTCGGCTGTGGTGACGGACCCCCTCGTCTCGTTCCGGCGCGAACGCCTTCCCTCGAATTCTCAGGCAGGTCCTCTCGGGGCAGATATGGGAAAGGATTCCCCACCCCTCAAGATGCCGTGAAGGCGAAATCGGCGGCGCACTGAAAGCTCGCGGGTCTGGACGGCGCGGCCGCCCGCAGCCATGCTCGCCCGCTGTTGTTAAGGAGATGTGTCATGGATCGGCACACCGGCGGCTGTCTCTGCGGCGACGTCAGGATCGTGGCCGTGGGCCGACCGTACCGCGTCGGCATCTGCCACTGCCTCGACTGCCGCAAGAACCACGGCGCGCTGTTCCACGCCTCGGCGATCTTCCCCGCCGATGCGGTGACCGTCGAGGGAGAGACCCGCGACTACGAGGGACGGTATTTCTGCCCGCGATGCGGTTCGCCGGTCTTCGGTCGGTTCGGCGACGAGATCGGCGTCAACATCGGCGCCTTCGACGCACCCGACCAGTTCAAGCCGACCTACGAGCTTTGGACCATCCGGCGGGAAGCCTGGCTGCCAGAGTTCCCGCACACCCGCCGCTACGACCGCAACCGCGAAACCGGCGTACGCTCGGAGGATTAGTCGCCTCAACCGCCGTCATCCTCGGGCTTGTCCCGAGGACCTACGACATTGCGAGGTAGGCAGATCCTCGAGACAAGCCCGAGGGTGACGGCCGCTTGTGTGATGAAGCCTGCAGACACGAAAAAGCCCGGCACAAGGCCGGGCTCTTCGATTCCAACCGGAGGCCAGTCCTTAGACCGGCTCGCCCTCGGTCTGCGGTGCGGCCTCGCCGGCGTCGCCGCCATCTTCGGACCCGCCGTTCTGCTCGACGCCGCCCTCGCCGCTGCGGCTGCGCATCGGCCGGCGCCGGCGGCCGCGGCGCGGCGCGCCGTCGTTAGCCTGGCCGTTCGCGCCGCCATTCTCGCCGAAATGCTCGCGCCCGCCATTGGCATCGCCGTTCATGCCACCTTCGGCATGCGCCACTTCGGCCGGGATGCCCTCGATCACCGGCTGCGGGCCGTAGCCCTGCGGCTGCAGGAACTGCGGCGGCTGCTGCTGGAAGGCCTGGTGCGGCTGCTGCTGGTTCGCATGCGACTGCTGCGGCTGCTGCACTTGGGGCGTCTCGAAACCGCGCGGCATCTCGATGCCGTCGTCGCCTTCGCCCTCGCCGTCGAAATCGTCATTGGCGTCGCGCGGCTGCTGCTGTTGCTGCAGCGCCTGCTGGGCAAGCGCGGCCGCGATGATGCGGTTGTAGTGCTCGGCGTGCTGGAGATAGTTCTCCGCCATCACCCGGTCGCCGGAGCTCTGCGCGTCGCGGGCGAGCGTGGTGTATTTCTCGGCCACCTGTTGAGCCGTGCCGCGGATCTTAACGTCCGGGCCGTTGCTCTCGTAGCTGCGGGTCAGCGGATTTGGGCCGCGGCGATTCTGGTTATGATTGTTGTTATTGTTATTATTGTTGTTGTTATTGCCGCGGCCGCGCATGCGCCGGTTCTGCTGTTGTGGCCTCATCCGATTCACTTTGCTGAGACGGTTGAAATTGGTCGTCGGCCGGAGTCGCAGCTCAGGCCTCGCGGTGCTCTTTGGGCGCAGTCGCGCCTCGCGCGCACGCCATCGCTCATTCGTTTCCGGTCCTAGTCGATCGCCGGTCGACCCCCGCGCGAAGCAGCGGCGTTTTCACGCTAAAAGGCAGCTCGTTATCCGGGAACCGAATCGATACGGCACTGCCTGCTTCGTCTTATCCGGCGCGCGGACCCTAGCCGCATTCCCTATCGTTGCCAAGCCGTAATTTCGCACATGCGTCATAGCGCGCAATCGAGCGTTTTCCGGTGCTTAGCTGGCCGTTCGCCGGAAGAGCAGTGCCCTGTCCCGGCCCCCGAGATCCTTTGCCTCGGCCTCGATGGCATAACCATTGGCCAGAAATATGGTGGTCACGCCGGCCTTCTGCAAGTGTCCGGTCTCGACCGCGACAACACCGCCCTCCGCCAGATGCATCCCCGCCGCCGCTGCTATCGCCCGGTAGGCGTCGAGACCGTCGGCGCCGCCATCGAGCGCTGCGCGCGGATCGAACAGGCGCACTTCCGGGGACAGCAGCGCAATTTCGCCGCTCTCGATGTAGGGCGGGTTGGACACGATCAGATCGAACCGCCCTTCCAGGGCATCGAACCAGTTGGACCGCACCGCCGAGAACCGTCCGGCAAGCCCGTGGCGCAGCGCGTTCGCGGCCGCGGTGTCGAGCGCTCCCTGCGCGATGTCCGTGGCGGTCGCGAAGGTGCCCGGCACTTCCTTCAGCAGCGCCAGCGCGATCGCGCCGGTGCCAGTGCCGAGATCGAGCACACGGGCAACGCCGCGCCGGGCCACGATCTCGCGAAGCGGCGGCAGCACCAGGTCGACCAGCGTCTCGGTGTCCGGCCGCGGCTCCAGCGTGTCGGGCGAAAGGGCGAGTTCCAGCCCGTAGAAGTCGCGCCGTCCGATGATGCGATACGCCGGCTCCCCCGCAAGCCGGCGACGTATCGCCTGCGCGAGCTCCGTTGCCATGTAGCCGGCCACCGGCTTCTCCGGCGCTGTTACGGCGTCGGTGCGCGTCGTGCCCGTAACCGCTTCGACCAGGAGACGCGCATCGAGCGCGGCTTCGGCAAGCCCCGCCGCTTCCAGTGTGCGACGCGCGGCGGAATGGAGCTGGCCGAGCGTGGTGGGCCGGCCGTCGGCCATCGCGCGCCTCACCGCTCCGCCGCCAGCAGCGTCGCCTGGTGGTCGGCGATCAGCGCGTCGACCACTTCGTCGAGGTCGCCCTCGATGATTCGGTCCAGCTTGTAGAGCGTCAGGTTGATGCGGTGGTCGGTCAGCCGCCCCTGCGGAAAATTGTAGGTGCGGATCCGCTCCGAGCGGTCGCCCGATCCGACCTGCAGGCGCCGCTCCTCCGAGCGCTCGTCGGCGAGGCGAGAGCGCTCGATGTCGTAGAGCCGCGCGCGCAGGATCTGCATGGCGCGCGCCCGGTTCTGGTGCTGCGACTTCTCCGCCTGCACCACTATGATGCCGGTCGGTATATGCAGGATGCGAACCGCCGTCTCGGTCGTGTTGGCGTGCTGGCCGCCGGAGCTCGACGCCCGCGTCGTGTCGATGCGGATATCCTCGGGCTTGATCTCGATGTCGACATCCTCGGCCTCCGGCAGCACCGCCACCGTCGCGGCGCTCGTGTGGATGCGCCCGCTGCCCTCGGTCGCCGGCACGCGCTGGACGCGGTGCACGCCAGACTCGAATTTCAACCGCGCGAACACGCCCTTGCCGGTCACCGAAGCGACGATTTCCTTGAAGCCGCCGACTTCGCCCTCGCTGGTCGACATCACCTCGACCTTCCACCCCTGCGTGGCGGCATAGCGCTCATACATGCGGAACAGGTCGCCGGCGAACAGCGCCGCCTCGTCGCCGCCCGTGCCGGCACGGATTTCGAGTATGGCGCTGCGTTCGTCGGCCGCATCCTTCGGCAGCAGCAGGATCTGGATCTGCTGGCGCAGCGTGTCGAGCCTCTCGGCCACAGCCTCGCGGTCGGCCTCGGCCAGCGCGCGCATCTCCGCGTCTGTGGACTTGTCGGCAAGCATCGCCTGCAGGTCGACGTCCTCCTGCTCGGCCGCCTTGAGCGCACGCACCGCCTGCGCGATCTCCTGCAGCTCGGAATACTCCGAGGCGAGCTTGACGTATTCCTCTGCGCTCGGCCCGGCCGCCATCCGCGCCTCGACCATGTCGAAGCGCTTCAGGACCTGGTCCATGCGTTCTGCGGGCAATTCGATCAAAGCGGAATCTCGTTCTCGGCGGCAAACGCTGTCAGCACGCCGCGGGTGTCGGCTTCCGCGCCCTTTTCGGCCATGGCCGCATCCAGACGCGCCCTGAGCTTGCCGGCATCGAGCTCAAGCAGCATGGCCTTGACCGGGCCGATGGCCGCCGGCGCCATCGAGATCGAGCGGAACCCAAGCGCCACCAGCGCCATCGCCGAGATCGGCCGCCCGGCCAGCTCGCCGCACAGCGTCACGGAGGTGTGGTTGCGATGGCCGGCATCGGCGATCTGCCGCAGCACGCGCAGGAAGGCGGGTGACATCGGGTCGAAACGTCCGGCCATCATCGAATGGCCGCGGTCCGACGCGGTGATGAACTGGAACAGGTCGTTCGAACCGACCGACACGAAGTCGACCGCGTTCATCAGCTCGTCGAGCTGCCACAGCAGCGCCGGCACCTCCAGCATCGCGCCGAGCTTCAGGCTCGTCGGCAGATGATGGGCGAACTTGGACAGGTGCCGCACCTCGCGGTCGATGATCTCGCGCGCCTGCCTGATTTCGGAGATCTCGGTCACCATCGGCAGCATGACGCGCAGCTCGCGCCCGCCGGCGGCCTTGAGCAGCGCCCGCATCTGCGTCCTCAGCAGCGCCGGGCGGTCGAGCGTGAGCCGGATCGCGCGCCAGCCGAGCGCCGGATTTTCCTCGTGTACGACGTTGTTGAAATAGGGCAGCACCTTGTCGCCGCCGATGTCGATGGTGCGGAAGGTCACCGGCTTGCCGGCCGCGGCAACCATCACCTCGCGGTAAAGCCGCTCCTGCTCCTCGGCGCGCGGAAACTGCGCAGCCACCATGAACTGCAGCTCGGTACGAAACAGGCCGATGCCGGCCGCGCCCGATTCGGCCAGCTGCGGCAGGTCGACCGAAAGCCCCGCGTTCATAAGAAGGTCGACCGCCACGCCGTCCTTCGTCATCGACGGCCGTTCGCGCAGTTCGCGATAGAGTTGCTGCCTGCGCGCCCGGAACCGCACCTTCTCGGCATAGGCGCTCTCGACGTCGCCCTGCGGCCGCAGATGCACGCGGCCGTCCTCGCCGTCGACGATGATCGCGTCGCCGTTTTCCGACATCGACACAGCACCCTTGAGCTGGCCGACGACCGGCAGGCCCATGGCGCGCGCCACGATGACGACATGGCTGGTCGGCGCCCCATCCTCCAGCACCAGCGCGCGAAGCCTCTCGCGCGGATAGTCCAGCAGCTCGGCCGCGCCCATGGTGCGCGCCACCAGGATCGCATCCTTCGGCAGCCCCTCAGCCAGCTGGTCCGGCCCGCGCCCCATCAGCTGCTTCAGCAGCCGGTTGCCGAGGTCGTCGAAGTCGCTCATGCGTTCGCGCATGTAGGGGTCGGTCATGTGCATCATGCGTGCCCGCATGTCGCTCTGCACCTTCTCGACCGCCGCTTCCGCCGTCAGGCCGTTGCGCACGGCTTCGGTCAGCCGGCGCACCCAGCCGCGGTCGTTGGCGAACATGCGGTAGGCTTCCAGCACCGCGCGGTGCTCGCCCTCCTCCGCCACGTCGCGCCGCGACAGCATGTCGTCGATGGAGAGCCTGAGCGACCCCAGCGCCGTTTCCAGCCGCTCCTGTTCGGCGTCGATATCCTCGCTGACAAGATTGGTCACCACCACGCGCGGCTCGTGCAGCACGACGTGGCCGAGCCCGACGCCCTCGTTCAGCCCCTTGCCGGTGAAGCTCGTCGGCCGTCGCAGGTCGAGCTCGACGCCCGGCCGCGCCAGCCGCGCCAGGTCGCCTGTGGCGATCATCTCGGCGATCACCATGGCGACCGTTTCCAGCGCCTCGACCTCGTCCTCGCGGTACTGGCGCATGGTGCGGTTCTGCACGACCAGCACGCCAAGCGTGCGGCCGGCGCGCAGCACCGGCACGCCGAGGAACGAGTGGTAGATCTCCTCGCCCGTCTCCGGCAGGTAGGCGAATGCCGGGTGCTGCTGCGCGTCGGTGAGGTTGAGCGCCCGCGCGCTCGCCGCGATCGTGCCCACGAGGCCTTCGCCGAGCTTCAGCTGCGCCAGGTGCACCGAGCCGGGATTCAGGCCCTCGGTGGCGTAGAGCTCGAGCACCGAGTCGGCCCGCAGCACGTAGAGCGAGCACACCTCGGCCACCATGTTGCCGGCGATTTCGCGAACGATGCGGTCGAGCCGTTCCTGCGGCTCCATGACGGCGGCCAGCAGCTCGCGCAGGCGCTTGAGCAGCACCCGCGGTCCCCCTGCTGTAACCGTCCTGTTCATGCGCGGCTCCAAAGCATCAGGAGCGGCTGCCGAAAGGCCCCGCCCGCAAACGCAGCACCGACTTAATAGCTACTGCTTATCCAGACCGTAGACCGAATGCAAAGTCCGCACAGCCAGTTCGCCGTACGGCCCGTCGATCAGGATGGAAATCTTGATCTCCGAAGTCGTGATGGCGCGGATGTTTATGCCCTTGTCGGCCAGCGCCTTGAAGGCGGTCGCCGCCACGCCCGCATGACTGCGCATGCCGATGCCGATCACCGACACCTTCACCATGCCCGCCTCGTGCTGAACCACGTCGAAGCCGATCTGGGGCCGATTCTTCTCCAGAACGGCCAGCGCCTTGGCGACGTCGCCCGAAGGAACCGTGAAGGTCATGTCGGTGCGCGAGCCGTCCTCGGAGATGTTCTGCACGATCATGTCGACGTTGATGTTGGCATCGGCCATCGGGCCGAAGATGCCCGCCGCCACGCCCGGACGGTCAGCGACGCGGCGCAGCGAGATCTGCGCCTCGTCCTTGGCAAACGCGATGCCGGTGACGACTTCCTGTTCCACGATCTCTTCCTCGTCGCAAATCAGCGTTCCGGGCGGATTGTCGAAGTCGCCCATGCCCGGTGCATTGGGGTCCGTGAATGACGAGCGCACGAAGGTGCGCACCTTGTGCACCATGGCGAGCTCGACCGAGCGCACCTGCAGCACCTTCGAGCCGAGCGACGCCATCTCCAGCATCTCCTCGAAGGAGATCTTGTCCAGCCGCCGCGCCTTGGGCTCGATGCGCGGGTCAGTCGTGTAGACGCCGTCGACATCCGTGTAGATGTCGCAGCGGTCCGCCTTCACCGCCGCCGCGAGCGCCACCGCCGACGTGTCCGACCCGCCACGGCCGAGCGTGGTGATGCGGTTGTCCGCCGCGATGCCCTGGAAGCCGGCGACCACGGCCACCTGGCCCTGCCCCATGCGCTTGATCAGGTCGGAACCGTCAATGTCCATGATTCGCGCCGCGCCATGCGCGGTGTCGGTGCGCAGCGGGATCTGCCAGCCCTGCCACGACCGCGCGTGGATGCCGATCGACTGCAGCGCGATCGCCAGCAGCCCGCTCGTCACCTGTTCGCCCGAGGCCACCACGGCATCATACTCGCGCGCGTCGTAGAACGGCGCGTCCGATCCGGCGACCTTGGGCATGTTCTGTACCCAGCCGACCAGCTCGTTGGTCTTGCCCGACATGGCCGACACGACCACCGCGACCTCATGGCCGGCATCGACCTCGCGTTTCACATGGCGCGCGACGTTGAGGATGCGGTCGAGGTCGGCGACGGAGGTGCCGCCGAATTTCATCACGATGCGGGCCATGGAATGCAGGCGTCCCGTCGAAAATCCCGGGTCTTGTGGAACCGTCTTGTTATGGGTTGGTCGGACGGCGAACCCGTCCTGCCGGATGCGCCGGCTCCATAGCCAAAAGGCCGGCGAAGGGCAAGCGCCGGGCCGGACCCGCTACGAATCGGGCATGGCGGACACCTCGCGATTCGACTAGCATCGCATACAAATCAAGACTGCCGTCAGCAGCGCGAGTGGAGGATCCATGCGAAAGCTCCAGAGCCAGGGCGTGCACCATATCACCTTGGTCGGCGCCGACCGTCAGACGTCGATCGACTTCTGGGAGGGCACGCTCGGCATGCCCTTCATCTTCGAGCAGCCGAATCTCGACCGCGCCAGCGAAAGCCATCTCTATTTCGATCCCGGCGACGGCCGCCTCATCACCATCTTCACCGACGAGACCCGCAAGCCGGACCCGCGGCGTACCCCGACCGAGCCCGGCTGCGTGCACCACATCGCGTTTTCGGTCTCGCGCGTCACCTTCCTTCAGGCAGTCGAGCGGCTGAACGAGCGCGGCATCAAGAACACCGGTCCCAAGGACCGCGGCTTCATGGATTCGATCTATTTCAACGACCCGCTCGGCCTCACCGTCGAACTGGCGTCCTACCGCTTCGATCCGCCGGCCGGCTTCAGCCACGCCGATGTGCTGTTCGCCGCGCACAAGATCCGCGTCGCCCGCGGCGACTACGCAATCGCCGAAATCCATCTCGCCGACGCCATCGAGCAACTGACGGAAGGTTCAACCGAGAGCCTCTCGGACGACCGCTCGCCCAAGAACCCCTACTGACCCGCATTTACTGAGCAAGCCGCGCAAGGAGGAGGAAACGCATGGCAAAGTCGACGACGAAGAAACCGGCCGCCAAGCCGAAGGCCGCGCCCAAGGCCAGGGCCGCCGCGAAGCCAAAGGCAGCGGCCAAGCCGAAGGCGGCCGCGAAACCCAAGGCGGCGCCGAAGAAGGCAAGCTCTGCCGCGAAGGCGGCGGCGGCGGTGAAGAAGGTAGCAGGGACCGCCGCCGGAACGGTCTCCAAGGCCGCTGGTACCGCGGCCGGAAAGGTATCCAAGGCGGCATCCAGCGTCGCCTCCAAGGCGAAGGCGGCGATCAAGCGTCCAGCCAAGGCTGCGAGGAAGCCGGCCATGACCCTTTCGGTCCTGAAGCCCAGCGTCAACAACCTTGCCGTGCGCATCTTCGTGCGCGCCGCCAAGCTCGACGCCGACGAGAAGGACGTCTACGGCTCGACCCGCTCGGCCGAGTTCCTTGCGCGCAACCCCGCCCACCTGACTCCGATGGTCGAGGAAAAGGGCCTGCCCAAGGGCGTGTTGTGGGAAAGCTGCGCCATCATGTCGTATCTCTCCAACAAGCACGGCCTCGACCGGCTCTACCCGAAGAACCCGGCCAAGCGCGCCATGGTCGACAGCGCCATGTTCTACCTGATCGGCACCATGTACCCGCTGCTGGCCCGTGCCACCTACGGCCGCCTCGGCTTCGGGCTCTATCCCGGCGAGGTCGGCTCGTCGGACCTCGGCGACGATCACAAGTCGAAGGCGCAGAAGGCCGCGCAGGACGCGCTCGCCGAACCGCTGGAGGTGTTCCGCACCTTCTACATGGACGGCCAGCCCTTCATCGGCGGCAAGAACCCCTCCATCGCCGACATCAGGCTCGCCGCCACGCTCGAATTCCTCGACGTGATCGACTACGCCACGCCGAAATGGGCGAAGGACTACATGGCCGCGATGGAGAAGAAGCTCGGCAAGGCCTACTCCGAGCCCGCCGCCGACGTGCGCGGCTACATCTCCTACGTAAAGTCCAAGGCGGCCTGACGGGGCGGGCCACGACGCGGATCCTCCCCCGTTCACGGGGGAGGCGGACCGCCGAGGGCGGTGGAGGGGGCGGCGTCGAGACGCGATCACGCGTCTTGACATCTCGTCACACGCGCCCGACTTGTTGCCCTCCACGGAGACCGCGACCATGCCCCAGGCCGCCCGAACTGCCGCAGCCACCACCATCGACGCCGCCGAGGTCGAGCGCTTCTCGAAACTGTCAGCCGAGTGGTGGAACCCCAACGGAAAATTCCGGCCGCTGCACAAGTTCAACCCCGTCCGGCTGGCCTATATCCGCGACGCGGTGGCCGAGCACTTCGGCCGCGACCCGCGCGCAGCCAAGCCGTTCGAGAAGCTGCGCTTCCTCGACATCGGCTGCGGCGGCGGGCTCCTGTCCGAGCCGATGGCCCGCCTCGGCGCAGCAGTTGTCGGCGCCGACGCATCGGAAACCAACATCGAGGTGGCGAAGCTGCATGCCTCCGAGAGCGGCGTGAAGATCGACTATCGCGCCGAAACCGCCGAGTCGCTTGCCGACGCGGGGGAAAAATTCGACGTGATCCTCAACATGGAAGTGGTCGAGCACGTCGCCGACATCGACCTGTTCATCGCCAAATGCGGCGAGATGCTGAAGCCCGGCGGCATCATGTTCGTCGCCACCATCAACCGCACTTTCAAGGCGCTGGCGCTGGCCATCGTGGGTGCGGAATACGTGCTGCGCTGGCTGCCGCGCGGCACCCATCAGTTCGGCAAGCTGGTCCGCCCTGAAGAACTTGAAGCCGCTTTGCGCGCCGCCGGCATGACCGTCGCCGACCGTACCGGCGTGGTCTACAACCCCATCGCCGACCGCTGGCAGCGCTCTCGCGACATCGACGTGAATTACATGGTCTTGGCGAAGAAGGCCTAGTTTCTTTCTTCGGGCAGCGGCGGCAGCGGCATGAATTCCACGCCGTCGTCGAGCAGCCCCTTCACCTCGTCGGGCGAGGCCTCGCCGTAGATTCCGCGCGCCTCGGTCTCGCCGAAGTGGATTTTCCGCGCCTCGTCGGCGAACTTGTCGCCGACATTCTCCGCGCCTTCGCGCAGCTTGCGGCCGAGCTCGTGAAACTGCTGGAGCATCTTCTTCTGCTCCTCACCCACGGCAAGCGCGATCTTCTCCTTCTTCTTGCCCGTCGACACCGCCGGCGCCATCAGCGCCTTGTCGACCTTTGCCGAGTTGCACACCGGGCAGGCAACGAAGCCACGCTTCTTCTGCGTGTCGAAATCGTCGGAGTTGCGGAACCACCCGTCGAATTCGTGGTCCCGCTCGCATACCAGGGAAAACTTGATCATCCCGCCTTGCGCTCCGGCTCGGCCGTCGCCTGACGGAGTGTGAATTCGCGCGCGTTTTTCAGGTTCGGGATCTTGCCGCGCGCCGCGTGCGACGCAGCGGGATCGATCTCGGCCAGCACCACCGCCGGCTCGTCATGGTCGGCCTCGGCGACGATCCTGCCCCATGGATCGACGATCATCGAGTGGCCGTAGGTCTCGCGGCCGTCCTCGTGCAAGCCGCCCTGCGCGGCGGCAATCACCCATGCGCCGTTCTCGATGGCGCGGGCTCGCAGCAATATGTGCCAGTGCGCCTCGCCGGTCTGCCGCGTAAACGCCGCAGGCACGGTGAGAATCTCGGCGCCGGCCAGCGCCTCGGCGCGAAACAGTTGCGGGAAGCGCACGTCGTAGCACACGGCGAAGCCCAGCCGCCCGAACGGCAGGTCGGCCACCGCCGCCTCGCGCCCCGGCTCGTAGGTCGCGGATTCGCGCCAGCTCTCGCCATTGTCCAAGTCGACGTCGAACATGTGGATCTTGTCGTAATTGGCGATCAGTCCGCCGTCCGGCCCGAACAGGAAGGCGCGATTGGCAACCTTGCCGCCGGGCAGCAGGATCGCCGTGGAACCGACGTGAATGTGGATGCCCAGCTCCGATGCAAGCTCCGACGCCTTGGCCGAGACGGCGTCCTCTGCCTGCGTGCGCAGCGCCGCCTGCCGTGTCGCCTTGTCGCGGAAAAGCGCGCCGGTCATTTCCGGAGACTGCACGTAGGCAGCGCCGCCGCCGGCCGCCTCCCGCACCAGCGCCTCGAACGCCGCCACGTTGCGGGCAACGTCCGTGCCCGAGCGCATCTGCAGGGCGGCGACTTTCACCATCATGCGTTCTCCAGCAGCGCGTCGAGCTTGCCCGCCCGCTCCAGCGCGTGAAGGTCGTCGCTGCCGCCGACATGCGTGTCGCCGATGAAGATTTGCGGGAAGGTCGAGCGGCCGTTGGCGCGCTGGATCATCTCCTGTCGCAGCTCCGGCGAGAAGCTCGCATCGTGCTCCGTATACTGCACGCCCTTGCTGTCCAGCAGGCGCTTGGCCGCGGTGGAGTAGCTGCACATGATGCGTGTGTAGATGGTAACCGGCTTCATGGTTCTTCCCGATCGTTGCCTTCGTATATAGGCGTCTCCTCTTCGGGCAGGAAGTCCCTCAGCGCCCGCGCAAACGTCAGCACGTCGACACGCGCTGCACCGGCGCGCGCCAGTACGGACGCCACCGCCTTTACGGTCGCGCCGGTCGTGTAGACGTCGTCCACCACCAGAACCTTCGAGCCCTTCACCCGTTCGCGCATCGGCTTCGGCACGGCGAACGCGCCGCGCATATTGTCTTCGCGCGCCCGCCGCTCCAGCCCCACCTGCTGGCGCGTGCGCTTGACTCGCTCGACGATCTCCGGCGCGAAGACGAGCCCACGCTGGGCGCTCATATGCCGCGCCAGTTCGGCCGACTGGTTGAAACGCCGCGCAAAGAAGCGCCGCCGGTGCAGCGGCACGGGCACGACCAGATCGGCATCGGCAAGCAGCTCCGCCCCCGCCCGCGCCATCCACTTGGCCATCCAGGGCGCGAGATCGGTGCGGTCGCGGTATTTGAGGTTGTGCACGATGTCGCGCGCCACGCCGCCGAAGGCGACCGCCGAGCGGGCACGGGCGAAAGGCGGCGGATCGGCCATCGCCGCTGGCGACACCGCGCCCTCGCCCATCTCGTGCGCGAAGGGCGTGCCGAGCACGGCGCACCACGGCGCCTCCAGGAAGCGCAGCCGCGGCCAGCAGGCGGGGCACAGAGTCCCGGGCTCGGCCACGATGCTGCGGCAACCCACGCAGATCGGCGGAAACAGCAGGCGCGCAAGGCCGCTCGACGGGGCCGCGCCCAGTCTTTGCACCCCGCTCAGAAAGCCTGCCGTAACGCCGGCCACCTGCCACCCACTGGAATATCCGCCCCGGCGACCATAAGACATCAGCCGAACCGGCCGCTCAAGCGGCATAGTCGGGACGCCGCCTTGGACCCCATCTTCGATGCTGCCCTCGTAACCCGCCGCCGACTGCGCGCGCTGCGCCAGCCTGTGGCCGGCGCCGAATTCCTGATGCGTCGCGTGTCGGAGGACCTTTCCGACCGCCTCGGCGCCGTCCAGCGCCGCTTCGAGCTCGCCGCCGATCTCTTCTCCGCCAGCGCCCTGCCCGCCGCCACGGTCGCGGAATCAGGCAAGGTCGCCCGTGTCGCCCGCGTCGAGGCGCATTCGGCGCTGCTAAACGGCGATGACGGAACTGTATCGCCACCCGAAACCCTGCCGTTCGAACCCGCCTCGCTCGACCTCGCCGTCAGCGTGCTCGCCATGCATGAAATGAACGACCTGCCCGGCGTTCTGGCGCAGGCGCGCCGCGCGCTGAAGCCCGATGGCCTGCTGCTCGCCGCGCTCGCCGGCCAGGGCACGCTGGCCGAACTGCGCGAGAGCCTGATCGTCGCCGAGACCGAGCTTTCCGGCGGCGCCGCACCGCGCGTCGCGCCCTTCGCCGACATCCGCGACATGGGTGGCCTTCTCCAGCGCGCCGGCTTCGCGCTGCCGGTGGTCGACATCGAGCCGGTCACCGTCCGCTACGACACGATGTTCGACCTGATCCGCGACCTGCGCGGCATGGGCTGGACCAGCTCACTCGTCGCCCGCCCGCGCAAGCCGGCGACCCGCGCGCTGTTCGCCCGCGCGGCACAGGTCTACGCCGAGCGCTTTTCGGACCCGGACGGCCGCGTCCGCGCCACCTTCTCGATCGTCTGGATGTCCGGCTGGGTGCCGCACGCCTCGCAGCAGAAGCCGATGCGTCCCGGCACCGCGAAGCACTCGCTGGCGGAAGCGCTGAAGAAGGTTGAAGGCGACCAGTAGGCGCCGTCATCCTCGGGCTTGTCCCGAGGAGCTACGGCGGTTCGCGGCTCACGACAGCCGGGTGGCCAGCTTGTACCTTGGCTGGATACCCGCCAGATCCTCGGGACAAGCCCGAGGATGACGGCTGCGAGGGGTGAGCCGGTCTTCAATCGCCGGCTGCAGGTCTACGCCTTCGCGGTGAACTCGAGCGCCACGCCGTTGATGCAGTACCGCAGCCCGGTCGGCGGCGGACCGTCGGGGAACACGTGCCCGAGATGGCTGCCGCAATTGGCGCAGTGAACCTCCGTGCGGGTCATTCCCCAACTACGGTCGGTTGTCGTCTCAACGGATCCCGGCACGGGATCGTTGAAGCTCGGCCAGCCGGTGCCGCTCTCGAATTTCAGCGTCGACTGGAAAAGCTCCTGTCCGCAGCCGACGCAGGAGAAGGTGCCCTGCCGCTTCTCGTGCAGCAGCGCGCAGCTGCCCGGCCGCTCGGTGCCGTGCTCGCGCATGATGTGGTACTGCTCGGGCGTGAGCAGCGAACGCCACTCCGCCTCGCTGCGGGTGACCGGAAATGCCTTGGCGTGAACGTTCACGAGGTGCCTCCGCTTCGTTGTCGCGCCGAATGTAGGCCCGCGCGCACCGCCTTGCCAGCGCCGCGCGCGAACGTGATCGCTAGAAGAACAGGAAGCTGGCGATCAGGAAGGTGGGTATGAGGACCGCCCCCGACCACAGCATGTAGCCGAAGAAGCTCGGCATCCTCACACCCTGTTCCCGGGCAATGGCGTAGACCATGAAATTCGGCGCGTTGCCGATATAGGTGTTGGCGCCCATGAACACCGCGCCGGTGGAGATCGCGGCCAGCGTTGTCGCCAGCGCGCCCATCAGCACCTGCGGATCGCCGCCGGCGAGCTCGAAGAACACCAGATAGGTCGGCGCGTTGTCGAGGAAGGACGACAATATGCCGGTCATCCAGAAGTAGGCGAAGTCGTTCGGCTGTCCGTCGGCGCCGGTCACCAGGGCCACCAGCGGCGCCAGCGCGCCTTGCTCGCCGGCACGCAGGATGGCGATGACCGGCACGATGCAGATGAAGATCGCGGCGAACAGCTTCCCCACCTCCTTGATCGGACCCCAGGAAAAGCCGTTGGCGGCGCGCAGCTCGCGCTTCGTCAGCCTGAGCGAAGCGAACGCGAGCAGCAGGATAATCCCGTCGCGCACGAGGTTCTGGCCTTCCACCGGCACGTTGGCGATGGTGAAGGCGACGCCCGGCTTCCAGCTTGCCGACAGCAGGATCGCCGCAATGACGCCGGCGAGCAGCGGCAGGTTGACCAGTCCAGAGAGTCGCACCGGCGAATCCGGTGTCGGATCCTTCACCTTGGGCAGCCCCTCTTCCCTGCTGTGGAACCACCAGTCGAGCGCCACGAACGCGCCGAGCACCACCGCTGCCACGAACAGCATCTCCAGCCACAGGTGCTGTGTCGTCCAGAAAAAGTCGACGCCGCGCAGGAAGCCGACAAACAGCGGCGGGTCGCCGAGCGGCGTCAGCGAGCCGCCGATATTGGAGACTAGGAAGATGAAGAACACGATGACGTGCGCGTTGAACGGCCGGTTGTCGTTGGCGCGGATGATCGGCCGGACCATGATCATCGAGGCGCCGGTCGTGCCCACCACCGAGGCGAGAAGCGCGCCGATCGTCAGCAGTGCCGCGTTGGTCAGGGGCGTGCCGTGGATATTTCCCGAAACCAGTATGCCGCCGGCGATGGTGAAAAGGCCGAACAGCAGGATGATGAAAGACATGTATTCGAGCAGCAGCGTGTGTAGCGCGGCTTCGGTGGTCACCATCGGCCCGAACGCGAACGCCATCGGCACCAGCACGAGCGCGGCCCAGAAGGCTGCGAACTTGCCGTAATGGTGTTCCCACAGATGCGGATAGAATAGCGGCCCGGTGGCGATGCACAGCAGGATGCCGGCAAACGGCAGGACCCACCACAGCGACATCGCCGCGCCCGGCAGGCCATGCGTTTCCGCTGCCAGCGACGGCGAGGCCGCCACGAGAAGAACGGTCAGAGCCGCGGCGGCGGTCGCGATGCGCATGTCAGCCTCCCCAAAGGACTTCAGCGTCCTATTGGGTTTCGGCGCGGGTGTGAAGCCGGCTGCTGGCCGCCCTCAGTCGAGGTTGGCTGCGGCGTTGCTGATGATGCCGGCCTGGTAGTCGAACATGTTTTCGAGCGAGTTCGAGAACATGCCGACACCGCCGACCACGGCCATCGACAGCACGGCGACGATCAGGCCGTATTCGACCGCGCTGGCGCCGGCGATGTCCTTCACGAAGCGTTTCAGCATGGTTCGCCTCACTGCCTGTTCCCGGCGGTCTACCCGCTTCGCGTTAAAAAAGGTTAATGGCGCCGGCGGCCTCAGCACTCGCCCCGGCGGGTGCCGTTGGCGCTGATGATGCACACCGAGTTCGGGTTCGGCTGAAGCACGCTGCGGCGGATCGTGTAGTTTCCACCCGCGCTGCCGCTGATCGCACCGGTGCTCATCGTGTCGAGCCCGCCGCTTCCGGCGACCATGGTGCGCGCCGAGCGTTCCGCCAGCGGCGCCGCGATCAGGGCGAAGGCTATCGCGCCGGCACCGAACAGCAGCGCGATGCGCAAGGAGCCCAAAGCGCCGGCCGCGTCGTCCGCATCCTTCCGCGCAGCGATCGTGCTCCAGTCCTGCTCGGGCGTCATGGCATCCTCCGCCGGTGCTGGCTCGCGCCGGTTAGACTTTGCCTCAATCTTTCACGAAGGCTTTAAGGATTGGCTAATCTGCTCTGCGCGCTCCAGGCGCGCAGGCTCACAGCAGGTCGATCAGGTGGGCGATCAGCGGCTCGTCGGCCGGCGGCATCGGATAGCTGCGCATGTCCTTCGGCCGCACCCATTTCAGCGCCTGGTGTTCCTTGGCGACCGGAGTGCCCCAGAAACGCCGGCAGACGTAGAGCGGCATCAGCAGATGGAAGGCCTCATAGCTGTGGCTGGCGAAGGTCAGCGGCGCCAGGCACGGCACCTTGGTCTCGATGCCGAGTTCCTCGGCAAGCTCGCGCACCACGGTCTCCTCCGGCGTCTCGCCGGGCTCCACCTTGCCGCCGGGAAACTCCCACAGCCCGGCAAGCTGCTTGCCTTGCGGCCGCTGTGCGATCAGCACCCGCCCGTCCGGGTCGACCAGCGCGCAAGCCGCCACCAGCAGCAGCTTCCTCGGACCCGGTTTGGCGGCTTCGTCGCTCATAGGGGGGCGCTGCGGTAGTGGTAGCGATAGGCTTCGGCGAAGCCCAGCGAGCGGTAGAGCGACAGCGCCGCAGCGTTGTCGGCCTCCACCTGCAGCCATGCGTGCGTCGCGCCGCGGCCGAGCGCCCATTTCAGCGCCGACAGAACCAGCTTTCGCCCGTGTCCGTGGCCGCGGAACGCTGCGTCGGTCGCCAGTTCGAACAGTCCGGCCAATGTCCCGTCGTGCACGCATATGCCCGTGGCCACCGGCCGTCCGTCGACTTCCTGCACAAACAGCCCGGCGTCGGGTTCGATCGAGCCGATCACCTCGGAAAGGCCGGCCCGCTTGGCAGGATCGGCGTTGCGAACCCTGAGCGCGGCCCGCACGAAGCGACCCATGTCGCGCAGCGGTATCTGGTCGAGCACGCCGGCGACCGTCCGCTCGGTCAGCGGCATCGCCATGACCAGCGATTCCGCATAGGGATACCAGCCGAGCCGGTCCAGATGCGCCGTCAGCCGCTCGCCGGCCAGCGGCGACATGCGAAAGGTCGGGCGTCGCCCGTAGGCGTCGAAGCGGCGGATGGCGCGCGCGATGCGGTCCCCGATGTCGGAGGTGTCGTGCGGATCGAGCGGGTTCACGGAATTGAGCCGCTTGGCCTCGTGCCCGGCCGTCAGCCTTATCACCCAGGTCCCGTCATAATGCACCGATGCCGCCGGCCACGCGCGGAACCCGGCCGCCTCGAAGCGGCGCACCATCGCCAGCGTCGAGGTCGCGAAGATATTCGGCATGGACGGACGCGCTGGCGCGGTCAGGACCGGTAGTCCCCGTTGATGGCGACGTATTCCTTGGTGAGGTCGCAGGTGTAGACAGTCGCCTTGCCGCGGCCGAGCCCTATGTCCACCCCTACCTTGATGTGGTCGCGCTTCATGTAGGCCGACGTCGCGGCCTCCGAATAGGCAGGATCGCGCTCGCCCTCGTGCGCGACGCGGATGTCGCCAAAGCTTATCGCCAGAAGGTCGCGCTCCGCCGGCTCGCCGGCCTTGCCGACGGCCATCACGATGCGGCCCCAGTTGGCGTCCTCGCCTGCGATCGCCGTCTTGACCAGCGGCGAGTTGGCGATCGACAGCGCGATCTTCTTGGCCGAGCGCGCCGACTTCGCCCCGGTCACCTCGATCTCGACGAACTTGCGCGCGCCCTCGCCGTCCTTGACCACCTGCAGCGCCAGCGACTTCAGCACCTTGTTGAAGGCG
>JAHBYZ010000052.1 GCA_019635695.1 Rhizobiaceae bacterium
GGTTAACTGCCCGTCCCGCATAACCCTCGAAAACAACGGAAAAGTCTGGCCGCAGCCGGATAGGGAGAACGCTTTCGCTGGGGCAAGTGGCGGAGGGAGTGGGATTCGAACCCACGGTGGAGTCGCCCCCACGCCGGTTTTCAAGACCGGTGCCTTAAACCGCTCGGCCATCCCTCCGGAAAGGGCCTTATGCACACAGCCGGCGCTGCGCTTCAAGCGCCGCGGTTGCCTCGCCGCTGTCAGCCCAGCCGCGAGCGGTAGTCCGACACCAGCAGCCTGAGCGGCTCGGCGTCCTCCTCGATGGCCGAGAAGCGGCCGATCGGGTCGCGGAACCAGTTGTCCTTCTCGTCGTCGTTGACGGTCGAGACCTCGCCGATCAGCACGTCGGCGCCCTCGGCCCAGAAGGCGTGCCACACGCCCGGCAGCAGCGTGACGCTCTCGCCGGGGTCGAGCTTGAGCAGCCCGCCGGCCTGAAGCTTCCGGTCAACGCCGTCGACCGGCACGCTTACTGGCGCATCCGAGTCGATCGTCCCGTCGGCGGCGGGCATGAACAGTTCGAGCACCAGCGTGCCGCCGCCGCGGTTGATGATGTCCTCGGCCTTCAGGTAGTGCCGGTGCATCGGCGAGAGCTGGTCCTTGCGCGAGATCATGATCTTCTCGGCGTAGAGCATGCCGCCGCCCTTCGTCAGGTCGGCGGCGATGCCGTTGCGCACGGTGAAGAGGAACAGGCCGAGCTCGTCGAACCGGCCCTGCCCGTAGTCGGTGATGTCCCAGCCCATGCGCCGATCGACCACGGTTGCGAGGTCCGACTTGCGCGCCAACATCTCGCGCGGCGACAGATGCGCAAAGGGCGGCAGGACATAGCCGAACGAGCGGATGAACGCGTCCGCTTCGCGGATGATCTCGTTTACGCGCGAACGCTTCATGTCTCCCTCCACGCGACCGGTCACGCCGGCTCGATTGCGATCCTGTATTTCGTCGACCAGACTTCGCCCGCGCGCATGCGCCGGCCTCCGGCGATCACGCCCGCGCCGTCGCGCGCCTCGAAACGCGCGTCGAGCGGCTCGACGCCGAGCCCGCGGAAACGCCCGCCCCACGGTCTCGCACTGCGTCCGCCGGCAGAAAGCCAGAACAGGCAGGTCGGAAAGTCTTGTGGGTCCCACGTCAGCTTCACTGCGTAGCCATCATCGGGATAGACGATGCGCAATTGGCCGTCGACGCCGAACAGCTGGAATGCCTCTTCCGTAGCTTCGCCGGCCAGTGCGGCGAGCGAGCTCTCGCCACCTGCGGCCAGCGGAAGTGCGTCCGTACCGGTGAAGCGCCTTGCCGGGGCGAGCCGCGAGACGCCCGGCTCGAAAACGGCCGGAAAAGTCTCGCCATGGCTGTATCGGCCCTGCACCTCAAGGCGTCCGCCCGGCTCCGGCAGGCGCAGGATGGGGTGCAGCCCCACAGGCAAGGTCGCATCGCGCCGCGCCGCGACAGTCAGGGCGAAGTCGACGGCAGCGTGGCCGTGGACGCCGCCGATGTCGCGGCGCAGGCGCTCGACCGGCCTGTCCGCCGGGTAGACGACCTCCCAGATGGCGCCGTGGCGGGTGTTTCGCAGCAGCCGCCACGGATTGTCGGTGCCGAACCCGTGCGTGACCGGATCCGCGGCGCTGCGGCCGAACGGCACGCAGGCCCATTCGCCGCCGAGATGTCTGAGATGCGCCGGGATCGTCGCATCGGCAGCGATTTCGGCGTCGCCCTGCCACGGCGCCTCGGCGAGCGGCCGCACCAGCCGGCCGTCGGGTAGGCGCAATTCGAGGTCATGAAGTGCGGCGCCCAGCGGCCATATCTCGGCGCTGCCATGGCTCCACACGATGGGCAGCGGCGTGCCGGGCAGGTCAGGCTCAACGCTCACGCGACACGCCCCGCCGCCCGGTCCGCCGCAAGCCGGATGGCGTCGATGTTGGCGCGGTAGGCGCCGGCTCCGCCCTTGAACACCGCGTTGCCGGCGACGAGCACGTCGGCGCCGGCCGCCACGACCTGCGGGGCGGTTTCGGCGGTCACGCCGCCGTCGATCTCGATCAGGATGTCGCGCCCGCCGATCATGGCCTTCACCCGCCGCACCTTCTCAACTACCGCCGGAATAAACGCCTGGCCGCCGAAACCGGGGTTTACGGTCATCAAAAGGATCAGGTCGACGCGGTCGAGCACGTACTCGATGGCGCTCTCCGGTGTGCCGGGATTGAGGGCGACCCCCGCCTTCCTGCCAAGCCCGCGGATCGCCTGCAGCGAGCGGTCGAGGTGCGGGCCCGCCTCCGCGTGAACGGTGATGACGTCGGCGCCGGCCTCCGCGAAGGCACCGAGGTAGGGATCGGCCGGCGCGATCATCAGATGGCAGTCGAAAATCTTCTTCGTTCGCCCGCGTATCGCCTTGATGACCGGCGCACCGAAGGTGATGTTCGGCACGAAATGGCCGTCCATCACGTCGAGATGGATCCAGTCGCCGCCGGCGTCGGCGACCGCCTCGACCTCATCGCCGAGACGCGAAAAGTCCGACGACAGGACGGACGGAGCAATGATGGTGCGGGACATTCGGTCTTCCCCGTGTTGCTTGCCCGCCGCTTAGCCGCTTGCGCCAGCCAAGTCACGCCTACATGCGGCCGTGGATGCGCTCGATCGCCGCCGCCTGCATGGAATCGTGCGCCATCTGCATGAATTCGATGCGGTTGCCGTCGGGATCGGCGATCCAGCACTGCCAGTTATTGTCGAGCCCCATCTTCGGCTCGACGGTCAGCGTCACGCCTGCACTGCGCAGCGATTTCGCCGTCGCCTGCAAGTCGGAACATTCGATGCAGAAATGATTGATTGCGGTGCGCTCGCTGCCCGGCGCGACATCCCCTTCCCCGTCCGGAAACAGCTCGATGAACTGCGTGTCGGTGATGCGCAGGTAGACCAGCCACAGGCTGCCGTCGTCGCGGTCGAGGTGCATCATCTCCGCGAAGCCGAGCCGGTCGCGGTAAAAGGCCAGCGACCGCCCGATATCCGCCACTTTCAGGGCGACATGCCCTATGCCCTTCAGGCCAGCCAGCGCCATTTCGTCCTCCCGGTTTCGAGCATGATTACACGGGCGGGAAAAACGTGCTATGGCGCCGCCCTTCCCTGACCCGGATAAGACCCGCATGACCGCCGCCGCGCCCCGCATCTCGTTCGTCAGCCTCGGCTGCCCCAAGGCGCTGGTGGATTCCGAGCGCATCATCACGCGGCTGCGCGCCGAGGGCTACGAGATCGCGCGCAAGCATGACGGGGCGGACCTCGTCGTCGTCAACACCTGCGGCTTCCTCGATTCCGCCCGCGACGAGTCGCTCGGCGCGATCGGTACGGCGCTCAAGGAAAACGGCAAGGTCATCGTCACCGGCTGCATGGGCGCGACGCCGGAGCTGATCCGCGAGAAGCACCCCAACGTGCTGGCGATCACCGGCCCGCAGGCCTACGAGAGCGTCATGGCCGCCGTGCACGAGGCCGCGCCCCCGGCGCACGAGCCGTTCCTCGATCTTCTGCCGCCGCAGGGCGTGAAGCTCACGCCGCGCCACTATGCCTATCTGAAGATCTCCGAGGGCTGCAACAACCGCTGCACCTTCTGCATCATTCCGGCCCTGCGCGGCGACCTCGCCTCGCGCCCGGTGGGCGATGTGCTGCGCGAGGCGGAGAGGCTGGTGAAGGCGGGAGTGAAGGAAATCCTCGTCATCTCGCAGGACACGTCGGCCTATGGCGTCGATGTGAAATACGCGCCGAGCCAGTGGCAGGACCGCGAGGTTCGTACGAAATTCATCGACCTGGCGCGTGAGCTTGGCGACATGGGCGCGTGGGTGCGGCTGCACTACGTCTACCCCTACCCGCATGTCGACGAGGTCATTCCGCTGATGGCCGACGGTAAGGTGCTGCCCTATCTCGACATCCCGTTCCAGCACGCGTCGCATTCGGTGCTGAAGGCGATGCGCCGCCCGGCGCATCAGGAGAAAACGCTGGAGCGCATCCGCAAGTGGCGCGAGACCTGCCCGGACCTCGCTGTGCGCTCGACCTTCATCGTCGGCTTCCCCGGCGAGACGGAGGAGGATTTCGAGGAGCTGCTGTCCTTCATCGACGAAGCAAAGATCGACCGTGCCGGATGCTTCAAGTACGAGCCCGTCAAGGGGGCACGCTCGGAAGAGATGGAACTGCCGCAGGTTCCGCAGGAGGTGAAGGAAGCCCGCTGGCACCGCTTCATGCAGCGCCAGCAGAAGGTCTCGGAGCAGCTCCTGAAGAAGAAGGTCGGCAAGCGCCTGCCCGTCATCATCGACGAGGCGAACGGCACCGCCGGCAAGGGGCGCAGCAAATATGACGCCCCCGAGATCGACGGCAGCGTGCATATCGCGTCGCGCCGGCCGCTGCGCGCGGGCGAAATCGTTACCGTAAAAATCGACCGCTCCGACGCCTACGACCTCTACGGCACCGCCGTCTGATCAGGCGCCCTGCGCGCCTGCCGCGAACTGCTTCTGGAAGAACGGCACGGTCTTTGCCAGCGCAAGGTCCTTCTCGTTCGCCCGCTGCAGCGCCGGCCGCTCGCCGATGCGCGCGAGATAGTCGACGAAGGCCTGGCGGCGCGGCAGTACGTTGATCGTGTTCATCGTGAACTCGATGGTCGAGGCCAGCTGGACATCGGCCGCGGTGAACCGATCGCCGGCGGCGAATGGGTGGCCGGTCAGGGTCCGTTCGACAAAGGCGACCATGTCGTCGAACAGTCCGAAGGCGTGATCGTTGCTTTCGTACGAAAGCCCCTTCGATTTCATCGTGATGCAGGGATCGATCACCGCCGCGCAATATACCAGCATGCTCAAATACGGGCCGCGGTCCCGGCTGCCGATGGTTGGCGCAAGCCCGGCCTGCGGGAATGCGTCGGCCAGATAGATGCTGATCGCCGGGCGCTCGGTGATCACGACGCCGTTGTGCTCGACGGCCGGCACCTTCTTGTTCGGCTGGATAGAGCGGTAGGTTTCCGGCACGCCGCCTTCTGCGCGGATGTCGATCGGCACGATCTCGAAGTCGGCGCCCAGTTCCTCCAACAACCACAATATGCCCGACGAGCGCGACCACGGGGCGTGATAGAATTTCAACATCTGGCTCTCCTTGCCGTTTGCCGCCGCTACCTAGCAGGCGCCTCCTGACAGCCTACTGTCGTCAGGAGATGTCAGGAGGGGGAGCCAGCGAGCTGCAGACAGCAAAACGGGTTCCCGGACCGCAGGTTGCCGAAAAAGGAAAGGGCGCCCAAAGGCGCCCTCCCGTTGTGTCGTTCAGGTCGCGCCTACTGCGGCAACTTGTCGTCCACGCCGGCGACGTAGAAGTTGAGGCCGAGGAGGACGCCGTCCTCGGCGACCTCGCCGTCCTTCAGCCAGTCGGAGCCGTCCTGCTTCTTGATCGGGCCGGTGAACGGTTCGAAGCCGCCCTTGATCTTGGCCTCGGTCGCCTCGGCCAGCGCCTTCACATCGTCAGGCATGTTGGTGTACGGCGCCATCACGACGTGACCTTCGGCCATGCCGCCCCACACGTCGGACTGCTCCCAGTTGCCGTCGACCACGGCCTTGACGCGCTTGACGTAGTACGGACCCCAGTTGTCGATGATCGAGGTCAGCTGGGTGTCCTTGGCGAAGGCGATCATGTCGGACGCCTGGCCGAAGGCCTTGATGCCGCGCTCGGCCGCAACCTGGATCGCGGCGGTCGAGTCGGTGTGCTGGGTGATGATGTCGACGCCCTGATCGATCAGCGCCTTGGCTGCGTCGGCTTCCTTGCCGGGATCGAACCAGGTGTTGGCCCACACGACCTTCACCTTGAAGTCCGGGTTCACCGACTGCGCGCCGAGCACGAAGGCGTTGATGCCCATCACGACCTCGGGAATTGGGAAGGACGCGATGTAGCCGGCCACGCCCGCCTTCGACATCTTGGCAGCGATCACACCCTGCACGTAGCGGCCTTCATGGAACTTCGAATTGTAGGTCGAGACGTTCGGATGATCGCGCTTGTAGCCGGTTGCATGCTCGAACTTCACGTCCGGGAAGCGGCCGGCGACCTTGTTGGTCGGGTCCATGTAGCCGAACGAGGTGGTGAAGATGATCTTGCAGCCCGAGCGGGACAGGTTTTCCAGCGCACGCTCGGCGTCGGCGCTCTCCGGCACGCTCTCCAGGAACACGGTCTCGACCTTGTCGCCGAGCTCGGCCTCGACCTGCTTGCGGCCCTGGTCGTGCTGGTACGACCAGCCGAAATCGCCGGTGGGGCCGATGTAGATCCAGCAGGCCTTGGTCTTGTCCTGCGCGCTTGCAGCGCCCGCCACCAGCATGGCGCCCGTGGCGGCCAGCGCAAATAGCAGTTTCTTCATGGTGTTCTTCCTCTGTACAGCTTGGTATTTTGGTTTCTGGCGGGGCAACATCCCATCCTCTTTCGTTGGCTAGCGATCCGGAACAAACGGCTGCCCCAGCGAGGCCGGTGTGTTCATCATCGTCAATCGCCTGTTCCTGGAGATTAGAACAAGCACGAGGATCGTTGCCAGATAGGGAAGTGCGGAAAGAAGCTGCGACGGAATGCCCAGCCCCAGCGCCTGCGCATGCAGCTGACCGATGGTCACCGCGCCGAACAGGTAGGCGCCGGCAAGCACGCGCCAGGGCCGCCACGAGGCGAACACAACCAGCGCCAGCGCGATCCAGCCGCGGCCGGCGGTCATGTTCTCCACCCACTGCGGCACGTACACGAGCGACAGGTAAGCGCCTGCAAGCCCCGCACAGGCGCCGCCGAAGGTGACGGCGGCATAGCGGATGGCGATGACCTTGATGCCCAGAGCGTGCGCGCTCTTGTGGCTGTCACCCACGGAGCGCAGCGTCAACCCGGCACGGGTGCGGAACAGGAAATAGGAGACGCCGATCACCAGCGCGATCGATATGTAGAAGATCGGGTCCTGCCCGAATACCAGCTTGCCGACCAGCGGCAGGTCCGAGAGCCCGGGGATGTAGATCGCGCTCATCTTGACACCGGGCAGGCCGACGAAGCTGCGCCCCATCATGCCCGACAAGCCGAGCCCAAGCAGGGTGAGCGCCAGCCCCGTCGCCACCTGATTGGTCACCAGGGTGAGTGTCAGGAAACCGAACAGCAGCGAGAATGCGGCGCCCATCAGCACGGCGGCGATCATGCCGAGCCAAGGCGAACCGGTGGAATACGCGACGACGAATCCGGTGACGGCGCCCATCACCATCATGCCTTCGACGCCGAGGTTGAGCACGCCGGAGCGCTCGACCACCAACTCGCCCATGGCGGCGATCAGCAGTGGCGTCGCCGCCGTGGCGATGGTCAGCAGGATCGCTTCAAGCATTCCCATGGCTGGCCTCCGCTGCGGCCGCGGGAGCCGGTTCCTTGGGCGCCGGCCGCACGAGGCGGACGCGGTAGTGGATCAGCGTGTCGCAGGCGAGCACGAAGAACAGGATCATGCCCTGGAAGGCGCGCACCACCTTGTCAGACACGCCGAGCGAAATCTGCGCCGCCTCGCCGCCGAGATAGGTGAGCGCGAGGATCAGGCCGGACGCCACGATGCCGAGCGGATTGAGGCGGCCCAAAAAGGCGACGATGATGGCGGTGAAGCCGTAGCCGGTGGTGAACGACGGTCTGAGCTGCCCGATGGCGCCGGAAACCTCGGCGATGCCCGCGAGGCCGGCCAGTCCGCCCGAAACCAGGAAGGCAAAGAACACCATGCGTCCGCGCGAGAAGCCGGCAAAGCGCCCTGCCCGCGGGCTCTGGCCGAGCACCTTGACCTCGAAGCCCTTCAGCGTGCGGGACAGCATGAACCAGACAACGACCGCGGCGACGAGCGCGAAGATGAAGCCCCAGTGGGCGCGGCCGGATTCGTAGGAGATCGCCGGCAACACCGCCCAGTCGTGGAAGGTGACGGTCTCGGGGAAATTGAAGCCCTTCGGATTGCGCCAGGGTCCGCGGATCAGCCAGTCGAGGAAAAGCTGCGCGACATAGACCAGCATCAGGCTGGTCAGGATCTCGTTGGTGTTGAAGCGCACTTTCAGCCAGGCGGGAATGGCGCCGTAGGCCGCGCCGCCGGCTATGCCCATCAGCATCATCAGCGGCAGCACGAGGAAGTTCTGGAAGGTCGGAAACATGACCGGCAGGATCGAGCCGGTGATCGCCCCGATGATGAACTGGCCCTCCGCGCCGATGTTCCAGTTGTTGGAGAGGTAGCAGACGGACAGGCCGACTGCGATCAGGATCAGAGGAGCCGCCTTCACCGCCAGCTCGTGCAGCGACCAGACCTCGCGCAGCGGGTCGATGAAATAATAGTACAGCGCCGTCAACGGGTTCTTGCCGAGGATGGCGAACAGGATGGCGCCGGCGATCAGCGTCAGTACGAGCGCCAGGAATGGCGACAGGATGCTGAACAAGGCCGAGGTCTGAGGCCGGCGGACGAGCTCGATTCGCATCAGGCGAGCTCCTTTGCATGTTCATGGCCGGCGTGGCCGGGTTCGGCGCCGCCCATCAGCAGGCCGATCTTCTCGTAGGTGGCCTCGGCGATCGGGATCGGCTTCGACATCTGCCCGTCATGCATGACCGCAATGGCGTCGGAGAGCTCGAACAGTTCGTCCAGGTCCTGGCTGATCACCAGCACCGCCGAGCCGCTGCGCGCCAGGTCGATCAGCGCCTGCCGGATGCGCGCGGCCGCCCCTGCGTCGACGCCCCAAGTCGGCTGGTTGACGATCATCACAGCTGGTTTGCGATCCAGCTCGCGGCCGATGATGAACTTCTGCAGGTTGCCGCCGGAAAGTGCCGATGCTTCAGGGTCTTCTGCGCTTTTCCTCACGTCCATGTCGGCGACGATGCGCTGCGAGGCGAGCGATATCGCGCGGTTGAGCACGACGCCGACGGAGGTGAGGAACGCGTTGGCATCCGTCCGGAAGCGCGACAGGAGCAGGTTTTCAGACAGCCGCATGGCGGGTGCCGCGCCGTGGCCGAGCCGCTCCTCCGGCACGAAGGCGGCGCCGAGCAGCCGCCGCTCGGTAATGCCGAGCTTGCCGGCGTCGCGGCCGCGAAAGCGCACGCTGCCGGCGGCGTCCTGCAGGGCCTCGCCGGAGATCGCCTCGAAGAACTCGCCCTGCCCGTTGCCGGCGACGCCGGCGATTCCGATCACCTCGCCGGCATGCACGGTCAGGTCGATCGCGCGCAGCGGGATAGAGAACGGGCCGGCCGGCTTGCGCGACAGGCTCTTCACCTCGATCAGCGGTTCCGCCTTGCCGTCGCGCGGCACGCCGGTGCGCGTCACCTGGGTGACCTCGTTGCCGACCATCATGCGGGCTAGCGAGGCGGCAGTCTCCTTGCGCGGGTCGCAATGCGCCACGACCTTGCCGTGACGCAGCACGGTGGCGCGGTCGCACAGGCGCTTCACCTCCTCGAGGCGGTGCGAGATGTAGAGGATCGATTTGCCTTCGGAGCGAAGGCGCTCCAGCGTGACGAACAACTTGTCGGCCTCCTGCGGGGTCAGCACCGAAGTCGGCTCGTCGAGGATGATGAGTTCGGGCTCCTGCAGCAGGCAGCGGATGATCTCGATGCGCTGGCGCTCGCCCACCGAGAGGTCGCCGACGAGAGAGGACGGGTCGAGCGGCAGGCCGTATGCCTTCGACAGCTCGCGCGCCTTTTCGGCGATGGCCGGGATCGGCGTCTCCTTGTCGAGCGACAGCGCAATGTTCTCGGCCGCCGTCAACGCTTCGAACAGCGAAAAATGCTGGAAAACCATGCCGATGCCGAGCGCCTTGGCCTGGCCGGGGCTGGTTATGCGCACCGGCTGCCCTTTCCAGCGTATCTCGCCGGAAGCCGGCTCCAGCGAGCCGAACAGCATCTTCACCAATGTGGATTTTCCGGCGCCGTTCTCGCCGAGCAGTGCATGGATTTCGCCGCGCGCGATCGTCAGGTCGACCGCATCGCAGGCCTTCAGCGAGCCGAACACCTTGGTCAGGCCGCGGACTTCCAGCAGGTTGCCGCGCGTATCGCTGGATTGTGCGTGGCTATCGTCCACTGCACCCCCAATGTTCATTTTTGTTCCCCGCCCACATCGTAGGCAATCGTACTGCGCGCGAGGAAGCAAGCGGCTTCTGAAAGACCTTCAACAAAATCAGTGGGAAAAGCCGGCGATTTTCTACGGGAGCAATATGGTGGTGCCGGTGGTCTTCCGCGCTTCGAGGTCCGCCTGCGCCTTCGCCGCGTCCTTCAGCGCATAGCGCTGGTTGACCTCGATCTTCACCGCGCCGCTGGCGACCACGTCGAACAGCGCCTTTGCGGAGGCTTCCAGTTCCGGCCGCGTGGCGATGTAGGTGAATAGCGTCGGGCGCGTCGCGAAGAGCGAACCTTTCTGCGACAGCAGCGTCATCGGGAACGGCGGCACGGGACCGGACGAGTTGCCGAAGGATACGAACATGCCGCGCGTCTTCAGGCAGTCGAGCGAGCCGGGGAACGTATCGTTGCCGACGGCATCATAGACCACGTCGCACTTCTTGCCGCCGGTGAAGTCCTTCACGGCGGCGACGAAATCGTCCTTGCGGTAGTCGATTACGTGGTCGCAGCCATGCGCCTTCGCCAGCGCGACCTTGTCCGCGCCCCCGGCGGTACCGATGACAGTCGCGCCGAGATGCTTCGCCCACTGGCAGGCGATCAGCCCGACGCCGCCGGCGGCCGCGTGGAACAGGATCGTGTCCCCCGGCTTCACCGGATAGGTGCGCAGCAGCAGGTATTCAGCCGTCATGCCTTTCAGCATCATGCCGGCGGCCTGCTCGTCCGAGACGCCGGCGGGGATCTTCACCAGCCGCTCGGCCGGCGCGACGCGCCGCTGGCAATAGGCGCCCATGACGTTGCCGTAGGCGACACGGTCGCCCGCCTTGAGATGCGTCACGCCCTCGCCGACGGCCTCGACCACGCCGGCGGCCTCGTGGCCCGGGATCAACGGCAGCCCGGCCGGCGCCGGGTAGAGGCCGGTGCGGTAGTAGGTATCGAGGAAGTTCAGCCCGATCGCGGTGTGGCGCAGCAGCACCTGCCCCGCACCGGGCTGGCCGACCGGCATGTCCTCGTAGCGCAGGACCTCGGGGCCGCCATGTTCGTGGACGCGGATCGCACCGTTCATTTCGCATGCTCGCTGTCGTCGGCCGGCTTGCCGCCGAGGTTGGGGAGGAACTGCATGATGCCGCCGATGCAGAACAGATAGGCGCCGCTGACGGCGATGGCCGCCCGCGCCCAGTATTCGACCTGCATGTCGCGCAGCAGCGCATAGGCTCCGAGCGCGCACCACAGAAGCGTTACGGTAAGGTTGATCGGGCGCAGGCGCACGACCCGCACCGGGTGCAGGAAGTTGATCGGCACGAAGGTCAGCAGCCCGGCGAAGACGACGATGGCGAACGATACCCATTCGCCCGGCTCGATGACGAACAGGGTGAACACCACCATGTTCCAGACGACCGGGAAACCCTTGAAGAAGTTCTCCTTCGTCTTCATGCCGGTGTCCGCGTAGTAGATCGCGCTCGACACCACGATGATCGCCGCCGACAGGAACGACAGCCCCTCGCCCATGAATCCGCGCTGGTAGAGCGCGAAGGCGGGGATGAGCACGTAGGTCACGTAGTCGATGATGTTGTCGAGCAGTTCGCCCGACCATGTCGGCAGCACGGTCTTGACGTGCAGCCGGCGCGCGATCGGGCCGTCTATGCCGTCGACGAGCAGCGCCAGCCCCAGCCACCAGAACATCGCCGTCCAGCGCTGCTCGCTGGCCGCCACCAGCGACAGGAAGGCGAGGAAGGAGCCGGAGGCCGTCAGCAGGTGCACGGAGAAGGCGCGCGCCTGCGGCCACGTCACCTTCTTCACCTGCCGGGGAATGCGCTCGGCCAGCTTCTTCTTCGGCTTGCCTTCTGTGGCCAATTTAGCTTCGCTCCCCCGCTTCGCGCGCTGGCCGCGACATTACAGGCAGCGCGGCGAGCCGCACAAGCGCGAAGGACCGGTCCGCTAGGCCGCTCCATTTCGCCGCGTTGATGCGCAACCGCGATCGCGCCATATCTGACACATGGAAGAAACCGACATCATCGTTGCCGGCAGCGGACCGGCGGGCCTGATCGCTGCGCTGGCGCTGGCGAGCGACGGTTTTGAAGTCATCCTGGCCGGCCCTGCTCCGGCCCAGACCGACCGCCGCACGACGGCGCTGATGCTGCCGGCGCTTGCCCTGCTCGACCGGCTCGGCGTCGGCGAAGCACTGGCCGGTGCGGCTGCGCCGCTTGAGGTCATGCGCATTGCCGATGTGACCGGCCGGCTTGTGCGCAGTCCTACGGTGACTTTCCGCGCCGCGGAGATTGGCGAGCGCCGCTTCGGGCTCAACATGCCCAACACGCATCTGCTCGCGGTGCTGACGCAGGCCGTGGAGGCCGAATCGCGCATCGACTGGCGGCGTACGATCGTGGATCAATGGCAGCTTGACCCCGACGCTGCCGTTGCGAGGCTGGCCGATGGCACGACTGTCTTGGCCCAGCTTGCGGTCGCCGCCGACGGGCGCGGCTCGCCGGCGCGCGAAGCCGCCGGCATCGCCTCGCGCCGCCGTGACCTGCCGCAGGCCGCGCTCGTTTTCAACGTCGTGCACGAGCGGCCGCACGGCAACGTCTCGACCGAATTGCACACGCCGTCCGGCCCGTTCACGCAGGTGCCCCTGCCCGGCCAGCGCTCCAGCATCGTGTGGGTGGAGCGCCCCGAGACGGCGCAGGCGCTTGCCGCGCTTTCCGACGCGGATCTCGCGCTGCGGGCCGAGGCGCGGATGGAATCGCTGCTCGGCAAGCTCGCGGTCGACGGCGGCCGGCAGGTGCACAGGCTCGGCGAGGCGTCGGCTTCCCGGCTCGCGGCAAGGCGCGTCGCACTGGTCGGCGAGGCGGCGCACCTCATCCCGCCGATCGGTGCGCAGGGGCTGAATCTGGGCTGCGCCGATATCGACGCGCTGGCGAGCATCGCCGCCAACAACAGGGACGACCCCGGCAGCGCCGCCGCGCTTGCCGACTATGACAGGCGGCGGCGCGCCGACGTGATGGCGCGCTCCACGGCGGTGAACCTGCTCAACCATTCGCTGCTGTCGGGCCTGCTGCCGGCGCAGATCGCCCGCGCGGCCGGCCTCGCGGCGCTCGGCAGCCTCGCGCCGTTGCGCGGTTTCTTCATGCGCGAGGGCCTGAAGCCCGGCAGCGGGTTCCGCGCTCTCGCGGACGGGCTCAGGGGAAGAGGTCGGGCGGTAGCAGGCCGCTCGTGATCGCGTAGAGCAGCGCCGTCACGCTCGCAACGGACAGAATCGTCGTCACCAGGATCGTGGCGGATGCACGCTCGACCCACACACCGTATTGCTGGCCGATGACGAAGACGTTTGTGGCCGTGGGCAGCGCCGCCAGCAGCACGGCCGAATACACCCACACCGGATCGAAATTGCCCATGGCGCTGAGGATCACGTAGCAGAGCGCCGGATGCACCGCGAGCTTGAGCGCGGCGATGACGCCGATCTCGCTCGGCATGCGCTTCAGCGGCCGCAGCGCCAGCGTGACGCCCATGGCAAACAGAGCGCAGGGCGCAGCGGCGCGCGAGAGATAGTCGAGCAGCGTCTCCAGCGGCGCCGGCGGACGCAGCGCCAGCGCGGCGGCCGCCACTCCGACGGCCGTTGCGATGATGAAGGGATGCAGCGCGATCTTTTTCAGGACATTCAACGCCAGACGCCCGGCTCCTTCTTCGCCGCCGCCGGCAATCGCCATCATCGTCGGCGCCACGGCGAAGTGCAGGATGTTCTCGAAGCAGAAGATCAGCGCCACCGGCACCGCCGCTTCCTCGCCGAAGGCCAGCAGCGCCAGGCCCGGCCCCATGTAGCCGATATTGCCGTAGGCGGCGGCCAGCCCCTTGATCGTGCTCTCGCGGATTTCGCCGGCGTTCCAGAGATATGAGCCGGCAAACATGAGGGTGAAGACGATGTAGGTCGCCAGCACCGCGCTGGCGATGTAGCTGATCTCCGTCAGCTTCTCGATCGGCGTCTTCGACAGAAGCTGGAAGAACAGGGCCGGCAGCGCGACGTAGATGACAAAGGTGTTCATCCAGCCCAGTGCCTCGATCGGCTGGCGCGTGATGCGCGCCACGGCGAAGCCGAGGAAGATCATGCCGAAGAACGGCAGCACGAGGCCGAAGACTGCCGCCATGACGTCTATTCCGTGTGCACCAAAACCGACCGGCTAACCGCCAGGGCCGCGTCCGTCAAGCAGCGCGGATCATGCGGCGCGGTTGAATTCCAGCGCGCGTTGCGCCACAAGGCTTTCAAGGAGTTGCCCATGCCTCAAGCCATCCGCACTGCACGCTTCAGGATCGGCCAGGTCGTGCGCCACAGGATTTTTCCCTTCCGCGGCGTGATCTTCGACGTCGATCCCGAGTTCGCCAATTCGGAGGAATGGTACCAGTCCATTCCCGCCGACGTGCGCCCGCGCAAGGACCAGCCCTTCTACCATCTGCTCGCTGAGAATGCGGAGAGCGAATATGTCGCCTACGTCTCCGAGCAGAACCTGCTGGAGGACGAGTCCGGCGAGCCGGTGCGCCATCCCCAGGTGGCCGAGATGTTCATGAAGACCCGCGACGGCTATCAGCCAAAGGCCGGCGCGCGGCATTGAACCAGCGCTTCCGGACAGGTCCCGAAAAGCGAAAGGCCCGGCGGGAAACCGCCGGGCCGTTCTCGTCTTGGGAGGCAGGGAAGATCAGGCCGCAGCCTTGGCGTAAGCGGCGGTCGGCACCTCGGAGATCGTCTTCAACACCACCGAAGCGATCTGGTACGGGTCGCCCTGCGAGTTCGGGCGGCGATCCTCAAGATAGCCCCTGTAGTCGTTCTTCACGAAGGAATGCGGAACGCGGATCGATGCGCCGCGGTCGGCGACGCCATAGGAGAACTTGTTCCACGGAGCCGTCTCGTGCTTGCCGGTCAGGCGCTTGTCGTTGTCCGGGCCATAGACCGCGATGTGGTCCATCAGGTTCTTGTCGAAGGCGGCCATCAGCGCTTCGAAATACGCCTTGCCGCCGGTTTCGCGCATGAACTTCGTCGAGAAGTTGCAGTGCATGCCGGAGCCGTTCCAGTCCGTGTCGCCGAGCGGCTTGCAGTGGAATTCGATGTCGATGCCGTACTTCTCGCACAGACGCAGCAGCAGATAGCGCGCCATCCAGATCTGGTCGGCTGCCTTGCGAGAGCCCTTGCCGAAAATCTGGAATTCCCACTGGCCCTTGGCCACTTCGGCGTTGATGCCCTCGTGGTTGATGCCGGCGGCGAGGCACAGATCGAGATGCTCCTCGACCAGTTGGCGGGCGATGTCGCCGACATTCTTGTAGCCGACGCCGGTGTAGTACGGGCCCTGCGGCGCCGGATAGCCTTCCCCGGGGAAGCCGAGCGGTCGGCCGTCCTTGTAGAAGAAGTATTCCTGTTCGAAGCCGAACCACGCGTCCTCGTCATCGAGGATGCCGGCGCGCTTGTTGGATGCGTGCGGCGTGACGCCGTCCGGCATCATGACCTCGCACATGACCAGCACGCCGTTGGTGCGCGCCGGGTCCGGATAGATTGCGACGGGCTTGAGCACGCAGTCCGACGAATGTCCCTCCGCCTGCATGGTCGACGAACCGTCGAAGCCCCAGAGCGGCAGCTCTTCCAGCTTCGGGAACTCGGCGAACTCCTTGATCTGCGTCTTGCCGCGCAGGTTCGGGACGGGCGTGTAGCCGTCGAGCCAAATGTATTCGAGCCTGTACTTCGTCATTCCGGCCTCTCTGAACCGATGCGGATATCACTTCGGGAGCGCAAGATTCGCGCCCGGCCGCCAAGGGCCGGGCTCCCGACCAATTAACAAGCAATGAACGTGCCAGTCGCGCGCGCCGCGCCGTCGGGCGTGAATTCCCTGCGTCAGGTCGCCGGATACAAGCGGAACCGGCCGCAGGTCTGCGTGTTCCTGTCTTCCATGCGGTGGTGCTGCCTCTTGTTTGGGCAAATATCGGCTCGTGCATGCGGGATGGGCGCGCCGATCGGGGTGGTGCTAAATTGTGCGGCCGTCGCGCAAAGTAAAAATGTGCCTATGATGTAGGCATAAAAGGACAATACATGCGACATGTTGCAGAAAGCGATGATTTGCACTATATCGATGGCATCGCATGCTGCGGAAGAAGCCCCTACTGAAATGCAAAATATGGAGATATGCATGTACAGAGAAGCAAGTAATACTTCTGTTATCTACAGTTTTCCAGCAAAGCCACGAATCGCGGCCAATAGAATTGCCGAACAGATGCGCCGCATGAAGGAAATCGAGGCCTCGCGGAGCGAGGATGTCGTTTCAACAACGAGCTGGTATCACGAAGCTGCCGTAGCAGAGGATCGCACCAAGGATCGCAAGGACCGGCGCGCATGAGGCCTCCTGCTGCCAAACGCCGGGCTGCCCCGACCTCCCGACGACGATAAGCCCCGGCAAGTCCGGGGCTTATTGCTTTGAGAGGGCTTCATTTTCTGCGGCGATGGCCGCCGCCAACCGCGCAAGATCGCCGCGCTCGCGAAAATCGCGGATCACCTCATTCCAGGCAAAGCGTACGGAGTTGCGGACGATCTCGGCATCCTGCCGCTTCAGTTCGTCGGCAATCGGCGCCCAGCGCACCAGCGCCTTCGGGCTGACCGAAAACGCATCGTGGCCGATTGCCGCGTTCTCCCAATGCAAGTCACCAAGGCGCTTGCCGAAGGCTTCCCGCCACGCCTCGATCATGCCGGCATCCGCCCCTGAAGCCGCCATTTCCGATACACCTTCCGTGAAGCACGATAACGCCTCCGCGGCGCGGATTTCGTGCGGCAGGCCGGAGCCCGCGGTCGCCTTCGCCACGACATGGACGGTCAGGTCGGACAGGCAGCCGGCGCAGACGTGCAGCTTGGCGATGTTGATGGATGCGACGAACGCCTCGTTCTCGAAGGCGGTCGGATAGCGCGTGCCGATGCGCGTCTTGAGGTATTCGTAGAGCTTCTTCTGGCCGACGAAAGCGGCGCGGGTGCGCGCAAAGCGGCGCATTTCCGCGACGGTGTCGATCGGTGCGGTCTCGCGCGTCACGCGGAAGCGTGCGGCGAATTCGCCGACGAAACGCCCCGCCTTTTGCAGCAAGCCGGCCATGCACCACCTCCCAGTTCCCGATACAGACCTTCGGGCCCGGTGGGAATACTACGATCCCATACTACCAATGTCTGAATTCCAAACCTGTCGGCGCGTGCCTACGCTCCGCACACCATGGGTTCCGTGCGATTCTCGCGGGGAGCCTCGGGGGGAGGTCGGCGGGGCTGCCGCCGGCTCGGTTTTCAGGGGAGGAGGACGTTCATGTCCGCTGACAATGTAAGGCTGAGCGAGGAACAGAGGAACCGGTACTGGGCCAAGACGCGCAATCTCACGATCATCGCGCTGGTCATCTGGTTCATCTTCTCGCTCGTTATTCCGTGGAATGCAGGCGCTCTCAACAGCATATCGTTCCTGGGCTTTCCGCTCGGGTACTACATGATCGCGCAGGGTTCCCTCATCGTCTTCGTCGCGACGATCTTCTGGCACAATTGGGCCCAGGACAAAGTCGATGACGAATTCGGTCTCGGCGAAGAATAGAGGGCGGGACCATGAACGGCTCATTTATCCAGAACCTCGGCAAGGTCTACGGTCTTTACACCGGCGGCTTCGTCGTCTTCATCATCCTGATGGCGATACTCGAGCAGATGGGCGTCAGCGCCCGGGCCATCGGGCTTATGTTCGTCGGCTTCACCATCGTCATCTACGCATTGATCGGCTTCCTCTCGCGCACCATGCAGGTCGAGGCCTACTATCTCGCCGGCCGTGAGGTGCCCGCCGTCTACAACGGCATGGCCACTGCGGCCGACTGGATGTCCGGTGCGTCCTTCGTGGCGATGGCCGGCGGCATCTATTTCGGCGGCTACGGCTATCTCGCCTACGTCGTCGGCTGGACCGGCGGCTACATCCTCGTCAACTCGCTGATGGCGCCCTACCTGCGCAAGTTCGGCTGCTACACGGTGCCTGACTTCATCGGTACCCGTTACGGTGGCAACACGGCCCGGCTGGTCGGCGTCATCATCCTCGTGGTGGCGTCGTTCACCTACGTGACGGCGCAGATCGACGCTTCGGGCACCATCGCGGCCCGCGCACTCGGCGTGCCGTACGAATACGGCGTGTGGGTCGGTCTCGTAGGCATCCTGCTCTGCTCGATGCTGGGCGGCATGCGCGCGGTGACCTGGACGCAGGTGGCGCAGTACATCGTGCTCATCATCGCCTACCTCGTGCCCGTCATCTGGATGTCGAACGTCCAGGGCTTCGGCATCATCCCGCAGCTCGGCTACGGTGAGGCGATCACGCGCATTGCCGAACTGGAGGGACAGTACGGGCTGACGGCCGCCGCGACGCCAATGGCCGGGCTTTCCGTCCTGACGACCCCGCACAACGATCCGGGCGGCACCATGCAGGCCTGGCAGTTCGTCACCTTGGCGCTCTGCATGATGTGCGGCACGGCCTCGCTGCCGCACATCCTGATGCGCTACTTTACCACCCCGTCGGTGCGCTCCGCGCGCAAGTCGGTGGCGTGGTCGCTGCTGTTCATCTTCCTGCTCTACTTC
>JAHBYZ010000053.1 GCA_019635695.1 Rhizobiaceae bacterium
GACGGGGAAGTTTGGGTGAGGGGCCAAATTCTAGTCGCATAAGGCCGCCGCTCACGCAAAGCGCATCAAGCAATATTCAGGCTGCGCAGCAGACCAGAATGTACACTGATGTTCTCATCTGGGTTGAGGATTCTCGAATCGCTATTATATGCGAATACTCGATACCCTCCCGAGGTAACATTTCCAATAACGTTGAAATGATAAAGTATCTTCAATATTTGAGTTTCGGTTAGTTCGCTTCTCTCCTTTTCAGGTAGTAGATTTTGGTGTTCACGATATCGATCGTTGAATTCTTTTCTTTGAGAATATCTGCTTCCTTATTCGCGAAATCACATCTAGTATTTCTGAAATGTTCTCCAGCACCGGAAATATTTCGTCTATAATCTCTCTGCGCATATACGCTGAAAGCCCATCAAACGCCTCCTTAATAACATCGTTCCCGATTCTCTGGGCGCCGCCACTCGAAATCGAGATTCTGGCGCACTCGCGAATGTAACTGATGATATCCCTAGGGCGCTTGAAAGTGCGGCCGATCATAAAGCTGAATGTATCAGAAGAGTTTTTTCCATTTGTTCCAAATCGGGTCCTCCGAACAGAAAATATCTCGTCCCAAGCCTGTTCAACGTCGACCTTCAGGCCAATCGTATCGAGTGCCTTTGAGAGGCGAAATTTCGTAAGCTGTCTGAGTTGACTTTCATCCCATCGAAGTACGACCGCTCTATCAAGCCATTTATTCTTATCAACATCCCTGCAAAGATCAAAAATATCATCACGTAAAAATATTACAGGCCGAATATGAGCGCTTGACGTAGTAAACTCTGCCCTTATATTCTGGGCGGCCTTAAAAAGACTTATCAAAAGCTCAAAATATCCGTCCCGTCGATCTGGGCTAAGGACATCGCGGTAATCTTCATCAAGTTCGTCAAATATTACATAGTAGTTACTGCTATCAATGTTCTTTTGAATAAATGACCGAAGTGCTTCGTTGGCTTTGACGAAATCAAACTGGCCAGATTCATGGGCTTGTGAATATGACCCACCCGTTCCTAGAATCTGGAGGCTATAGTCGCGAGAGGTTATATTCTTGACAGACTGAGATAGGGCGCCTTTGATTTCAAAGTCAAATGCTTTGCGAAGATCAAAGTCACATTTTGATAGGTCGCCTCATTCTCAGCCATCATGGAGCAAATGTAGTGATAAATCACATATGTCCAGATTGTAATGTATTGATTGGGCCTATTGTAATTTCCGTCAGCAAAATTGTATAGCGAATTGAATGGAAAATTCTTGAAAGACAGAAGGCGAGAAAAATGATCGTGTTTCTGAATTCGATGTAAATACTCAGCGATTGCTGTCTTCCTGTCCCTTTTCGACCAATTACATAGCTTTTTACGCCTTTTTCGATCAGGGAGACGTCCCCAAAGTGGAAGAAATAGCCGCTTGAGCTTTCTTCCTTGGCCTCGATTGGCCAAGCGGAAATTTCAGTCAAGGCCCTCTCTAGCATATTTTCTCTCCCCGGAACTCATGGATACTCGTCGCCGCATTCAATGCAACAGATTTCGCTGTAAAGTGGCGAGTCATCGACATACATCGTGATCTCTTGCCAGTTCTTTCCCGAGATGTGTCATACTCAAGGAGGGAGACGCGCGCCGGCAATTGGGTTTCGTGAATGGCTTGGGGCGCGCGAACACACTCTCTGCGATGATCGTGTCGCAGACCGAGTTCATCTCCTGAAGCACCTCGTCGTTCCAGAAGCGCAGCACGCGAAAGCCGCGCGCCTTCAGCTCGGTGGCACGCACAATATCATGCCGCGAATCCCCGTGCTGGCTCCCGTCGACCTCGACGATCAGCATCGCGTCGGCGCACAGGAAGTCGGCGATGTAGACCACCACCGGCACCTGACGGCGAAACTTCAGCCGGTCCAGCCGCCTGTCGCGCAACTCTTCCCACAGCCGCCCCTCGGCCTCCGTCATGTCGCGACGGAGCTTTCGCGCGAAGCCTCGTTTCGCGTCGGCGAGGGGTAGATGCGGCATGGCGCGACGCTACCCCTTCTCCCCTTGTGGGAGAAGGTGTCGCCGCAGGCGACGGATGAGGGGTGTTGGAAGAAATGAGGCGTTGCCGGAGAAATCGCACCCCGGCCAGCACCCCTCATCCGCCTTCGCTTCGCTCGGCCCCTTCTCACAAGGGGAGAAGGGGGCGTTTTCGCTTGGCCGCTATCCCCCGCATGCTGTCGATCTATCCCACACTTTTCGCCCGACTATCCCCGCCCCCTCCGTCTCCCCCATACTCCGCCCCATCTCCCGCGCGGGAAACGGTCGCGCAGCCGAGCGAACGGGCGGGGGACGGTGCCGGATCGGTCGCCTTCGGAAAGCGGCTGGGTGTTGAGCCCCCAGGTCCGGGTCCCAGTATGGCCGGATGACCTCCTCGCCGCGGGACAAGAACACCGGCGGGGCGCGGGCGACCGCGCCACATAAATCTAGAATCGAGGTGCGGTTTCCGCGCCCCGCTTCTCAATTCCAGCAACAGCCAGACCGGAGACGGGGCGTGGCAGTGAGGAGTGTTGGCCGAAGGCCACGAGAAGCCCCCAAATGGGCTTCGAGAACGACGAACGCCCGGAGCGGGAGCGGAGGGCCGAGGCGCATTTGCACTCGCTTCGCAACTGGACCATATTCCGGGCATGAACGCTTCGCCGCCCAAGCGCCCCGACTACGAGCGCGAAATGCGCCGGGCCGGCGTGCGGATCACGCGTCCGCGCCGGGTGATTCTCGACATACTGATGGCCACAGAGGACCATCCGGACGCGATGGAGATCTTCCAGCGCGCATCGGCGGTGGACAAGTCGATCTCGCTGTCTACCGTCTACCGCACCATGAAGCTGCTGGAGGCGATGGGGGCCATCCACCGCCACGCCTTCGCCGGCGGTCCGTCGCGCTTCGAGCAGGCGTCCGGCGAGCATCACGATCACCTGATCGACCTCGACACGGGCGACGTCATCGAATTCCGCTCGAAGCGCATCGAGGAACTGCAGGACGAAATCGCCCGCGAACTGGGCTACGAGATCGTCCACCACCGGCTGGAGCTTTACGGCCGCAAGCGGCGCAAGCGCTCGGCCTGAGGCGATTTCCCCACTTTCCTGTGGTTCAACGTCTTTCCTGTGTTTCGGCGGCGCGGCGGGTGTTCCGGCCGCGGCCATCAGCTAGTATGCCCCTCCAGCAGCAACACCGGAGGCCGGAATGAAGGGCGTCACCGTCGTCACGCACCCGCTCGTGCAGCACAAGCTGACGATCATGCGCAAAAAAGAGACGTCCACGGCGGGCTTCCGCCGGCTGCTGCGCGAGATCTCGCTGCTGCTCTGCTACGAGGTCACGCGCGACCTCGAACTCACCACGGTCGAGATCGAGACGCCGCTGGCGATCATGCAGGCGCCCACGCTGGAGGGCAAGAAGCTGGTCTTTGCCTCGGTGCTGCGCGCCGGAAACGGGCTGCTCGACGGCATGCTCGACCTGGTGCCGGCCGCCCGCGTCGCCCATATCGGCCTCTACCGCGACCACGACACGCTGCAGGCCGTCGAGTATTTCTTCAAGGCGCCGAGCGATCTCGGCGACCGGCTGGTTATCGTCGTCGACCCTATGCTCGCCACGGGCAATTCGGCCATTGCCGCCGTGGAGAAGCTCAAGTCGCGCGGCGCCACCAACATCCGCTATCTGTGCCTGCTTGCGGCGCCGGAGGGCATCAAGGCGTTCACGGAGGCGTTGCCGGATGTTCCGGTGTTCACCGCTGCGATCGACGAGAAGCTTAACGAAAAGGGCTACATCGTGCCCGGCCTCGGCGACGCCGGCGACCGCATGTACGGCACGAAATAGGAGAGCGTCATGCGCTTGCTGCCCGCCGTGGCGGTGCTCGCCGCCCTCGCCTTCCCGGCGCTCGCCGACGAGAAATACGATCAGTGCGTCGACAAGGGCCAGACCGATGCCGACTACCGCGAGTGCGGCTACGCCTGGATCGAGCGCGCCGATGCCGAGCTCAACGCGGCATGGAAGGAACTGCGCAAGATCAGTTCCGAGGAAACGGCGAAGCTGCTGCTTGACGAGCAGCGGGCATGGAACGCGTACAAGGAGAAGGCCTGCCTGTTCTGGGCCAGCGGCGAATACGGCACGATAGGATCGGTGCTGTCCTACCCGCCCTGCTTCGCCGGTGTGATCGAAGCCCGTACGGCGGAGCTCGGCGAATATCTCGACAGCCTGAAGGATCAGTGACGCTAACCGTCGGTTAACCCTGCGCGAATCGGTCCGCGCGCCTTAACGCGAAATCACCCATTTCCCCGCCATAAGCGGCTGAACGAGGTGATTTCCCATGCTGCGCAAGCTCATCCTGGTCGGCCTGTTCGCCGGTGGATCGGCCTCCGTGCCGGTGCTTTACCAGACCAATCCGGACCTGTTTCACGAAGCGGTCCGGTCCGCCTTCGAGGAGACCAAGGCCCCCGAGCCGCAGCGGCCGCTGGTGGTGATCCAGCAGGCGAAGGTCGAGCCGGCGCGCGAGCAGCTTTCGGGCCGCAAGGTGCGGCTGGAGACCGACTCGAAGGGCCACTTCAACGGCGAGTTCAAGATCAACGGGCGCAGTGTCGAAGCCCTTGTCGACACCGGTGCGACGATGATCGCCATCAACGCCTCGACCGCCCGCAGGCTCGGGCTGAACCTTGCGTCGAGCGACTTCAAGTACCCGGTCAACACCGCCAATGGCGAGATCCGGGGCGCCATCGTCGAGCTGGACAGCGTCCAGATCGGCCGCATTCACGTCAAGGGCGTCGAGGCGATGGTGCTGGACGACAGGGCGCTGTCAGGCACACTGGTCGGCATGACCTTCCTCAACCGCCTCGCCAGCTTCCGCGTCGAGAGCGGCGCCCTGGTGATGGAGCAGTAAGGTCAGTCGGCCGCAATGCGTCTGATGATCGCCGGATCGGGTTTCGCGGGCGCCTCGCCGATGGAGTAGGCCGCGAGAACGGCCGCCGCCGCTTGCTTCGCCTTCGCTTCGCTGCGCGCATGGACCAACGCCAGCGGGTCCCCCGCCCCGACCTGCGTGCCGATGCCGGCAAGGCGGGTGATGCCGACAGCATGGTCGATCGCCTGCGCCGGATCGGTGCGGCCACCGCCGAGCGCCACCACGGCAAGGCCGACATCGCGGGTGGAAACGGCGGTGACGTAACCGGCGCGCGGCGACTTCACGGCGAGCTCGACCTCGGCGCGCGGCAGGTAGGCGTCCATGCGCCCGACGAAATCGGCGGGACCACCAAGCATGGCGACCATGCGCGAGAAACCCTCGGTCGCGCGGCCGGACGACAGCGCGTCGGTCGCGGCCTTCAGGCCGGCGTCCACGCTCTTCTCGATACCCGCCGAAACCAGCATCTCGGCCGCCAGCGCCAGCGTCACCTCCACCAGCCGGGGATCGCGATGCGCCCCGGTGAGGAAGTCCACCGCATTGCGCACCTCGACCGCGTTGCCGGCAGCCGACGCCAGCGGCTCGTTCATGCCGGTGACCAGCGCCGTGGTCGGCATGCCGGCGCCGTTGGCGACTGCCACCAGGCTGTCGGCCAGCGCGAAGGCGTCGTCGTCGGTCGGCATGAAGGCGCCGTTGCCGGCCTTGACGTCGAGAACCAGCGAGCCGAGCCCGGCGGCGAGTTTCTTCGACAGGATCGAAGCGGTGATGAGAGGTATGGATTCGACCGTGCCGGTGGTGTCGCGGATGGCGTAGAAGCGCTTGTCGGCGGGCGCGAGCTTCGCGGTCTGGCCAATGATGGCGCAGCCGACCTCGCGCACGACCTTGCGGAACAGGGCGTTGTCCGGCTGGCTGGTGTAGCCGGGGATGGAATCCATCTTGTCGAGCGTGCCGCCGGTGTGGCCCAGCCCACGCCCCGAAATCATCGGCACGTAGGCCCCGCATGCGGCAACGATGGGCGCCAGCATCAGCGAGACATTGTCGCCGACGCCGCCGGTCGAATGCTTGTCCGTGGCCGGCCCCGGCAGAGCCGACCAGTCGAGCACGTCGCCGCTGTCGCGCATGGCGAGGGTGAGTGCTACGGCTTCCTCTCTGCCCATGCCATTGATGACGACCGCCATGGCAAGCGCCGAAACCTGCGCATCGGTGAACGAACCGTCGACCAGCCCCCGGGCGAAAGCGGCGATCTCGTCGGGGCTCAGGACATGGCCGTCGCGCTTCCTGCGGATGATCTCCTGCGGGAGCATGGACTAGACGTCCGCACCCGCGGCGAACATGGCCTTGAAGATCGCCGCCAGCCTTTTCCCGCCCAGCGGGGCCATGTCCTTGGTTTCCTGATGCGAAAGCTCGCCGCCGGTCATGCCGGCCGCGAGATTGGTGATGACGGAGCAAGCCGCCACGCGCAGCCCAAGGAAGCGGGCCAAAATGACCTCGGGCACGGTCGACATGCCGACGGCCGTTGCGCCGACAATGCGCGCCAATCTGATCTCGGCCGGCGTCTCGAAGGACGGGCCGGAGAACCACATATAGACGCCCTTATACAGCGGCGTTCCGGTCTTCTCGGCCGCGGCCTCGATGGCGCCGCGCAGGCCGGCATCGTAGGCGTTGGTGAGACCGACGAAACGCTTGTCGGATGGCTCGCCGAACAGCGGGTTGGTGCCTGAGAAGTTGATGTGGTCGGTGATCAGCATCACCGAGCCTGGGCCCATCTGCGGGTCGAGCGAGCCGGCGGCATTGGTGAGCAGCAGTTTTTCGATGCCGAAGCCGGCAAGGATCTCCAGCGCGGGCCGCATCGCTGCCGGGTTGCCGTGCTCATAATAATGGGCGCGGCCGTTGAGCATCAAAACCGGCGTTCCCGACAGGCGGCCGGCGACCAGTTCGCCGGCATGGCCGGACACGCCCGAGCGCGGGAAGCCGGGCAGCTCGGCATACGGGATGCGCACCGCGCCCTCGACCTCGCCGGCAAGCGGGCCCAGGCCGGAACCTAGCACCAGCGCCGTCTTCGGCGCGAGCCCGTTCAGCCGCTTGACGAGAACGTCGACCGCGTCGCTCATTTGAGAATGTCCCCGCGAAAGCCGAGCGGCAGAAGCTCAGCCATTGTTATCGTTTTCGCGATGCCCGTCTGATCGCAGAGATAGACTTTCGTTCCCGGCGAGGCGAACTCGGCCAGCCGCTGGCGGCAGCCGCCGCAGGGCGTGATGAGGTCCATCTTCTCGCTCACGACGCAGATTTCCGCGATGGGTCCGCCGCCGGCCATGACATAGTCGCTGAGCATCGTGGTCTCGGCGCACCAGCCCTCGGGATAGGACGCCACCTCGATGTTGCCGCCGGAGTGGACGCGGCCGTCGGCAGTGCGCAGCGACGCGCCGACGGAGAGTTTCGAATAGGGCGCGTAGCTCTTCGCCATCGCCGCGCGGGCGGCGATGAAGAGGTCGTTGGCCGCATGCATGCTACCGCTCCTTCACATAAGGCTGGCCACCCGCGCGCGGCGGGATGGCCTTGCCGATGAAGCCGGCGAGCAGGATGACGGTGAGCACGAAGGGCAGCGCCTGGATGACCTGCACCGGCACGCGCCCGATGAAGGGCAGCGGCGTGCCGCCGATGCGGATCGCCATGGCGTCGAGGAAGCCGAACAGCAGGCAGGCGAGCATGGCCGGCACCGGCTTCCACTTGGCAAAGATCAGTGCGGCGAGCGCGATGTAGCCCCGGCCGGCCGACATGTCCTTGACGAAGCCGGCATTCATGGCGAGGGCCAGATAGGTGCCGGCGACGCCGGTGAGGATGCCGGTGCAGATGACGGCGCGGTAGCGCAGCCACGTCACCGATATGCCGGCAGTGTCGACTGCCGCCGGGTTTTCGCCGACGGCGCGCAGGCGCAGGCCGAAGCGGGTGCGGAACAGAACCCACCAGGTGAAGGGAACGGCGGCGAAGGCCAGATAGGCGAGCAGCGAGTGGCCGGAGATGAGCTCCGAGTAGATCGGCCCCAGCACCGGGACGTCGCGCACCGAGTCGGCAAAGGGCAGCGTGATCGGGCCGAACCGGCCGGAGGCGTCGACGGAAGGCGTGCGTCCGCCCTGCGCGAACCATGCCTGGCCGAGGATGATGGTCGAGCCCGCCGCGATGAAGTTGATGGCGACGCCCGACACGATCTGATTGCCGCGGTGGGTGATCGAGGCGAAGCCGTGAACCAGCGCGAGGAACACCGCGACGAGTATGGCCGCGGCCAGGCCGCCCCATGCCGAGCCGGAGATGTAGGCCACCGCCCCGGCGGCGAACGCGCCGGCGAGCATCTTGCCTTCGAGCCCGATGTCGAAGATGCCCGAGCGCTCGGAGTAGAGCCCGGCTAGGCAGGCGAGCAGCAAGGGCACCGACAGGCGGATGGTCGAGTCCAGAACCAGGATGAGGGCGTTGAAGAAGTCCATCACGCGCCTCCCGTCTTGGCGGCGGGCAGCCCGACGGAGCGCGGACTGAAGGAGGCGAACAGCGCCTGCACCTGCGGCCGCAGCATGTGCTCCAGTGCGCCGGCGAACAGGATGACCAGTCCCTGGATGATGACGATCATGTCGCGGCTGATGTTGGGCATCTCGAAAGCGAGGTTGGCGCCACCCTGGTATAGCGCGCCGAACAGGATCGCCGCCGGCACGATGCCCGCCGGATGCGAGCGGCCCATAAGAGCGACGGCGATGCCGACGAAGCCAGCGCCGGTGACGAAGTCGATCTGCACCCGGTGCTGGTCGCCCATGATCGGGTTGAGCGCCATCATGCCGGCCAGCGCGCCGGAGATCATCATGGTGATGATGATGATCTTCGCCTCGGAGATGCCGGCGTAGCGCGCGGCCTTGGGGCTATGGCCCTGCGTCCTGATCTCGTAACCGAGCTTCGTGCGCCAGATCAGCACCCAGACGAGGAAGGCCATCAGCAGCGCGAGCAGGAAGGAGATGTTGAAAGGCGAGGAGCGCACCGTGCCGCCGAACAGCTCGATCACCCAGTTGAGCTTGGGCAGATGCGCGTCGGGCAGGAAGGTGCGCGTCTGCGGAGCCATCGAGCCAAGCGGCTTCAGCACGTCGACCAGAAGGTAGACCATGGTCGAGGCGGCGATGAAGTTGAACATGATCGTTGTGATGACGATGTGGCTGCCGCGCTTGGCCTGCAGAATTGCGGGAATGAAGGCCCAGAAGGCGCCGATCGCAGCCGCGCCGAGGATCGCCAGCGGGAAGTTGATCCACCACGGAAAGATCGAATCGAAGGTGAGGCAGGCGATGGCGACGCCGAGGCCGCCGATGTAGGCCTGTCCCTCGCCGCCGATGTTGAACAGGCCGCAGTGGAAGGCGACCGCCACCGCCAGCCCGGTGAACATGAAGGAGGTGGCATAATAGAGCGTGTAACCGATGTACTGGCCGCGGCCGAAGGCGCCCTCGATCATCAGGCCGGCGGCCCGCAGCGGGTTTTCGCCGACCAGCAGCACGACGAGCCCGGCGACGAGGAAGGCGACGCAGAGGTTGATGAGCGGGATCAGCCCGTAATCGGCCCAGGCCGGCAGCTTCGCGTAAGGCGTGCTCATTCGGCCGCTTCCTTCCTGTCGACGCCGGCCATGAGCAAGCCGAGCTCGCCCTCTGTGGCGTCGGGGCCGCGCTCGCCGACGATGCGTCCGTCGAACATGACGAGGATGCGGTCGGACAGCGAGCGGATCTCGTCCAGCTCGACCGAGACGAGCAGCACCGCCTTGCCCATGTCGCGCATGGCGATCAGCCGCTTGTGGATGAACTCGATGGCGCCGACGTCGACGCCGCGCGTCGGCTGGCCGACGATCAGCACGCCCGGATCCTGCTCCATCTCGCGTGCGAGCACGATCTTCTGCTGGTTGCCGCCGGAGAAGTTGGCGGTCTTCAGATGCGGGTTGGGCGGGCGGATGTCGTATTTGGCGATCTGGTCGCTGGCGGCGGCCACGACCTTGCCGCGGTCGAGGAACGGCCCGCGCAGGAACTGCGGCTCGTCGTGATAGCCGAGGATGGCGTTCTCGCTCTCTTCGAAGGGCAGCACGAGGCCGACATGGTGGCGGTCCTCCGGTACGTGGGCCAGGCCACGGTCGCGCAGGTCGCCGGGGTCGGTGACGCCCGACACGTCGATCGGCTTGCCGTCGAGCATGACGGTGCCGGAGACGGCCTTGCGGATGCCGGAGACGGTCTCCAGCAACTCGGACTGACCGTTGCCAGCAACGCCCGCTATGCCGACGATCTCGCCGGCGCGCACGTCGAACGATACGCCCTCGACCATGGTGACGCCGCGCGAATCCTTCACCATCAGGTCGCGCACCGACAGCTTCACCTCACCGGGCTTCGCCTCGCCCTTCTCGACGCGCAGCAGCACGCGGCGGCCGACCATCAGCTCGGCAAGTTCCTCGACGGTGGTTTCCGACGTCTTGCGGGTGGCGACCATCTGGCCCTGGCGCATGACCGAGACATTGTCTGTGACCGCCATGATCTCGCGCAGCTTGTGGGTGATGAGGACGACGGTCTTACCCTCGTCCTTGAGCTGCCGCAGGATGCGGAACAAATGGTCGGCCTCGGCCGGGGTCAGCACGCCGGTAGGCTCGTCGAGGATGAGGATGTCGGCGCCGCGATAGAGCGCCTTGAGGATCTCGACGCGCTGCTGCAGGCCGACCGGCAGTTCCTCGATGATCGCGTCGGGGTCGACCTCCAGCCCGTAGTCGCGCTCCAGCCGGTGCAGTTCCGAGCGCGCCTTGGCGATCGAGCGGTTGAGCAGCGCCTCGCCCTCGGCGCCGAGGATGATGTTTTCCAGCACGGTGAAATTCTCGACCAGCATGAAGTGCTGGTGGACCATGCCGATGCCGAAGGAAATGGCGTCGTTGGGCGTGCGGATGGCAACCTTCCTGCCGTTGACGTTGATGTCGCCGCTGTCGGCCTCGTAGAAGCCGTAGAGAATCGACATCAAGGTCGACTTGCCGGCGCCGTTCTCGCCGATGATGCCGTGGATTGTGCCCTTCGGAATGGAGAGGTGGATGTCGCGGTTGGCATGCACCGCGCCAAAGCTCTTGTTGATGCCGACAAGCTCGATCGCAGCTTCCGCCATGCGCCGCAGATACTCCGCTGTTCCCCGCGCATTCGCTGCGCATTTTATCGTTTGGTCAAAGGCGTAGCACGGCGTTCGAAGCCTGCCAATCGGCAGCGGCGCTACTGCGCCGCCTCGCGCGCGGCTTCCAGCTCGGCGCGCGCGGCGGCCGGCGCTTCGCGGTCGAAGCGGCCGAGAAGGTCCTGCCGCTCGAGCGCCTCGAGGATGCGCACGGCGGCTTCGAGGTTGTTCACCGGCTCGTGGCCGAGCGAGGCGACCTGCCTGTGGGCTAGCGACAGGTTGGCCAGCAGGCGCGGCTCGCCCGGGGCCTCCTCGACAAGCCTGCCGATGACCTCGAGGGCCTTGAGATAGGACGCGAGCGAGTCCGCCTTGCGGCCGAGGCGGAACAGCATGGCGCCGCCATGATCGTAACTGGTAGCGAGTTCGTCGCGCCAGGCGCGGTTGGCGGGCTCGCGCGCCAGCAGTGCCTCGATCTCGGCGCGGGCCTCCTCGAAAAGCGCCAGAGCGGCGGCGAAGTCGCCGGCATCGAACCTGGCCTCGCCGACCTTGCGCTTCACCAGCGCCGCGTCGCCCTGGAAAGCGGGATTGGCCGGGTTGGCCACGACGAGGTCGCGCATCAGCGCCAGCGCCGTTTCGTAGGAGGCGCGCGCGGCGGCCGGATCCTTGCGGGCGCGGGCGAGATCGCCGCGCTTCTCGTGGCTGACGGACAGGTCGCGGGCGAACTCCGTCTGCTCCGGATAGGCAGCATGAAGGTCGACGACCACGTCGTAGCGGGCGCGGTAGCCGCGCTCGGCGGCGTCCAGCTCGCCGGCCTCCAGCGCAAGGTCGCCGAGCCGCTCGTCCACGGCCGTCGCCTCGAAGCGGGCGCGCGGGCTGTCGGGCTCGGCGGCGAGCGTCTCGCGCCGGATCTTTCCCGCGGCCTCGAAGGCGGACCGCGCCGTATCGAACTGGCGCAGGCGGTAATTCAGGTCGCCGATGGAACCGTAGAGCGAGGCGATCTGGCGCAGCAGCCCGTCGGCGGGACCGCCGGCCGCCAGCAGGCCGTTCAGCACCTCGACCTGCCGCACATAGGCTGCCAGCCCCTCGCGCAGCGCGCCGCCCTGCTCGCGCGCGCTGCCGATCTGGCCGAAGGTCTGCGCCAGCACGGCAAGCGCGGCGGCATCGTCGGCCTTCAGTGCCAGCGCCCGCTCGGCCGCTCGGCGGCCCTGGTCGAGCTCGCCGAGCGCCACGTCGGGCACGCCCATGCCGATCCACACGCGGGCGGAGAGACCGTGCGCGGCGGCCAGTTCGGCGAGCCAGGCAGGCGACTGCGGTTCGCGGCGCGCCGCCGCGCCGGCAGCCGCCTTGAGCGACTCGGTGGTGCCGAGCGCGTCGGCGACCGCGCCGCGCGACACCTGCGCGTCGGCCAGCGCCCGCAGGGTGAGCAGCCGCTGGCGGTCGACTTCCGACGTCAGCATGGAGGCGCCGAGTTCGTCGTAGAGCGACGCGGCCTGCGTGTAGCTAGCGATAGCCGCGTCGAGCCGCCCGCGCGCCGCTTCGCCGGCGCCGTCGAGATAGATGGTGGCCGCCTTGGAGACGGTGCGGGCGGCGAAGTTGGCGCCGAGCGCCGTGCGCGCCATCTCGTCCAGCGCAGCGGCTTCGGCGAGCCGCGCCTTGGCCGTGTCGAACGCACCGAGCGCCATCTGGCGCTGTGCTTCCGCGCGCAGCTTCGCCACCTCGCCGTCGGCAGCCGACAGCGTCCTCGCCTCGTCGCGGGCACGCAGATAGGCGTCGGCGGCGTCGAGCAGGCGCTGCTCGCGGCCGCGCAGGTCGACCATGCGACCGGACTCGCCCTCCAGCAGCGCGGCGTAGAGCGGCGCCAGCGGCACGTTCCTGGCGAAGGCGACGTCCTCGACCACGGCGCGCAGGTCGGGCGTGATGTCGGCCATCGCGAGCAGCAGGCGCTCGCGCTCCGGCAGGTCTCCCTTTGTGGCCGCGAAAAACAGGCGCGGCAGGCCGCTCTCGATGTAGGGGAGTTGCGCGCCGCCGGTGGCGTCGTAGACCTCCTGCTGGACCAGCGTGAGAGCCGAGCGGATTTCCAGCCCGTCGGTGGCAAGGTATTTTTCCAGCGCCGCTGTGAAGGGCGAGTTGACGCCGCGGCCGTCGGACGCGGTCATGCCCGGCGCCGCGGCGAACGCGAACAGCACGTTCTCGGCGCGCCCCATGCGCCCGAGGCCGGGCTTCACGGTTTCGGCCGCACGCACAAGCGCAGTTGCGCCCCGACCCTCGCCCGCTGCACCGGCAAACGGGTCGTTGCGGCAGGCGTCGAGCAGGATGAGGCCGACGGGAGCAACCGCGGAGACGGCCTCGCGCAGCTCCTCCAGCGGCAGCACCGAGCCTTCCAGCGCCTGCGCCGACGAAGCGTCGGCGTCGACCGGCAGCAGCGCGTTGCGGCCGCCGATCTCCACGCCGTGCCCTGCGAAAAACACCAGCGCCACGTCGGCGCCCGCTCCGTCCTCGCGGAAATCGTCCAGCGCGCGGCGCATGCGCCGCAGGTCGCGGTCGGCTTCGAGAAAGACCTCGAAGCCGAGCTTTTCCAGCGTATCCTCGATCGTGCGGGCGTCGTTGACGGCGTTGCCGAGCGGGCGGACGTGCTCGTAGTCGTCGGCGCCGATGACCAGAGCGACGCGCTTCTCGGCGGCGCACGCGGCGCTGCCGAGCGCAAGCAGGACGAGCAGGGTGACGCCGACGCGCACCAGAAGCCTCCCGGACCCGCGGTCATTCTCGGGGTCGAATGCGGCGGCCGCGAGGCTGACAGTGAGCCGATACTAAGGTTTCGCGCCAAACGCGGCAAGCGCCGACTCAAGCTGCCTCGGGATGTCCGCGTCCTGCGGTGGAAGCGCGCCGGCGGCCGCCAGTTCACGGGCGATGACGAGCGCGCTGGCGTAGTGTTCCTGCGGGCCGACGCCGACATTTGCGGCCTTGATGTAGGCCCGCATCAGCCGGCGCTTGCGATAGAGGTCGTCCGGCGCGTCCGCGATCAAGCTCAGCTCGACGTCGAGAAACTGCGCGAAGGCGGTCATCGCGCTGCGCGCATCGCCCGCCGCCAGCAGCGCGTCGCCCATGCCTTCGCTGGCGGCGCCGACGACGTCGCGGTAGCGCAGGCTGCGCGGTTCGTGCTCGACCAGCGCGTTCCAGCCGTTTCGCGCAGAATCGTAGAATTCGAATGCGCCCCGGCCGTCGCCTTCCACCATCAACAGGCCGGCCAGCGCGAAATCTGCCACCGCCATATCGTAGCGCCAGGCGAGGTTGTCGGGGCTGGCGGCGATCAGCGTCGCCTTGCGGTCATGGGCGGCCCGCAAGGCGGCCTTGGCGCCTTCGGCGTCGCCGAGGTCGCGCAAGGTCATGCCGATCTCGCGGTCAGCCGCCGCGACGTCCCACTGCATGCTCGCGATGCCGGGGTTCGCGGCGGCGGTTTCGGCCAGCGCGTCGCGGTTCATGCGCTGGATTTCCAGCGCACCGGCGAAGTCGCCCGCGTCCCTCAGCGCACCGGCAAGCCCGCCCAACGTGGATATGCGGGATCGGCGGTGGCTCTGGTCGGCTGGGTCCAGCTCGATCAGCTTCTCGTCCTGCAGGAGCGCGGCGCGGAACTCGGCGGCCGCGCCGGCAGCATCGCCGGTGTCGCGCAACGCGTGGGCGACCTTGAAATGACTGACCGCGAGGTCCGCGGCTATCTCGGCCGCGTCGCCCCTGCCGGCGTCAAGCTCAGCGGCGCGAATGCGCAGACGCAGCGCCTCGCGATAGGAGGCCAGCGCAGGTGCGGCCTCGTTGCGCGTCGAATGGACACCGCCGACATAGTCGTGGCTGATGGCGACGCCCCGCATGGCGTACGGGCTGTCGGGCCGCGCTTCGAGCGCCGCCTTCCGGATCGCCATCGCCGCTTCGTGTCGGGCAAGCGCGCCGTCGAGATCGCCCGAGATGCGGGCAAGATCGCCAAGATCGTCCTGCACCGCGCCGATCAGGCGCCGCAGTTCCGCCTCCTCGCCGGCCGCCGGAACGCGCCTTTCAAGGAAGCGGAGCGCATCCGCGTAGGCCGCCTGCGCCGCCGGCAGGTCGCCAAGGTCGCGGGTGAGATCGCCGATCGACCGCGCGGCATGGACGATGTCGTAAACATCGTCGGCCGTCGTCCGGTCGTCGCCCAGTTCCTCAAGAAGCGCGAGCGAACTGCGGTATGACGCGACAGCCGAGCGGTAGTCCAGGCTGGCCTCGAAGGCGCCGGCGGCCAGCCGGTGGGTCGCGGCCTCCGAGCGCGTGCGGGCCTCCAGATTTGTCTTCAGCGACTGCCGCGAACCGGCGTCGAGCGCCGCCGCCTCGGCCAGCGCGGCGTGTACCTCGGCGAAGGCGCCGACGGCCAGCCGCTCCTCTGCGCGCAGACGCAGGCCCGCCACCTGGGGATCGTCGGAGGAGAGAGCACGCATCTGGGCACGCACCTTGACGAAGGCACCCGCGGCGGCCCGCAACTCGGCCCGGCGATCTTCCGCGTCGCGGGCAGCGAGATCGGCCGACAGCAGTGCAGCGTAGAGCGGAGCGAGCGGCATGTCGGCGTCGGAGGCGACCGCCTCGACCTCCGCACGCATGTCCGGCGTGACGTCGGCCATGGCGAGCAGCAGGCGCTCGCGCTCGGGCAGGTCGTGGCGCTGTGCAGCGGCGAAGAACAGCTTCGGCAGGCCGCTCTCGACATAGGGAAGCTGCGCGCCGGACGTGGCGTCGTAGACTTCCTGCTGCACGAGCGTCAGCACCGAGCGTATCTCGAGGCCGTCGGTGGCGAGGTATCTGGTCAGCGCGGTGGTGAAAGGGGAGTTCTTTCCCGTCCCGTCCGATGCGGTGGCGCCGGGCGCGGCGGCAAAGGCGAACAGCACGTTTTCGGCGCGGCCGACGCGCCCGAGACCGGGTTGAACCTTGTCTTTCAGCGCTGCCGGCACGAGCGAGCCGGCGCCGCGGCCGTGCGCCGGTTCGCCGCCGAACGGATCGTTGCGGCAGGCGTCCAGCAGGATGAGGCCGACCGGCGCGACGGCCGCCACGGCGTCGCGCAGTTCCTCCAGCGGCAAGCTGGTGGCGGCGAGCGTTTCGGGCGACGCGGCGTCCGCGTCGGTCGGCAGCAGGTGGTTGCTACCGGCAATCTCGACGCCGTGGCCTGCGAAGAACACCAGCGCCACGTCGGCGCCGGCCCCGTCCTCGCGGAAATCCTCGATGGCCCGGCGGAAACGGCGCAGGTCGCGATCACTCTCGCTGGTGACCTCGAAACCGAGAGCGGCCAGCGCGTCCTCGACGGCGCGGGCGTCGTTGACGGCATTGGTCAGCGGACGCAGATGCTCGTAGCGGTCGATGCCGATCACCAGCGCCACGCGCCGCTCGGCGGCAGCACCGCCTGCGGTCAAGAACAGCAGAAAAAGGGCGAAGACGAAACGCATGACCGGCCCCAGCCGGCCGTGGGTGGCATGCGAACAGGGCGGAAGCAAGGAGGGAGGAGCGGGAATAGTCCAACCCTTGGAGAAACGGCCGAATCCCGCCCGCCGACATGGAAAAGCCGGGTGGGAGCGCCTATATTTCAGGCACGTATCAAATCCCTGATTCGGAAGGGCTTCCGTGCCCTTGCCGCATTTCTCAAGACACGAGCCGGAATGACCGATCAGATCGAAACGCAGCCGGGCGCGGCGAACGCCTACGGCGCCGATTCCATCAAGGTTCTCAAGGGCCTGGACGCCGTGCGCAAGCGGCCCGGCATGTATATCGGCGACACCGACGATGGCTCGGGCCTGCACCACATGGTCTACGAGGTGGTGGACAACGCCATCGACGAGGCGCTGGCCGGCCACGCCGACCTGGTGACGGTGACGCTCAACCCGGACGGTTCCTGCTCGGTCAACGACAACGGCCGCGGCATCCCGACCGCGCTGCACCCGACCGAGGGCGTGTCGGCGGCCGAGGTCATTATGACCCAGCTGCATGCGGGCGGTAAGTTCGACCAGAACTCCTACAAGGTGTCCGGCGGCCTGCACGGCGTCGGCGTCTCGGTGGTCAACGCGCTGTCGACCCAGCTGCGGCTGAACATTCGCCGCGACGGCGAAATCCACGAGATGACCTTCACGCATGGCGACGCCGACGCGCCGCTGAAGCAGATCGGAACCTATGTCGAGGACAAGAAGCCCGGCACCTATGAGGGCCGCAGCGGCACGGAGGTGACCTTCCTGCCGTCGCCGCAGACCTTCACCATGGTGGAGTTCGACTATGCCACACTGGAGCACCGGCTGCGCGAACTGGCCTTCCTGAACTCGGGCGTTCGCATCGTGCTCGAAGACCGCCGGCATGCCGACCTGAAGAGCCAGGAACTGCTCTACGAGGGCGGGCTGGAAGCCTTCGTGCGCTATCTCGACCGCGCGAAGAAGGCTTTGATCGCCGATCCGATCGCCATCAAGGCCGAGCGCGACGGCATCACGGTCGAGGTCGCG
>JAHBYZ010000054.1 GCA_019635695.1 Rhizobiaceae bacterium
ATGTGTCTCGACGAAGCCTCATCTCTATCGAAAGCGATCGATCCCGAAATCAGGCCGGGTGCAGGGCTCGCAGGGCTGGAAACGAGAAAGCCAGTTTGGACTCCGGGTAAAAGGCGGTCCCAAATGACGGACGCGCGCAGGCGCGGGCGTACCAGTCGGTCACCTTCGCAAGGTCGGCCTGCCACATGGCGGCCATGCCCATCTCCTCCATGCGGTGCAACACCGGCAGCACGCAGATGTCGGCGATCGAGTAGGCGTCGACGACCAGCCATGGCCCGTTGCCCAGCGCCTTCTCCATGCGTCGCAGGCTGCGGTCCAGCTGCTCGATCGAGCCTTGGTATTCGGTCGAGCTGAAGCCGTCCTGGCCCATGCGCATGATGAACTGCTTGCGCACCGGCATCGAGTCGGCGAGGCGGTCGAACTCGTCGCGCGATAGGCGCTGGTAAGCTGGCAGAACCAGGTTCTGGAAGGTCGGCACACGCACCGCCATCGACGGCACCTCGTCGATGAAGCGCAGCCAGGCCCGCATCGAGGCCCGCGCAAGCGGATCGGGCGGCGACAACGGATCTTGCGGAAACACCTCGTCGAGATATTCGCAGATCACGGTGGATTCGATCACCACGCCGCCATCGTGACGCAGGGCGGGCACGACGCCGTTTGGGTTGATCTCCAGATATTGCGGCATCAGGTGCTCGAATGTGCCGAGGTTGATGGGGCGGCTGACATAGTCCAGCCCCTTCTCGGCCAGGCAGATGCGCACCTTCTGGCTGCAGGTGGATGCGTGAGCGTGGAACAGCTCGATCATCAGGCCGGCTCTTCGCGCAGTCGCGCAGTTCCCGCGCCATCGACGCGGCCTTCGACGTCCAGCGCAACCGCGTAGACGGATCGCGCCCGCTCAAGCGAAACAAGGCCCTCCGCCACGTCGCGCGCCACCTGCGCTGGGTCGCGATCAGCAGGCAGGCCATAGCCGCCGCCGCAGGAATAGGACTGGATGCGCTCGCCGTCGGCCAGCCGCACCTGCGCGCAGGCGTCCAGCGGCTCGGTGCTGCCATCGCGGCGCAGCCGGAACTGGCTGGCCCGCGCGCCGGTTTCGCCGCCACGCACGCCGAGCGGGCCGTTCACCGCCGTCGCTGACATACCCGATATCGATATCGCAGCCGACAGGGCCAAACGACACGAAGATGCTGTGCGCGCCGCGATGCCGTCCCGCGCCTTCTGTATCCTTAAGGAAACGGCGTTCATGCACATAGATTGGCTGGCGTATCTCGTCGAGCTCGACGCTGTCCTGGAAGCAGAGCCCGGCATTGCCGACATGAGCGATGGTCTGCCACGCGTCGGTCGAGGGTGCGCCTGCCCCGCCGGAGAAGCCGAGGAACACCTGGTTGACGAACGGCTTTCGTGACTTCGGGTCGATGCCCGAGATGACGCCGGCTGCGGGCGGGATGACCGCGCCGCATTCGGCAAGGCCAATGCCGTCGGCCAGTTCCGCCATCGCCGCCTGCACGGAATTGGCGACGCGGTCGGCGATGTTGGTCGTCGCCACCGAGCACGAGGTCGGGTGGAGCGGGATGCCGACGATGCAGCCCTCGCGGAGCAGGATGCGCAGCCGGCGGAATGCACCGGCATTCTTCGGCACCGAATGGTCGATGCTGTTGAAGATGCCGACCATCGCGGACGTGCGGGCGCAGGATTCCGAAAGGTTGAGCCCGCACGGCAGGCAATCGGGATTGTCGCGCAGGTCGACCTCGATGACCGCGTCGTCTGGCAGCACGGTCACCTTTGCCGTAATCGTCACGCCGTCGGCTGGCGTCCCAGGAAAGGCATCGTGCGTGCTGGAGTGGGTGACCGTCGTCGTGGCCGGCGCCGCGCGGCGGATCGCCGCCGCCATGCGCTGCTCGCTGTAGTCGAGATACTGAGTGTCATAGTCGTGCAGCGCATTCCAGCCGAGTTCGTCGGCCAGTGCAAAGAGCTCGCGCTCGGCAATACGCGCGGCACCCACCATGGCGAGGAAGTCGCCCCACCACTGGTCCGGCACGCGGATGCGCATGCGGCACATGCGGATAATGTCGTCGACGTTCTTGTAGTTGTCCTGAACCTTCACGGCCGGGAAGATCAGCGCGCCCTCTTCGTACACGTTGCGGGCCGAGCCCATATAGGTAGTGGGCTGCGAATTGCCGCAGTCGGCCTGATGTGCCTTGGCGACGACGGTGTAGTGGTGCACGCCGTCGGCGTCGATCACCGGCACGAGGATGGTGTGGTCGGCGGCGTGCGAGCAGCCGTGATAGGGCGAGTTGTGCAGGAAGGCATCGCCGCGGCGCAGCGTCGGGTGGAACTCCTTCATCGCCCTGCACATCAGGTCGGGGCCGGATAGCACGTGGATCGGCAGGCTCTCGGCCGCCGCCAGCAGCTCATCGCCGCGCGTGACGATGGCGCAGGAAAAGTCGCGCGCGATGTTGAGCACGCCGGACCGGCCGGTGCGCAGAAGCGTGTTCGCCATCTTGCGGGCAATGCCCTCGAAGCGGTTGTTGAGCAGGGCCAGCCTGACGCCGTCGGTCGCCGGCCGTGATTGCGTCTGCGCCATGATTGCTTCTCCTAGTCGCGGCCGGGGTCGATCGACAGGCTGCCCGACGGCCGCCTCTCGGCGACCGCGCCGGGGTTGACGACGACCGTGGTGAACGAGGATTCGATGATAGCCGGGCCTGCGACCTGCTCGCCCGGCTTCATCGCCTCGAAGCGGTGCACCGCCGTGGTGAGGCTGCCGTGGCCGGGGAAATAAGCCATGCGGACGGCAGCGTCCATTTTGCCCGGGTCGGAGAGAGCGAGCGAACCGCCTTGATCGCCGCGCAGCCGGCAAGCGACGGACGCGGTCCAGCCTACGATCTCGATCGGCGAACCCGGATCGCTGATGGCGAAGATATCGTCGTGCGCCTTGTGGAAGACATCCTCGAGCGCCCTGAGTTCCGCTGCCGAGGCGAAACGCTCCACCGGCAGCGGGATCTCGATCTCCCAGACCTGTTCGGGATAGCGCGCCTCGGCCGAGAACCTGATGGTGTGGCTATCCACGCCGGTTCCGTAGCGCGCCACGAAGTCGTCGCATCGGGTGCGCAACTCCGTCAGAGCGCCGTTCACGCCGGCAAAATCGAAGCCGCTGGTGCGGGTGAACAGCGTCTTGTGGAAGGTGGAGGTCAGGTCGGACATCATCGCGCCCGCCGCGCTCAGCGCCGCGCCCACCTCGGGAATCAGCAGCCGGCGCGATTCCAGCCGCCTTGCGATTAGCACGGAGTTGAGCCCGGCAGCGCCGCCGCCGCCGACAAGCACCGTGTCGCGGGGGTCGATGCCCTGGTTGACCGTAATGTCGATGATCGCCTGCACCATGTTCTCGGTGGCGATGCGGATGACCGCCGCTGCGGCCTCTTCGATCGAGAGGCCCAGCGGCTTGGCCAGCTTCGTCTCGATTGCGGCGCGGGCGGCGGCGAGATCGAGCGTCTTGGTGCCGCCGAGGAAGAAAGCGGGGTCGATGTAGCCGAGCGCAAGCGACGCGTCGGTGACTGTGGGCAATTCGCCGCCCTGACCGTAGCAGACCGGGCCGGGCACCGCGCCCGCGCTCTTGGGCCCGACATGCAGCATGCCACCCTCGTCGACCCAGGCGATGGAGCCGCCGCCGGCGCCGATGCTCTTCACGTCGACCGACGGGAAGCCGGTCATGTGGCCGCGGTAGGGCTGGCCGATCCAGGTCTCGCGAGTCCAGGGGATGCGATTGCGGCGCACGAGGCTGACGTCGTAGGTCGTCCCGCCGGTGTCGGCGATGATGGCGGTGTCGCAGTCTTCGTCGATGTTGGAAAAGTACCGGCCCGATACCGGAGCCATCGACGGACCGGAATTGATCAGATGGATCGGCGAGTTGGCCACCTCGGCTGCGTCCATGACGCCGCCTTGCGAGGTGACCACCAGAACGCGGCCGCCGAACCCGGCTTCGGCCAGGGTGTGGGTGAGGTCGCGCATATAGGCCTGCATCATCGGCTTCAGCGACGCGTCGATGCAAGTCGAGGAGGCGCGCCGGTATTCGCGCAGCGTCGGGTTCAGCACATGCGACAACGTGTAGGGGACGCCCGGCATGTGTTCGTCGAGCAGCGCCGCCATGCGCTTCTCGTGGTCGGCATTGACGATGGACCAGATCAGGCACACCGCCACCGCGGCGACGCCGCGCGCCTTCATCTCGTCGATCACCGCAATCGCCGCGTCGTCGTCGAAAGGCGTCCGCTCGCTGCCGTCGACCATGAGGCGACCGGGAATCTCGAACGTCAGCGCGCGCGGGACATAGGGATCGGGAAACGGGGCCTGGAAATTGAACGGCTCGACGCGCCCGCCCTCGCGCAGCACGAGGATGTCCGGGTGACCCTGGGAGGTCAGGAACGCCGTGCGGGCGGTGTTGCCGGTGATGATGGCATTGATGGCGTGCGTGGTGCCGTAGATGAACATCTCGCCGCGCGCCAGCAGGTCGGCCAGCGGCAGGCCGTAGCCATCCGCCGCAACCTTCAGCGCCTCGATGACGCCGAGGATGGGGTTGGCCGGGTTGGTGGCCGCCTTGAACATACGCAACGCGCCGTCGTCGCCCTCGACGATCAGGTCGGTGAAGGTGCCGCCGGTGTCCACGGAGAACCGCATCTCTACCCCTCAACAGCGCTCGAAAGCCGGAAGCGACCGGGCGCTCCGTGGCAGGCTTCATATTCGGTAACATGCATGTTCTGTGATCACAAGCCGAAAAGAATGTGAGTGCTCAGGGGCTGCTGCGGCTCGACGCGATGTGTGCAACGCTCATAGAAGATTGAGGCCATGTAATTGTTTTTATGAGAAAAATTCGACTGCATGAAATGCAGGCTTGCCAGATGCATCTCGAAGAGTCGTTAGCAATTCTAGAAAATTCGCTAAGGCACATTGATCTGTGATCACAAGAATGCAATCGTGACGCCAGCAACGGGAGCGGGTTCATGGCCGGCGCGGCGACGAGACAGGGTGAAGGCGAGGTCGGCGACCTCGGTGCTGCCCGGCTTGCGCGCCTCGGCAACGACTCGCTGCAGGAGCGCGTCTACCAGGAGCTACGCAGAGCGATCAGCAGCGGCCGCTACGGTTCGGGCGAAGTCGTGACGATTCGCGGCCTGGCCGAAATGCTGGGCACCAGCCCGATGCCGGTGCGCGAGGCGGTGCGCCGGCTGGTGCAGGACCGCAGCCTAGAAATGCTGCCGAACCGCTCGATGCGCGTACCCGTTATGTCGTCGGATCGCTTCATGCAGCTGACCGATGCGCGAGCGGTTATCGAGGGCCACGCGGCCTTCCGCGCGGCGCAAGCGATGACCGACCGGGGCTTCGACGCGATACGCGACGCCAATGATCGTATGGGGCTTGCGATTCGCCAGCTAGACGTGACGGGCGTGGTGGACGCCAACCGCGAGTTCCATTTCGAGATCTACAAGGCCTCCGGCTCCGAGGTGTTGCTGTCGGTGATCGACACGCTGTGGCAGCAGAGCGGCCCCTATCTGGCGGTGCTCCTGCGGGCGCTGTCGGCGACACCGGAGGCGCTGCCGACGGTGGGGTTCGGCCATCATTTCGACCTGCTGGCCGCCTTCGCCGCGCGCGACGCGGCCGCGGCCCACAAGGCCATGGACGACGACATACGCGACGCCGCCGACTGGTACGTAAAGCACGGACGGGCGGCCGCCGGGCACAACGACTGAGACAACGAAACAGGGGATCGGCATCATGCGTTTCAGCGGAAAGGTCGCACTGGTAACCGGGGGATCGCAGGGCATCGGCGAAGCGGTGTCGCGCCGCCTGACGGCCGAGGGCGCGAAGGTCGCCGTCGTTGCGTCTTCCAGCCTCGACAAGGCGAAGAAGTCGGCGGACGGCATCGGTGGGGGCGCACGCGGCTATGTCTGCGACGTGCGCGACGCCGACGCCGCGCACAAGATTGCTGCTGACGTCAATCGCGACCTCGGCGACATCGACATCCTCGTCAACGCCGCCGGCGTGTTCTATCCGACGGCGGTGGGCGACACGCCGAGGGACCAGTCCGACAAGCTGATCGACATCAACCTGAAGGGCACCTGGCACATGGTCAACGCCGTGGCGCCAGGCATGAAGGACCGTAAGGCCGGCAAGATCGTCAACTTCTCGTCCGTGGCCGGCGTCATGGGACTTGGCAACTACGCGCTCTACTGCGCTACCAAGGCCGGCATTATCATGATGACGCGCGCGCTAGCCAACGAGCTTGCGCCGCACGGCATCAACATCAACTGCGTGGCGCCCGGCAACACCGCGAGCCCGTTGAACGAGGACATCCGCACCAAGGCGGAGCTGAAGCCCTTCCTCGATTTCATGGCGGCGCGCACGCCGAGTGGCAACACCTATTCCAGCGTCGACGACATCGCCAACGTGGTCCTGTTCGTCGCCTCCGCCGACGCCGCGCGATGCACGGCTCCTGCCTGCTCGCCGACGAAGGCTTTTCGGCGGGCGCATAAGGCCGACGGGCGGGGGAGTTGGCCATGGCGGAAGCGGTGGTGATCACGGGCGGCGGCAACAGCGTCGGCAGGGAGATGGCCGAGCGCTTTCTGGCGCGCGGCGACCGCGTTCACATCTGCGATGTGGATGTGGGGTTCCTCGCTGCGACGCTCGCCGCCAATCCGGGCATGAGCGGCACCCAGGCCGACGTCGGCGACGCATCTGCCGTCGCGCGGCTGTTCGATGACGCGCGCCGCCACATCGGCGAGCCCACCGTGCTGGTCAACAATGTCGGCATCGGCGGCCCGCGCGCTGCGATGGAAGACGTCGCCATCGACGAATGGGACCGCACCATCCGCGTCAATCTGAGTGGGATGTTCTACTGTATCCGCGAAGCGGTGCCGGCGATGAAGCGTGCGGAACACGGCATAATCGTCAATTTCTCGACCGGATCGACGCGCACGCGTCTGCCGCTGCGCGCACCCTATGTCGCCTCCAAGGCCGGCGTCGAGGGGCTGACGCTCAACGCGGCGCGCGAGCTCGGCCCGCACAATGTGCGCTGCAACGCCATCCTGCCCGGCATGATCAACAACGAGCGGATGCGCGGCATCATCAAGCGCAACGCCGACGCCGCCGGCAAGACCGAGAAGGCCGTCGAGGACGACTACCTTCAGTACATCTCGATGCGAACCAAGATCGAGCCCTCCGAGATCGCCGACATGGTGCTTTTCCTGGCCTCTCCGGGTGCGCGCAAGGTCACCGGCGAGTTGATCTCGGTCAGCGGCAATATCGAATGGGAGATTTGAACTGATATGAGCCGCAAGGTCATCCTCACTTGTGCCGTGACCGGCAACGCGCCCTTCAACGCCAAGCATCCGGCCTTCCCGGTAACGCCGAAGCAGATCGCCGAATCCTGCGTGGAAGCCGCCGGCGCCGGCGCCAGCATCGTCCACATCCACGTGCGCAACCCGGCGACGGGTCACGGCACGCGAGATCCGGAGCTCTTCAAGGAAGTAGTCGATCGCGTGCGTGCCTCGGGCGTCAACATAGTGATCAATCTGACCTGCGGCATGGGTGCCTTCTTCCTGCCGGACCCCGAGAACGAGGCCGTAGGCCTGCCGGAAAGCGACGTCATCCCCACCGCCGAGCGGGTGAAGCACCTGGAGATGTGCCTGCCGGAAATTGCCTCGCTCGACATCACCACCGGCAACCAGGTCGAGGGGCCGCTCGAGTTCGTCTACCTCAACACCACCCGCACGCTGCGCCAGATGGCGAAGCGCTTCCAGGAACTCGGCGTGAAGCCTGAGCTCGAGACGTTCTCGCCGGGCGACATCCTGTTCGGCAACCAGTTGGTGAAGGAAGGGCTGATCGACGGCCCTCCCCTTTACCAGATGGTGCTGGGCGTGCTGTGGGGCGCGCCGGTCGGCGCCGAGACGATGATCTACCAGCGCGGGCTGCTGCCGCAGGGCGCCCAATGGGCGGCGTTCGGCATCGGCCGCGAGCAGATGCCGATGGCCGCGCAGGCAGCGCTGCTGGGCGGCAATGTCCGCGTCGGGCTGGAGGACAATCTCTATCTCTCGCGCGGCGTCTTCGCCACCAACGGCCAGTTGGTAGAGCGGGCGCGCAGCATCATCGAGAACATGGGCATGAGTATCGCCTCGCCGGACGAGACCCGGGAGATCCTGCAACTCAAGAACTACTAGGCGCACCGCAGGGAGGCGGCGCCGCACAGAAGGGGGCGTGCAGCATGAAGACCATCGAGCTCAGCGGTGCCGATATGGAGCGCCGCACCTCGCGCTTCGCCAGGCTGAAGCCGCTGGCAATCCAGAACGATCCCGAGATACCGCTTGCGGCCAAGGACCTCGTCTACTGCCGCAAGCTGCTCTCCGTCGTCGGGCTGGAAAGCGCTGCCGCCACGCCGATCAACGAGGGCGCGCCGATCAAGGGCGCCGCTGGCATGACGATGACGCTGGGCGTGTGCCCCGCGGGCACCGGGCCTGGCCTTCACGCGCATCACAAGACCTACGAGACCTTCACGATCCTGCAGGGCCGCTTCGAATTCCGCTGGAACGACGAGGGCGGGGAGCGCGTCACGCTCGATCGCTTCGATACCATCTCGTTCCCGCCCAGGGTCAATCGTGCCTTCACAAACGTCGGCGACGAGGACGGCATCATCCAGGTGATCATCACCGGCGGCGTCCACGACATGAGCGACATCGATGGTGCGCCGATCATGGCGCAGCGGCTGAAGGAGTTCGGTGACGTCGTCTACCGGAAGTTCGAGGCGGCTGGCCTGAGCTTCAATGCCCACAAGAATGCCACCGACTAGGAGGCCGCGAAGACGGTCCGGACCTGAGGCCTGGGCCATGCAGTGCGTGACGAAAAGGAAACAGCCGCGACCGACAGCGAAGACGCCGCGGTCAGCCGGCTCAAGGTGAGAGGATACCGACATGCTTAGGAAGATAGTTTTGCTGGTGAGCATCAGCCTGCTCGCGATGAGCCCGGCAAGGGCAGATCTGGTTGCCGACTGGCTTGCTGGCAACGCCAAGACGTCGACGCCGGTCGCCACCACCACCGGCGCCCCGATGGAACTGAAATTCGGCCATCCGGCACCCCCGGTCTCGCTGGCAATCGGCCCGTGGCAGGCCGCCATCATGAACGTCAACAAGGCCACTGGCGGCTTGCTCGCCTTCAAGGAATTCGGCGCAGGTACGCTCATCGGGCCTCGTGACGGCTTCAAGGCCGTGCGCGGCGGTGTCGCCGAATGGGCGACCTGCTACGTGTCCTACGAGGGGCGGGGCTTCGAAATGACCCGCGTCTTCGAGCAGCCCTTCGTGGCGCTGGCCAACCCGCAGGCAACCGCGCGCATCGCGCAGGAACTCGCGCCCAAGTACTTCGCCCCCGAGTTCGAGCGCGCCGGCGTGGTCTACTCGACGATGGGCTCGTTCCGCCCCACCGACATCATGAGCAAGACGCCGATCCGCAAATGGGAGGACCTCGCCGGCCTCAAGGTTGTCGCGCAGGGCTTCCCGCCGGCCGTGGCCACCGCGATGGGCATCACGCTCGTGAACATCCCCTATCCGGAAGTCTACGTCGCCATGCAGCAGGGCACCGCCGATGCGGTGATCTGGGTCGACGCCGGCTTTATCCCCTACAAGGTGTTCGAGGTCGCGAAGTACCACACGACCACCGCGCTGACCGGCGGCGGCATCACCCACTGCTACAACAGAGACTGGTTCGCCGGCCTCGCGCCTGACGTGCAGGCGTCGTTCTACGCGCATCAGGAGCCACTCGGGCAGGCGCTCGCCAAGATCACCGGCAACGATTTCCACATCAACGCCGCGAAAACCTACGCCGACAACGGCGTCGAGATGATTACGCTTGCGCCCGAGGAAATGGCGCGTTGGCGCGAGAAGCTCCAGCCGGTCGTCGCTCAGTGGATCGAGGACAACGAGAAGGAGGGCCGTCCCGCCCGCCAGCTCATCGCCGACATCGAGGAACTGGCGAAGAAGTACGGGTCCATGAGCCCTGACGAACTGATGGGCCTGGCTCTCAATGAGCCGGTACAGGGCATCAAGTAGGCGCAATGCCGGCGCGCCTCCTCCCCCGTCGGGGAGGGGGCCAAGTGCAAGAAGGGATGCGCTCATGAACGCCCGAACCGCAACCGCAGCAAACATGGACGGTTTCACCAAACCTGCCTTCGAGAAGGTTCGCGAGACCTTCGCCCGCAACTTCGCCGAGCGGGGCGAAGTCGGCGCCGCCGTCGCCGTATATCTGGACGGTGAGCCCGTCGTGGACCTTTGGGGAGGCGAGACACTCAAGAAGGCCGAATCCAGCGGCCCGTGGCAGCGCGACACTCTTGTGCGCATGATGTCGGTGAACAAGGGCGTCACCGCTATCTGCGCCCACATGCTCGCCGACCGCGGCCTGCTCGACTTCGACAGAGCCGTCGCCTTCTACTGGCCGGAGTTCGCACAGGCCGGCAAGGACAAGATCACCGTAGGCCAACTGGTAAGCGGCATGGCCGCGATGGTGTTTCCGGACGCCGTGCCGACCGGTGCGGCGTTCGACTGGAACGCCATGGTGAAGGGTCTTGCTGAGCAGGCGCCCATCTGGGAGCCGGGCACAAGAGGCGCCTATCATTCGTCGACCTACGGCCATCTCGTCGGCGAGGTGATCCACCGCATCACCGGCAAGCTGCCGGGCGTGTTCTTCCGCGAGGAGATCGGTGAGCCGCTCGGCATCGACTACTGGTTCAGCGTGCCCGCCGCGCACCACCACCGGGTCAGCGACATCAAGCCGAACCCGCTCAGCGTCACAGGATCGGCAATCGCCGCCGGCGGTGACTCGCCGCTCGGACGGGCATGGCGGGTGCTGCCCACCACATCCATCTACGGCGCGAACGATCCGCTCAACCTGAACAACGAGATGCCCTCCGGTTATGGCCGCGGCAATGCGCGGGCGATCGGCAAGCTGTTCGCGGCGCTCTCCGTCGGCGGCACGCTCGACGGCGTGAAGATCATGTCGCAGGCCAGCATCGACCGCATGCGGACATTGCAGTGGGACGGGATCTGCGGCCTGACCGGGCGGCATTTCCGCTATGCGATGGGTCTGTTCCTCAGCACGCCGGAATTCGCCTACATGGGACCCAACCCCGACATCTTCGGCCATCCGGGCGCCGGCGGCTCGGTCGGCTTTGTCGATCCTGCAAGGCGCATGTCGTTCAGCTATTGCACCAACTACATGTGCGCCGGCGCGGGGCTGGGCGACCGCTGCGAAGCTCTCATTGAAGCGGCGTTCACAAGTCTCGAGTGAGTGACGCGGCGGGGCGCGGCCCAGGCTGTTCATCTGATCTTTCCTGAAAGGTGGGATTGCATGAGCCAGACACTTCAACGATTCGTCCTGCGCTCGGAGCGCTGGGCCACGTTGCTGGCGGCGACACTGCACAATCTCAGCATCATGATCGTTCTGCCGGGGCTGATCCTGCTGGTCGCGGTGGATGTGGTGATGCGCTACGTCTTCAACGCCAGCATCCAAGGCGGCACCGAAATCGCCGGGCTGATGCTGCTGCTCGTCTTCGTGTCCAGCATGCCGTACTGCACGCTGCGGCACGGCAATGTCTACATGGAGGCTATCTACTCCCGCACCAGCGGTCGCGCGCGTTGGCTGCTCGACATGCTCTCCACCCTGTGTGGTCTGGCCTTCATGAGCCTTTTTGCGTTGGAGGCTAGCCATCTGTTCCGGGACATGATCCGGTACAACGAGGGCGGCGTCCTGATCGACATCCCGTACTGGCCGTTCGCAGGGGTGATGTTCCTCTGCGGCGCGTTCGTCAGCGTCGTGTTTTTGCTCCATTTCCTCAGACTTGCCGCGGGCCTGCCCATAAACCGCGAGGAGTTCGCCGATGAGTGAGCTGGCAATCGGTATCGTCGGCATCGCGGCGCTGCTGGGCCTTATCGGGTTGGGAGTGCCCATCGCCTACGCGCTGGGCATCGTCGGCGTCGTCGGCCACGTCATCGTCACCAACCTCAACCAGACAATGGTTCAACTCGGCCTCCTCTCATGGGAGCACGGCTCGAATTTTCTGCTGATCGCGGTGCCGCTGTTCATCTTCATGGGGCAGCTTGTCGCGCGCTCGGGCATAGCCAGCGATCTCTACGACTGTATGTACAAGTGGCTGGGGCGTTTGCCCGGCGGGCTGGCTGTTACCGCGACGGCAACGTCGGCGGGCTTCGGCGCGGTGACGGGTTCGTCGATCGCGTCCGTGGCCACGATGGGCAAAATGATCATGCCCGAGCTGATCAGGTACCGCTACGACATGCGGCTTTCGACGGGCTCGATCGCAGCCGCGGGATGCCTCGCCATCCTCATTCCGCCCAGCATTCCGATGGTCATCTACGGCGTCTGGACCGAGACCTCGATCGGCGCCTTGTTCATCGCCGGCATCCTTCCCGGCGTCATCATGGCGCTGATTTTCATCGCCTACATCGTGCTGCGTTGCATCTTGAACCCGGAACTCGGGCCAAAAGGTCCGCGCTTCCCCTGGAACGAAAAAATCTCTTCCCTGCTCAAGCTTCTGCCGACGATCGTCATCTTCGCGGTCGTGCTGGGTGGCATCTATGGTGGCATTTTCACGCCGACCGAGGCATCGGCGATCGGCGCCGTGGGCGTCGCCGTCGTCGCGCTGGCCATGGGCCGCCTGACATGGCCGATCCTGCGCCAGACACTTCACGAGACTGGTATCGTCAGCGCGATGCTGTTCGCCATCATCCTGGGCGGCGTCATGTTCGCTCGGTTCCTGGTGCACACAGACGTGACTTCGACCCTGGTCGATACCATCGCGGCCTCCAGCCTCAACCCCTATGTCGTTCTCTTCTTCATCGCCCTCATGTACCTCGTGCTCGGGTGCGTCCTGGACACCATGGGCATGCTGATACTGACCCTGCCGTTCGTCATGCCGGTCGTGCTGCATCTGGACTTCGACCCGGTGTGGTTCGGCGTTTTCATAACCATGATGATCGAGCTAGCCCTCATCACGCCGCCGGTGGGGCTCAATGTCTACGTGCTGAAACGCGTGGTGCCGCAGGTGGCGGCCAGCGAGATCTTCTGGGGCGCGGCCCCTTTCGTTGGGCTGATCAGCTTTTCGGTGCTGCTGCTGGTGATCTGGCCCGGCATGGCGTTGTGGCTGCCATCGCTGATGCGCTAGGGACATCGCATGCAACCGATCGAGTGCTATCGCGGCGTGGTGCATCCCTGGCAATGCGACGCCATGGGTCACTTCACCACCCGCTTCTACATGGGCATGTTCGACGACGCGGCATACCATCTGCTAGCGGCCGCGGGCTTTACCGCTGCCCACCTTAAGCGCGGCCTGGGCTTTGCCGACCTGAAGACAACGCTGAGCTATCTGGAAGAGCTGAAGGCTGGCGATCTTGTGGTCGTGGACGGTGCCGTCGTGAAAGTCGGCACGAAATCTCTTACCACTCGCTACCGAATGTTCAACCTGGCCTCGGGGGAGGTTGCAGCAGAGATGGAGGCAGTTACCGTGCAGTTCGATCTGCGTACCCGCAAAGCAATTCCGATCGAGAACGACATTCGCGAAAAGCTGGTCCCTCTGTTCGCGGGGATTTGAGCAGGTCGAGTTCGCACCACCTCAGATCGGCATTCGCCCCCAATACTTTCGTGAAACGAAGTCGGAATTCGAGACTCGCGGAAGATTTGAACGCCACCACCACGTCACCATTCGGATGACCGTATTCTGCGCCTTCGCGTGCAGCAGCGGATTGTCTGCACTCGGCCCCGAACGGTGATGCTGAAAGCTCCGTTTCTACCTCGGCCAATCCCGGCCGAGGAGAACTCACATGGGCCATTCTCAATTCGATGTTGCCGGTCGTGAGCGTGCGGCTTGGAATGCCGGAAAGAAGGTCGGCACCAAGCGCCCGCTCACGCAAAAGCAGATCTGGGCAATTCGTTTCCACCTTGATCGCGAGAGGCGCATCCGAGATCGCGCTCTGTTCGATCTGGCGATCGACAGCAAGCTTCGTGGCTGCGACCTGGTCAAGATCAGGATCCGCGATCTGGTAGCCGGTCCGGAGATCAGGTCCCGCGCGATCGTCGTGCAGCAGAAGACCGGGCGGCCGGTCCAGTTCGAAATCACGAGCGACGTACGCGCAAGCCTCCTGGCTTGGCTCGAACGGCGTGGCGGGACAGTGGAGGACTATGCCTTCCCGAGCCGTATAGGACACGCGAACCACATGAGCACGAGGCAGTATGCGCGTCTGGTCGACGAGTGGGTGACGGCGGTAGGTCTGCGCCCAGAGGAGTTCGGCACTCACTCGCTTCGGCGCACAAAGGCGTCGATGATCTACAAGGCGACGGGCAACATCCGCGCCATCCAGATCTTGCTTGGCCACTCCAAGATCGAGAACACGGTGCGCTACCTTGGCGTCGACGTGGAGGACGCGCTGCTCCTCGCTGAGCGAACCGAAATCTGACGTTGAGCGGCCATCCGACCCAACGCGGATGGCCGCTCTTGTTACGCAGAATGCCGGGTTGCTCCGACCATCGTGCGGTGGATTGCTGCCTGTCGGCCTTTGGCGGCAAAGTTTGGATAGTGGCCGTTCAGTTGGCCGCCGCACTTCGACGGCAGCGCACCCCCATTTCGGACGCTTGGGCAACGTTTTTCTAGTCCCGCGAGCGACATTGCCACGGCTGTCGATGCCACGTGGGACCTCACTAGGCATTGGCGATTGTTGGCCGCCTACTCCACCCCCACCCAGCGCCGTAGCATCTTCCAAATCCGCACCCACCACAGCGAGTTGTAGGCCGCCTCTCGGATATGTGCTTCGCGGCGGTGGTGGTCGGCGCCAAGCACCGCGCGCGTCTGCGCAGCGCTCATAGCGGGCGCCCAGTCTACCCTCCCGTCGGTGATGAGATAGTGCGAGCGGCACGGCAACTGGCCGCTGCCGATCGAGGGGCGGATGGTCGGCCAACCGGCCCGCTCGGTCAAAGTCCAACCTGCAGGGCCGAGGGACACCGGCACCTTGCTGCCGCAGCCGCAGGCGCAAAGATGGACTGCGATTTTGTAGTGATCCGAAGCGTACAGGACGCCGGGCTCAAGCTCACGCGGCACATGGTGGACCTTCTCAAGGCGGAACGTTGTCACGCGCACGGCTCAGCAAACAGTTTGGGCAGCGAGGTATTCACCAGCAGGTGATAGGCCGGGT
>JAHBYZ010000055.1 GCA_019635695.1 Rhizobiaceae bacterium
GAACATCCACCGGCGTGAGGAAATCTACCGCCACTCGCTGATGTCGCCAGCAGTCACGGCGGTGCTCGCCGGGCTCGGCGCGAGGGGCTACGCCCACGCGGTCAGGGCTCTGATCGGCATGATCGAGGGTTGACGTGGACGGCGGGAACGAGGGGTTGGCGATCCCGGCAGGGCTCGAACCTGCGACCTCGAACTTAGAAGGTTCTTGCTCTATCCAGCTGAGCTACGGGACCAATCGCGCCGAATTTCGGGCCGGATGCCGCTGACTGTCAGGCGTCAGTGCGTCCAGGGCGTCTTGCGGTCATAGCGGAAATTGTCGGAGTAGGAAATCTGCCGCCGGCGCGGCTCTTTCGGCTCCTCGACGCGGTAGGACAGGCCGTTGGCGCGGGCGTAGGTCTCGGCCTCCTCGCGCGTTTCGAACGAAAGCCTGATCTGGCTCTTCATGTCGCGCGAGGTGGTGTAGCCCATCAGCGGGTCGATGCGGCGCGGCTGCTCGGGGTCGAATTCGAGCACCCAGTGGCCGGTCTTGGCCTTGCCGGACTGCATGGCGTTGCGCGCCGGGCTGAAGATGCGTGCGGACATGAGGCTTCCCACTGTTTCCGCGGCCTGAATGCCAGCATTGGGCGGATAAGGCAACAGCGCGGCTTGCCGCGCCCCCGGCGCTCAGTTTGCGCTGAGCGTACGGCGCACGGCGTCCTTCCAGCCTGCGATCTTCCTCTTGCGCTCCGGCTCGGCCATCTGCGGCTTGAAGCGCCGCTCCAGCGCCCAGCTTTTCGCGAAGGCCTTCCCCGTCGGCCAGACACCGGCCCTGGAACCGGCGAGCCAGGCGGCGCCCAAAGCGGTCGTCTCGAGTATTTGCGGGCGGTCGACGGGAGCGTGGAGGATGTCGGCCAGCCGCTGCATGGTCCAGTCGGAGGCCACCATGCCGCCGTCGACGCGCAGGACGGTCTTTGCGCCGCCGGCCTTCCAGTCCTTGCGCATCGCATCCAGCAGGTCACGCGTCTGGTAGGCCACCGACTCCAGCGCGGCGCGGGCGAACTCGGCCGGGCCGGAATTGCGCGTAAGGCCGTAGATCGCGCCGCGCGCGTCGGCGTCCCAGTGCGGCGCGCCGAGGCCGACGAAGGCCGGGACGAGGTAGACGTCCTGCGTCGGGTCGGCCTTCGCCGCCAGTTCGCCGCTGTCGGCCGCCTTCGAGATCATCTTGGCGCCGTCGCGCAGCCACTGCACGGCCGCGCCCGCGATGAAGATCGAGCCCTCCAGCGCGTAGGTGGTCTTGCCGTTGAGCCGGTAGGCGATCGTCGTCAGCAGCCGGTTCCTGGAGCGCACCATCTGTTCGCCGGTGTTGAGCACTGCGAAGCAGCCGGTGCCGTAGGTCGATTTCATCATGCCGGGCTCGAAGCAGGCCTGGCCTATCGTTGCTGCGTGCTGGTCGCCGGCGACGCCGAGGATGGGGATCGCCGGGCCTAACAGGTCCGTCGTGCCAAAATCGGCAGCGCAGTCCTTCACCTGCGGCAACAGCGCGGCGGGGATGCGCAGGATCTTCAGCAACTCCTCGTCCCAGCGGTTGTCGGCGATGTTGTAGACCAAAGTGCGCGAGGCGTTGGTGGCGTCGGTGGCGTGCACCTTGCCGCCGGTAAGGCGCCAGATCAGGAACGTGTCGATGGTGCCGGCGGCAAGCTCGCCGCGCGCGGCCCGTTTGCGCGCGCCGGGCACCTTGTCGAGCAGCCATGCGATCTTGGTGCCGGAGAAATAGGGATCGAGCAGCAGGCCGGTCTTCTTGGTGAACTTCCCTTCGAGGCCCTGCTTCTTCAGCTTCTGGCATAGCGGCGCGGTGCGGCGGTCCTGCCAGACGATGGCGTTGTGGATGGGTTTTCCGGTCGCGCGGTCCCAGACGACGACGGTCTCGCGCTGGTTGGTGATGCCGATGGCGGCGACATCCTTGGCCTTCAGCTTCGCCTTGCGAAGGGCCTCCTTAACCGACCACACCACGCTGTCCCAGATTTCTTCCGGGTCGTGCTCGACCCAGCCGGACGCGGGGTAGTGCTGGGTGAATTCCTTCTGGCCGCTGGCGACAACCTTCATTTCGCCGTCGAAGACGATGGCGCGGGAGGAGGTCGTGCCCTGGTCGATGGCGAGGATATTCTTCGTCACGCTGCGTTCCCCGATCAAGCTACGGGCGGGAGATCGCTCCCCCGCCCGCTTATTCAACACGCCGAAGCGCCTACTGCCAGCTCTTCACCAGCTCGTCGTAGTTGATGGTGATCGGCTTTTCCTTCTCGTTGGCGATCGGGAGCTGCGGCGCGAGGTTGCCCTTGGCCACCGCGTCGGCGTTCCAGTAGGCGAGGTCGTGCTCCTCGGCCAGCTTGGGGCCGATGTCGCCCTGTACACCGGCGCGCTCGAGGCGCTCCAGCACCTTCTCCTGCTCGGCGCAGAGCGAGTCCATCGCCTCCTGCGCCGTCTTCGCGCCAGAGGACGCATCGCCGATCGCCTGCCACCACAGCTGCGCCAGCTTCGGGTAGTCCGGCACGTTGGTTCCCGTCGGCGACCACTGCACGCGGGCCGGCGAGCGGTAGAACTCGATCAGGCCGCCGAGCTTGGGCGCGCGGTCGGTGAACGACTTGTGCTGGATCGACGATTCGCGGATCAAGGTGAGGCCGACATGGCTCTTCTTGACGTCCACGGTCTTCGACACCACGAACTGCGCGTAGAGCCATGCGGCCTTGGCGCGGTCGTCGGGCGTCGACTTCAGGATCGTCCACGAGCCCACGTCCTGGTAGCCGAGCTTCATACCGTCTTTCCAGTAGACGCCGTGCGGCGAGGGGGCGAAGCGCCACTTCGGCGTGCCGTCGGCGTTCACCACGGGCAGGCCTTCCTTCACCAGATCGGCGGTGAAGGCGGTGTACATGAACATCTGCTGCGCGATCTCGCCCTGCGACGGCACCGGACCGGACTCCGAGAAGGTCATGCCTTGCGCGGCGGCAGGGGCATAGGCCTTCATCCAGTCGAGATATTTCTGGATGGAGTAGACAGCCGCGGGACCGTTGGTGTCGCCGCCGCGGGCGACGCAAGAGCCGACAGGACGCGAGTTCTCGTCGACCTTGATGCCCCATTCGTCAACCGGCAGGCCGTTGGGCAGGCCCTTGTCGCCGTTGCCGGCCATCGACAGCCAGGCGTCGGTGAAGCGCCAGCCGAGCGACGGGTCCTTCTTGCCGTAGTCCATGTGGCCATAGACCTTTTTGCCCTCGATCTCGCGGCCGGTGAAGAACTCGGCGATGTCCTCGTAGGCCGACCAGTTGACCGGCACGCCGAGGTCGTAGCCGTACTTGGCCTTGAAGTCGGCCTTGTTCTTCTCGTCGTTGAACCAGTCGTAGCGGAACCAGTAGAGGTTGGCGAACTGCTGGTCGGGCAGCTGGTAGAGGTCGCCGTCCGGCGCGGTGGTGAACTTCAGCCCGATGAAGTCGGCGAGGTCGAGGTTCGGGTTGGTGACGTCCTTGGCGGTGTCGGCCATCCAGTCGGTCAGCGAACGGGCCTGCTGGTAGCGCCAGTGGGTGCCGATCAGGTCCGAATCGTTGACGTAGGCGTCGTAGACGTTGGTGCCCGACTGCATCTGCGTCTGCAGCTTCTCGACCACGTCGCCCTCGCCGATCAGGTCGTGCGTGATCTTGATGCCGGTGATCGCGGTGAAGGCGGGCGCCAGCACCTTGGACTCGTATTCATGCGTGGTGATGGTCTCGGAGACCACCTTGATGTCCATGCCGGCGAACGGCTTCGCGGCATCGACGAACCATTGCATCTCGGCTTCCTGCGCGGCGCGATCGAGCACCGACATGTCGCCGATCTCGGCATCGAGGAAGGTCTTGGCCTCGTCCATGCCCGCATGTGCATAGCCGGCTACCGACAGTAGGACGAGAGCCGTGGTTGATGTTAGAAAGTGCCGTCGCATTTCGTTTCCTCCACATTGGTTACAGGTGCGATAGGAGCGGCCGCCGGCACGCGGCCGCTCCACTTTTCCCTCCCTACACGTAGCGAAATACGCCGATGGCGTAGACTACGGACAGAGCGAGAGCCCACCACAAGCTGGGGCCGACAAGCCCCAGCCATGCGAGGTGGATGAAGGCGCTGCCGAGCAGCGATATGAACAGGCGGTCGCCGCGCGTCGTCTCGAAGCGCAGGACGCCGATGCGGGGGCTGCCGCCGGGGCGGGCGTATTCCCAGACGCCCATGCCGACCAGCAGCAGCGCGATTGTTGCGAAGAACGTCGCGGTCGGCCAGGTCCAGGCCATCCAGGAGAAGCTCATCACACCCTCCCCATCCTAAACCCGACCAAGGGCGAAGCCCTTGGCGATGTAGTTGCGGACAAACCAGATCACGAGCGCGCCGGGAATGATGGTCAGCACGCCGGCGGCGGCGAGCACGCCCCAGTCCAGGCCGGAGGCCGAGACCGTGCGGGTCATAATGGCCGAGATCGGCTTGGCGGCGGTGGTGGTGAGCGTGCGGGCGAGCAGAAGCTCCACCCACGAGAACATGAAGCAGAAGAAGGCGGCGACGCCGACGCCTGACGCAATCAGCGGCATGAAGATCTTCACGAAGAAGCGCGGGAAGGAATAGCCGTCGATATAGGCGGTCTCGTCGATCTCCTTCGGCACGCCGGACATGAAGCCCTCGAGAATCCAGACCGCCAGCGGCACGTTGAACAGGCAGTGCGCCAGCGCCACGGCGATGTGCGTGTCGATGAGGCCGAAGGCCGAGTAGAGCTGGAAGAAGGGCAGGGCAAAGACGGCCGGCGGCGCCATGCGGTTGGTCAGCAGCCAGAAGAAAAGGTGCTTGTCGCCGAGGAAGCGGTAGCGCGAGAAGGCGTAGGCCGCTGGCAGCGCGACGGCCACCGAGATGACCGTGTTCAGCACCACGTAGATGATCGAGTTGATGTAGCCCGAGTACCAGGAATAGTCGGAGAAGATCACCGCGTAGTTGCGCAGCGTCGGGTCGCGCGGCCACAGCGAGAAGGCGCCGAGGATTTCCTGGTTGGTCTTGAAGCTCATGTTGACGAGCCAGTAGATCGGCAGCAGCAGGAAGACGATGTAGAGCGTCGGCACCAGCCACCAGAAACGCGAAGCGGTGTCGCGCCGGCGCATGGCGCGAGAAACCGCGTCTTTGCCGGCACGGCTTTGTGCACCCGCCGCCGGCAGACCGTCCTGATCGCGCACCGCCACGTCCTGCGCCGCCGCCATGTCAGCGCTCCTTCTCTGCGCCGACATTGGTCATCACCGTATAGAAGACCCACGACAGCAGCAGGATGATGAGGAAGTAGACGAGCGACATCGCGGCCGCCTCGCCGAGATTGAACTCGCCGATCGCGAGCTTGACGAGGTCGATCGACAGGAACGTCGTGGTGTTGCCGGGACCGCCGCCGGTGACGACGAAGGGCTCGGTGTAGATCATAAAGCTATCCATGAAGCGCAACAGCACGGCGATGAGCAGCACGCGGTTCATCTTGGGCAGCTGGATGTAGCGGAACACGGCCCAGCGCGAGGCGCCGTCGATCTTGGCGGCCTGGTAGTAGGCGTCTGGGATGGAGACGAGGCCGGCATAGCAGAGCAGCACGACGAGGCTGGTCCAGTGCCAGACGTCCATGACGACGATGGTGACCCAGGCGTCGAAGGGGTCGTTGACGTAGTTGTAGTCGACGCCGAGCTGGCGCATCGTGTAGCCGAGCAGGCCGATGTCGACGCGGCCGAACACCTGCCAGATGGTGCCCACCACGTTCCACGGGATGAGCAGCGGCAACGCCATCAGCACCAGGCACACCGGCACGCCCCAGCCGGAGCGTGGCATGTTGAGCGCGATGAACACGCCCAGCGGAATCTCGATGGCGAGAATGATCGCCGAGAAGGCGAGGTTGCGGAACATGGAGTCCCAGAAACGCTGCGAGGTCAAAACGTCCTCGAACCACTCGGTGCCGGCCCAGAAGAAGACGTTGTTGCCGAAGGTGTCCTGCACCGAATAGTTGACCACGGTCATCAAGGGGATGATCGCCGAGAAGGCGACCAGCAGCAGGACCGGCAGCACCATGAACCAGGCGCGGTTGTTCCACGTCTTCATGGCCGCGCTCCCTTCTCGCCCGCAAAGGCGACGCGCCGCGAGGATGCGTAAAGGTTGATGCCCTCGGGGCGGAAGGCGAGGCGCGGGTCGGCCGGTATTTCGCCGTCCTCGGGCACTATCGCCGCGACGTCGTGGCCTTCCACCGTGGCCCGCACGATCTTCAGCCGGCCGATGTCCTCGACCTTGCGGATCGAAGCCTTCATGCCTTCGCGGCCGACGGCGACGAATTCGGGCCGAATGCCGAGTTCGACCTTGCCGGAGAGACTGGCGGCCGGCGCGGCTGGCAGGCGAATGGTCGTCTCGCCAAGCTTCGCACTGGCGCCGTCGACCGCGACCGGCAGCACGTTCATACCCGGCGAGCCGATGAAATAGCCGACGAAGGTGTGGCTCGGCCGCGAGAACAGCTCGTCGGGCGTGCCGATCTGCACGATCTCGCCCTCGTACATGACGACAACTGTGTCGGCGAAGGTCAACGCCTCGGTCTGGTCGTGGGTGACGTAGACCATGGTGTGGCCGAAGCGCTTGTGCAGCAGCTTGAGCTGCGAGCGCAGCACCCATTTCATGTGCGGGTCGATGACGGTCAGCGGCTCGTCGAACAGGATGGCGTTGACGTCGTGGCGCACGAGGCCGCGACCGAGCGAGATCTTCTGCTTCTGGTCGGCCGTCAGCCCCCGCGCCTTGCGTTTCGCCCAGTCTGCGAGGTCGATCAGCACCAGCGTCTCGCGAACGCGGCGGTCGACCTCTGCCTCCGGCACGCCGCGGTTGCGCAGCGGAAAGGCGAGATTGTCGTAGACGGTCATGGTGTCGTAGATGACCGGGAACTGGAACACCTGCGCGATGTTGCGCTCGCGCGTCGACAGCTCCGTCACGTCCTCGCCGTCGAACAGCAGCCTGCCGTGCGAGGGCGTGAGCAGGCCCGAGATGATGTTGAGCAAAGTGGTCTTGCCGCATCCCGACGGGCCGAGCAGGGCGTAGGCGCCGCCGTCGGCGAAGGTGTGGTGCACCTCCTTCAGCGCATAGTCGGCGTCGCTCTTCGGGTTGGCCCCGTAGGCGTGGCGGATATGCTCCAGGTCGATGCGCGCCATGCCGCCCTCCTATGCCGCCAGCTTCTGCGGGGCGACGGCGCGGCCGTCGGCGCCGAAGACCATCAGGTGGCGGGTGTCGATGAAGGCGGCGATCTCCTCGTCGGGTTCGAAATGGTGGATGCCGGGCGCCAGCATGACCCAGCGCGCGTCGGCGAAGGTGAGGTGCACGAAGGTCTCCGAGCCGGTGATCTCGGTGACCTGCACCCGGGCGCGCACGGGAACCGCCTGCGGCGTCTGCGCGGAGAGGGCAAGGTGGTGGGGCTGAAAGCCGATCGTATAGCTCGCGTCGGCCACGCCGGCGAGGGCCGCCGGCGCCGGGAGGTCAGCCCCACCACCCAGCTCGAAGACCGGCCCCTTCTTGCGGAGCTCGATCGTGTTCAATGGCGGGTCGGAGAATGTGCGAGCCGTGACGAGGTCGGCCGGCTTGCGGAACACCTCGACGGTCGGCCCGAACTGGGTGACGCGGCCCTCGCTCAGCGTCGCCGTGTGGCCGCCGAGCAGCAGCGCCTCGTGCGGCTCTGTCGTGGCGTAGACGAAGATCGCGCCGGACTCTGAGAAGATGCGCGGCAGTTCGGCGCGCAGCTCCTCGCGCAGCTTGTAGTCGAGATTGGCCAGCGGCTCGTCGAGCAGCACCAGCCCTGCCTTCTTGACGATGGCGCGCGCGAGCGCGGTGCGCTGCTGCTGGCCGCCGGAAAGGTTGAGCGGCGTGCGCTGAAGGTAGGGCGTCAGCCGCAGCAGCTCGGCCGCCTGCTTCACCTCGCGGTCGATGTTCGTCGCATCGATGCCGGCGACGCGCAGCGGCGAGGCGATGTTCTCGTAGACTGTCATCGCCGGGTAGTTGATGAACTGCTGGTAGACCATCGCGACGTTGCGCTTCTGCACCGGCACGCCGGTGACGTCGGCGCCGTCGAACCACACCGAACCGGAGGTCGGCTGGTCGAGCCCGGCCATCAGCCGCATCAACGTGGTCTTACCAGACAGCGTCGGTCCCAGCAGCACGTTGAGGCTGCCGTGGCGCAGCGACAGGCTCACGTCGCGAATGTGGTCCGCGCCGCCAACTGTCTTCGTGACGTTCTTCAGTTCCAGCATTCTCCTCCTCCCAGGAGAGTGCGACGGAAGCCTCAGGCGGCGCTATTCCGCGGCCGCGCTATGCACCCTCGCTATGCCTGCCATGTATTGCTCCAGCGCCGACGCCTCCTCGCGCGTCAGACGCAGTCCTCGCTTGGTGCGCCGCCACAGCACATCTTCGGCGGTAACGGCCCATTCCTGCTCGATCAGGAAGCGGATTTCCGCCTCGTAGAGGTCGGCGCCGAAATGGCGACCGAGGTCTGCGGCGGACCTGGCGCCAACGAGCAGTTTGCGCGCGCGCGTGCCGTAGAGCCTGACCAGGCGCGCGGCGTGAGCGGTGTCGAGAAATGGAAAGTCGCGGCGCAGCGCCTCGACCTGCGCGGCATAGCCGTCATGGGCGAAGTCGCCGCCCGGCAGACTGGCATCGCGCGTCCACGACCTGCCGTGGCGACCGAGAAAGCCCTCGATCTTCTCCAGCATGTGCTCGGACAGACGCCGATAGGTGGTGATCTTGCCGCCGAAGACATTGATCAGCGGCGCGTGGCCCGGCGCCACCTCGGCCTTCAACACGTAGTCGCGCGTTGCCTCCTGCGCCTTGGAAGCGCCGTCGTCGTAGAGCGGGCGCACGCCGGAATAGGTCCAGACGATATCGTCGCGCGCGACCGGCTCGGCGAAATACTCGCTTGCCGCGGCGCAAAGATAGTCGATCTCGGCATCGGTGATGCGGGCCTCGCCGGGGTCACCGCGATAGTCCTGGTCGGTGGTGCCGATCAGCGTGAAGTCCTGTTCGTAGGGGATGGCGAAGATGATGCGGCCATCGCGGTTCTGGAAGAAATAGGGACGAGGATCGTCGAACTTCTTGCGCACGACGATGTGGCTGCCCTGCACGAGCCGTACATTGTGGATGTTCTGGCCCGCGGCTCCGGCAAGCACCTTGTCGACCCACGGGCCGGCGGCGTTGACCAGCAGACGGGCGATCACCGTTTGGACGGCGCCGGTCCGCGTGTCCTCCACCGTCACCGTCCAGCCGCCCGTATCGTTGCGCCGCGCTTCCGTAACCCTGGAGCGGGTGCGGATGACCGCCCCGCGGTCGGCGGCGTCGCGTGCATTGAGCACGACGAGGCGCGCGTCGTTCACCCAGCAGTCCGAATATTCGAAGGCGCGGCGAAAAAGCGGCTTCAGCGGACGGCTGGCGGGATCGCTGCGCATGTCCAGCGTGCGCGTCGGCGGCAGCAGCTTGCGACCGCCGAGGTGGTCGTAGAGGAACAGGCCGAGCCGGACCATCCAGGCGGGACGCAGGCCGGGATTGGGTTGCGGCAGCACGAAGCGCAGCGGCCAGATGATGTGCGGCGCGTTCTTCCAGAGGATCTCGCGCTCCATCAGCGATTCGCGCACGAGGCGGAATTCGTAATGCTCGAGATAACGCAGGCCGCCATGAATGAGCTTGGTCGACCCCGAGGAAGTTCCGCTGGCGAGGTCGTTCATCTCGGCGAGGAAGACCGAGAAGCCGCGGCCGGCCGCATCGCGGGCGATGCCGCAGCCGTTGATGCCGCCGCCGATAATGAAGATGTCGTAGATCGTCTCACCGCCCAAAGCGGGTCTCCGGCGCTTTCGCAATGCAGCAATTTTGCTGTCGTTGACAGCGAGAGAGAATTAATTCGAAGGGATTTCGAATGTCAAACGAAATGTCCGACAAAAGAAACCGCTACCGCGTGGTCTCTATGAGGCGCACTTCGGATTCATCGCATATGCGGCGGATGGAAGGGATTTCGCAGCGATCCGTTATGAAAGTGTCGACCTGCGAGAGGTGACCGATGCGAACCGGGGCGTTGCGTTCGAACTTGGTCGAATCCGAAACGAAAATGACGTGGCGGGCATTTGCGATGATCGCCTGCGCCACCTTGACCTCGCGAAAGTCGAAGTCGAGCAGGGCGCCGTCATGGTCGATCGCGGATGCGCCGATGACCGCGTAATCGACCTTGAACTGGCGGATGAAGTCGACCGCCGCTTCGCCGACGATGCCACCGTCGGAGCCGCGGACGACGCCACCGGCGATCACCACCTCGATCGAGGGGTATACGCGCATCCTATTGGCAACGTTGATGTTATTGGTGATGACCATGAGCCCGGCGTGGTCGAGAAGCGCCTTCGAGACCGCCTCGGTGGTCGTGCCGATATTGATGAACAGCGAGGCATTGTCGGGGATGATCTGCGCGGCGGCGCGCCCGATGGCATCCTTCTCGTCGGCGGCGATCTTGCGCCGCGCCTCGTATTCCATGTTCTCGATGCCGGACGGGAAAACGGCGCCGCCGTGGATGCGCGTCAGCAGGCGCTGATCGCACAAGTCGTTCAAGTCCTTGCGGATCGTCTGCGGCGTCACCTCGAAGTGCGCCGCAAGCTCGTCGACCAGCACGCGGCCGTTCTCCTTCGCCATCTCGATGATCGTGGTGTGCCGAGGCGAGAGAAACATGCGCAGCCGCTTTCGTTTTCTGTTCGGCGAGAGAAAAACGAAAGTCGGATTGTGGCAAGCGATTTTTGCGGTCCGCGGACCTATGATGCGCCGCGACGGTCCTCGAGGATCATCGCCGCGCCCTTCTCGGCGACCATGACGGTTGGCGAGTTGGTGTTGCCGGAGGTGATGGTCGGCATCACGGACGCGTCGACGACGCGAAGGCGCCCGACGCCGCGCACGCGCAGCCGGCCGTCGAGCACGGCGTTGCGGTCGCCGTCCGGCCCCATGCGCGCGGTTCCGACCGGATGGAAGATTGTGGTGCCGAGGTCGCCGGCGGCAACCAGAAGCTCGGCTTCGGAAGCGACATGCGCGCCGGGCTTGTATTCCTCCGGCCGGTATTGCGCGAGCGCAGGCTGAGACACGATATGGCGCGCCCATTTGAGCGAGTCGACGGCGACGCGCCGGTCCTCCTCGGTGGCGAGGTAGTTGGGGCGTATGTCGGGTGCGGCGTCGAATGCCGGTCCCGAGACGTGGATGCTGCCGCGGCTCGTCGGGCGCAGATTGCACACGCTGGCGGTGAATGCGTCGAAGGGGTGCAGGCCGTCGCCCCAGTTGTCCAGCGACAGGGGCTGGAAGTGGAACTCCAGATTGGCGGTCTCGTATTCGGGTGACGAGCGGACGAAGGCGCCCATCTGCGAGGGCGCCATGGTGAGCGGGCCGCGGCGGCGTAGCGCGTAGTCGAGGCCCATCATGGCGCGGCGGATCAGGCTGGCATAGTCGCCGTTGAGCGTGCGGATGCCGCGCACCTTGTAGACCGGGCGGATCTGCAGGTGGTCCTGCAGGTTGCGGCCGACGCCGGGCGATTCGACCAGCGGCTCGATGCCGTGCGCCTTGAGGATGGCGGGATCGCCGATGCCGGAGCGTTCGAGGATCAGCGGCGAGGCGACGGCGCCGGCGGCCAGGACGATCTCGCCGCCCGCGGCGCGGACGGAGCCGCCGCCCTTGCGGTAGACGACAGCGACGGCCTTGCCACCGTCAATGTCGACGCGCTCGACGGTGGCGCCGGTCTCGACGCGCAGATTGGGTCGGCCGAGCGCCGGCTGGAGGAAGCCGCGCGCTGCGCTCCAGCGGCGGCCGCGCCGCTGGTTGACCTGGAAATAGGACGAGCCTGAATTGTCGCCGGTGTTGAAGTCGTCGATCTTGGCGATGCCGGCCTGCTCGGCGGCGTCGCGGATGCGGTCGAGGATGGGCCAGCGGATGCGCGGGTGCTCGACGCGCCACTCGCCGCCGGAACGATGGAAGGCGTTGGGTGGACTTTCGTGGTCCTCGTGCTTCAGGAAGAAGGGCAACAAGTCGTCCCAGCCCCAGCCGGTCATGCCCATTTGCCGCCAGCCGTCGTAGTCGCGCGCCTGGCCGCGCATGTAGATCATGGCGTTGATGGCGGAGGACCCGCCCAGCACCTTGCCGCGCGGATAGGCGAGCGCGCGCCCGTTGAGACCGGGTTCGGCCGCAGTCCTGAACATCCAGTCGGCGCGCGGGTTGCCGATGGCGAACAGATAGCCGACCGGGATGTGGAACCAGATCCAGTTGTCGCGCTCCCCGCCTTCCAGCAGCAGGACGCGGTTGCGCGGATCGGCCGACAGGCGGTTGGCGAGCACGCAGCCGGCCGAGCCCGCGCCGGCGACGATGTAGTCGTACTGGCCGCCGTCCTGCGTCGTCATCGTGGCCTCCCCGCGCGGCTTCGCGCCGACGCATGCCGACATAGCCGATAGGATACGTGGTCGGGAAGGCGAACGTGGATCGACCGCATTCCCGCAGCCCGACGGGGATCGTCGCGGCTCGCTAGGCCGCCAATGACGACACGTCCTGGACCTCGCCGGCGTGCAGGAGTCTGTGCGCGAGCGACCGCAATTCGTCGCCGGAGCGCGGTTTCGCTGCCACCAGTCCGCAGTCGACGAACTTGTCGACCAAGGCTTCGTGGCCGATCGGGCGCTCGGGATGGCCAAGCGGCGCCGCAACCTCGTGGGTGAGCGAACGGCCGTCGGCGAGGCGAATAGTCAGTCGGCCCCGCGTCGATTCGGCGTGCGGCCATGCGCCGTCGACCTCGTGGGTCACCATCGATGCGAGACGGAGCACCGCGGGATCGCGCAGGGCGTCGTCGCCAAAATCCTCGATCCGCACCCGGCCCTTGGCCAGCGCGACGCCGACGGTAAAGGGTATCGAAAACTTGGCGGCTATTGCGCTCGGCGGGCGCTTGCGGAGCTCTGGGGGAATGCAAAGCGGCTCGAAGAAGCTGCTGACCTTCGCGTCGATTGCGACGATGTCGCCCACGGCGAATGAGTGGGTCTGCCGAAGTACGAGCGCCGCCTCGACGAAAGCATGGCTGCCGCGGCACGACGGCCATGGCTTGTAACTCAGCTGCGCCATTTCATAGCGCTCGCCGAGACCTTCGAGACCTGCGGCGGGATCGAAGGCGCCCCCCGCAAACAGACCGAAAAAGCCCTTCGGTCCCTCAAAGGGCGTATCGAAGGCGATGACGCCGGATTTTGCCAGAAAGGCCGCAACGACACCGGCCTTGGCATTGAATCCGTCGCGGATCTGGCGGAAGTGCGACGGTCCGTGCTCGACCACGGCACTGCTCGGTGAGACCTGGCCGAGCGTCAGGGCGAAGGCCTGCGTCATCTTGGCCGGTCCGAGGCCAAGCAGCCGGCCTGCCGCCGCGGCCGCGCCGTAGGCGCCGCACATGGGCAGGACGAAGAAACCGCTCGCTTTCTGCGGATTGCCGGCAAAGCTCATGCCGAGCCGGCAGGCGATCTCGGCCCCCGCGACGATCGCCGTGACGAGATCACGTCCCGACGCGCCGATCTTCTCTGCCACCGCAAGGGCGGCTGGAACGACGGCGGCGTTCGGGTGGACGAGCGTGCGGTCGTGCGTGTCCTCGTAATCTACCGCATGCGCCATTGCGCCATTGGCGAGCGCGGCCATCGCGGCCGACGTGCGGAAGCCGCAGCCGACAACCGTCGAAGGGCCATCGCCGGATTCGCGCGCCAGTTCGATGAACGCCGGCACGCCGCCGCCGGCGGCGCTCCCGGCAAGGATGGTTCCCATCTGGTCGAGCAGGCTGGTGCAGGCGGCATCTCGCGCCACTTCGGGAATCGTTTTCCAGTCCCGCGTCGCGGCGAAGCTGGAAAGCGCCTCGGAAAGGGTTTCGGCAGTCACCTGGGATGTCACCCCGTTGCAGACTCAGAAAATTGATGCACATGTTAAATATCATAGTGCATAAGCCGAATGAAGCCGCCTGCATCGGCCTGCCGACGGCTTTTCCAAACATGCTCCGTGCGAGCAGGATCACGCAACGCCGACCAAGAGACGAACATGCGCCATCTCGTATTGAACCTGTCCTGCGACGACCGACCCGGCATCGTCGCCGCCCTTACCACCGAGCTCGCCGCGGCAGGCGCTAACATCGAGGAAAGCAGCCAGTTCTGGGACCGCCAGACGAACCAGTTCTTCATGCGCATCGCGTTCTCGGCGCCGGATGGGGCCACCGAGGCGACCATTGCCAAGGCGACCAAACCCGTGGTGGACCGCTTCGGCATGAGGACATGGATCAGCGACCGCGCGATGAAGCCGAAGCTGATCGTGATGGTCTCCAAGTTCGATCACGCGCTGCTGCACCTGCTCTACCAGATCAAGGTCGGCTGGCTCGACGCCGAAGTCGCCGCGATCGTCTCAAATCACGAAGACAGCCGGCGCACGGCCGAGATCGAGAGCATCCCGTTCCACCACTGGCCGGTCGACAAGGCGAACAAAAGCGATCGCGAGGACCAGCTTCTCGACCTCGTGCGGGATACGGGCGCCGACCTCGTCATCCTCGCGCGCTACATGCAGGTGCTGTCGGACAAGCTGTCGACCCGCCTGTTCGGAAAGGTCATCAACATCCACCACTCGTTCCTGCCGTCGTTCAAGGGCGCCAAGCCCTACCACCAGGCGCACGAGCGCGGAGTGAAGCTGATCGGCGCGACGGCCCATTACGTGACGCCCGACCTGGACGAGGGACCGATCATCGAGCAGGAGACCAACAGGGTCACCCATGCGATGAGCGCCGACGACTTCGTGGCGCAGGGCAGGGACATCGAGTCGCGCGTGCTGGCGCGCGCGGTGAAATATCACGTCGAGGGCCGCGTCATGCTCTCCGGCCACAAGACGATTGTGTTTTCCTGACGCGCCGGATTGTCCTCGCCACCCGCAAGGGCCGGCGAGGACCGGACTGCCGGACCGCGAAACGCGGGAATCGAGCCTGACAGGCGCGTCGGTGCATGAAGGGCAGCCACAACGGCCAAGTCAGTCGCATCCGCGCGCGCCGTCCGGGCTCCCTGCTTCAACGAGAGCGTCGACGTCACCGCACACGGACGGAGCCCAGGCGATGTGAAAGGAGAAACTGGCGCACCCGACAGGATTCGAACCTGTGACCTCTGCCTTCGGAGGGCAGCACTCTATCCAGCTGAGCTACGGGTGC
>JAHBYZ010000056.1 GCA_019635695.1 Rhizobiaceae bacterium
TGGGCGTGGGGTGGTGTGACGAACGGGCTTTCAGAGCCCCAGAGACTCCGCATGGGAGTGCGGCCGCCCGGCACGGCTTGAAAGGTGTCTCGGGTGATTCCGGTGGCAAGAGAACCTGGGAGACAGTCTCAAAGTCGCATGTTTTTGCGGGCTGCGGCACGTGAGGCTGCATAGGGATTGGTGGCCTGAATGCCGTCAGGCGTTCAATTTCAACAACTCACCAAACTCGAGAAAGCCTCGACGTCCGAGGCGATCGATCACCTGCTCCGCCACGCCTCGGGCTTCGCCGCCCGCGGCGATCGCGACACTCAGCACCTGTTTGGCCTCGGCCTTCCAGCCGCTGATGCGCCACCCCTCTGTGTCTCCCTGCACGAGCAACTGAATAACCTGCGCAGAACGAAGGGGATCATTCTGGCAGATCTTTGCGAGCTGCTCGACGATCATGTCATCCGGCTCGGCTCTCGGCGCGGCGGTCACGAATGCGTGCAACCGTTCGATCGACCATCGTGGGTCGAACGCCCCCGAACTGAACCAATATCCGAAGACAGCGCTTTGCGGTGTGGCTGCGGCGTCGGACCGCCCAACCCCGTCCCAGTAGCGTTCCCAGAGTGTCTGAAACCGGCCGATCACTTCTCCCGGAAGCGCCTGATCGGACCCCGACAGGCTGGACCCGACAAACTGAACGGCATGGGATCGCACAGACATGTGGGTGGTGGTCACCAGTCTTCGAATGATGCCGCCGTCTGCTGCGATCGCATCGTCGCCAGCCTGGCCGAGGTCTCCGCGACCGAACAAGACCATCAAGTGCTCGCCAAGCCGCGACCAGACTCTCTCTCGCCGGTTGTCGCCGCTAACTCGCGACGATTGATCGACGGCGTAAGCGAACTGGTCGCGCAGGAGTCTGTAGAACTCGATGTGCGGCCGATGGACGGACAGGAACGCCGACCATGCGGCCCAACCGAATGCATGCGCACGATTGCCTTCCAACGCGCGGAGATCGAAGATCCGCGCGGCGTTTGCTCTTACCCAGCTGGAGTCGATCCAGAACAACAGCCCGAGGCGCCATCCGAAAGCCGCACGGCCGGCAGAATCTGCGTCCGGACGAGCGAGCTCGTTCTCAAGCAACTCACGTATCTCCGGCATCGAATCAAGGCCGCCAGGGATCGATGTGCGTGACCGATCGCCTGGGGCCAGGTTGGACGCCACCCAATCCGCGTACGCCAGCACCGCGCGCATCGCCTTGCCGCGCGTGGAGTTCAGCAGCACCAGCGGCCAGTCCACTTCGCGAGGGTCCTCCGATTCGTCACGCACCACGTACTCGGTAGCTGGACATGACGGGAGAGCCCGCGCCACTTCCCAGAGCGCGCTCCGGTAACTCAAATCAAACCGCGCTGATCCGGCCGCGTCCCGCGCCTTTCCGACTTCCTCGATGAGCGAGGCGATTGTGTCTCGGCACCACTGCCAGTCACGATCAACCAGTCTGCCGGCGTCCCGTGTCGGTTCGGCTTCCTGGGGCGGGCGCTCGATGACCCATTTCGCGAGCGCCAGGACCGCCTTTAGATCGACGTCCTTGCCATCCTTGACGGCGCTTTCCATCGCCTGGAGGAAACTGCGGACGAAGATTGGACGACTCCCCTGCATTGCGGCAGCCTCTTTCGACGCCGCCGAGGGATCTCGCCCAACGTACTGCTGGAACTCCTGCGCGAGGCCCTCAACATCGGGCTCGTCGAAGGAACGGTTGGTTGGATCGGGTCGCCACGACGCGACCGCCTCCACTGCCTTTCTGAACCCCATCGCAGCGAGCGCGTCGGCGGACATCGGACTGTCGTGCCCATACCGAACGCCACCGTGGTACACGTTGAGGTCCGCCAGCTCCGGCTCGCCATGCTCCTTTAGCATCCGTTCGTAGAAGTCTCGGCGGTCGCTGACGAGATGGGCTCGCACCCAGTGAAGCCGCTGAAACTGCCAGTAGGCACGCTGCTTGGCGGTGCGCGCTTCGTCTTCGGGTTGATCGTAGTAGTCTTCCCGGATGGCCTCGGGCCCTGCGTCGACCCAAGACAGCCAGCGCTGCTGTTCGGGGATAGTCAGAAGAGACCACCGCATGCCCAACAACCTGGCGTACTCGTGCTTTGTTGTCGAGTCCTTGAAGAGCGCCGCGTCCATCATGGTAGCCCGCGCGAGTGTCCCGTCCTGATCGGCGAACTCGGCGATGAGGTGGACACGAAGCCGAGCAAGCACCTGCCCGGTGGAGGACGCCATCATCGCCAGCACGTCCTGCAGCGAGACGTTCCCTGCACGGATGCCGACCTCGCACGCCGTTCGCACCAAGCCGACCATTTGCGCCGCAAACGTGAAGTCCTGATTCTGATCATGCTCTTCGATGGCAGGCCGCCAAATGAAGGAAGTATGGTCTAGGTCTCGCTCGGCGGGGTCCCGCCCGTCAAGCAGATGTGCCATCCAACCGAGCATGAGCGGGATGAACTCGCGAGCGCGAGTGCCGGCGAGGCTCGGCACGACATGCTCTCGCATCGAGTCCAAATAGAGATGTTCGTCGAGGCGTCGCTTCGGTGCGGGTGAGCCATCATCGCCGATCGCGAAGGCGAGTTGTGCGAGTCGCAGCGCGGCGTCGGGCTGCCCACCGGATGCAAGCTGAGCAACCAATTCGCCGACGTCTCTTAGCAGGTGGCCCGCCATGCTGTGCCGCATCGCTGCACCAATGGTATCCACGAGCCGAACCGCGATCGGCGCCGGCATGGCCTTGGCGGCGTCGACAACGTCGTGCGCGACGATCCAGTTGTCGGTGTGGAGATTTGCGAGGACTGTCGCCACCTCATCGGGAGCGAGCGCCGCCATCCGGCAAAGGTACCGGGACTGCGGCCACGGAGGGCAACGCACGCCGGTGCCCTCCACGCGAACGAGCGCCGGAGGCGCGTCGAAAAAGCCGCGCTCCTTGAGCGGCGCGATCCATAGAGGATTCTTCAGATGATCGAAGAAGTGCCGCTCGTGCTGAGGCGCACTGAGCTTTGCAACGGCGGCGTTGACGAGCTCACTGGTTGGCTTGCTGAAGGATGTCATCAAGCTCCTGCTGGACGGTGAAATGTGGTGCGACAAGAGAGTGCAACGTGCGCTCGAATGACTCGAAATGCTCGGCAAGACCGTCGTCTGTCGGCAACTTAGCGCTCTCACGCACCAGATGTGCTCGGGACGTGAACCATCGGCGCTCCGTTTCAAAGATACTGATCAATCGCTCGGGCGGCGTGAATCCTGCCTCCACGAACCGCTGGTAAAGCGCTCGCGCGAGAACCTCCGCACTCGTTGCCTGATCCTTGATAGCCCGACGCACTTCTATGAGCTCGGCAATCCTTCGAACCGCTATCGGGGACACAGACACGAGTTCACTGGTGCCTGGTGCCGCTTGTTGACCGCCGGCGTCCACGAATGACTCGCGCGTGTACGGCTCCCAGACCTGCGCTACCTTGTCGATGGCGGCGGTGACCTCATTCGCCTCTCTTCGGCGATGGGTCCCATCAAGGGCCTCCGGCAGCTTCGTGTAGATGTCGCGGACGATGTGGCAGATCAGGTGCACACGGGCGGGAAAGGTGGGCTGAGACATCAAGGTGACCGCGGCTTGGTATGGCTCCGCAAGAGATGGCGCTTCCCGGCGAAACCACTCCAGGAGATGCTGCTGATGCTTTCTCCATGCCACAGGAGCCTCGCTGCCGCTCATGTGCGGTAGAGCAGAGTCCACATGTGCGGGCGATTCAGGCATGAGGCTCGGTTCCGAGTGTTCCACAGCGTCTCCGCTCACGGCGGCGACGCGAGCGGCTTTGGGGATTCTAAGAGCTTCAGCCAGGATCAGCGGGCTGGTCGGCGATGCTGACCACGGTGACGAGGTGCCCGGGCACAATGACTTCCTGCTCCTCCCAGTTCCCGGTGAACAACGCGATCACATCGTGCTTTGAAACGGTGCCGCTGGCAACGACCCTTCGCTGCCCATCGCCGTCAGTCAGACCACAGGCAAAATGCTCGGCGGTTTCCAGAGTGAGGCTCCAGCTCCAACCGGTCTCGCAGCCTTGAACACCGCCTCGGTACACCGTGACCTGTTCCGGCAACGCGCCGTAGGCAACGGCATCCGCCGCCGTCATCCACATGTCTCGACTGATCGTGCGGCCATGCTTGAGCAGTCGGCGCTCCGCCTCCTGAGGAGACAGTCCGTTCGTCGCGGTCCAAATCTCTCGCACTGTGGTGGCGTACTCCACGTCGCTCATGAGCGATTCGAGCGAGTCGAAGCACCGCCAGTAGTCTGAGGTGGTGGCGTATGCGATTACGCCCCACCAGTCGCGGCGAGCGAGCGACTCGACATGGACATGCCGACACCCGACGGCGTTCAGTCGCCGTCGCACTTGCTCCTGCAGGTCGTCGGCACCCACGCTCCCAAGCGGAACGGGCGAGCCATCAGAGGGTGGCGGCGCGATCATGCTCTTGTTCCCAGGCTCGCGATGCGTTCAATCAGCTGACGGGGCGAATGCACCTGTTTGGCAAACAGTATACGATGTGCCCATCGGAACGTAGCCCGGGGCCGGACGGGCGTCTTTACCCGCTTCAAACCCAGCGATCAAGAGCGTGGCGGCAGACCACTGTGGAAGGAGTCACTCGATGAGCACTTTCAACCAACTGCTGCACCTCTCCCGGGCCGGAGCCAACGTCCTCCACATCGCGTCCTACGAGTGGGAGCGTGTACGCGGATGCGTGATTGGCTTGGCTAAAGAGATCCAGCTCCCGCTGAAGGTGTGGAGCCAGTCAACGGGCCTGCTCTCGTGCGATGAAGCCGGAGTCGTAGCTCCATCAAACGCGGATCTCATCGATCCAGTGGAGATGCTCCGAACGGTCCACAGTTCCGACGAGCCCGGAGTCTGGCTGTTGGAGGACTTTCAGCCATTCCTTCGAGCTGAGCATCATGCACTGTTGCGGTGGCTGCGAGAGATCGCAAGGTTACCAGGAAAGCCCAGAAAGCTGATTGTGCTTTCGACGCCAATGGCCGGCCTGCCGGTGGATCTGCGCAAGGAAGTTCCGACCGTCGACCTTGAGTTGCCCGGGATCGAGGATCTTCGGGTCGTCCTTGAGGACGCTGCGAAGGCGCTGGGTGTGCGGGCTTCGGAAGATGAGCCCTTGCTCGATGCGGCTCGTGGGCTCACTGTGATGGAAGCCAGATTGGCGTTCGGGCAGGCTGCAGCCGCGCTTGGTCGCCTCGATCATTCGGCTGTGCCGCTGGTCGCCAGAGAGAAGGAGCGCATCATCAAGCAAAGCGAGGTGTTGGAGTACTACCCAACCGACGCTCGCATGACCGACGTCGGCGGACTCGACCAGCTCAAGGAGTGGCTTGATCGACGCGGACGGGCCTTTGGAGCGGGAGCAAGAGACTTCGGCCTCGACGCCCCGAAGGGCGTGCTGCTCCTCGGCGTGCAGGGATGCGGCAAGAGCCTCCTCGCGAAGGCCGTCGCCGCGACGTGGCAGTTCCCGCTGCTCCGATTCGACTTGGGCAAAGTGTTCGGAGGCATTGTCGGGCAGTCCGAGAGCAACATCCGCACCGCCTTGCAGGTCGCGCAGGCCCTGGCCCCTTGCGTGCTCTGGATCGACGAGATCGAGAAGGGGCTGGCGGGCATGGGGAGTTCCGATCAGACGGACGGCGGAACCACAGCGCGTGTTGTTGGCACGCTTCTCACTTGGATGCAGGAGAAGACGGATCCCGTGTTCGTTGTCGCCACCGCCAACCGCATTGACATGCTCCCCCCCGAGCTCCTTCGGAAGGGTCGCTTTGACGAGATCTTCTTCGTGGACCTCCCGTCGCGCGCCGTCCGCGAGCAGATTCTGTCCATCCACCTGAAGAAGAAGCGGCGCGACCCCAAGGACTTCGCACTTGCCGATCTGGCCACGCGCTCGGTGGGTTTCTCGGGGGCGGAGTTGGAGGAGGCTGTACGCGAGGGGCTCTACGACGCCTTTGCAGAGGGCCGTGATCTGCACTCTGACCACATCGCCCGTGCTCTGCACAAGACTTTCCCGCTGTCTCGGACGATGCACGACCAAATCGACAGTCTGCGCAAGTGGGCGAAGGTCCGCGCGAGGCTCGCGGCAGGCGAGCCGCCCGAGGCGCTACCGGAGGAGAACCCCGAAGCCGCGGCACCTCGGCTTCGACAGGAAACTACCCGCAACCCGTTCATCCCCGGTGCTCGCCCATGAAGGTGTTGTTCTTCCACGCCACTGCGGGTCACCCCAAAGTTGCGCCGCCGCTGATGAGCCAGGCGGGCAACGTCCTGCGGCCATTCAATCGCTTCCTCGGCCAGGCCATCCACACCGCGAAGCAGCGGCAGACCCGCTACCAACTCCCCTGGGAGCGGGTGCGGAACTTGCAGTCGATCCGACTCGAGCCAGCCGACAGCTTGCTGCGTGTGCCGCGTCGGCTACCTGGCGTCGTACTCGCGAACTGGCCGCCAGGTAAGGGCCACGACTTCACGCAGATGGGCTTCGTGATAAACCGCGGGGTTCCTGTGCGCTTCGAGACGGCTACGCCGACTGCTGACGGATTGCTCGTACGCACCGATGTGCCGCTGAGCCCGGCCGACCGGGTACTTTGGTGTGGCGTCGAGAGCGCTGTGAAGCAGGAGGCTGCTTCGGCCCCACCAACTAGCGTCACTGACCCACAGGGACGACCTCTTGCCTTGATCACGCCTCCACGAGCCGACACCGACGGTCGGCACTGGCTTCTTTTAGCCGAAGGCGACATCGGTGACTGTGACCTGTTGGTTGACGGAATCGAGGTTGAGGCCGACTCGCTGCCGGTGTTTGAGGGCCTTCGACGAGTCATCGACAGCAATGGCACCTCGTATGAAGTGAGCGCGGGAATGCTCCGCGTCGAGGAGAGCCCCGCCGACGGACTACTTCGGGGCGACAATGGCATCCGGTACCGCTGGCAAGAGGTCGGCTCCGCCGGTCGTCGCGGATGTTGGGTGCAGCTCCTTCCGCCACAGTCTTCGGAGGCGGACGAGTTCTTGGATCCGCGTGCAGCCTTCTGCGAAGGCGATGTGAGTGAAGTCTGGACCCAGCCTCGTCACCGCAAGGAGACGTCCTTTCGGGTCAAGAAAATCGATCAGGATCGCTACCAGCTCCTTCTCGACCGCTACCCGCCGGAGGACTCCACGCTCTACCTGCCGGTGGACCTGCGAAACCTCTACCTCCAGAAGCGTGCGCTGCGGCAGCTCTCTGAGGCTCCGCTTCCTCACCACCAGGCCCTCCTCCGATTGTGCGAGGACCCGCAACATGCGCGGTGGCCGCGAGTTGACCCTGTTCACCTTCCCGAGGATAGCTGGCGGGCGCTCACGGACGTCACGCGCAGCGGCACCGACGAGCAGCGGTCCTTTGTGCGAAAGGCGCTCGGCAGCCCCGACTTCGCCTTTCTCGAAGGGCCACCAGGCTCCGGTAAGACCACGGCAATTTGCGAAATCGTCCAACAGCTCGTTGAGAAGGGGCAGCGTGTGCTGCTCTGCGCCTCCACCCACGTCGCTATAGACAACGTGCTGGAGCGCTTGCTTGAATCTACCTCGCCGATTGACGCAGTGCGCATCGGCAAGCTCGACAAGGTGGACGACAGGGTGCAGGCCACCCAGCTCGACGAGCGTGTGAACGCGCTTGTCGACGCGTGGCGGCAGCAACGGGCGATGGACAAGTACGGGGACGCCGAACTAGAGGAGATGGCCGAACGCACCATCATCATGGCTGCCAACCTCACCTGTGGCACGACGATGGGTATCGTGAACCACCCGCTCTTTCGTGGCCGCGATGAGGACATGCAGGTGTGGGAGCGCCCAATCACCACGATGCCCCACTGGGACGTGCTCATCGTGGATGAGGCGAGCAAGACGCTCATCCAGGAGTTCATGGTTCCCGCATTGATGGCTAAGCGTTGGATTGTCGTGGGCGACGTTCGCCAGCTCCCGCCCTTCGCCGACCGTGCCGACATCGTTGCGAACCTCCGCGATCTCGTAGACGAGAACGACACCCCCATATTTCCGGCCGACCATCAGCGGGCGTGTCTCCTGCTTTTCCGGCTTATCCAGCGCCGACTCCGCCAGCCAGGAATGCGCTGGCTGCTCGTCGAGCGGCCTGGCGTGCTGGAGTGGATCACGCGTGAACTCGAAGCTGCCCCTGTGCCGGATCTGTCTGTAGTACGCGTTGTCAAGGGCGGCCCGTCGAGTGGACCGGTCAACGTGGTGACCGTGGCCCAAATCCGTGCGGGCAAGTCCGAGGCGCTGCGGCTTGCGGCTGCGGATTGGATTCTGGTCAGCGACGACCTCATCGGCGAAGTAGCTGATCTGCTGCCCGCCAACCTGCTCGTCGCGGAGGATCTCTCTGACACCTCCGGTCCCCTCGCCGAAGGCAACGTGCTGCTCATGCGGCAGGCGTGGTGGCTCCAGAGAGCGGGCTCCCTGGAGCGGCCATATCAAGAGCGGAAATTTCGGCGAGAGGACGTGACGACGTTCGCCGATTCCCAAGCGTGCGAGGTAGACTGGCTGCGTCGCAATGACCTGGCGCAGGAGATAGCATGGCGACTCACACGCCTGCACGAGCTCCGACACAGCCGGAACGACCGGGAACGCAATCGCCTACGCGATGATCTGGGACGGCTCCAGCCGGTCGCGGTGAAAATCGAGGAGCCCATCGCTGAGATCGAGGACATCGGCCTCCCAAGCATTCTGGAGGTCTTGCAGGAGGGCATCGGAGTAGAACGGGCGAATCGGCGGAGCTCACTCACCGCCGGCTTGAAGGCCACACGGCCTTCGGACTTCTCTGCCCGCTTCGAGAGCTTGAGCTACCAGCACCGGATGCACGCCGAGATCGCATCGTTCTCCCGCGAGGTCATCTACGAGGGCCACGCTCTCCGTGACGCGAACACCATTCAGATCCGCGACGCGACGCTCGGCTGGGACTTTGGTCAGTTCCGGGCACGCCGTGTGTGGGCGAATGTTGATGGTCGTGAGCAGGGTGGCGTGAACGGGGACGAGATCAAGGCGATGGCCGCCGTTCTTCGGGACTTTATCGCCTGGGCGCGGAGGAAGGGGCCGCCCGCACGGGACGTGCCGAGCGTGTGGGAGGTAGCTTGCCTCTGCTTCTACGTGAAGCAGGAGCGTGCGATCTCGGACATGCTCCGCGAAGTCACCCAGGACGACCGTACGACACGCTTCATGGTTCGGAATGCTCCCGTCGAAGTCGTCTGCGGTACTGTGGACCGCTTTCAGGGTCGGGAAGCCGACCTTGTGATGCTCTCGATGCGGAACACCAAGCGCGTAGGTTTCCTCGATAGCCCGAACCGCTTGAATGTCGGCGTGACTCGTGCACGCCAGCAGCTAGTGGTCTTGGGACATCATGGCTATTTTCAGCAGTGTGGGGTGTCCGAATTGGAGGAGCTAGCCCGTCGAACCCCGTTGGCAGATGATCAGGAAGTCCGACGTTGGAGGCGCGGCAGCCGATGAGATGTGTTCTAACAACCGAGATCCCCGTGAGCCGCGTCGCGGTGTTTGCCGAGATGGCCTGGATGGTGCGTCGGCCCGAGCTCGGCTTGCTGTGCCGGACTTCGCGGGAGCATGGCAACCGGATCACCATCGCGGTCGTGCAGGTCGCATTGCCGGGGCTGCCTGACGCGGGCGCGAACAACGTAATCGCATGGTGCAAGCTGCTCGGGCTTTGCGATGCACGCGGCGGGCTCACGGCTTTGGGTGAGGACGTGGCCGACGCCGACGAGGCACCAGAACCCGAGCAGGGCGTCTACGGCATGTGGCTCGTGCAGCATCCCGTTCTCGGTCGGCGTGTACTCGCTGTAGAGCGATTGGCGTCAAACCGTGACCATCGGTTCGAGTCCATCGAGCCGCTCACGGTGGATCCAGATCGCGGCAAGGTATTCCGATCGGTGCTCGATGGCAAGGAGCGATTCATGGTGCGCGACCTGCCAACAAACCACGGGCAGCCCGGGGGGCTTGTGGGAGAGACTCGCGCAACGTGCAGGCTTCGATGGACGCTCGACTTCGACCAGGCGCGGGACCAGTGGCAGCTCGACGGCGTGATCGAGGCTCCACAGGGCAATGGCAAGCACGCCATGCGGCCCATGCATCACGAGCCCGAGTCCGATGGCCTCGACCTCTGGAACCTCGCCTCAACGTGGGCGACGGGGCCGCTGTCCTCCATTGGGCGGTGGCAAGCGGGTGAGCGACGTTTGGCCGTCGCGTTCGAGACGCTTGCGGAGGCCGAGCTCGACAGCTTCCGCAAGACCGTCACGCTCCGTCGGGTCGAGATCCCCGGCAAGGGCGTCTACGACAACGTGACCTTGGAGGACGTGCCTGTCGGTCCTGCCTCGGCGCAAGACGCACAGCGGTGGGCGATGGCTCGCCTCGACCGACACCTGTCTGCAAAGCCCAGCTACAGGAGCCGCGCCGAGGTCCGTGAGCAGTTTGCGCAGCTCACCGAGGACACGGCGTTGGAGGTGTTCGCGCCAACGCTTCCTTCGCACGATGACTTGCTGTCGCAGGTGAGCAAGGACCCCGAACGGTTCTGGTCGCTGGCTGCGCCCGTGGACTTGTCGCCCTTCCCAGCCGCGTTGAACGAACTCGGTCCGCTTCGGATCGGCTCTCCGGCACCGATTGCTGCGACCGAGCCGCCTGGCGTGGTTAGGGTCCCGTACCGAGGTGGCTGGTCGATGCGGAAACTCGTGGATCGACTGCTCTCCGGCGTCGCCCCTCGGCGTGTTCTGCTGTGCGACCGCTACGTTCGCGGGGACGACAATCTCGACACGCTCAAGCTCCTTGTCGCGGCCCTGCGAGCAGCGGCCCCCAACGTCGCGCTCGATGTGTGGACCGGTGATGAGGAGGCCGACTTCAAAAAGATTCAGTCAATCACGGGTACGATTACCCGCAGCTATCGCGAGATGTTCGGTCGAAGCCTGCCTCATGACCGCTACCTGCTCGTGCTGCCTGGCCAAGGGCAGGGCTTCGGCTGGCATATGAGCAACAGCCCCATCCACGCACGCGCCGACGTGAAGAGCGGCGGGCCGGACACCGCGCTGCGATGGAAAGACCTCATGGCGACTCGTGTGAGCGCAGATGAGCTCGAACCCGCGCTGCGGCAGTGGCTCGCTGGAGGGGGACGATGATGCAGGGCCCTATCCAACGCATGGTGTGCAACCGCGTCTTGTCGCGTGCCGACGCCCGTCTGCCTACGGCTTGGATTGGTGAGGCCACTGGTCAGTCGGCGTGGACGGACGGTATGTGGCTGACGCGGACGCCAGGTCGTACGGCTCCCGCGGGCAACGCCCCGGTCCTTGTGCTTCTTGGGAGCGGCGGCGACGACGCTCGCGCTGCGCTGCTGGCCCACGCGAGTTCCGGTGCGCGTGTGTATGCGCTCGTCGGGCCGGGGTGGGGTAAGGATCAGATCGACAGCCAGTTGCTGTTGGCTCCTCGCGTCTTGGTCCGGCGCATACCTGAAGTTCCTCCCTCTGCCGTCCACGTCGGGAACGAGGCACGGCTGTGGATCGGTGGCGGCTTCATTCTTCGGCTTGAATCAACGCAGGCCGAGGCATTTCGACAGACCTTTCTACGCCTGTTCTGGCATGAGGCGACTGAGGAGGCATGGTCCGGAGGCCGTCAGTTTGTGTGGCGTCCGGCACGTGAGCGGCCCTTCGACGTGCCTGAGGTGCCCGCGTCCTCATCAGTGCGGTGGGAGCCGCCCGACGCCCGTCTGACCGGGGACCCGCGCGGCGCGATGATGCACGTCACCGTTGGCCCGCCTCCGGAGTCCGCTCACCGGAGCCTCTGGTTCCCCGCTGGCCCGAACCAACATGAGCGGTTAGCCAAGCTCGTGCAGGCTGGTGTCGAGGTGCTATGGTCCGACCGAGGGCTTCCCGACTTCCAGGTGAACGAGGGTGCTGGCGAGGTGCTCTTTCCAGGCACACGAGGACGTCTGCGTGTTAGGCTTTCGGCCAACCAGGCCCACGAGGTGGCAACCTTGCTCGAGGCCCAGCCCGCTTGGCGGTTCCACGTCAACGTGCGCCTAGGTGAGGCGGGGCATCGCTCAGCACAGTTCTGGATTCCCACCGAGGCGGCGGCACGCGGGCTCGAAGATGAGCAACGTATCGAGCTACCCGAGGTTCCTGCGAGCTCGCTGCGAGCGGTGCCAACGACCGCGCCTGCTTCCCTGCCCGACGGGCAGCCGCTTGCGCTCGCCGTCCGCTACCAGTGGACCGTGGTGCCGCCCCGCGTGCCGACTGGGGCGGAGGAAGACGCGCTGGTCGGTCGGTGGCGGAAGCTTGACGAGGACTGGAGCGCCCGTCTGGCGCGCGTCCGCGATGCCCTGGTCGCCGCGGAGGCCGAACCAGGACGCATCGGCAGAGCTTTCTCGCGTCTCGTCAGCGCGACGCTCGGCTTTGAGCGGACACACGGTGGACTCCTCGCTCGTGTGGGCGAACTGGAAGCTCAGCGCCCTTCGAAGGCTGGTCCCTCAGGTGCGACTGCTCTGCTGGCCCGTCTCGGGGACATCGAGGAAGCGGCACGCAAACTGCAGGCTGATTTGGAAGACACCGAGCGCAAAGCCCGCGAGGATGAGGAGCGAGAGAAGCAGCGGGCTGCATGGCAGAGCCGCGTTGACGCGGCGAACCGTGACCTGCCCGATCGACGCAGCGCACTGACGACCGCCGAAAGCCGACACGCCGCCATCACGCAGGAACTTCGTGGCGTCGAGGAGGCACTGAAGTCAGCCAGCAAGGAGGCGAGGAAGGATCTCACCGCTAACCAGCGAAAGCTGTCCGACGACGTCCAGCGCGCGAGCAAGGAGGTCTCCCGCCTCCGTGCGGAGATCACGGCTCTGGAGCAGCAAGCCGCCGATACGTTCGAGTATCGACCGCTGCCTGTCCAGAAGAGCCGCTCAACGCAATCTGGTGGGCGCTTTATTCCGTCAGCGTCCAGCTCAGGTCCTTCCATCCATGTGCCCGACGAAGCGCTTCCCGAGGTGGGCTCCTTGCGAACCCACAAGGGGCAGCGATACCTCGTCATCCAGACATGGGAGCAACTGTCGTCTGGTGAGTCGATCGCGTCTCAGCTGCCTGCACAACTTGTCGCACCGGAGAACGCATGAAAGAACAGCGCATCACCATTGAGATCGACCATGACGGCCGTATCACCGCCGATGCGGAGGGCTTTTCCGGTGATACGTGCCTGCGTGATCTCGAGCGTCTTCTCGAGGGGCTTGCGCCCGGCACGGCCACCCTGGATCGCAAGCCGGACACCGGCCAAGCGAACACTACCGCCACCCGGACTCAGTCGCTGGGGAAGAAGCCATGAGTGCATACATCACGCTGCTGACACCGATGACCGATCAGGAGTGCCTGCTGGCCGCGCTCACAGAGCTCGGGTTCGACGCCACGAAGGTCGAAGTCCATGAGACACCTGTGAACCTCGTGGGGTACGCCGGTGACCGACGCGCCCAGACTGCCAACATCGTGATCCGTCGGCAGCATGTCGGCGCAGCTTCCAACGACGTCGGCTTCCTCGCCTCCGCAATGGGGTATCAGGCATTCGTGAGCGGCTACGACCACCCCAGGTTCGGTAGTGGGTGGCTAACCCAGCTCAACGCCCGCTACCAGGTCCTCTGGACCGCGAAGCAGGATCGGCTTGCCGCCGAGGAACGACGACGACTTGAGGCGGAGAGGCAGCGCGTCGTCGAGGCCCAGCGCATGGCCGTCCACGAGCGTGCCAAGAAGCTCGGGTACATCGTGAAGGAAGCTCGCGAGGGGGACAAGATCCGTCTTGTCTTGGTGAAGCGGAGCTATTGATGCTGCTCAATCTTGCACGCACGATTCCACGAAGCGCGGCAAATGGTCCGGGCCAGCGATTCGTGATTTGGGTCCAGGGTTGTGCGATCAGGTGCCCAGGGTGCTGGAATCCAGATACTTGGGCATTCGAGACACGCCAACTCCGCGACACCGCTGCGCTTGCCGACGAGATCTTGGCCACCGTCGGAATCGAGGGGGTCACTCTTACTGGCGGAGAGCCGTTTCACCAAGCGGCAGCACTTGTGGAGGTTGCCGGTCGTGTGCGAGCGGCCGGGCTGTCAGTGTTTGTGTTCACGGGGTACGACCTACACGAGTTGGCCCGATTCGATCACCGTCAGTTGCTTGCCCTCACCGATGTCCTCGTTGCGGGGCGATACGTGCAATCGCAGCGCTCCTTTGACTCAGAGTGGCGGGGCTCGACCAATCAGCGAGTGCATTTCTTGACCGCGAGGTATACCGAGGCCTGCATGGCCAACAGCGGACACGTTGAGTTCCACTTGGCTCCAGATGGGCACATTGCTGTTACGGGCTTTCCAATGCCCCAGTTGATCGACGTGGAGCCGCATGGCCGACACCTAGGCGGGTCGCAGTGACGACGAGTGAATGAGAGAGAAGCATCGGCCGGTCAACAGCGTGGCTGCGCAGGTGGGCTGCAAGGAGTTCGTCAGTCAGGTCCGCCGGTAGCTCCGGGCAGCGCATCGAGCCACTCTCTGGCCCGCTATCTCATATCGAGTACGTCCCTCCCGG
>JAHBYZ010000057.1 GCA_019635695.1 Rhizobiaceae bacterium
GATTTACCCTGCGATTGAGACACCGAGCCTTCGACGCCCACGGGTTCGCGAGTCGAGCCTGTGTCAGCCTTGCGACCCGGAGGATGCCGGCGGGCGCAGGTCGAGCTGGTCGATCACCGCGTCGGTGTCGGCGAGCAGCTTGCGTACTGCGCGGCGGGCCGCGTCCGGACGGCGCAGCCGGATCGATTTTTCGATCTCCTCGTGCAACTCCTGCGCGTAGCGCAGATTGTTCATCTCGCGCGTTACATGCTGAAAAAGCTGGTCGAGCGCCGAGCTTATGAGGACGCCGAGCGGCACCAGCAGCTCGTTGCCCGAGGCGTGCAGGATGGCGAGGTGGAAGCGCGCGTCGGCGCCCGTGCGCGCCGTCAGGTCGGCTGCCATGCCCATGGCGGAACAGGCGCCTCCAATAGCGGCCATGTGATCGGGCGTGTGCCGGATCGCCGCCAGCGCCGCGGCCTCCGGCTCGATGATGTAGCGGAACTCCTGAACCGTCTTCAGGAAGGTGACGCGCTGCGGCAGGCCGGCGTGCCAGGCGAGCACGTCGCGGTCGAGCAGGCTCCAGCGCTCCCGCTGCGCCACCCAGCTGCCGACCTTCGGCCGCGACGACAGGAGGTTCTTGGCCATCAGCATCTTGACCGCCTCGCGAACGGCCGAGCGGGAGACGCCGAACAGGGCGGACCATTCCGCCTCGTTGGGCAGGATGGTGCCGGGTGGATAGTCGCCGCGCACGATTCGCCTGCCGATCTCGTTGGCGACCGCAACGTGTACAAGACCGCCGCCCGAAAGCAGCAGCTCGCCCGGCCGCATATCCATCGTCGTCCGGCGGGCCGGACCGGGCCGTTCCCGGCCGGTGGAGCGACCCGACGGTTTGCTGGTCACGCCCGGAAAACCTCAGCCGTCGGTCTCGCGATAGGCGCGGATGCGATCGAAGGCGACGGCCAGCACGATGAAGCAGCCGACGAAGGCGCCCTGCCAGAAGGTGCTGATGCCGAGCAGGATCAGACTGTTGCGGATCAGCTCGATCAGCGCCGCACCCACCACCGAGCCGAACACCGTGCCCGCGCCGCCGAGCAGGTTGGCGCCGCCGATGACGGTAGCGGCGATCACGGAGAGTTCCATCGACTGGCCGAGATTGGTGGTGACCCCGCCGAGCCAGCCGGCCATCAGTATGCCTGCGACGCCTGCCATCGCAGCGGAGAACATGTAGACGCTGATTTTCAAGCGCGGCACGCCGATACCGGTCAACACCGCCGCCTTCTCGTTGGCCCCGATGGCGAAGACATGCGTGCCCCAGCGCGTCCAGCGCAGAGCGAAGCCGGTCGCCAGCGCCAGCAGCACCAGCGCGATCACCGGGTTGGGGATGCCCGTTGTCGAGCCGCCGCCGAGCGCGAAGAGCAGCTTCTCGTCCGGACCGAACTGGAAGATCATCTTGTTGCCCGAAAGGACCATCGCGGCGCTGCGGGCGATCGACAACATGCCGAGCGTGACAATGAAGGGCGGAATGCGCAGCCAGGCGATCAGTGCGCCGTTGACGAAGCCGACAAGCAGCGCGACGGCCAATGCGAAGGCGACGCCGACGGCAAGCGGATAGCCGGCGTTCATGGTGATGGCGAGGATCATCGCCGACAGACACAGCACCGAGCCGACAGACAGGTCGATGCCGCCGGAGACGATGACGACGGTCATGCCGAGCGCGATGATCGCCACGAAGGCGAAATTGCGCGTCACGTTAAAAAGGTTCTGCGGCGTCGCGAAGGCATCTGCCGTCAGCGACAGCGCTACGCAGGCAAGCAACGCGGCGAGGAACACCCAGAAAGCCTGCTGGCCGAGCATGCGGCCGACCATCCCATGCGACTGACGGTCGATGACGGCCTCGAGAGCGCCAGCGGCGTTCGCACCCGAATTGTCAGGCATGTTCGATGGCTCCCGTGATGAGGCCGGTCACCTCCTCCGGCGAGGTCGCGGCAATAGCCTTGTCGGCGACCTTGCGCCCGCGCCGCAGGACGATGACGCGGTCTGCGACGTTGAAGACGTCGGGCATGCGGTGGCTGATGAGCACCACGGCAACGCCTTGCCGCTTCAGCTCGCGGATCAGGTTCAGCACCTCGGCCACCTGACGCACCGAGATCGCCGCGGTCGGCTCGTCCATCAGCACGATATCGGCGTCGGAGAGCCGCGTGCGCGCGATGGCCACCGCCTGGCGCTGGCCGCCCGACATCGACTTCACCTTGTCGCGCGGCCGCGTCTCGGAGCGCAGCTCCCTGAACAGGGTGGCGGCGCGCGCGTTCATCGCGGGATAGTCGAGGATGCGCAACGGCCCGACGCTGCGCGTCAGCTCGCGCCCGAGGAAGACGTTCACCGCGGCGCTCAGATTGTCGCACAGAGCCAGGTCCTGATAGACGATCTCGATGCCGGCCCGGCGCGCATCAAGCGGACCGTGGAACTGCATCTCGCGGCCCTTGATGAACATGCCGCCTTGGGTCGGCCGGAAATTGCCGGCGATGATCTTCACCAGTGTGGACTTGCCGGCGCCGTTGTCGCCCATCAGGCCGACCACTTCGCCGGCGGCAAGCGAGAGCGACACGTCGCTCAGCGCCTGGATCGCACCGAAATGTTTGGAAATGCCCTCCAGCCGCAATGCGGTCATGCCCTTCCTCCTCGCACGGCAGTCATAGGACGCGATCGCCGGTCGCGCGTCAATATACCGATCAATCCTATTATTGCGATTTATCAGACAATTGCTTGACGATAGCCGGGCTCTGGGCTTTATTGCCGCCGGCAGGAGGAAGCCAGCCGGGTGCGCCGCGCGACGGGTCGCCGCCGCGGCCGCCCTCAACGAAATCGGGAGGAATGCAGATGACAACGATGAAATCACTGTTCGTCGCCGGCGCCGCGCTGTTCGCGCTCGCCGGCGGCGCAAGCGCGCAGGACAAGGTACTCGCGGTGGTGGTGAAGGGTCTCGACAACCCCTTCTTCGAGCAGATCAATCTCGGCTGCCAGAAGTGGAACAACGAGAACAAGGGCAAGGGCTACAGCTGCCTCTATACAGGCCCGGCGTCCAGCGCCGACGAGGCCGGCGAAGTGCAGATCGTCGAAGACCTGCTCAACCGTTCCGACGTCGCGGCGATCGCGATCTCGCCGTCCAACGCGCCGCTGATGGCCAACATGCTGAAGCGCGTCGCGCCAAAGATTCCGGTTATGACGATCGATGCCGACCTTTCAGCGGCGGATGCCGGCCTGCGCAAGACCTATCTTGGTACCGACAACTACCTGATGGGCGTCAAGTTCGCCGAGCACCTGAAGAAGCTCAAGCCCGGCGGCGGCACCGTGTGCCTGCAGCTCGGCAACGTCGCGGCCGACAACATCAACGCGCGCGCCGCCGGCACTCGCGACACGCTGTCGGGCCAGAAGGGCATCGCCCGGCTGGAAGGCCAGGGCGGCTGGACCGAGATCGCCGGCTGCCCGGTGTTCACCAACGACCAGATCGACCTCGCCAACCAGCAGATGGCCGACACCTTCACCGCCAATCCGAACCTGACGGCGTTCATGCTGATCGGCGGCTGGGCGCAGTTCGCCCCGCAGGCCTACGCGCAGGTCACCGACCAGGTGATGGGCAAGCTCAAGGACGGCTCGCTGGCCATCGTCGCCGGCGACACGCTGCCGCCCCAGATGGAGGCGCTCAAGGCCGGGCGCAGCCACGTGCAGGTCGGCCAGCGGCCGTTCGAGATGGGCTACCGCGCCCCCTCGGTGATGCTCGATCTGCTCGGCGGCAAGGCCGTCGATTCGATCATCTATACAGGCCTCGACGAATGCACGCAGGCAAACGTCGCGACCTGCATCGGCGGGTAGGACTGCCGCCGTCGGCGGTCGGGCGCCCTGACGCCCGACCGTCACACCCAGAACCGGCACATCCAGGAATGATGGACTGAAGAACGCCGGCGCGATCCGGCGATGGTCCTTTTCGCGAACGAATACGGGAGAGAGACATGAATATCCGCATCACCACGGCGGCGCTGGCGATCGCTGCGGCGCTCGCCGCCACCACCGGCTACGCCCAGGAAAAGAAGTCCCTGGCCTTCGTCGTCAACGCGGCGTCGGACTTCTGGAAACTCTCGGAAGCCGGCGTCAAGGCAGCGCAGGCCGAACTTCCCAACTACGAGCTGCAGTTCCGCTATCCGGCGCAGGGCACCGCGGCGCTCCAGAACGCGCTGATGGACGACCTCGTCGCGGCCGGCACCGACGCCATTATGATCTCGTCTGCCGACCCGAAGGGTTCGACGGATGCGTTCAATCGCATCGCGGCGCAGATTCCGCTGTTCACCACCGACAGCGACGCGCCGCAGAGCAAGCGCATCGCCTATCTCGGCTCGTCCAACACGGCGGCCGGCATCCAGGCTGGCGAGATGGCCGTGAAGGCCCTGCCGAACGGCGCCAAATGCATGGGCTTCGTCGGCTTCCTCGGCGCCGACAACGCCGTCGAGCGCATTGCCGGGTTCCGCAAGGCTGTTGAAGGCAAGGGCATCGAACTGGTCGACGTTCGCGGCGACGATGTCGATTTCGCCCGCGCGCGCGCCAATGTGGATGACGTGCTGGTCGCGAACCCGGAAATCAACTGTATGGTCGGCTTCTACTCGTACAACCCGCCGAAGATCTATGAAGCCCTTCAGGCTGCGGGCAAGCTTGGCCAGATCACCGTCGTCGGCTTCGACGAGGACCCGATCACGCTGGGCGCAGTGCGCGAGGGCAGCTTCGCCGGCACCATCGTGCAGGATCCCTACGCGTGGGGCTATCAGGGCATGAAGCTGATGGCCAAGTACCTCGAGGGCGACAAGTCCGGCGTTCCGGCCGACGGCCTGATCATCGTTCCGACGAAGAGCATCGACAAGGGCAATGTCGATGCCTTCGAAGCCGAGCTCAAGGCGCGCATCGGCGGCTAGGGCGCGGCCTGATGCGAGCGGGCGGGTTGGCAGCACCTCCCGCCAGCCCGCTCCGCAGCTTCGGGCCCCGCAGAACGATCATGTCGCAGCCCAGCCCGTTTCTCCGCCTCGAAGGCGTGTCGAAGCAGTTCGCCAGCGTCCGCGCGCTGGAGCGTGTCGACCTATCGGTGGACCAAGGCGAGGTGCTCGGCCTCGTGGGCGAGAACGGCGCCGGCAAGTCGACGCTGATGAAGATCCTCGGCGGCGTGACGCCGCCGAGTGCGGGACGTCTCCTGGTCGACGGCGCCGAGCTCCCGCGCTTCGATGTCCGAGCCGCGCAGGCCGCCGGTATCGCCTTCGTCCACCAGGAGCTGAACCTGTTCGAGAATCTGAGCGTCGCGGCCAATGTCTTCATCGGCCGCGAGCCGCGCCGGGGTGGCTGGCTGCGGCTGGTCGACGAGGCCGAGCTTTGCCGCCGCACCGCGCCGCTGCTCGCCCAGCTCGGCGCCGATTTTGGCCCCGATACGCCGCTGGGCGGTCTGTCGCTGGCGCAGATGCAACTGGTCGAGATCGCCAAGGCGCTGTCGCTGAAGGCCCGTCTGGTCATCATGGACGAGCCGAGTTCCAGCCTGACGGCCACCGAGACCGAGCGGCTGCTGGACGTGGTCGCACGGCTGAAGGCCGACGGTGTGGGCGTCATCTACATCACTCACCGCCTGCACGAGATCGAGCGCTGCGCCGACCGCGTGGTGGTGATGCGCGACGGCCGTCGTGTGGCCGAGCTCGGCGGCGGCGAGATTGCCGCCGAGAGGATGATCCGCCACATGATCGGCCGCGACCTCGCCACCGTCTATCGCCCTCCAGCCGCAGTGCCCGGCGCGGTCGCGATGGAATTGCGCGGGGTGCGCACGCCGGAGCGCCCGGCCGCCGCCGTCGACCTTGAACTCAGGCGCGGAGAGATCGTTGGTCTGGCTGGTCTGGTCGGCTCCGGTCGCACTGAACTTGCGCGCGCCATGTTCGGCCTCGACCAGGCGCTCGCGGGCGAGATCCTGGTCGATGGAACGCCCGCAAGGCTGGCCTCACCGCGCGAAGCCATCGAGCGCGGCATCTATCTCGCGCCGGAGGACCGCAAGCACTTTGGCCTGATCCTCGAGTTCGCCATCGAGGGCAATGTCAGCCTCGCCGCGCTCCACGCGCACGCCCGCGGCGGCATGGTCGACGTGGCTTCCGAGCGCGCCGCCGCGATGGCGCAGCGCGACCGCCTGTCGATCCGCTGCGTCGACACCGCAGTCGAAACCGGCACGCTTTCGGGCGGCAACCAGCAGAAGGTGGTGCTCGCCCGCTGGCTGTCGATGGCACCGCGCGTGCTGATCCTCGACGAGCCCACGCGCGGCATCGACGTCGGCTCCAAGGACGAGATCTACCGCCTGATGCGCCAGCTGGCCGACGACGGCGTCGCCATCCTGATGATCTCCAGCGACATGGAAGAGGTGATCGGCGTCAGCGACCGCGTGGCGGTCATGCACGAGGGCCGCATCGCCGGGCATCTGGCGCGCGATGAACTGAGCGAACAGGCCATCCTGTCTCTGGCGGTAGGTCGCGGAACGGTGATCGAGGAGCGGCCGGCAGCATGATCAATCGCAAGGATCTCGGACTGCTGATCCTCATCCTCGTCGTGGGCGCGGTGGTGACCGCGATCAACCCGCGCTTCCTGTCACCCATCAACCTGTCGAACACCGCCAACCTGATCGGCCTGTTCGGCATCTTCGCCGTGGCGCAGGCCTTCGTCATCATCTCCGGCGGCATCGAGCTGTCGGTCGGCTCGATCATCGCGATCCTCGGCGTCGTGTTCGTCGATCTCGTCGCCGGCGGCGTGCCGTGGGGTGTGGTCTTCCTGGTGGTGATCGCGCTTGGCTGCATCATGGGCCTTCTTCATGGCTTCCTCATCGCCAGGCTCGGGCTGCAGCCCTTCGTGATCACGCTCTGCGGCCTGCTGATCTATCGCGGCGCGGCGCGGTACTACACCAACGACGCTACGGCCAGCTTTCCGTTCGGCTCCAGTTTCCCGACGTTGGAGTGGCTGTTCACCGGGCGGTTCTATGGCGTACCGCATAGTCTGATCGCCTTCACCGTCGTCGCGGTTGTCATGGGCGTGGTGCTACACCGCACTGTCTTCGGGCGTCATCTGTTCGCCGTCGGCAAGAACGAGGCGGCGGCGCGCTACAGCGGCATCGACACGACGCGCGTGACCATTGCCGCCTACGTGATCTGCTGTGGGCTCACCGCGCTGGCAGCGATCTTCTTCGCCATGTACACGCGCTCCATCTCGCCATCGTCGCACGGCAATTTCTACGAGCTCTACGCCATCGCGGCGGCGGTGCTCGGCGGCTGCTCGCTGCGCGGCGGCGAGGGCTCGATCCTCGGCGTCGTGCTCGGCACCGTCCTGCTCCAGGTGCTGCAGAACCTCGTCAACCTGCTCGGCATCCCAAGCTCCCTCAACTTCGCGGTGATCGGCTCGGTCATCCTCATCGGCGCGCTGGCCGACCGCGAATTGACCCGACGGCGGGCGATCCGCACCGCGCGGATCGGCGAAGCCGCGATCAAGGCGCCGACCACCCCGGCTGGCAGCCGGGCCGGGCAGAGCTAGCGGGGGGGCGCATGTTCAGGTGGGGCATACTCTCGACAGCCCTGATCGCACGGGAACAGATGATCCCCGCGATCCAGCAGTCCGACAACGGCGTCGTCGCCGCCATAGCAAGCCGGGATGGTGAGCGCGCCCGCGCACTGGCCGACCGCTTCGGCGTACCCCAAGCCTTCGGTTCGTACGACGAATTGCTGGCTTCCGCCGAAATCGACGGCATCTACATTCCGCTGCCGACCTCGCACCACGTCGAATGGGCGATCCGCGCGGCGGATGCCGGCAAGCACGTGCTCGTGGAAAAGCCGCTGGCGCTGAAGGCCGCGGACATCGCGCCCGTCATCGCCGCACGAGACCGCAACCGCGTGCTGGTGTGCGAAGCGTTCATGGTGACCCACCATCCGCAATGGGTGAAGGTCGCCGAGCTTCTGCGCGGCGGGGCCATCGGCCGGCTGCGCCATGTGCAGGGCGCGTTCAGCTACTATAATGTCGACCCCGCCAACATGCGCAACATCGCTGCGCTGGGCGGCGGCGCCCTTCCCGACATCGGCGTCTATCCGGTGGTGACGACACGTCTCGTCACCGGGCAGGAACCGGCGCGCGTGCTCGCCAGCATCCGCCGCGACCCGCGCTTCGGCACCGACGTCTATTCGGTCCTGCGCGCCGAGTTCGAAGGTTTCGACCTGACCTTCTACGTGTCGACGCAGATGGCCGACCGGCAGGCCATGGTCTTCCATGGCGACCGCGGCTTCATCGAGGTCGCCTCGCCGTTCAATGCCGGTCTGTATGACGACCACCGCGTGACGTTGCACGATGCCTCGCATCAGGCGATGACGACACTCCGTTTCCCCGGCGCGCAGCAATACCGCCTTGAAGCGGACGCCTTCGTGCGCGCTGCGCGGGGCAGCGGCGAACGGGTCTTCACGCTGGAGGAATCCATCCTCAACCAGAAGGTCATCGACGCCTTCTTCCGGGCCGGTGACAGCGGCGGATGGGAATCCGTTTGAGGGCGGCGGCATGCGGCTCTTGACAGCGGCAAGCCGCCGAGACGAACATGCGGAGAACTGGTCGGACCAGTTTCGCCGACCTCTTGGAGGAGCTTGCCGGCGGGCTTTCGAGGAGGAAATCCGGTGAATATCGCAGCGCCCGGGCCCGCCGTTTCGGCGGCGCCGTTCGACACCGGCCGGCTCGACCGGCTGATGGAAGAGGCCGGCATCGACGTGCTGCTGGCCACATCCAAGCACAACACGCAATACCTGCTCGGCGGCTACCGCTTCATCTTCTTCTCGGCGATGGACGCCATCGGTCACAGCCGATACCTGCCGGTCGTCGTCTACGAGAAGGGCCGGCCCGATCACGCCGCCTTCGTCGCCAACAAGATGGAGAGCGGAGAGCATCACAACCACCCGTTCTGGACGCCCGCCTTCCATCCCGAAACCTGGGGCTCGCTCGATGCCGCCAACCGCGCCATCGAACATGTGAAGAAGATCGGCAGGGCGGGTGCGCGCATCGGCATCGAGCCGGCTTTCCTGCCGTCGGACGCCTACCGCTTGCTGGCCGAGCGGCTCGACGGCGCGAGGCTGGTCGACGCCACGCCGATGATGGAGCGCATGCGCGCGCTGAAAGCCCCGCATGAGCTGGAACAACTGCGCACGGCATCCGAGCTCATCACCCAGTCGATGATGGCCACCATCGCCACGGCTCGCGAGGGCACAACCAAGGCCGAGATCATCGAGCGGCTGCGTCGCGAGGAGACCAATCGCGGACTGCAGTTCGAATACTGCCTGCTGACGCTCGGCTCCAGCCACAACCGTGCGTCTTCGGATCAAGCGTGGCGCAAGGGTGAGGTGATGTCGATCGATTCCGGCGGCAATTTCCGCGGCTATATCGGCGACCTGTGCCGCATGGGCGTGCTCGGCGAGCCCGACGCGGAACTGGAGGATCTGCTCGGCGAGATCGAGGCGGTGCAGCAGGCGGCGTTCTCGAAGGTGCGCGCCGGAGCGCGCGGCGGCGAGCTGATCGCGGCGGGCGAAAAGGTGCTGAAGGCCTCGAAGGTTGCCGCCTTCACCGATTTCTTCGCGCACGGCATGGGCCTCATCACCCACGAGGCGCCGTTCCTGATGACCAACCACCCCGTCGCCTATGAAGGCGTCGACGCCGAGCGCCCGCTTGAGGCGAACATGGTGATCTCGGTCGAGACCACCATGCTCCACCCGACCCGCGGCTTCATCAAGCTGGAGGACACGCTCGCCGTGACGGCTGGCGGCTACGAGATGTTCGGCGAGATCGGCCGCGGATGGAATCGGGGTGGGGTAGCGTAGAGGCCGCTACGAACCCGTCTTGATGACCCGAAAATCCGGCAGCTCGCGCAGGGCCTGCTCCGGCCCGGCCGGCGAATAGACCACGAAGAGCTGCATCGGTCCGTCGCCCGTGTTCAGCGTCGCGTGATAGCGGCTTTCGGGCACGTATACGGTCGTCCCCGGCCCGACCTTGCGCGTGACGGGGTTGCCGTTCTCATCCTCGACCATCTGCTCGCCGGCGCCCGAAATCACGAAGATGATCTCCTCCGCGCCGGGATGATTGTGGCGCGCATGGCCCTGCCCCGGCTTGACGTCGACCACGCCGCCCGAGAAGCGGCCCGCTCCGTTGACCTCCGGCGCCACGGTCAGTGCCAGCCGGCCCCAGTCGAAGCCGAAGGCGTCGACCTCCTTCGGGTGCACGAAGAAATTCTCCTTTTTCGTCATGTGCCATCCTCCTCCCTATGGCTTGCGCGCGCGGATCGGCAGCGCCTTGAAACTGGCCGTCTGGTCGCGGATCGCCGCCTCCGCCGGCAGGCGTTCCATCGAGCTGGCGCCGTAGAAACCGTGCACGCTGTCGCAGCGCTCCAGGATGAAGCGCGCATCGGCCGGCATCGAAATCGGCCCGCCATGGCAAAGCACGATCACGTCCTCGCGCACTGAGCGTGCGGCACCGGCAATGGCGTCGATCTCGCCGACGCACTGCTCCAGAGTCTTGGCAGACGAGGCCCCGATCGAGCCGCCGGTCGTCACCCCCATATGGGCGACGACGATGTCGGCGCCGGCCTTCGTCATCGCTTTCGCCTCGTCGGAGTTGAAAACGTAGGGCGTGGTCAGCAGGTCGAGCCTGTGCGCCTCGGCGATCATGTCGACCTCGAGGCCGAAACCCATGCCGGTTTCCTCGAAGCTCACCCGCATCATGCCGTCGAACAATCCGACGGTCGGAAAATTCTGCACGCCGGAAAAGCCCATATCCTTCAGTTCGGCGAGGAAGCGCGGCATGAGCACAAAAGGATCGGTGCCGTTGACGCCGGCCAGCACCGGCGTGTGCTTCACCACCGGCAGCACCTCGACCGCCATCTCCTTCACGATGTCGTTGGCGTTGCCGTAGGCGAGCAGCCCGGCGGCCGAGCCGCGCCCGGCCATGCGGTAGCGGCCGGAATTGTAGATGATGATCAGGTCGATGCCGCCGGCCTCTTCCGCTTTGGCCGACAGGCCGGTGCCGGCGCCACCGCCGACGATCGGCTTTCCTCCGGCGATCATGGCGCGGAATTTCTCGAGGATGGTCGTGCGGGCGATTGCGGGCATCAGCGTCCTGCGATTTCGAGAAAGGTTTGCGCCGCCGCCTCGGCGAAAGCGCCGTCGTTGATGTGAAGCGGGAGGCGGACGACGCGCCGCCGCGCGCTCTGCTTCACGGTGGCTTCGAAGGCCTCAAACAGAGCCGCATCCGCCTGCGGATCGAAGAATGCACCGCCCTCGATATCGAGCGCCGACACGCCCTTTTCCGGAATCAGGAATCGGACCTCGCCCTCGCAAGCGTTCAGCTTCGCGCCGATCCATTGACCGATGGCGCGGCACTCGTCCGCGGTGGTTCGCATCAAGGTCACGTTGGGGTTGTGCCGGTAGAGATTCCGGCCCCTTAACGTCTCCGGCACCGTCTCCATCGCCCAGAAATTGACCATGTCGAGCGCGCCGGCCGAGCCGACATAGGGCAGGCGCGTGCGCGCCACCGCGCCGAGCCGGTCCTGCGTGGCCGGCAGCACGCCGCCGAACAGCAGGTCGCATATTTCCGTCGTGGTGATATCGAGAATGCCGGCGAGCATGCCGCTGTCGGCGAGCTTCTCCATGGTGCGGCCGCCGGTGCCCGTCGCGTGGAACACCATGCAGTCGAAGTCCGGCTTCAGCCGCTCGACGATCGCCGTCACGCCGGCGGTCGTCACGCCGAACATGGTCAACCCGAGCGAGCGCTTGTCTTCCCCGCGCGGCGCCGGTTTGGCCGCCATGCCGGCGATGGCCTGCGCCGCGTTGTGCAGGACGACACGCGAAAGCCCGTTGAGGCCCGCCATGTCGGTGACCGACGGCATCATCACGATGTCGGAGACGTCGACGTAAGGAGCCGTGTCGCCGGAGGCGAGCGTCGACACCATCAGCTTCGGCACGCCGTAGGGCAGCGCGCGCATGCCAGCGGTGACCATCGACGTGCCGCCGCCGCCGCCGATGCCGACGATCCCGTCCAAGTCCTTCCGCGACGCCACGAAGCAGGCGAAGGCCTCGCCCATAGCCGTCACCGCCGCGCCGCGATCGCCGAGACCGAGCACCGCTGCGGCGCCGCGCGGATGGAAGGCCGCAACCTCCGCCGGCCCGATATCGAAGCCGGTCGGCCGCTCGCGCGTGCCGATGTCGACGCGCACCACCGCCAGGCCCTGCGCGGCGACGCAATCAGCCAGGTAGGCGAGTTCCTCGCCCTTGGTGTCGGCGGTGCCGACGACATAGACCCGTCCCAAGCGGACCTCCTCCACGCCGCAAGCGCTTCCACCTGGCGGCTCCGGCCCCGCGAAAACCGCGTTGCCCTTTTTTTGAGACGAGCGTATCGTAATAACATGGCTGTCTCACGTCAATCGACCGGACCGGTCGCCGAAGCCGAGCGCGGACCGCGCGCACGCACCCGTCGGCTGATGCTGGAGACGGCGACGCGTCTGATGCAGGCCGGCGCAACGCCGTCGGTGAGCGAAGTGGCCGAGGCGGCACAAGTTTCCCGTGCCACTGCCTATCGCTACTTTCCGAGCCAGGCCGCACTGGTCCATGCCGTCGTCGACGCCGCGCTCGGGCCGATCCTCGACTGGACCAGCCTTTCGCCGGACCCTGCCGAACGGGTGGAGGATCTGTTCCGCACCTCGCTGCCGCGCATCGACGCGTTCGAGGCGACATTCCGCGCCGCGCTGAAACTGTCACTCGACCAGTGGGCGCAGCGTCGCGCCGGCGCGCTCGGCACCGAACCGCAGTTCCAGCGCGGCCACCGCGTCGACCTGCTGCGCGACGCACTGGCGCCGCTGCGCGGGCGTCTACCCAGGGGACGGATCGACCATCTCGCGCAGGCGCTGTCGCTGTTTTTCGGCATCGAGGCGCTTGTCGTCCTCAAGGATATCTGGGGCCTGGAGCAAAGCGAGGCGGAAGCCGTTGCGACATGGGCTGCCGGCGCATTGGTGGCTGCGGCGACACAAGCCGGCTGATCGCTGTTGGTTCAATCTGGTTGGACCAGATTGATGACGCGGCACAGGCGTCCCTTCAATCAATTCCCCGGCGAGATCGCGCCGCGGGGCCTGAATTGCTGGCCTGGCTGGTCACTTTTTGCCCAATGGCAGCGCCGGCGGACGCCATCTCGGCGGATGATGGGCACTTGACGGTCAGGCCAGTTTGGTAATACCAGTTTAAATCCATTCGCTGACCGCCAGCCGGCCGGGCGAAAGGGTGGTTGGGAGGCCTCCGCCCCGGCGCAGATCGCGCATCGGGGCGTTTCGACAGCCGGCAATCCGCCGGTCGCGTGCAAGCAGCTGCATGAACGGGAGGAACACATCATGCGCAAGGGAATGATTGGGCTATTGGCGGGCTTCAGCCTGTCGCTGGCCAGCTCGACGTCGCTGATGGCGCAGGAGCTGACCATCTTCTGGGCCGAATGGGATCCGGCGAACTATCTGCAGGAGCTCGTCAACGAATACGAAGCCGAGACCGGCGTGAAGGTCACGGTCGAGACCACGCCGTGGGCAGATTTCCAGACCAAGGCCTTCACGGAGTTCAACGCCAAGGGTTCGGCCTACGACATGGTCGTCGGCGACTCGCAGTGGATCGGCGCGGCCTCCGAGGCCGGGCACTATGTCGACCTCACCGACTTCTTCAACCAGCACAAGCTGAACGAGGTGATGGCGCCGGCGACGGTGAAATACTACGCCGAATACCCGGCCGCCTCGGGCAAGTACTGGTCGATCCCTGCCGAGGGCGACGCGGTCGGCTGGTCCTATCGCAAGGACTGGTTCGAGGACCCCAAGGAGATGGCCGACTTCAAAGCCAAGTACGGCTACGATCTCGCGCCGCCGAAAGACTGGAAGGCGCTGCGCGATATCGCCGAGTTCTTCCACCGGCCGGACCAGAAGCGCTACGGCATCGCCATCTATACCGACAACTCCTACGACGGCCTCGTCATGGGCGTCGAGAACGCCATCTTCTCGTTCGGCGGCGAGCTCGGCGACTACGCCAACTACAAGGTCGACGGCATCATCAACTCGGAGCAGAACGTCAAGGCGCTCGAGGCCTATCGCGAGCTCTACGGCTTCACGCCTCCCGGCTGGGCCAAGACCTTCTTCGTTGAGAACAACCAGGCGATCACCGAGAACCTGGCGGCAATGAGCATGAACTACTTCGCCTTTTTCCCGGCGCTGACCAACGAGGCCTCGAACCCGAACGCAAAGGTCACCGGCTTCTTCGCCAACCCGGCCGGCCCGACGGGTGCCCAGTTCGCCGCCCTGGGCGGACAGGGCATCTCCGTGGTCTCCTACTCGGAGAACCAGGAAGAATCGATGAAGTTCCTCGAATGGTTCATCAAGGACGAGACACAGAAGCGCTGGGCCGAGCTCGGCGGCTACACCGCCAGCGCCAAGGTGCTGGAGTCGGCCGAGTTCCAGAACGCG
>JAHBYZ010000058.1 GCA_019635695.1 Rhizobiaceae bacterium
ATCGCGCTGTTCAGCCAAATTGAGCAATGCTCGAATTTGATCGAGCGAAAACCCGAGGTCTCGTGATCGCCGGATGAAACTCAGCCGATTTAAGTGCTCTGCGCTGTATGCGCGGTAGTTGCCAGCTGTTCGACCCGGCGCAGCAAGCAGCCCGATCCGCTCGTAATAGCGGATGGTCTCGACCTGCGTGCTCGTCGCGCGCGACAACTCGCCGATCTTCATCTGCGCCTCCCGGGTTCCGGATCGATCCAGAAGTGGGTTGTTGAAGGGAATTATAGGCGCTTGACTCTCTAGTTGCTTCAGGGTTTGCAATATCGGCAGCTGAGGAGAAGCCCATGGTCCAATCGCACGACGCTGTCTCGACCGCAGTTGATCCCCCCCGGGCCTGCGGTTGCGGCGATGCCTGCGCCACGGCGCCGGCCCGGGGCGTGGGAATCGCCCCGATCGGCAATGGGAGGGCGTCCGTGTTCCGCATTCCGACCATGGACTGCGCCGTCGAGGAGGGCGAAATTCGCCGGGCACTGGAGGGCGTGGCAGGCGTGAGGGGACTCGATTTTCGCTTAGGCGCCCGCACCCTCGCCGTCGACGCGCCGGCGGCCGCATTGCCCTCGGTCCTTGATGCCATCCGTCGTGCCGGCTTCGACCCTCAACCCGTGGTTTCGGACGTCCCGGGCGAAGACGGCCACACCCACGCCTCCGAAGGGCTGTGGCGCCTTGGCGCTGCACTTGTGCTCGCGATAGGCGCGGAACTTCTGAATTTCCTTGCGCCGCGCACACTGGCGTTCGAAGTTGCCGGAATGGCTCTCGCCGCCGCGGCCATCGGCCTGGCGGGCTTCAGCACCTATGGGAAAGGACTGACCGCTCTCCGCCAGGGTCGCCTCAACATCAATGCGCTGATGTCGGTCGCTGTCACCGGGGCCTTCCTCATCGGTCAGTGGCCCGAGGCGGCCATGGTGATGGCGCTCTATGCCATTGCGGAGCTGATCGAAGCGCGGGCCGTGGACCGGGCGCGCAACGCGATAAAGGGCCTCTTGGATCTCGCGCCGGATGCGGCCGAGGTGCGCCAGCCGGACGGAAGCTGGTCGTCGGTTCCCGCGGGCGAGGTTGTTCTGGGCGCGATCGTTCGGGTTAAACCGGGTGCACGCATCGCGCTCGATGGCGTAATTACTGCGGGCACGAGCACGGTCAATCAGGCGCCCGTGACGGGCGAGAGCATTCCGGTCGACAAGTCGACGGGCGATGCGGTGTTCGCGGGTACGATAAACGAGACCGGAACGCTCGAGATCAGGGTCACGGCCGCAGCCAGCGATTCCACGCTCGCGCGCATCATTCACGCAGTCGAACAGGCGCAAGGTGCCCGGGCGCCGACCCAGCAGTTCGTCGACCGGTTTGCCGCGATCTACACGCCGGCCGTTTTCGCGCTGGCCGTGGCCGTCGCAGTCCTCACGCCGTGGCTGATGGGCTGGACGTGGACGATGGCGCTATACAAAGCCTTGGTCCTCCTCGTCATCGCCTGCCCCTGCGCCCTGGTCATCTCGACTCCCGTCACGGTGGTCAGCGGGCTTGCCGCGGCTGCAAGGCGGGGCATCCTGATCAAGGGGGGCGTCTACCTGGAAGAGGCCCGCAAGCTCAAGGCCATCGCCTTCGACAAGACCGGAACGATCACCGAGGGCAAGCCGAAACTCGTCGCCACGGAGATTCTGGCATCCGACGCGCCCGAGTCGCTCATCTTGCGCTGGGCGGGTGACCTGGCCGGGCATTCCGATCACCCCGTCGCCAAAGCCATCGCGCAGGGGCTGGAGCAGGGCAACGGCTTGCTGGAAGGTTTCACGGCCTTGCCCGGGCGCGGCATCGAAGCCCGCCTGGATGGCCAGACCCTGACGTTGGGAAACCACCGGCTGATCGAGGATCGCGGCTTGTGCAATGCGCAGATCGAGGCCAGGCTTGCGGTGCACGAGGCCCAGGGGCGCAGCGTGACCTTGCTGGCATCGCAGGCTCAGGTGCTGGCGATCTTTGCGGTGGCCGACACGATCAAGGAGAGTTCGCGCGAGGCGCTGGCAGAGCTGCATGCGCTCGGCGTGTCATCGGCCATGCTGACGGGTGACAACACGGCAACGGCCCAGACCATCGCCAAGCAAGCGGGAATTGACGATGCGCGCGGCAACCTGCTTCCTGAAGACAAGCTTACGGCGATTGAGGACCTGCGCAAGCGCCATGGGCCGATCGCAATGACCGGCGATGGCATCAACGATGCGCCGGCGCTGGCACGTGCTGACATCGGCATCGCCATGGGCGCGGCAGGGACCGACATTGCCATGGAGGCGGCGGACGTGGTCATCATGAACGACGACCTGCGCCGCATTCCCGAGACCATCCGGCTCTCCCAGCGCACGCACGCGGTATTGTGGCAGAACATCGTGCTTGCCTTGGGCATCAAGTCCGTGTTCCTCGTCCTGGCGGTGTTCGGCAGCGCCACGATGTGGATGGCGGTGTTCGCCGACATGGGAGCGAGCTTGCTCGTCGTGTTCAACGGGCTGCGCCTGCTAAAGGGCGGGGCGGATTCGCGAGGGAGCCGGCCGTGAAGGCGCTGAAGTACATCGTCCCGCTGGGTGTCTTCGTTGTGCTGTGCGTATTCCTCGGCATCGGCTTGACCCGGGACCCGCGCATCGTTCCTTCGCCCTTCATCGGCAAACCCGCCCCCGGCTTCACGCTTACCGCGCTCCATGACCCACAGGTGTCGTTTTCGCCGGAGCAGATGAAAGGCAAGGTGTGGCTGCTCAACGTGTGGGCGTCCTGGTGCCCGGCCTGCAAGATAGAGCACCCCGTGCTGAATGACATGAGTCGCCGCGGCATCGTTCCCATCGTCGGCCTCAACTACAAGGACCAGCGCGCCGATGCCAAGCGCTGGCTGCAGCAGAATGGCGATCCTTACCAACTTTCGGTGTGGGATATCGACGGCAAGGTCGGCATCGACTATGGCGTGTACGGTGCGCCGGAGACCTTCGTGATCGACAAGCAGGGCGTGATCCGCTACAAGCAGATCGGTCCCGTCACGCCGGAAGTGCTGGAAAAGACCCTGCTTCCGCTTATCGCCAAGCTCAATGGGTGAAATCGATGCAATTTGTCGGTCAGTTTGTGGGGGTATTTTTTCTGGTAAAGTGCCGCCGCGCAGACAGGGTCAATGGACATCCATGGAACCCGATACACGGCCGTCACGAACGCGTTTGCGGATATTTCCCGCTGCAATATTGAACGAGCACTAAACTCCTGCCTCATGCGACGTCTCCTGGCCATCATCGTGTTGTTTGTCCTCCCCCTGCAGTGGAGTTTTGCTGCCGTGGCGGAGTACTGCCAGCACGAAACGGCTCCTGCCGCGCAATCGCACATGGGGCACCACGACAAGCAGACCGTGGACAAGTCCGGCAAACCCGACAAGGACAAATCGGGCGTTCCCGGCGACTTCGACTGCCCGATGTGTCACCACCTGTGCGCAAGCGCTGTGGTTATGGATGCTTCGGCGTCGTTTGCGGCAATAGGGGGAAGCCCCCAACTCCAGTTGCACGACTCCTTCCCGCAGCGCCCTCCGGAAAACCCTTTCCGCCCTCCGCTCGCCCCCGGCGCGTAAGCCCCGGCGAGCCTCCCACCTTTATTCGCTCGCGCTGACCCAGGCGCGGCGTCCTCTCGCCGGATTCCAACGGGATATCCGCTGGCGTTGTTTGGCCAGAATTCGATTGAGGACACGATGAAGAGATTGTTAGGTTTCGCCTGTCTGCTCTGGATTTCAGCGGCACAGGCTCAGGGCACGGAAATACCCGTGACACCGGCCAAACCGCTTACGCTTCAAGAGGCTTGGCGTCTCGCGGAACAGGGCAGTATCAGCCTGAAGACTGCGCGAGCCGCCGTCATTGCGGCAGAAGGTCATGCCGAGGACACGCGCGGGCTCTTGTGGAACAACCCGGAGTTGAATGCCGAAGGCCTGCGCCGCAAGCTGCCGCCTTCGGATCTGGGCGCGACCACGAACCGCGAATGGGGCGCTGGAATCACCCAGGCCCTGGAAATCGCCGGGCAGCATGGCCACCGGCGCGAAGCGGCGCGACAGGAGCTCATTGCCGCACAGCTGCTGGCGCAGGAATCCGAACGCGAGGTACGCGCGGATGTCGAGAAGCGATTTGTGCAGGTTCTCGCCTTGCAGGCGCGAATCGGCATCGAGCGCGACTCGCTCGCGCTGATCGAACGAACGTCCAGCTTCGCGGGTAAGCGCGTGGCAGCGGGCGAGGACAGCCGGCTGGACGGCAATGTGGCGCTCATCGAGGCAGGGCGCGCCCGTAACCAGCTTGGTGCGTTGATGGATCAACTCCTGCAGGCTCGCGCGGAACTAGGCGAGATCCTGCAATGGCCGTCCGCGACTCTCCCGGACGTTGTCGGTGATCTCGAATCCAGGGCGACAGTGCCGGCGCTCGAGCGCTTGCTTGAAACGGCCGCCGATCGCTCGCAACTGAAAGCGCTTCAAGCCAAGGAGGTCGCGGCGCGCAGCAAACTCGACCTCGAACTCGCCGCGCGCATTCCGGACATCACCGTGGGACTTGGTGTGGGGCGCGAGGGCCCGCAAGACTTTCGCGAGAACATAGCGCTTCTCAGCGTCTCCGTGCCGTTGCCCCTCTTCAAGCGCAATAGCGGAAATGTGGCGCAAGCGCAGGCTGACCTCGCACGCGCTCAAGCCGAGCGCCAGGCCCTCGAAAGGGGCCAAGGCGCCAATGTTCGCGCGCTCTGGCATCGCTACCAGAGTCTCCGGAACCGCGTGCAGACCTTGCGCGACGCCGTGTTGCCCGCACTCGAGGAGAACCAGCGCCTGTCGCAACAGTCTTTGCGCGAGGGCGAAATCGGCGTGCCTCAGCAGGTTCTCGTCAACCGGCAGCTACTCGATGGCCGACGCGACCTCCTGGAGGCGATAACCGAACTGCGCCTCACCCGCATCGCTCTCGATCAGATAGCCGGCAACGCAGCAGAGACAGGTACTCGCTGATCGCCATGACCCACCATCCCAGAATTCGTCAGGAGTACCCCATGCAACAGTCTTTTAACCAATTCCCGGCTCCGCGTCTCGCGTTGGCCGCATTTCTTGGCGCCCTCGCCTTTGTTCTGGTCGGATGCGATGGCAAGGAAGCCGCCACCCCGGACAAGGGCGCAACCACCAAGTCCGCCAGCAAGTCGGCGCCCGCCAAGGGCGACAAGCATGACGAGAAGGGTTCCGAAGCCGGTCACACCGAAGGGCAGGCCATCAAGCTATCCGACGAGGAACTGAAGGTCGCCGGGGTGCGTGTCGAGCCGGTACAGGAGCAGGAGGTGTCCGACCAATTGGTGGTGACCGCCACCATTCAGGCCAACCAGGATCGTCTTGCGCGACTTGCCCCACGCGTGCCCGGCAAGATCGTCAACGTGAGTGCCAATCTCGGGGACCAGGTGCGCGCCGGTCAGGTATTGGCGAGCCTCGACAGCATCGAGGTGGGCGAAGCGCGATCGGCCTATGTGCACGCGCAAAGCGAGGCGCAGGTCGCCAAGTCCAACCTGGAGCGCGCCGAGCGATTGCAGGCCGAACAGATCGTGTCGCAGAAGGACTTCCTGCGCGCCAAGGCCGAGCATGAAAAGGCTCGGGCGGCCTTGCGGGCCGCGGCCGACAAGGTGCAAATGCTCGGGATTGGAGTCAATGGCGACAATGTCTCGGTATTTCCGCTAACGGCACCCTTCGCCGGCACGATCATCGAGAAGAAGGCCGTCCTTGGTGAGCTGGCGCAGCCGGACAAGCCCCTCTTCGGCATCGCCGACCTGTCCGTCCTGTGGATCGAGGCGAATCTCGCGGAGAAGGACCTTGCCCGCATCAAGGTGGGCGATACCGCGTTGGTGTCCGCTTCCGCCTACCCAACGGAGCGTATCCCCGGAAAGCTCACTTTCATCGGAGCCACGCTCGACAAGGAAACTCGCACCATCCGCGGCCGCATCGAAGTTCGCAATCCCGATGGCCGCCTGAAACCGGAGATGTTCGTCACCGCCGCCATTCAGACCTCCGGCAAGTCGAAGGCGATCGTGCTACCCGATGAGGCTGTCGTGCTCATTTCTGCGCAGCCAACGGTGTTCGTCGAAGACCATGACGGCTTCGAGCCGCGCGCCGTGCAGCTGGGCGAGCGCCTCCAAGGGCGCGTCGTGATCAAGTCTGGCCTCAAGCCCGACGAGCTGGTGGTGGTGGGCGGCACCTTTGCATTGAAGGCCCGTTCGCTCAAGTCGCAGATTGGCGAAGGCCACGCGCACTGACCCGACCATGCTCAATCAAATCGTCAATGCGGCCTTGCGCTACAAGGTCCTTGTGCTGGTGGGCTTTGTCCTGCTGGTGGTCTTCGGCGTGCGTGCATTCCAGCAGGTGCCGGTGGACGCCTTTCCGGACGTCACGCCAAACCAGGTCAGCATCTACACCGAGTCCCCCGGTCTTGCCGCCGAGGACGTGGAGCGTCTGCTCACCTCCCCCATCGAGACCTCGATGGCGGGGCTGGCTGGCGTCGAGTACATCCGCTCCATTTCCCTTTTCGGTCTCTCCTACGTCGGCGTGTACTTCAAGGACAACGTCGACATCTACTTTGCCCGCCGACTGGTCGGGGAGAAGCTCCAGGAGGCCAAGGAGAGAATCCCCCAAGGCTACGGGGAACCAGAGCTCGGGCCGAACAGTTCCGGCCTCGGCCAGGTGTTCTGGTACACGATCGAGTCGGCCGACCAGAAGCTCTCAGCCATGGATCTGCGCACCCTGCAGGACTGGAGCGTGCGACTCATGCTACGCACGGCGCCCGGCGTGGACGACGTGACCTCCTGGGGTGGGTTCGAGAAGCAATACCAGGTACAAATCGACCCCAACAAGCTCATCAAGTATGGGCTCACCTTCAAGGCCGTGATGGAGGCGATTACCGCCAACAACCGCCAGGTGGGCGGACAGTTCGTGAATCTCGGGCAGGAACAGTTCCTGGTGCGTGGTCTGGGCCTGGTCAGCACCGCCGAGGAGATCGGGGACATCGTCGTAACCGAGCGGGAGGCCACGCCCATTCACGTGCACGACGTGGCGGAGGTCAAGGAGGGTCCGGGCTTGCGCTTTGGCGCGGTAACTCGCGACGGTAAGGAAGTCACGCTCGGCATCGCGTTGGCGCGCATCAACGAGAACGCCAAGAACGTCGTCGAGTCCGTAAAGGCAAAGCTCGCATTGGCCCAGCAGTCGTTGCCCGCGGGCGTGAGCATCAACCCGGTTTACGACCGGACGGAGATCGTAGACAAGGCCATGAGCACGGCAGAGCGCGCCTTGCTGGAGGGCTCCATCCTGGTTGCCGTCGTGCTGTTCCTTTTCTTGGGCGAGATCCGCTCGGCCATCGTTGTGATCGTGACCTTGCCGCTTTGCATGCTGATTGCTTTCATGCTCATGCAGTACTTCGGCCTTTCGGCCAACCTCATGTCCCTGTCGGGGCTTGCCATCGGCATCGGCATGATGGTGGACGGCGCGGTGGTGATGGTGGAAAACAGCTTCCGGCTGCTCGCGCACAAAGTCGGCGGCCCCCCGGTCAATCGCACCCACGTAATTCTGGAGGCGGCACGCGAGGTCATGAACCCAATCGCCTTCGCCATTCTCATCATCATCGTCGTGTTCCTGCCATTGTTTTCGCTGACGGGACTGGAGGGGAAGCTCTTCAAGCCCATGGCAATCACCATCACGTTCGCCATGGCGGGCTCGCTCTTCCTCACCATGACGCTCGTGCCGGTGCTGTCGGCGCTCATCCTGAAGCCAATGGCGGAGCGCGACACCTGGCTGGTTGCACGCGCAAAGAGGGCATTTCTGCCGATCCTGGATTGGGCGCTGGAGCGAAAGCGCCTGGTCGTGGGGGGGGCGGTTGTCCTTCTTGTCATTTCGTTGGCGACCTTTCCATTTCTCGGCAAGGAGTTCATGCCGACGCTGCAGGAAGGCGCCATCATGTTCCGGGTCACGGGCATCCCCTCCACCTCCCTGGAGGAGTCCGTGCGCGTATCGCAGCGCATGAATGATGTCCTCAAGAAGACCTACCCGCAGACCAAGTCGGTTCTTGCCACCATCGGCCGCGCCGAGAAAGGCGAGACAACGGACGCCAACTACATGGAGGTCCTGGTCGATGTGAAGCCGGAGTCGGAATGGCCCAAGCGCATGCCCATGGCCCAATTGTCGGCCGCCATGCAGGAAACGCTCGAAGAGGCCATGCCGACGGTGGTCGTGGCTGCCACGCAGCCAATCCAGATGCGCGTGGAAGAGTTGATCTCCGGCGTTCGGGCGACCCTCGCCCTGAAGGTCTATGGCCCCGATCTTGAAGTCCTGGATCGGCTGGGCGCACAGATCAAACCCGTGCTGGGCACGGTCCCCGGTGTAGCCGATCTATCGCTTGAGGCCAACAAGGGCAAACCGCAGATCGTCGTGAAGGTCGACCGCCAGGCCGCATCGCGTTACGGCATCAGTGCCGACGACATCCTGGAAATGGTCCAGGCCGGCATTGGCGGCAAGGCGGTCAGCACGCTCATCGACGGCACGCGTCGCTTCGATATCCAGGTGCGTCTCGACCTGGCATCGCGGGACAGCCTGCGTGCCATTGGCAACATCCCGCTGCGCGGTCCCGGCGGCGCGTTGGTGCCGCTGTCCCGCGTCGCCAGCATCGAGACGGATGAAGGCTATACCTTCGTGCGCCGCGAACAGCTCCAGCGGTATGCGGTCATCCAGATGGATGTGAAGGGCCGCGACGTCGACGGCTTCGTGAAGGAGGCGGATGCGAAACTGAAGGCACAGGTGAAGCTGCCGGAGGGCTACTGGGTCGAGTGGGGCGGCGCCTTCGAGAACCAGCAGCGCGCCCTGACCCGCCTGGCGATCATCGTGCCCCTGACGATCGGATTGATCTTCATCCTGCTGTACACGGCTTTCAACTCCGTTGCGCACGCGACCCTCATCATCGCCAACGTGCCCTTTGCCATCATCGGTGGCGTGTTCGGGCTCGCCGTCACGGGCCAGTTCGTCTCGGTGCCCTCGGCGATCGGATTCATCGCCGTATTCGGCGTGGCCATGCTGAACGGCATTGTGCTGGTGACCTTCCTGAACGACTTGCGGCACCAGGGCTACAGCGTCCGTGACGCGGTCCGGCAAGGGGTCGCCCTACGACTCAGACCCGTGCTCATGACCGCTTCGGTGGCGATTCTCGGCCTCGTGCCGATGCTGATCTCGAGCGGCGTGGGTGCGGAGACTCAGCGGCCGCTGGCCACCGTGGTCGTGGGCGGGCTTGTCACCTCGACGGCACTTACGCTTCTGCTGCTGCCCCTGCTCTACGAGTGGTTGGAAACCCGTCGCGAAAAAGCACGTACCCAGGAAGGAGATGTCGCGTGAAAGAGATCAAAGCCTATGTGCACAGCAATCGCATTGCCGACGTCATTGCCGCCATTGAGGAGTCGGGTTTGATGCCGAGCAACACCCTGCTCGGCGTACGCAATATCAACGCGACGTCGGTCCAGAGCCTGCTAAAGCCGGTAGACAGTGCCGAGCAAAGGTATTCGCTGCAGCTGGGCGAAGCCGTGATCGACGAAGTCCGCCTCGAGCTACTTTGCGAGGACGATCAGGTGGAGCCATTGGTTGCCGTCATTGATCGCACCGCACGCACCGGTCAGCGACTCGCCGGATGGATCCTGGTCATCGATGTCTCAAAGGCGGTTGCCATCGGCGGTCCCCATGTCTAGTCAATCGAAACAATTCCAACTACCTGCACTGGAGAGTCTCATGAAAATTGCATCATTCCTGATCGCCGCGTCGGCGGCCCTCGTCAGTACGTCGATCCTTGCCGCCGAGGAGCATCCCAAGTATGGCGGCCAGGTTCGAGAAACGGCCAGCTTCGACCTGGAGCTGGTGGCCAAGGACAAGGAGCTCACCCTCTATGTGACCGACCACAAGGGCAAGGCCATCGAGGGGCAGGACGTCACGGGCACCGCCACGGTCCTCTCCGGCAAGAGCAAGGAGACGGTGAAGCTGAGCGGCACCGGGAAGGGTGTGCTCAAGGGAGGGGGCAGCTTTGCCGTCACGGAGGACACCAAGATCGTCCTTTCCGTCACGGCCGGTGGCAAGACCGAACAGGCGCGGTTCGCGCCGCGGCAAAAGGACAAGGCCGAGGACCACAAGGGACACAAGCACTGACCCATACGCCTGATTCCTGAGTCGCGTGCGAGTCGAACGGTCATAGAGGATGCGGAACATGAAGACTCAGCTTGGCATTGCAGCCTTTGTAACGGCGGGTCTCTTGACCGGTTGCGCAAGTACGGGCTACGACGCATCCCATCCTTGGGAAGAGGGATGGCGCAAGGGAGCTATTGTCGAGATCGGTGAAGGTGTCGCCTATGCAGACAAAGTGTCCGAGAAGTGCCGCCAGAACGTCTCCTCGACGTCCTCGAAGGCCCGCTACGCCACCATCAAGTACCGCCGGGATCGGCGCAACGCCTGGCGCACAATGCCGGTTTCAGAAGACTTCGGCCTGAAAGTCGGCGATCCAGTTTTCATCAACGCCAGTGATTGCAGGGCACCTATCGATCTTCGACGTCTGGATGCGCAATAGGTGAAGGAGTGCTCATCCGATTCGGCCTGGAGCCTCGTCTTCGGTTGCTGGGCGATCGCTGGCGCTTCGACGCTGGGGGCACTCTTTTTCAGCGAAATCATGGAGCTGCCGCCCTGTGTTCTCTGCTGGTATCAGCGCATTTTCATGTTCCCGCTGGTGTTGATCCTGCCGCTCGGGCTCTTTCCCTATGACGCGAAGGTCATTCGTTACGCCCTGCCACTCGCGTTGGTCGGCTGGGCAATCTCGTTCTTTCAGGTGCTACTCGTAGCAGGCCTGATTCCCGAAGGGCTCAGGCCCTGCTCGCAAGGGGTGCCCTGCTCGGTAGCCCAGATCCAGTGGCTTGGGTTCGTGAACATTCCGCTGCTGTCCTTCATCGCCTTTTCTGTCATGAACGCGCTGCTGTTCGTGGCACGCAAACGGGGCCCCACATGAGTAGAAAGTCCAAACGCAATCAACCGACGTCGGACAACCAGGTGCCGCAGGCGCCTGAGGCGCCTCCGGCGAGTCGCGTCAACCGAATCGGTGTCTTTGTTGGTGCGGCGGTCGTCCTTTTGCTGGCCTTCGCAGGCGCGGCCCTGCTCTACAAGGGTGAGAAGGCGCAGTCTGCGCAGACTATAGTCGCGAAGAATCAACCGGCGCTGGCGAACGACCAGTCGCCCTCGTTCGGCGATCCGGATGCCAAGGTGCACATCGTGGAGTTCTTCGATCCGGCCTGCGAAACGTGCGCCGCGTTCTTCCCGCACGTGAAAACACTGATGTTGGAGAACCCGGGCAAGATCCGGCTTTCGCTGCGCCATGTCACCTTTCACAAGGGGTCGGAGCACGCCGTGAGGGTACTCGAGGCCGCCCGCGGCCAAGGCAAGTACCTGCCGACACTGGAGGCACTCTACGCCTCGCAGGATCAATGGGCCGTGAATCACGAAGTCCGCGCGGACCTGGTGTGGAACGCCCTTGGGAGAGTCGGACTTGATCTCGAGCGCCTGCGCAAGGACAGCAGCGGGGCCGACATCGCCCAACGCATGGAGCGCGACATGGCTGACGCCCGTGCCCTGGGCGTCACCAAGACTCCGGAGTTCTTCGTCAACGGGCGACCCCTGCCCAGATTCGGTCTCGAAGAGCTGCAATCATTGGTGAAGGAGGAACTGCGAGGCGCCTATCCATGACTCCGCAATCCCGCTCCAGTAGTGTTGCCGGTGCACCTGCACCGGTGGTGAAGCGTCGCGCGCTTCTCGGCCTTGCGTTGGCGACGTTCGTGACTGCAGGGTGCGACCAGTTCCTGCCCGGGTCGAAGACGCCCTTCAATGGTGTCGACATCACCGGCTCCGACCTCGGCCCGGACTTCCGCCTGACGGACCACAACGGCAAGGAACGCTCGCTCGCAGACTTTCGCGGCAAGGTCGTCACAATGTTCTTCGGCTATACCCATTGCCCTGACGTGTGCCCCACGACGCTCTCGGACATGGCCCAGGCAGTGAAGCTGCTGGGACCGGACGGGCAGCGCGTCCAGGTCCTCTTCGTGACTGTGGACCCGAAGCGCGATACCCCGGAGCTCCTGCGCAACTACGTACCGGCTTTCAATCCGGTGTTCCTAGGCCTTTACGGCGATGCGGCGGCCACCGCCAAGGTCACGATGGACTTCAAGATCTACGCGGCCGAGCGCCCAGGGAAGACGCCGGAGTCGTATACCGTCGACCACTCGGCGCAGTCATTGGTCTTCGATACCAAGGGGCGCCTTCGTCTCATGCTCCCATACGGCACTCCAGGCGACAAGATCGCCTCAGACCTGCGAGTCCTCCTGAACTCGTGAAGCAGAGGACACAAGTGATCCTTCCGCAACTTGCATCGCCCTCCGCCGTTCGCCGAGAGGACAGCTGAAATGGGATGGATGTTCTTGGAAGTATTGGCCGCTCTCTTGATTGCCGTGGGAATCGTTTGGTGGACACTGCCCAAATCACCTAAGGCTGGTGCGGAAAGAGCGAAGGAGGAACGCGCAGACGATCCCGGCCAGAGCAATAGCGCCGACACGCGGCCGAAAGATGCACGTGACCAATGAGAAGCGACCATACCTTTGGGACAAAATCGATGCCCCGCTCTCCAGGTCGGGCCGCAAGCGAGCGCAGGAAATGCGGGCTCTAATGCCGCCTTCGCTTCTCCGGCGTGCCGTGTTCTGTCTCGTGCTTTCATTGCCTGCAGTAGCTGCGCAGGAACAAGACTTAAGTGGCGAGTCATTGCCGAAAGGCCCGGAAGGCCAACTCCATCGGGCCCTTGAGCTCATGGAGGATGGCCAGCTCGACGCTGCGATTCTGGAAGTGGACCAGCTTGTTTCGAAGTATCCCAACTTCCGTATGGCGCACATGTTGCAGGGGGACCTGTTGCTCGCTCGAGCAGGTCGCCCCACGCTTGCGGGTCCGACAGGTGCGGATCCGGACCCTTTCGCGGAGTTACGTGCGGAGTTTCGCGCCCGGGATCGTAATCGCAGGGACCCACCGCCCGCCGGCTTCGTGCCTCGCAACCTGATGCGGCTGACTCCCGGACAGCACGTCATTGTCGTCGACGCAAGCCGGTCGCGCGTCTATCTCTACAATGAGCAGGGTGGAGCGCCGCTCGCGGTGCGCAACTACTACTCGGCAATTGGCAAGCTCGGAACGGCCAAGGAGCGAGAAGGTGACAAGAAGACGCCCATCGGCATCTACTTCGTCTCGTCCCACATTCCAGGGGCGCGATTGCCTGACTTGTACGGCTGGGGCGCCTTTCCCATCAGCTATCCCAACGAGTGGGATCGCCGGCTCGGGCGAACGGGAAGCGGGATCTGGCTTCACGGCGTACCTTCGGACAACTACGCGCGCAGTCCTTTTTCGACCGATGGTTGCGTAGCACTTGCCAACGGGGAAATCGCCGATCTTGCTCCGCGGGTCCAACCAGGCATTACTCCAGTCGTAATGGCCGAGCGAATCGAGTGGATTGCACATGAAACCCTTCGAGAGGAAAGTGACGATTTCCAACAGACATTGGAGCAATGGCGTCGTGACTGGGAGAGCCGCAATACGGAGAACTACCTGGACCACTACTCGCGCAACTTCCGCAGCGATGGCATGGATCTCGCCACATGGAAAGCGCGCAAACGGCGCGTGAACGCCGACAAGTCGTGGATCAAGGTGGAACTTGGATCACTCAGCATCTTGCGCGATTCTGGCACCGAGCCGCTCA
>JAHBYZ010000059.1 GCA_019635695.1 Rhizobiaceae bacterium
TACGCATCTGGCCGGTTTCCGCGGCGCGCTGACGCGCCAGGTCATCGGCTATGCCGACTCGTCGGGCGCGACCAAGAAGGAGAAGGTGTCGCTGCAGGGCGACGACTGCCGCGAGGGCCTGACCGCCGTGCTGTCGGTCAAGGTGCCGGACCCCAAATTCTCCTCGCAGACCAAGGACAAGCTGGTCTCGTCGGAGGTACGGCCGGTGGTGGAGAGCCTCGTCAACGAGGCGCTCGGCACCTGGCTGGAAGAGCACCCCGCCGAGGCGCGGTCGGTGGTGGAGAAGGTGATCCAGGCGGCGGCGGCGCGCGAAGCGGCGCGCAAGGCGCGAGACATCACGCGCAAGTCGACGCTCGGCGTCACCTCGCTGCCCGGCAAGCTCGCCGACTGCCAGGAGCGCGACCCGGCCAAGTCCGAAATCTTCATCGTCGAGGGCGATAGCGCAGGCGGCTCGGCCAAGTCGGGCCGCTCGCGCCAGAACCAGGCGATCCTGCCGCTGCGCGGCAAGATCCTGAACGTCGAGCGCGTGCGCTTCGACCGCATGCTCTCGTCCGAGATGATCGGCACGATGATCACGGCGCTCGGCACCAGCATCGGCAAGGACGAGGCACACGGCTTCAACGCCGACAAGCTGCGCTACCACAAGATCATCATCATGACGGACGCCGACGTCGACGGCGCCCACATCCGGACCCTGCTGCTGACCTTCTTCTTCCGGCAGATGCCGGAGCTGATCGAGCGTGGCCACCTCTACATAGCGCAGCCGCCGCTCTACAAGGTAACGCGCGGCAAGTCGCAGCAATACATCAAGGACGAGCGCGCCTTCGAGGAGTTCCTGATCGGCTCGGGGATCGACGACGCCACGCTGAACCTCGCGGACGGCGAGGTACGGGCGGGCGCCGACCTGCGCGCCATCGTGGACGAAGCGCTTTCGGTGCGCTCGCTCATCAACGGGCTGCACACGCGCTACGACCGGGCTGTGGTGGAGCAGGCGGCCATCGCCGGCGCGCTCAACGCCGCCGTGCTGGCCGATACCGGACGCGCAGCGGATGCGGCATACGCCGTGGCGCTGCGACTCGATGCGATAGCCGACGAGACCGAGCGGGGCTGGAGCGGCCGGCTGAACCCGTCCAACGACGGCACCGGCGGCTATGTGTTCGAGCGCACCGTGCGCGGCGTGCGCGAGATCGTGACGCTGGACGCGGCCCTCATCGGCTCGGCCGACGCGCGCGCGCTCGACCGCTACGCCGCCTCGCTGCGCCAGATCTACGGCAGGCAAGCGGTGCTGAAGCGCAAGGAGGCGCAGGAGACGATCTCCGGTCCCCGCGCGCTGCTCGACGCCATCTTCAACGCCGGACGCAAGGGCATTTCGCTGCAGCGCTACAAGGGGCTGGGCGAGATGAATGCCGAGCAGTTGTGGGAGACCACGCTCGACCCGAACGCGCGTTCGCTGCTGCAGGTCAAGGTGACGGACGCCACCGATGCGGACTCGCTGTTCGCCCGCCTGATGGGCGACGAGGTGGAGCCGCGGCGCGAGTTCATCCAGGACAACGCGCTCAGCGTCGCGAACCTGGATATCTGAGCGCCTGCGGGGCCTCGCCACTGGACCGCGCCATCGGGCCACGCGACCGGGGCGCGGCGGGACGGCTTCGACTTCGCGGCCTTGACTTCCTGTCCGGGATTTCCCAAGTCTGGCGCATGTACAGCGCCGACCACCTCTGCCGCACGTTCAAGAAGGTCTATCCCATCGCGGGATATTGACCCCCGGCCCGGTCGCGTCGCGCCCCGGCCGCGGGGCATAGGGCGGCTTCGTCATCGCTGACGCGGCGCGCACTGACAGGCGACACCATCAATCCAATCCCTCATCGATGCCCGGGGCGCTGCCGCGCCGCCGCGCCAATGGAACGACACAATGACCACCGCTACCGAGAGGCAGCGCAAGCCTGCCATCACCATCGCCGCGAGCGAGCATGAGAAGCTGACCCGCTTGGCCGAGACGGCCGCGGCCCGCGGACTCGACGTCGCCGAGCAGCTGCTCGCCGAACTCGACCGCGCCCGCGTCACCGCCGACGGCCGCCTGCCCGAGGACATCGTGCGCATGGGCTCGCGCCTGCGCTACACCACCGACAGCGGCGACCAGCGCGCCGTTACGCTGGTCTATCCCGGCCTGGCCGACATCGAGGCTGGCCGCATCTCGATCCTGACGCCGATCGGCGTCGCGCTGATCGGCCTGCGCGCCGGGCAGTCGATCGACTGGACCGACCGCGGCGGCCGCAGCCATCGCCTGACCGTGCTGAGCGCAGAACAGGCGTCGGCCGAAGCCCCGCTCGCGCCGGTGCAGTGATGCTTTCGGTGTCGGGCCGCCCGTCGTCGCGGCCATCCCTGTTCGGAGGCTGCCTCATCGCAGGATGCTGAGCCCCGGGCGCCATGCGCGACCGGGGACCTTCCACGCATCCACTAATCCACCGACCGCTCCCGCAGCGGAGCGAGGGAGACTGCGATGAATCCCGACACTTCCATCCTCACCACCAAGGATTTCACCATACTGGAGGTCATGCACGACCGCTGCCCGGCGGGCGACCCCCTGGCGCAGATGCTGAAGCGCAAGCTCGACGGGGCGACCGTCGTGTTCCGCGACGACGTGCCGGAGGACGTCGCCACGCTGAGCAGCCGCGTGCGCTTCAGCGTCAATGGCGGCGCCCCCGACACGCGCATCATCTCGCACGACACCATGACGTCGGCGGTCGGCCTGTTCCTGCCGATAACGGTGGCGCGCGGACTGGCGCTGCTCGGCCTCAGCGAAGGCCAGTCCTTCAGCTATCTCGACGTGGACGGCGAGACGCAGGTCGTGCGTCTCGAGGCGGTGCTGCACCAGCCGGAGGCCGCGCGAAGGCAAAAGGAAATTGCGGCGCGGCCCGTGGCCCCAGCAACGGGCAGGCCTGCACTGAAGCTTGTCCGCGGCGGCATGGAACGAGCGACGCCGGTCGTTGCGGCAGCGCCGGCCGGCGGCTGGCAGGCGCCTGACGATCCGGGGCCATCGGCGGCATGACCGTGGACGCATGTGCGGGGCCGCACGGGTCGCGGCCTCGCTCCACCCCGACCGCCTTTAATTCAAACTTTACCCAACCGTTCAAACCTCTGAAACACACCGCCTTTTCGCGGAACCCGATACAACTCTCGCGGGTTCTCGATGCGTAACAGAGGTTGAAACGATGTCGGCTGGGCGCGAAGATAACGAGGCAGGAAAGGCAGTGGAGCAGGCGCTCCGCCGTCAAGCCTCGAGCGCAGAATTCCGTCGCGACATCGCGCGGCTGCCGCAATTCAGGGTCGAGGACGAGCTGCCCGAGCAGCTCGCGGATCTGCTCGGACAGATCGACCGAGCCGAGCGGCGATATCGTTAGAAAGCAAAAGGCGGCGCCGAAACGCCGCCTGTCGGATTACGCTGCCTGCGTGGAAGGCGCGCCGGGACGGCGCTCGGGACGCGGCTTGGCCTTGGGCTTCGGCAGCAGACCCTCGCGCTGGGCCTGCTTGCGGGCGGCCTTGCGGGTGCGGCGCACGGCTTCCGCCTTCTCACGGGCACGCTTCTCGGACGGCTTCTCGTACGCGCGGCGCTCCTTCATCTCGCGAAAGACGCCTTCGCGCTGGAGCTTCTTCTTCAGGACGCGGAGCGCCTGATCAACATTGTTGTCGCGAACGAGAACCTGCAAAGCAAATACCTCAACGAGTTTGGCGGTTAGCCGACATGACGAGCATGAAGGTCGAGAATGGATCGCATGGGCCTTTTGGCCGGCAATGGCGATCCGTGGAAAGCCGAAGCTGCGGCGCATATAGGCGCAAACGCGCGCGCTGCCAACAAGAAAGACGAAATCAGGCCCGGCGGCGGCGCCAGGAATACGCTTCTCCTGCGGCAGACGGCACCGCCGCAGGTTGATATTGCAGCGCGATGCCGCCGATGCGCCCTTCCGCGAGGCGGGCGAGCGCGGTCGGGTGCTTCACCTCGAACTCGCCGAAGCCGGTGCGCAACATGTGCGGGACCTGGTCGATGAGCACGTCGCCGGTGGCGCGCAGCGTGCCGGCGAAACCGGCGCGGCGCAGCAGCTCGGCCTTGGAGTAGGAGCGGCCGTCGCTGAAGGCGGGGAAGGCGAGCGCGACCAGCGCCAGATCCTTCAGGAAAGGCTCGATCACCGAGACCGGCTCGGCCGGCAGCAGCAAAACGCCGAGGCGGCCCGCGGCCGCAGCGCGGGCGTCGTCGTCAAGCGCCAGAAAGGCGGCGAGCGGCAAGATGACGCGATCGTTGGCGCCGGCCTCGCCCAGCGTGTCGGCATGGCGCCAGGAATCGTCGCGAAAGCCCTCGCGGGTCCACAGACTGGGTTCGGGCCGCGGTTCGGTCGGCGAATCGGTCACTCGCAAATCCTATGCATTGGCGGGCGAAGCGCCGGCGAGCGTCTGCTCCAGGCCGCCGAGGTGGATGCCGCATTCGGTCTTGCCCTGCCCGGCCCAGCGGCCGGAGCGCGCATCTTCGCCGGGCTTCACCGGCTGCGTGCAGGGGAAGCAGCCGATGGAGAGATAACCGTAGGCGACGAGCGGGTTCTCGCGCAGGTTCCGTGCGCGCAGATAGCCGGCGATGTCGGCTCCGGTCCACGAGGCGAGCGGGTTGACGCGGATACGCGGGCCGACCGCCTCGAAGGCGGGCAGTGCGGCGCGCGTCGACGCCTGGAAGCGCTTGCGGCCGGTGAACCACGCGGCGAAGGGTTCTACCGCGCGCGCCATCGGCTCGACCTTGCGGACGTCGCAGCAGGCGTCGGTGTCGGTCTTGTGGAGGATGCCGTCGGGATCGTGCGCGGCAAGCGCTGCCGGCAGCGGATGGACGATGCGCAAATCGGACAGGCCGAGGTCGGCCACCAGCAGATCGCGGTATTCCAGCGTCTCGCCGAAATGTTTTCCGGTGTCGAGGAACAGCACCGGCACCGCACGGTCGACCACGCCGACCATGTCGAGCAGCACGGCGGAATCGGCGCCGAAGGACGACACGGCAGCGATGCCGCCAGTGCCGAAATGTTCGACCGCGGCGGCGACTATTGCCTGCGGCGAGCCGGCGCCGAAGCGCGCCTCAAGTTCGGCCGCGAGCGCTTCCGCCTCGTTTTCGTCAGGCCGCTTTGGCTTCGCTGCCATAGAGCGCCTCCTTGAAGGGGGCGAGGCCGACGCGTCGGTAAGCCTGCAGGAAAGTCTCGTCCTTGGCGGCGCGCAAGCCCAGATAGGTGTCCACCACCGTCTCGATGGCGCCGCCGATCTCGGCCGCGGTGAAGCCGCGCCCGACGATGTCGCCGATGGAGGTCACCTCGTCGCCGGAACCGCCCAGCGTCACCTGATAGAGCTCATCGCCCTTCTTCTCGACGCCGAGGATGCCGATGTGGCCGACATGATGATGGCCGCAGGCGTTGATGCAGCCGGAGATCTTGATCTTCAGCTCGCCGATCTCCTCCTGCCGCTTCTGGTCCCCGAGGCGGATGGAGATGTCCTGAGCCACCGAGATGGAGCGGGCGTTGGCCAGCGCGCAATAGTCGAGACCGGGGCAGGCGATGATGTCGGTGACCAGCCCCGCATTGGCCGTCTCAAGCCTGATCGCGACCAGCCGGTCGTAGACAGCTTTCAGGTCGGCGCGCGCGACGTGGGGCAGCACGAGGTTCTGCTCGTGGCTGACGCGGATTTCGTCGAAGGCGAGCTCCTCCGCGATGTCTGCCACCGCGTCCATCTGCGCGTCAGTCGCATCGCCCGGCACTTCGCCGATGCCCTTGAGCGAGATGGTGACGCAGGCATAGTCGGGGTGGCGATGCGGGGTGACGTTGCGGCGGACCCAGGCTGAGAACGCCTCGTCGGCGCGCTGGGCGGCGGCGAGCGCGCCCCAGCCCTCGGGGCGGTCGGCCAGCGCCGGCGGTGCGAAATAGGCCTCGATCTTCTTCACGTCCTCGGCCGGCAAAGCCAGTTCGGTGTCCCTGAGCTCGGCGAATTCCTTCTCGACCCAGGCGGTCAGCTCCTCGGTGCCTGTCTCGTGCACGAGGATCTTGATGCGCGCCTTGTACTTGTTGTCGCGGCGGCCGTGCAGGTTGTACACGCGCAGGATCGCGGTCGTGTAGGCGAGCAGGTCGCGCTCGGGCAGGAAGTCCCTGATCTTCTTGGCGATCATCGGCGTGCGGCCCTGCCCGCCACCGACATAGACGGCGAAGCCGAGCTCGCCGGCCGCGTTCTTCTTCAGGTGCAGGCCGATGTCGTGGACCTGGATGGCGGCGCGGTCGTGCTCCGCCCCCGTCACCGCGATCTTGAACTTGCGCGGCAGGTAGCTGAACTCGGGATGGACCGAGGACCACTGGCGCAGGATCTCGGCATAGGGGCGCGGGTCAGCCACCTCGTCGGCGGCCGCACCGGCGAAGTGGTCGGCCGTGACGTTGCGAATGCAGTTGCCGCTGGTCTGGATGGCGTGCATCTCGACCGTGGCGAGATCGGCCAGCACGGCAGGAATATCGGAAAGCGCCGGCCAGTTGAACTGCAGGTTCTGGCGCGTGGTGAAGTGACCGTAGCCCTTGTCGTAGGTGCGGGCGATGTAGGCCAGCATGCGCATCTGGCGGGACGACAGGGTGCCGTAGGGCACGGCGATGCGCAGCATGTAGGCATGGAGCTGGAGGTAAACGCCGTTCATCAACCGCAGCGGCCGGAACTGGTCCTCGCTGATTTCGCCGCGCAGGCGGCGGCGCGCCTGGTCGCTGAACTCGGCGACGCGGGCGTTCACGAAGTCGCGGTCGAACTCGTCATAGCGGTACATGGCGGTTCCTCAGGCCGCGCGGGCGGCGGCAGGCCGCGCCTGCTTGCCGAGATCGGGGCGGATGGTGGGTCCGGCGGCGCGTATCTTCTCGCGCAGGCGCAGCGGCACGATGACGCCGTCGGCAAGCTCGACGTCGATCAGGTTCACGTCGACCACGAGGTTCGCCGCGTGGGCCGCCTTGCCGATGGCTTCCAGGGCCGCTGCCGCATCGGCGTCGTGCGCGATCTCGGAACCCGCAAGCGTCTCGGACCAGCGGCGGTCGGCGGACCACCAGACGGCTTCACCGTCGCCTAGCCGGTTGGCGGTCAGCACCTGAAGGATGAACTTCGCGGCCATCTTCTTCCTCAGGCTTGCGCAAGCGCAGGCAGATGCGCGGCGAGCGGAGTGGAGCGGCTGAAATCGGCACCCGCGACAGCGTCGCCGATGATCGTCAGGACCGGCCCGGTGAGTTCGGCGCGGCCCTGCAGCGACGGCAGGTCGGCCAGCGTGCCGTGGAGCTGACGCTTCGACGGCAGGCTGGCATTCTCCACAACCGCGACGGCAGTGTCGGGCGACAGACCGGCTTCGATCAGGCGGCGAGCGACGTCGGCCGCGACCGAGCGACCCATGTAGACCGCAACAGTTGCGCCGTCGATCGCAAGCCGCGCCCAGTCGGGCAGCGTGCCGCCTTTGAGATCGTGACCGGTGGTGAACACCATGGAGGAGGCAACGCCGCGCAAGGTCAGCGGCAGGGCGAAATCGGCGGCGGCCGCGAAGGCCGCAGTGACGCCCGGCACGACCTCGTGGGCGATGCCTGCGTCGCGCAGTGCGGCAAGCTCCTCGCCGGCGCGGCCGAACACCAGCGGGTCGCCGGCCTTGAGCCGCACGACGCGGCGGCCGGCGCGGCCAAGGCCGACCAGCAGGTCGTTGATCTCCGATTGCGTCTTGGCGTGGCAGCCCTTGCGCTTGCCGGCGGCAATGCGGTCAGCGTCGCGCCGGCCCATGGCGACGATCGCCTCCGGCACCAGCGCGTCGTGGACGATGACGTCGGCCTCCATCAGTAGACGATGCGCCCGCAGCGTCAGCAGGTCTTCCGCACCGGGACCGGCGCCGACCAATGCGACGTGACCGCGCGCAGCGGCTTTTGACTCCAGGATGCGAGCGGCCGCGCGGCTGGCGGCGGCGATGTCGCCGGCCGCGACGGCGCGGGCCGGCTCACCACCGAAAAAACGTTGCCAGAACCCCCGGCGTGCGCTGCCCGGCGACAGCAGCCGCTCGACGGCCTCGCGATAGGTCGCGGCAAGCGTCGCCAGCCGGCCGAGCGAGGGCGGCAGGATCTGCTCGATTCGGGCGCGGATCATCTGCGCCAGAACCGGGCCGGCGCCTTCGGTGCCGATTGCAACGGCAACCGGCGCGCGGTTGACCAGAGCGGGCATGTAGAAGTCGCACAGATGCGGGCGGTCGACCGCGTTGGCGGGTATGCCCGCCGCACGGGCGGCCTCTACGACTGCGCGGTCGGTGTCCTCTTTGCCCGTCGCGGCGAAGACCAGCGCCGCGCCGTCAAGCCGGGACGGGTGAAAACGGGCGACCTCGTAGCGGATGTCATCGCGCGCGGCGAGCCATTCGGCGAAGTCGTAGTCCATCGCTTCGGCGACGACGACAAGATCGCCACTCGATTGCGACAGTAGGCGCGCCTTGGCGAACGCCTCGGCGCCGCCGCCGACGATGACGCAGGCGCGGTTCTTCACCCGCATGAAGACGGGAAAGGCGTCGAGCTTGGCTTGCGGCTCAGCCATCGTGCGGCCCGATCCTCTTCTAAACGGGGTCCTTTTCGGCGTCCGGCGATTGTCGCCGCATCGCCGCCCGTCTTGAAGGCAAGCCCTGCCAGCGCCGTTCGCGACACGGAACTGCCGTGCTCCCGAACCGCCATCCGATGGAATGGTTTTCCCCGGCTCGACCGCAATCATCGCGGAACCGCCGAAAAGGCGAACACGTTTGCCCGGCAAAGCCGAAAAGGAGAACGGACATGACGAAGCTCGCGCACGACATCTGGGTGGTGGTCGCAGACGGCGAGAAGGCGCTGTTCCTGCGCAACGAGGGCGACGCGGAGTATCCGAACCTGCAGGTGATGCGCGAGCTGAACGAGGAGAACCCGCCTACGCGCGAGCAGGGCACCGACCAGGCGGGCCGCTTCCACGACGGGCCCTCGCCCCACCGCAGCGCGACCGAGGAGACGGACTGGCACCGGATCGCCAAGGAACGCTTCGCCGACGAGATCGCCGGCCGCCTCTACAAACATGCCCACCGCGGCGATTTCGAGAAGCTCGTCATCGTCGCTCCGCCGCTGGTGCTGGGCGAGATGCGGCAGAGGCTTCACAAGGAAGTGGCCGACCGCGTCGAAGCGGAGATCAGCAAGACGCTGACGGGCCACCCGGTCGACCAGATCGAGAAGATCCTGCTGGCGGCGTAAGCGGACTCAAACCGGCCTCGGCGCTCCCGGCCCGGTCGCCGCGGCCGGTCCCGGCGGCGACCAAGGATGCCCGATCACGAACTCGACGATGCCGCGCGCGATCTCGCGCTCGCCCATGATGACGAAGTCGGCGCCGAGGCCGGTCAGGAATTCGACCTCGGCGTCGGAGTGGGCGCGCGCGATAACGATGATTGCCGGATTGGCCGCCTTGGCGCGCGTGATGATCGGCCCCTCCTCGAAGGCGTTCGGGATCGCCAGAATGAGCCGTATGGCGGCGGCGGGATTTGCGGCGGCCAGCACGTCTGCGCGCGCCGCATTGCCGTTGATGACCTCGTAGCCTTCGGCGCGCAGCTTCTCCACGCGCTTGTCGGCGTCCTCGATGATAAGCAGCGGCTCGTCCGCCTCGCGCAGGCCCTTGCCAATCAGGCTGCCGACGCGGCCGGAGCCTATCAGGATCGTGTGACCGCTCAGCGCGGTTGTGGCTGGCGTCTCGTCGAGGTCGGCCGGCTTGATGGGCGGCGGCGGCGCGGGGTCGCCAGTCTCGGACATGGGCGCGGCCCTGCTGGAGGGTGCGGGATCCGCTGCCGCGTCGGCCGCCACCGCGACCTGAGGCTTTCCCGGTCCGATTGACCGAAGTGCCTCAAGCAGCGGCCTGGCCCGGTCGACGGTATAGAACGCCAGCGGATTCAGCACGATAGAAAGGATCGCACCGGCCAGTATGAGGTCGCGTCCCTCTGGCGGCAGCAGATTCAGGCCCACCCCCAGCTCGGGCAGGATGAAGGAGAACTCGCCGATCTGCGCCAGGCTCGCCGAGATGATGAGGGCCGTCGAGGGCGGGTGGCGGAAGGCGATGACGATGAGGTACGCCGCGACCGACTTGCCGATGACGATGATGAACAGCACCGCCAGGATGGCGAGCGTGTCGTTCATCAGGCTCCACGGGTTGAACAGCATGCCGACGGAGACGAAGAACAGCACCGAGAAGGCGTCGCGCAGCGGCAGCGATTCCTCGGCGGCGCGGTGGCTGAGCTCGGACTCGCTCATCACCATGCCGGCGAAGAAGGCGCCGAGCGCCAGCGATACGCCGAACAGCGAGGCTGCGCCGAAGGCCACACCGAGCGCGATGGCGAGCACGGCCAGCCGGAACAGCTCGCGCGAGCCGGTGTGGGCGACGTAGTGCAGCATCCACGGAATGACGCGGCGGCCGACGACAAGCATCAGGCCGACGAAAGCCGCGACCTTGACCAGCGTGATGCCGAGCGTGCCCCAGATGCCGAGATCGAAGCTCAGCGCGAAGGTTTCAGGCGCATGATGGGCTTCGCCGGCGGCGGGATCGCCGCCCAGCACGCCGGCCAGCGCCGGCAGCAGCACCAGCGCCAGCACCATGGCCAGATCTTCCACGATCAGCCAGCCGACGGCGATGCGGCCGCGCTCGGTGTCGATGAGACGGCGCTCCTGAAGGGCTTTCAGCAGCACAACGGTACTGGCGACCGACAGAGCGAGACCGAAGACGAGACCGGCGCCGAGCGTCCAGCCGAAGAACCATGCCAGTCCGGCTCCCATAGCGGTCGCCGCGGCGATCTGGACAATGGCTCCCGGCACGGCGATGGCGCGCACCGAAAGCAGGTCCTTGAGCGAGAAATGGAGACCGACGCCGAACATCAGCAGGATGACGCCAAGCTCGGCCAGCTCGGTGGCCAGTCCGGCATCGGCGACGAAGCCCGGCGTGTAAGGGCCGACGAACACACCGGCCAGCAGGTAGCCGACCAGCGGCGGAAGCTTGAGGCGGACAGCGATGGCGCCGAACACGAAAGCTACCCCAGGCCGGCAACGATCGTGGCGATCAGGGGCATTTCGTGCAGCATCGGCGGACACTTTCCGTCGTTTGGAGAGATGCCGCGATCGGCACTCCGGGCTTCAGGGGACTCCGAGAGGAAGAACTTTCCGCATATGGGGAAACACCCCGCGCCTGCGCAAGCGCGCGATCGACGAAAAGCGCGCTACGGTTGCAGTTTTTCTCATACGACCGCTGCCGGCCGGCGTTACTGGGGCATGCTCGACAGGTGCGAGAGCAGTTCGGCGACGTTGACGGCGCCGTACTTCTTCATCAGCCGGGCGCGATAGGCCTCGACGGTGCGCGGCGAGATGTCGAGCGTGCGGGCGATCTCCTTGGACGTGCGACCCTCTCCAAGATGCATGACGATCTGCCGCTCGCGCGTGGTCAGGCTCGCCACCGGCTTGTGATCGGAAAGGTCGGCGATGCTCCACACGGCCTTGCGCAAAGGATCGTCGTCGGGCGTCAGCGTATGGCCGCGCACGCGGCACCAGAACAGCGATCCGTTCTTGCGCGCCATGATGCGCTCGTCGGAATATTTGTTGTAACGCCTGAGCGGCTCCTTGCCGACATCCCTGATCTTCACAAACTCCTCGATCGACGGATAGAGGATGGCGAAGGATGCGCCGACGAGCTCGGACCGCTGATAGCCGAAGATGGAGGCGAAGGCGGGATTGCAGGCGCGGATGATGCGGTTCTCGGTCATCACGATACCGATCGGCGCATGCTCGTAGGCGATCAGCGAAAGCTCTTTCTCCTCGGCGTCCATGCTCTCCCCGGCCGCGCGTATTTCTACGATATTGCGGGTTTTTCGGCCCCGCCGCGATAATAACCATCACAATGCGGCGCACCAAGCACCAATGGCCGGAGAGTCATGGGCGGTGCGTTCGCGAGGAGGAACCAGCGCGCTCCGGCGCACGTCATCTCCGTTTCGAGCCGCGGCGGCGGGCCATTCGACGAGGCCCGGCGCGCGCCAGTCCGCATTCGTCGTCGGGAGGAAATCCATGAGGAAACTGTTCGCCGCGCTGGCGCTTTCCGGCGCCGTGCTGGCCGCTCCGGCATTCGTGTCGGAGGCGCTTGCACAAGACGGACCCGCCAAGATCGCGCTGATCCACGGTCTGTCCGGCTCGCCGCTGGAAGCCTATTCCAAGCAGACCCACACCGGCTTCGAGCTCGGGCTGGAATATGCCACCAAGGGCACGATGACGATCAAGGGCCGCAAGATCGAGCTGGTCAAGAAGGACAGCCAGTTCAAGCCCGACATCGCGCGCGCGCTGCTCGCCGAGGCCTATGCCGACGAGGACGTGGTGCTTGCCGTGGGCGACACCTCGTCGGGCGTGGCGATGGCCATGCTGCCAGTCGCGGCCGAGAACGAGAAGATCCTGCTGGTCGAGCCCGCGGTGGCCGACGGCCTGACCGGCAAGGACTCGAACCGCTACGTGTTCAAGACGTCGCGCAACTCGTCGATGGACATGCAGGCGCAGGCGCTGGCGCTCAAGCCCGACGCCAACCTCTATGTCGCAACGCTGGCGCAGGACTACGCCTTCGGCAAGGACGGCATCGCGGCGCTGAAGACGGCGCTGGAAGGCACCGGCGCGCACATCGTCACCGAAGAATACGTGCCGCAGCAGACGACGGACTTCACCGCCACGATCGAGCGGCTGACCAATGCGCTGAAGGACCAGCCGGGCCGCAAGGTCATCGTGATTTACGTCGCCGGCATCGACGCGATGACGCCGCTGGCCGCTGCCGATCTTGGCCGCTACGGCATCGAGCTGTCGACGGGCGGCAACATCCTGCCCGCGCTCGCCGGCTACAAGAAGGTGCCGGGCATGGAAGGAGCCATCTACTACTATTACGAGGCACCGAAGAACCCGGTGAACGACTGGCTGGTGGCCGAGCACATGAAGCGCTTCAACTCGCCGCCCGACTTCTTCACCGCGGGCGGCATGGCGGCCGGCATGGCGGTGGCGACCGCACTTGAGAAGGCCGCCGACTGGGAGACCGAAACGCTGATCAAGACCATGGAAGGCATGTCGTTCGACACGCCGAAAGGTCCGATGACCTTCCGTCCGGAAGACCACCAGGCGCTGCAGTCGATGTACCACTTCAAGATCAAGGTCGAC
>JAHBYZ010000006.1 GCA_019635695.1 Rhizobiaceae bacterium
CGAGGATGACGACGTCGTGGCCGCCGAGCTTGCCCGCCTGCACGGCGCGGCGCGCGATGTCGACCGGCGTCTGGCCGGCGATGATCGGCAGGGTGGCGACGCCGGTCTGCTCGCCAAGCTGGCGCAACTGCTCCTGCGCGGCCGGGCGCCGCGTGTCGAGCGACGCCATCAGAACCTTCTTGTTCTGCCTGTCGGTCAGCCGCTTGGCGATCTTGGCCGAGGTCGTGGTCTTGCCCGAACCCTGCAGGCCGACCATCATCACCACAACCGGGGCAGGGGCGTTGAGGTCGACCGACGACCCTTCCGTGCCCAGCATCTCGATCAGTTCGTCATGGACGATCTTGACGACCATCTGGCCGGGCTTGATCGACTTGAGGACCGCAGCGCCCACGGCCTTCTCGCGCACGCGGTCGGTGAAGCCGCGCACGACCTCCAGAGCCACGTCGGCCTCGATAAGCGCGCGGCGCACCTCGCGCAGCGCCGCCGACACGTCGGCTTCGCTGAGCGCACCGCGGCCCGTCAGGCCGTTCAGGATGGAGCCAAGGCGCTCCTGGAGGTTCTCGAACATTCGCTTTTCCCGTTCTCAGGCAATGAATTGCCCGAGAGGTAGTGTCCGCGAGGCGCGCGACCAACAGCGCAAAGCCGAAAAGCACCCGGGGGCGCATCGCGCTGCCGGGTGTTGACCTCCGGGATCGTTCGCCTGATCTGGTCAGGCCGCCCCGGTCGGCTGCTCGGAGTTGGTCACTCGTCGCGGAATTTCGCGGCGGATAGACAGGAAAAGGCGCGGAGAGTCAAGGCGACGCGGCGTCGGCGTTGTTTCGTTGCTTCCAGTAAGCTAGATAAGCTAGTTGATGGAGGCGCTCATGGAAATCGGTGCATTTGAGGCCAAGAACACGCTGGGTAGCCTGCTCGACCGCGTCGAGCGGGGCGAGGAGGTGGTGATTACGCGCCGCGGAAAGCGGGTGGCGCGGCTGGTGCCGGATGCGCCCAGGACGGATCGCGCGGAGGCAATGGCCGCGGTGGCGCGGTTTCTCGCCAAGCGGAAGGTTGGCGCGCTCAAGGGCCTGAATGTCAAGGACCTGATCAATGAAGGTCGACCGTAGGCATGGTGGTCGATAGCTCCTTCATGCTTTCTGCATTTATGCCCGACGAAGTTTCGGACGTGACGGAGACCTTACTCGGCGATGCGGTCGAGGCAGGCGTGGTGGTTCCTTCTCATTGGCATTGCGAAGTCGCCAATGCGTTCAATGTCGCGATTCGAAGGAAGCGCATCGCAATCGGTGATCGCGACGGTGCGCTGAAAGAAATCGCGACATTCGGCGTCGAAATCGACCCTGAAACCAACGACCACATATGGGGAGCAACGCTTCGGTTGGCCGATGCGAACGGTCTCACCGTCTACGATGCCGCATATCTCGAACTGGCGCAGCGCCGACGGGTGCCTTTGCTTACATTGGACAGGCCTCTCGCCGACGCCGCGCGCAAGGCCGGGATAGAGGTTCTGCCCTAGACCCTGGCGCGCTGGTCTGCGAGTTGAGTCTCCCGTGCCACACTGCGTATATCGCCGTGCGCCGCTAGCGATGCGACGCACTCGATCTATTGCGGGTGACCTTCCGGGTTGTTGACTTGGTTGGCCCCGCCCCCGGAGAACAGCATGGACTTCAACGAACAGATCGACCGCCGCGGCAGCCATTGCGCGAAGTGGGACCTGCTTGGGCCGCTCTACGGCCTGTCTGGCGACGACGCCCTGCCAATGTGGGTCGCCGACATGGACTTCCGGCCACCGGCGGTCGTGCACGAGGCCGTCGAACGCATGGCGCGCCATGGCATCTACGGCTATTTCGGCAATGACGGCCCCTACAAGGAGGCGATCTGCTGGTGGATGGCGAACCGCCATGGCTGGAAGGTCGATCCTGCCGCGATCTTCACCGCGCACGGTCTGGTCAACGGCACCGCGCTCTGCGTCGAGACCTGGACCGCGCCCGGCGACGCGGTGGCGCTGATGACGCCGGTCTACCACGCCTTCGCCCGCGTAATCCGCGCCGGCGGACGCGAGGTGCGCGAGCTGCCGCTGGTTCAGGAGGACGGCCGCTACCGGATGGACTTCGACCGCTGGGCGAAGCTGATGACCGGCCGCGAGAAGATGCTGATCCTGTGCTCGCCGCACAATCCGGGCGGGCGGGTGTGGACGGTCGAGGAACTGCGCGCGGTGGCCGAATTCGCCGCCCGCCACGATCTTGTCCTCGTTTCGGACGAGATCCATCAGGACATCGTCTTTCCGGGCCGGCGCCATGTGCCGATGACGATCGCGGCGCCCGAAGCGGCCGAGCGTCTGGTCGTGCTGAATGCGGCGACCAAGACCTTCAACATCGCCGGCGCGCATATCGGCAACGTCATCGTGCCCGACGCAAAGCTGCGGGCCGAGTTCGCAAAGCGCCACATGGCGCTCGGTATCTCGCCGAACTCCTTCGGCATGCACATGGTGACCGCCGCCTATTCGCCGGACGGCGCGGCCTGGGTGGACGCTGTCGTCGCCTATCTCGATGGCAACCGGAAGGCGTTCGACGCCGGCATCGCCGGCATCCCAGGCCTGCGGTCGATGCCGCTGGAGGCGACCTACCTTGCGTGGGTGGATGGATCGGGCACGGGGATGGAGCACAAGGAGTTCGTCGCCCGCGTCGAGAAGCAGGCGCGCATCGCAACCAATTACGGCCACACGTTCGGGCTGGGCGGAGAGAGTTTCCTGCGCTTCAATTTCGCCTGCACGCGCGCGATGGTCGACGAAGCGGTGGCGCGGCTGAAGGCGGCATTCTCCGATCTGCAATAGCCTCAGGCGACCTTCCGCTCGCCCGCCGTCAGCTTCTTCGCGACCTGCTCGCGCAGCAGCTCGTGCACGAAGCGGAGCTTTTCCGCCGCGACGTCGGAGATGACGAACGGGTAGAGGTCGGGAAGGCCCATGCAGCGGTTGATGGCGTTGGAGGCTTCTGACAGCACCAGCCAGCGCTTGAGGATGTCGTCAAAATCGGTGGGCAGGAGTGCGGCCGGCTCGGCCTCGCGGCGGGCCGTGCGATCGGCATAGTTGGCCTCGTTCGGCGGCAGGTCGCGCGCGCCGGCGGCGTCTAGGCGGCCGAGCGGGAAGTTGAGAGCCGCCACCATCTCCAGCGTGTCGGTGATGTGGATGTAGTGGGCCCAGTGCTCGGCCCAGTCCTCCCACGGGTGGCTGGCCGCATAGGGCGACACGTGGCGCTGCTGCCAGTCGAGCGGCGCGCCCTGGGAATAGTGGCGGTTCAGCGCGGCCATGTAGTCCGCCGTTTCGTCGCCGAACAGCACGCGGAAGCGGTCGTGCCACTCAGGGTCATCGCGCACCAGCCGGTCCCAGTAATAGTGGCCAAGCTCGTGGCGGAAATGGCCGAGCATGGTGCGGTAGCGCTCGCCCATGGCGACGCGCATCTTTTCGCGCTCGGGCGCGTCGGCCTCGCCGATGTTGATGGTGATGTTGCCGTTGTCGTGGCCCGTCAGGATGCGTTCGCCGCCTGGGCCGCCGCCTGCGGCCGGATCGGCAAGCAGGTCTATGGCGATGCCGAACTCGTCATCGGCATTCGCCTTGGGCGAGATGTCCAGGCCGAAGGCGATCAGCGAATAGACGGAGCGCTTCTTGGCCGCCTCGACCTTGATCCACCGGTGGCGGTTTCCCTCGATCGAGAGGTCCGGGATGGTGCGCGTCAGCCGGCACGAGGCGCAAAGCTCGCCCTCGGCATCCACAGCCCAGTTGCAGGCGCATTCCGCCGCATTGGCGCAGTTGTAGATGCCCGGCGCCGGCACCGGCGCGAAATCGGCGCCGAACGGGCGGTAGGCGACGTTGGTGCCGCAGCGCAGGCACGTGGCGTTCTCGAAATACAGACGGCCCGAGCAGTTCGGACAGGAAAACAGCTTCATTGCTTGCCCCGCGGTTTGCCGTGAAACGCCGGCAACGCGGCGATGTTCCCCGCATATTCGGAGGCTTGCAAGGGTACCGTCCGTCCGCGCAAAACGGGCGGACGGACGGTGCGGGCGGTCGTCAGTTGGATGGCAGGACGCCAACCACGCGGCCGGTGTCCGTCTCCACCTGCAGGTGCTGACCCTTGTACCAGACCGAGGTGATCTCCGACGGACCGGCGCGATAGGCCGTGCGCGGCACGAAGGCCGGGGCCGTCGAGCTGGTCATCGTCCGGTCGACGCCGCGCTCGTTGCCGACATCCACGCCGGTGCCGATCGCCGTGCCGGCTATACCGCCGACCACCGCGCCGATAGGCCCGCCGATGATGGCGCCGCCGACTGCGCCGGTTACGCCGCCGGTCGCGGCGCCGACATTGCGATTGCCGCTGCGCGAAGCCGCATCGGCGCCCGCGCCGATGGCGCCGCCCGCTGCGCCGCCGACAATGGCGCCTACCGGCCCGCCGACGATCGCGCCGCCGATGGCGCCGGCCGTCACGCCGCTGGCGACGCCGGCATGGCCGCGGCGCTCACGGTAGTTGGCGGAATCCGCGCTCGACAGGTATTTCGCGGACACCCAGCCCTCGCCGCCGCCATAGCTGATGCGGCACCAGTTGCCGGCGCAGTCGCGAAGCGTCGCGGCGTCGTTGGCGCCGATCGAGCCGACCACGCGGTGGTTGGTTCCCGGACCGGCGCGCACGTTGAGGTCGGTGGATGCGAAAACGCGCTCCTGCGCGATCGCAGCGCCCGAGACTGTCATCAGCGCGGCGGCGGAGGCGATGATTATGTTTTTCATTGTCTTTCTCCGTTTCGTGAGCCCCACAGGCCGGCAAAACGGAGGTTCTGGTGCAAGGTTCCGACGTTCCGCCACGTCAGCAGTTCACTTTTGGCGGCGCTCAGGCGACCCTTGCGTCCTTTTGATCGCCGCGATCGGGAGTGCCATTGCGGCCAGTCTCGTAGACGACAAGCCGGTTGCGGCCGGCGCTTTTGGCGCCGTAAAGCGCGATGTCGGCCTTGTGGGCGGCCGACTCAAGCGTTTCGCCCTCGCCGGCGAGGTGACCGCCGACGCTGGTGGTCAACCTGATCTTCTCGCCCGGCGCAAATTCGAAGGCCTGGCCCCGCACCGCGTTGAGAATGCGCAGCGCTGCGGCCTGAACGCCCACCGCGTCGCAATCGGCCAGCATCACCACGAACTCGTCGCCGCCCCAGCGGCCGCAGCAGTCGGCGTCGCGCAGCGTGGCGGCGATGCGGCGGGCCGCCTCCACCATGATCACGTCGCCCGCCGTGTGGCCATGGGTGTCGTTGACGGCCTTGAAGTGGTCGATGTCGAGCAGCAGCAGGCCCGGTCGGGCGCCGGTCCGGCGGGAGCGGCGCATCGCCTGCGCCCAGGCATCGGTGAAGCCGCGACGGTTGGGAATGCCGGTCAACGGGTCGACGAAGGCGATCTCTTCGAGCTTCTGGGTGCGCTCGCGCACGGCGGCCTCCAGGTCGGCGGTGGTGCGGGCCACGCGTCCGGCCATCGAATCGAAGGCGCGCGACAGCCTGCCGATCTCGTCGGCGCCACGGTCGGGCACGTCGGGCCGGTAGTCGCCGCGCTCGACCTTGACGACGGCGGCCTCGACCCGGCCCAGCCGGTCGAGGACCGTTCGCTTGAACAGCCATGTCACCAGTATCGCGGCGCCGAGCAGCGCGGCCAGGAGGATGGCGCCGAGCGGCCGGAACAGACCACGGTCGACGATGGCGTCGACGTCCATCACCGTGACGTTGTACCAGCCGAGCCGGTCGAGCCAGCCGACGCCGACCAGCATGCGCTTGCCACCGATATCGACGAAATCGGCGACGGCGGTGTCGTTGCCTGCCGAGACCTTCGACATCATCCGCGCCAGCAGCATGCGGCCTGCCTGGTCATCGGCCATCTGGAAAACCGTCTTGCGCGCACCGGGCTCCTTGGTGAGGCTGTGGAAGTCGATGGCCTCCCGGTCGCGGCTGGCCTGGACCGCGCCGGAGCGGTCGACGAACAGGCTCTGCACGCCGGGCTGGTCGGTGTTCACCACCTCAGCCACGAAGGTGGAGAGGTCGATGCCGGTGCCGATAATGCCCAGCGTGCGGCCGTTCTCCGTCATCACGCAGTTGATCCAGACCTTGGTGACGGCCAGCACGTCATCGTGGTCGACGTTGAGGTGGCAGCCCGCGCCGGCGGCGCGGGTAGCGAAATACCAGCCGTCGCGCGGGTTCTCCTGGCGCACGGCATATCGCGGCGCGTCGGCTGTGGTCACCGGTTGCTGGCGGTCGCCGAAGTAGTAGCTGCCGGAGCCGTCGAGGACGACGAAGGCGCTGCGGTCGGCGAAGGCGACGCGGAAATGCTCCAGCTCGCGCAGGCCGCGTTCACGCTTTTCGACATCGTTCTCGTCAGCAGCCCAGTCGCGCATTGTCGGCGCGCGCGCCAGCGTCTCCGCCAGTCCGACCTCGCGCATAAGCGTTTCCAGCCCGCGGTAGCGGTCGTAGAGCACCTGCTTCTCCGCAAACAGCGTGCCGAGCTTCACGACGCTCGTGTCGACGACATGGAGGAATACGAGGCAGGCCGGCACGGCGATGGCGGCGAAGATCGCCAGGGTCAGCGTCAGCACGCGCAACCGCAAGCTGCTGGCGTAGCGCTGCGCGAGCGCAGCGAGGCGCGACGGCATCATGCGTCGGAAGCTCCTGGACAGTCATCATGCGGACCGTCATGGCCGCGTATGCGCAGCTAAGCGGGGAGCCGTTGAGATTGGGTTAACCTTCGCCGGCCGCCGCCCTGCCTACGCGGCCCGGTCGATCGTCGCCATCACCTGTCTGGCCACCGCCTCGCCCGACAGCCTTGCGCCGCCGCAGGTCTGGATCAGCGGACCGGCGAGATGCTCGCCGGCGAAGAATATCCGGTCGGCGACCGGCTGCATCAGCGTCGCACGCGCACCGGCCCTGCCGGGAACGCAGGCGGCGTAGGCGCCGCGAATGGTGCGCTCGCCGCCCCATTTGGTCATCAGCGAGCGGCCGACATGCTTGCGCACCTCGCCGCCGAAGATCGCCGCCAGCCGGTCGACCACGAAATCGACGCCTGCCTCCTCGCCCGCTGCTTCCATCTCCCATGCGAAGTCGCCGCCGACAAAGCCCACCATAAGATCGGTGTCGAAGGGGAAGCAGAGGAAGAAGATATCGTGGCGCGCATGCCGCTCGATCAGCAGGTCGTCGAACGGATTCAGCCCCAGCCGGGTGCCGCGGATCTCGATGGGGATCTTCGTCAGCATGCCCATCGGCAGGTCGTAGAAGGCCTCGACATGGCCGACGGGCAGTTCGGGGGTGAACGCGATCTCCTCGAAGGCGAGCACAGCCGGCGACGACGTCACGATCGCTGCTTTCGCCCGGATCGTGCCTTTCGCCGTTTCGACCGACACGCCGGGCTGGTCCCACCTGATCCTCTTGACCGGCGTCGACAGGTGTACCGGCACGCCCTGCCCGAAGCGGGCTACCAGCGCGCCGAAACCTTCCTTGGTGAAATAGTTCGGGTCGAGATCGGCGGCGGCGCGAAAGTCGGCGATCGAGATCTCGTCGTCGTCCATGCCGAAGTCCATCGGCCCGGAGAAGGTTGTCGCCGCGCGCAGCGCGCTGCCCTGCGCAATCAGCTCCGAGAGCTGGTCGGCGTCACCGCTATGGCCCTCGATCAGGGCGGCTATCTGGGCGTCTGCTTCCTTGACCGCGGCCATCTCCTCGACGGTGGCGCGCGTGTTGCCGAAATAGAGATGGTCGAGGCCCATGTCGTGATGGAAAAGCGTCCAGCCGGCCGTCTGCGCCTCGGGAAAGTACGGGTTCCGGTCGGCGGCGTGCAGCCAGGCGCAGCCGATGTCGAACGGCATGCCGAAGCGATCGCTGCTCGTCCATGCGCGGCCGCCGATGCGGTCCAGCGCCTCGACGAGGTGAAAGCTGCGACCGGCGGCCTGCAGCACCTTCGCCGCCGCCAGGCCGGCCGAGCCGGCGCCCACGATCACAATCTCGACATCATCCACGTCTTGGGTTCCTCGCCGTCGCCGCTGTAGGCAAACTGCACACACTCGCTGTATGCCCTTAGGGCAGACGCTAGGTTAGAAGCAGGCGCGGCGCCAGCCCCGCCTGTGCCGGTGATGCGGCAGGCGAGTGACAGGAAAGCGGGACGCTGGCATTTTCAGACAGGCATCGATTCGCGAGGTTGATAGATGGGCGCAGGGGTCAGAGGCATGTTGATCGCCGTCGGCGTGGCGGCTGCAACACTTTTGCCGGGATCGGCATTCGCCGCGAAGTGCGGCAACAACGCCGCCGGCTTCGAGGCGTGGAAGACGGCGTTCACCGCCGAGGCGAAAGCCAGGGGCATCGGCAGCAAGGGCTTGAACGCGCTTGCCGGCACCAGCTACGCCACCAAGACGATTTCCGCTGACCGTGGCCAGAAGAGCTTCAAGCTCTCGCTCGACCAGTTCATGGCCAAGCGCGGCGCGGCGGGTATCGCCTCCAAGGGCAAGTCCTTCGTTCGCGCCAACCAGCAGCTCTTCAACGCGATCGAGAAGCGCTACGGCGTACCGCCCGGGCCGCTTGCCGCCATCATCGGCATGGAGACCGGCTTCGGCGGCTACATGGGCAATTCCAACATCGTCTCGGCGGTGGCTACGCTCGCCTATGACTGCCGGCGCAGCGAGTTCTTCACGCGCCAGCTCTATGCCGCTCTGCAACTGGTCGACCGCGGTTCGCTCTCGTCGCAATCGATCGGCGCCGCGCACGGCGAGGTCGGGCAGACCCAGTTCCTGCCGGAGAACGTCATCAAGTTCGGCGTCGATGGCGACGGCGACGGCCGGGTCGACCTGATCCGCAGCCGCGCCGACGCCCTGCATTCGACGGCCAACTTCCTGCGCGGCCATGGCTGGAGCGCAGGCGGCGGATATCAGAAGGGCCAGGGCAATTTCCGCGCTCTGCAAGGCTGGAACGCCGCAGGCGTCTACCAGCAGGCGATCGCCATCATCGGCGCGCAGATCGACGGCGATTGATCCTTGCCGGCGGAGCGGTGTCGATGAACCCGCCGCTTCGCCTGCTGCTTGCCGTCAACGCGGTCGCCACTGCGGCCGCCGGCATCGTGCTGTTCGTGTGGCCGGCGGCCATACCCGGTGCGGTCGGCATCGCCCTGCCGGCGGAGGCCAATTTCGTCGCCTGGCTGCTCGGCAGCGCCGAACTCGGCCTCGCGGCGCTCTGCGCCGTTGCCCTGCGCGCGACCGAGCCGGCGGCGATCCGCCTCGTCTGCTGGACCATGCTCGTCACCCACGCCACGGCCGCGGTCGCCGACATGCTGGCGCTGGGGCAGGGCGTCGCCCCGGTGGCGGTCGGCATCAACCTTGCTGTCCGGCTGGCGATGGTGGTGCTGTTCTGGCAGCTCGGCCTGCGGCGCTGAGACCTACGCAAGACGCTTGTACATGAAGGTCGCGGCGTCGAGCCGTTCGCTGAAAACGTCGCGAGCGTAGTCGGGGATCGTGCCCGCCGCCACGAAGCCGGCCGATGCATAGAGCGGCTCGGCGAAATCGCCCGTACGCGTGTCGAGCGTGACGAGTGTTCGGCCGAGCGCCAGCGCACGGCGCTCCGTTTCGGCGATCAGCGCGCGGGCAATTCCGCGCCGCCTGAAATCTGGATGCACGATCATCTTGCGCAGTTCGGCACGGTGCTTCTGGTTCGGCGGCGTGTCGTGGTCGAGCTGGACCGACCCCGCGAGCCGTCCCCCGCTCTTCGCCGCCAGCACGACCAGCCCGCCGGAGCGCAGCGGCGGCAGCACCTTTCGCGTCCAGAAGGCGGCAGCTTCTTCCATCGGGAACGGCATGACGAAATTGATGCTGGCGCCGGCATGGACGCAGGCATGCAGCAGTTCCGCGTAAGCCGGCAGCTCGCGCTCCAGCTCGGCAGCGGAAACTTCGGAAATCGCTACATCGGCGGTCACAGCCAAAAACCTCACAGCATGAACAGCAGGTAGTGTGCGCCGGAACCGGCTGGCGTCTCGAAGGCACTTGGCCCGAACAGCCGGTAGCGCAGACAGTCCCCGGGTCCGAGCGCATGAGCTCGGCCGTCGACCGTGACCGTCAGCCGGCCGTCGAGCATGACGAGATGGTGCTCATGGCCAGGCCGCGACGCGCCGGGATAGGCGATGCGGGTGGCGGGGGCGAGCTCGGCCTCGATCACTTCGCCCGCCAGTGCGCCGGCTGGCGGCGACACCGCGCGGCGGCGATACCCGTTCTCCGGGTCGGTCCAAACCGCCTGCGCGGTTCTCGGCAGCACCGGCGGATAGTCCTCCTCGGCGAGATACATCAACCGCGACATGGCGATGCCGTAGGTGCTGCACAGCCGGCCAAGCGTCGCCGCCGTGCCGCTCACCTCGGCGTTCTCCAGCCGCGACAGCGTCGCGCGGCTCACGCCGCTCAGCGCCGCCAGTTCGTCCAGCGACCAGCCGCGCTCGCCGCGCAGGGTCTTGAGGCGCTGGGCGATGCGTGCGTCGAGCCTGCCAAAAGTTTCGCCTGATCCTTCCATATCTGGAAGAATTTCCCGAATACGGGATCTTTGTCAAGCGGGGGCCGGTTCAGGTTTCCGGCTCGGTCGTGAACAGCAGCGGGAAGCCCGCGCTCTTGCCCGCGTCGGTCGCCCGAGTCGCTTTGGTCTCCGCCACGTCCCTGGTGTAGACGGCTACCACGCAGACCCCGCGGCGGTGCGCGGTAATCATCACCTTGTGCGCCTCGTCCTCGCTCATGCGGAACTCGGCCTTCAGGACACGAGTGACGAATTCGCGCGGGGTGAAGTCGTCGTTGACGAGGATCACCTTGTGCAGCTTCGGGCGTTCGGTCTTCGGCCTGGCCGCGACCTTGGGCAAAGTGACGTTTTCAGCCATTGGCGCGTTCTCTCAGGATGTCGCAGTTTCGCACGCGCAGGGCTGGCCATGCAATCGGGCGGGTCGCAATACGGGCCAATACATAAACGTTTATTAATCGGGCGCTGATATAGCCTGACCTTCAGGACGTGGGTTTGCGCGTTGAAGAACACGAAGAACAGCATCCCGGACGACATCTATGCGGGGTTCATCAGGTCGCTTTTCAACGACCCGGCGATCCTGCTGATCGGTGCGTTTTGCCACGGGCTGATGGGTCTGCTGACCTGGTACACCTCCGGCGAGTCGATCTATATCTGGCTGGCGTCGGCAATGCTGGCTGCAGGGCTGTATCGCTACTTCGGTATCCTGCGCGGGCAGAAGGTCGGGCCTTTCAGCGTCGAGATGGCGCGCAAGTGGGAGCTTCGCTACCTCATCGGCGGCACGCTGCAGGCCTTCTTCATGGGCATGTTCGCGTTTGTCGCGCTGGTGGTGAAGCCCGATCCGTTCGGGGAGTTGGCGGCCGTCGCCGTCATCATGGGCTCCACCGTGACAATCGTCGGCCGCAACTACGGCTCGGCCAAGATGGTCGCGGTGCAGACCTTTACGGTCGTGCTGCCGATCGCGCTCGGCCTCATGCTCAAGGGCGAATATCCCTACGTCGCGCTGGGCCTGTTCATCGTTCCTTTCATCTACATCATCACGCGCATGGCCGGTCATGTGCGCGAGGTGCTGTTCGCGGCGATCAGCCAGGAGAAGATCTCGGCGCGCATCGCCGAGCGTTTCGACCGGGCTCTGAACACGATGAGCCACGGCCTCGTGATGCTCTCGCCCGAAGGCCGCGTTGTTGTCGCCAATTCCGAAGCCGCCAAGGCGCTGCAGTTCCAGCGACCCGACCGGCTGCTGGGCCGCTCGCTGAGGGCGGTGCTGATGCGCGGCGTGGCGGGCGGGCTGCTGTCCTACAAGGACGTGCGCTACGTCGAGACGCAGCTGACCCGGGCGCTCGGCGAGGGCAGGGACCGCAAGCTGCAGATCAGGTCGAACAACGGCCGCTACTACGAACTTTCGGCGCGCGCCGGCAACGACCAGCTCGGCGTCATCACCTTCGAGGAGATCACCGCCCGCGTCGAGGCCGAGGAGCGCATCCGCCACATGGCGCGCTTCGACAGCCTGACCAACCTGCCCAACCGCGGCTGGTTCCACGAGCTTGTCGGCGAGCTGATGGCGTCCGGAGACGGCAGCCGGCACTGCGCGATCGTCGTGTTCGACCTCGACGACTTCAAGACGGTCAACGATACGCTCGGGCATCCGATCGGCGACGGCATGATCTGCGCCGTGGCCGAAAAGCTCGCTCGCTTCGCCTCCGACGAGGTCAAGGTGAGCCGGTTCGGCGGCGACGAGTTCATCATCTTCTTCAATCGGGTCTCGGGCGAGGCTGAACTCACCGCGCTGATCGACCAGATGTTCCTCGACTTGCAGGGCACGGTGGACGTCCAGGGGCATGCGCTCAAGGTGCAGCTGTCCGCCGGCACGGTGATCTCGCGGGTGCGCGAGACCGACGTCGACGCCATGATCGTCAAGGCGGATCTGGCGCTCTACCGCGCCAAGGAGCTCGGCAAGAACCGCTGGTGCCTGTTCGAGTCCACGATGGACGCCGAGTTCCGCAGCCGCCAGACCATGAAGGCGGATCTGCGCAGCGCGGTGGAGCAACGCCAGCTGCGCGTCGTCTACCAGCCGATCGTGGCGCTCTCGACCATGCGCATTGCCTCGTGCGAGGCGCTGTGCCGCTGGGACCATCCGGAGCTCGGGGCGATCTCGCCGGGCATCTTCATTCCGCTGGCCGAGGAGATCGGCATCATCGCCGACATCTCCACCTTCGTGCTCGAGCAGGCCTGCGCGGAATGCGTCAAATGGCCGGAGAGCGTCAGCGTGTCGGTCAACCTCTCCGCCAAGGACTTCCACTCGCGCGATGTGGTGGAAAAGGTGCGCGCGGCGCTGGACCAGGCCGGGCTCGCACCGCACCGGCTGGAAATCGAGGTCACCGAGACGGCGCTGCTCGACGACAAGTCGTCGACGCGGGCGTTCCTCGAGGAGCTCAAGTCGCTCGGCGTGCGCATCGCGCTCGACGATTTCGGCACGGGCTATTCCTCTCTCAGCTATCTGCACACGCTGCCGCTCGACAAGGTGAAGATCGACCGCTCCTTCGTCATCGACATCACGCAGAACGAGCGCAGCCTGATATTGCTGACCAAGGTCTGCGAACTGTCGCGCGGGCTTGGAATGCTGGTCACCATCGAGGGCGTCGAGACCTTCGAGCAGCTGAAGCTCCTGGCGGGCGCCGTCGATCCGGACCTGGTGCAGGGCTTCCTGTTCGGCGCCGCGCTCACCTCGACCGGCATCGACACCATGTCGAACATGACCTGGCCGTTCGCCGGCGAACTGCGCGCCGCAGCCCGCTCCCAGGGCTGAGTTTCACGCCCGTAAATCCCCGCCCGTAAATCCCCGCTACGCGATCGCGTGCTGCGCGATCGCGTAATTGACCCTGCGCGCGAACTTGATCCTGTTAACTACTTGTTAGGGTTAACGGAAGGTAAATTGCTCGCATTTGAGTTTTATCTTCGTGAAGCGTGCCTGCCGCAGTAGAGTTGTGTTGCGGCGGTACGAGGGGTGAAATGAGTATGAGTTTGCAAGCAGGGGTCGCTATTCGCGACAGTTCGGTCCCGTCACCACTGACGGCTTTCTCCCGCAGCGTCATGGACATGCTGGAGCGCATCGAATACCGGCGCTGCGAGAGCGGCGAGGATCTCGAGGCGGTCTACAGGCTGCGCTATAAGGCGTTCCACAGCCACGGCCTGCTCGACACCATCCTGGACGGCAAGCTGGTCGACCATCTCGACGAAACGGCGAACTGTTATTCCTTCGGCATCTTCATGGACGGGCAGCTGGTTTCCACCGTGCGGCTGCACCATCTGACGCACGCCACGCCGATGGCGCCAATAATGACGGTGTTCGGCGACCGGCTGATGCCGCGGCTGGCCGCCGGCGATACCTTCATCGACCCGAGCCGGCTGTCGATCGACCCCGACCTGACCTCGTCGGCCAACCGGTCGCTGCCCTATGTCACGCTGCGGCTTGCGGTGATGGCGAACGAATATTTCGACACGACCAGCTGCGTGTCGATGATCCGCGCCGAGCATACGGCCTTCTACCAGCGCATCTTCGGGTCGGCGGCGGTCGGCGCACCCAGGCTCTACCCGCCCTTCACGATGCCGATCTTCCTCTACGAGTCGCGCTGCGACGAGAACATGCAGCCGACGCTGGAGCGTTTCCCGTTCTTCCACTCGACCGCGGGCGAGCGGCGCATGATGTTCGCCAAGCCGGCGAAGGGCGAGCTGGCGCCGCTGACCATCCTGCCGACGGCGAAATACTGGCATCAGGCGGCCTGAGACTTTCGCCGCGCCGGGCATCCGCGCTACGCTGGGCGGACGATGACTGGCAGGACGGACATCGCGGGCAACGCCATCTGGGCCGGTGAGCTGACGCCGGACGAGCTTGAGCGCGCGCGCCGCGGCATGATCGAGCGCGCCTTCGCGAAGGGCGGCTACATCTGCCACCGCGGCGACAAGCTCGACTACTGGACCGGCGTGGTCGAGGGGCTGGTGAAGATCAGCACCATCTCCCATTCCGGCAAGGCGATGACCTTCGCAGGTGCCGCGGCAGGCGGCTGGGTCGGCGAAGGTTCGGTCATCAAGGACGAGGCGCGCAAGTACGACCTCGTCGCCATCCGCGACAGCCGCATCGCGCTGATGCCGCGTGCCACCTTCATGTGGCTGTTCGAGAACTCGACCGGCTTCAACCGCTTTCTCGTGCGCCAGCTCAACGAGCGCATGGGCCAGTTCATCGCCACGATAGAATATGACCGCATCCTGGCGCCGCGCGCGCGCGTTGCGCGTCACCTGTCATGGCTGTTCAATTCGGTGCTCTATCCGGCCGAGCGTTCCGAGATCGAGATCGGGCAGGAGGAGCTTGGGCTGCTCGCCGGCCTGTCGCGCCAGATCGTCAACCGCAGCCTTCAGGAGCTGGAGGCGGAAGGCCTGCTCGCGGTCAGCCGCGACAGGATCAGGGTGTTCGACGTGGAGAAGCTCGGTCGCTACGGAGGATAGGGCGTGGTCTTCGGCGCGTCTTGAGCAGAGCCTCAGACACTGACGCCGAACAGCCATCCGACGCCGGCGGTAACAGCCATTGCAGCGGCGCCCCAGAAGAGCACCCGGATGGTTGCCGGCCATTTGGGCGCCCCGCCCGCGTGGGCGCCGAGCGCGCCCAGGATTGCCAGGCAGGCGAGGGTGGCTGCCACGACGATCTGTATGATCAGCTGCGGCGGTGCCAGCAGCGCAGCCGCCAGCGGAACGGCGGCCGCCACCGAGAAGGTCAGCGCGGAGGTCATTGCCGCCTGGAGCGGATTGGCGGCATGCGTCTCGGACAGCCCCAGTTCCTCGCGCACATGTGCGCCGAGCGCGTCGCGAGCCGTCAGCTCGCTGGCGACGAGAGCAGCCGTCGCTGGCGACAGTCCGCGCGATTCGAAAATGGAGGCGAGTTCGGCCTCTTCCTCCTCGGGCATGTCCAGCAGAGCTGCGCGTTCCCGTATTATATCGGCGCGCTCCACGTCCGACTGTGAGCTGACCGACACATACTCGCCGGCTGCCATCGACATCGCGCCGGCAGTGAGCGCGGCGGCGCCTGCCACAAGGATCGCGCCCCGGCCGGGGTCGGCCGCGGCGACGCCCACGATCAGCGCCGAGACGGAGACGATGCCGTCATTGGCGCCCAGCACAGCGGCGCGCAGCCATCCCGAGCGGTTGACGAAGTGGACTTCCTCATGCGCGGATTTGTATGTCACCGGTCCCCGCACGCACCTTCTCACGTCAGACGCATCCGAGGGGCGTGACGTCGACCAAACAGATGCGCACGGCTGGGATGAAACGCCCGGATCGCGGCCGTGCAGCACCGAACGCCGCTCGGACAATTCGTGATCGCGACCTCAACGTCGCGGTGCCACACCAGCGCCCATTGAAGAGACAATCCCGCCTCGCGTCTGTCAAGCGGCGAGTTGCGACGCCTGCCGATTCGTGGAACCTTCAAGTCAAGAACAAGCCCGCCGGCAGCATTCGCGACCGGACGGATGGAGGAACGGGGCAAAAGCTCCGGGAGGAACAAGGCATTGGCGCACGCGGCTGCGACGCTCGATACCTTTCCGAAGTATCTGCTGCTCAACGCCGAGCGTTTCGGCGACCGTCCCGCCATGCGCCACAAGGACCAGGGCATCTGGCAAAGCTGGACGTGGAAGGAGCAGCTCGACGAGGTGCGCGCCTTCGCGCTGGGGCTGGAGCGGCTCGGCGTCGGTCATGCCGACCGTGTTGCGGTGGTGGGTTCGAACAGGCCCCGGCTCTACTGGTCCATCTGCGCGCTGCAGTCGCTCGGCGCCGTGCCGGTTCCGGTCTATGCCGACGCGGTGGGCGAGGAGATGGCCTACGTGCTCGACCACGCCGGCGTGAAGCTGGCGATCGTGCAGGACCAGGAGCAGGTCGACAAGGTCTGGACCTGGCAGGAGAAGATCCCCCAGCTGCAGATGCTGGTCTATGACGAGCCGCGCGGGTTGCGTGACTACGACCACGCGAAGCTGAAGTCGTTCGCAGAGGTGGAGGCGGACGGCCGCCATGTGATCGAAACCGTCCCAGGGGCAGCGGAGCGCTGGGAAGAGCGCGTGCGGGCCGCGAGCGGCGACGACATGTCGATCATGCTCTACACATCCGGCACCACCGGGCGCTCCAAGGGCGTCATGCTGAAAGCCGCGGCGGCGGTCGCCGCGGCGGCCGACACCGTCGCCTTCGACAGGCTCACCGAGAACGACAGCGTGCTCGCCTACCTGCCGCTCGCCTGGGTCGGCGATCACTACTTGAACTACGCGCAGGGCTACGTCTCCGGCTTCTGCGTCAATTGCCCGGAGAGCCAGGAGACGGTTGCGCAGAATTTGCGCGAGATCGGCCCGAGCTTCTATTTCGCGCCGCCGCGGGTGTTCGAGAGCCTGCTCACCATGGTGACGATCCGCATGGAGGATGCGGGCCGGTTGAAGAAGTGGCTGTTCGAGAAATTCATCGCCCATGCCCGCCGGCACGGCGAGGCGATACTGGAGGGCCGCCCGGTGCCGCTGACGGCGCGGCTCGGCTACGCGCTCGGCGAGTTCGTCGTGTACGGGCCGCTGAAGAACGTGCTCGGCCTGTCGCAGATCAGGGTCGCCTACACGGCCGGCGAGGCGATCGGCGCCGACCTGTTCTCCTTCTTCCGCTCGCTCGGCATCAACCTGAAGCAGCTCTACGGGCAGACCGAGGCGTTTCTCTACGTGACTTGCCAGGCCGACGGGAAGGTTCGCTCCGACGCGGTCGGCCCGGCGGCGCCGAACGTCGACATCCGCATCTCCGACAGCGGCGAGGTGCTGTTCCGCTCGCCCGGTCAGTTCGAGGGCTATTACAAGGACGACGAGAAGACGAAGGAGGTGCTGACCGCCGACGGCTATGTGAAGACCGGCGACGCCGGCTTCTTCGACCGTGACGGCCAGCTTCGCATCATCGACCGCGCCAAGGATGTCGGCCGTCTCGCCGACGGCGCGCTGTTTGCGCCGAAATACATCGAGAACGTGCTGAAGTTCTATCCCAACATCAAGGAGGCGGTGGCCTTCGGCGACGGGCGCGATTTCGCGGCAGCCTTCATCAACATCGACCTCACGGCGGTCGGCAACTGGGCCGAGCGCAACAACATCGCCTACGCCTCCTACCAGGAACTGGCCGGGCATCCCCGCGTCTACGAGATCATCGCCGGCCATGTCGACGAGGTGAATCGCAAGCTCGCCGCCGAGCCGCTGATGGCCGGCGCGCAGGTGAAGCGCTTCCTCGTGCTGCACAAGGAGCTCGACGCCGACGACGGCGAGCTGACGCGTACGCAGAAGGTGCGGCGCGGTTTCATCGCCGAGCGATATGGCGAACTCATCGAGGCGCTCTACGACGGCTCGCCGCAGAAGACGGTGGAAACCGAGGTCACTTACGAGGACGGCCGCAAGGGGCGCATCCGGGCCACGGTGCGCATCGCCGACGCTACCATCTACCCCGCCGCGGTCGAAACCGCTCATCGGGAGGCGGCCGAATGAACGCGCACGTCTCTCCGCAAGCCGTGTCCTTGGGGCACGAGGACGGCATCGCGCCGGGCGCGGAACTGCTGCGGGTCGACAACGTGTCGTTGCGATTCGGCGGCGTGAAGGCGATCACCGACATCTCCTTCGACATCCGCAAGGGCGAGATCCGGGCCATCATCGGTCCGAACGGTGCCGGCAAGACGTCGATGCTCAACGTCATCAACGGCTTCTACACGCCGCAGGAGGGCACCATCACCTTCCGCGGCGTCGAGCGGCGCGGGATGCGCCCGCACCACGCCGTGCGGCAGGGCATCGCCCGCACCTTTCAGAACGTGGCGCTGTTCAAGGGCATGTCGACGCTGGACAACATCATGGCCGGCCGCTCGACGCTGATGAAGCGCAACATGCTGTGGCAGATGCTCTGGCACGGGCCGGCGCTGGCGGAGGAGATCGAGCACAGGCGCAAGGTCGAGGAGATCATCGACTTCCTCGAGATCGAGCACATCCGCCGCACGCCCGTCGGCAAGCTGCCCTACGGGTTGCAGAAGCGTGTCGAGCTCGGCCGGGCGCTCGCGATGGAGCCGTCGCTGCTGCTGCTCGACGAGCCGATGGCGGGCATGAACCTGGAGGAGAAGGAGGACATGAGCCGCTTCATCCTCGACGTGAACCGGCAGCGCGGCACGACGATCGCGCTCATCGAACACGATATGGGCGTGGTGATGGATCTTTCGGATCGCGTGGTGGTGCTCGACTATGGCAAGAAGATCGCCGACGGCACCCCCGACGAGGTCAAGCGGAACCAGGCCGTCATTGATGCGTATCTGGGGGTACCGCATTGATCACGGAGACCCATACCCATGCTTACCCTTCCTATCGCGCCGCTGATCGCGCTCATCGCCGGCGTGCTCATCCTCGTCATGCCGCGGCTGCTCAACTACATCGTGGCGATCTATCTCATCATCGTCGGCCTGCTCGGGTTGTTCCCGAATCTGCTGAACGGCCTGCAGTAGCCTCGGCGGACCGGAGGGCGCTGCCGTGAGCCAGCGCCCGAAGCCGACCGCGCTTTCGGTCTTTCCCGACCCCGACGACAGCGGCGTTCGCGTGAACGCGGTGACGCCGCTGTCGTCGAACTGGTACCACCTGTCGCGCTACGAGTTCGATCTGCGGCTGCCGGACGGCTCGTGGCAAAGCCAGCGCCGCGAGGCCTACGACCGCGGCAACGGCGCGACGATCCTGCTCTACAACCGCGAGCGCGGCACCGTCATCCTCACCCGCCAGTTCCGCCTGCCGGCATTCCTCGGCGGTGATCCGGGCTGGCTGGTCGAGACACCGGCCGGCCTGCTCGACGACGACACGCCGGGCGAGGCGATCCGCCGCGAGGTGGAGGAGGAGACCGGCTATCGCATTGCCGGCGCGCAGCCGGTTCTCGATATATTCATGTCACCGGGTTCGGTGACCGAGCGGCTGCACTTCTTCGTCGCCGAATATGATCCGGCGGAGCGCCCCGGGCAGGGCGGCGGCGCCGAAGGCGAGCACGAGAACATCGAGGTGCTGGAGGTCGGCTTCGCCGAAGCGCTGGCGATGGTCGGGCGCGGCGAAATCCGCGACGCCAAGACCGTCCTACTCCTCTACCACGCGCGCATCAGGGGGCTCTTGTGAACCTGCTCGAAGGCATATTCGTCAAGCCGTTCCAGGACATGTTCGGCGCGCCCGACTTCCTGATCCAGGTGCTGTGGGAGGGGCTGGTTTCCGGCACGCTCTACGCGCTCATCGCGCTTGGTTTCGTGCTGATCTACAAGTCGTCCCGCATCTTCAATTTCGCGCAGGGAATCATGGTCGTGTTCGCGGCGCTGACGCTGGTCGGCCTGCACGAGCGCGGCCTGCCGGCGTGGGTGGCGCTGCCCTTGACGCTGGTCGTCATGCTGATCCTGGCGGTGGCCATCGAGCGGGTCGTGCTGCGCCCGCTGGTCAACCAGCCCGACATCATCCTGTTCATGGCGACCATCGGGATCACACTGTTCCTGATCGGCTTCGGCGAGATCGTCTTCGGCGGCGAGAACAAGGCGATGATCACGTCGCAGCTCGGCATCCCCACCGGGAGCCTGGAATTCGAGCCCTTTGGAGGCTTTGTCTCCATAGAGCAGCGCGACCTGACCACGGTCGTGGGGGCGATCGTGCTCGTGGTCGCGCTGCTGGTCTTTCTCAACCGTTCCAAGATGGGGCGGGCCATCCGCGCGCTCGGCGACGATCATCAGGCGGCGCTGTCGGTGGGCATCTCGCTGTCGACCATCTGGGTGCTGGTGTGGTTCATTGCCGGCATCATCGCGCTCGCTACCGGCATCGCCTGGGGCTCGCGCGCTGGCGTGTCGTTCGCACTGGAAGTGATCGCCTACAAGGCGCTTCCGGTGCTCATGCTGGGCGGGCTGGAATCGGTCACCGGCGCGATCGTCGGCGGACTGATGATCGGCGTGGCCGAGAAGCTCTTCGAAATCTACTGGGGCCAGCCGCTGCTCGGCGGCAACACCGAGACGTGGTTCGCCTATGTGGTGGCGCTGATGGTGCTGCTGTTCCGGCCGCAAGGCCTCTTCGGCGAAAAGATCATCGAGCGGGTGTGATCGGATGCTCTATCGCATAGCAGGCCAGTACAAGACTTCCTACGCCGCGGACCACGCGCTGTTTCCGGTCCGGCAGGATGCGTATCTGCTGGGCTTCATCCTGGTCATGGCGTTCGTCGTGTTTCCGATGACGGCGTCGGAGTTCGCCTTCCGGGCGCTGCTCATCCCGGTGCTGATCTATTCGCTGGCGGCGCTGGGTCTCAACATCCTGACGGGATATGCAGGCCAGCTGTCGCTCGGGACAGGGGCCTTCATGGGCGTCGGCGCCTATGCCTGCTACAAGATCGTGACGATCTTTCCCGAGCTGAACCTCGTCGTTGCGATCGCCCTTTCGGGCTTCTTCTCGGCCGCGGTCGGCGTCGCCTTTGGCCTGCCGTCGCTGCGCATCAAGGGCTTCTACCTCGCCATCGCGACGCTCGCCGCGCAGTTCTTCCTCGTCTGGCTGTTCCAGAAGTGGTCCTGGCTCTACAACCATTCCTCTTCGGCGGCGATCCAGGTGCCCAATATCGACATGTTCGGCATCACCGTGGCGGGACCGACCGCCAGGGCGATCACGCAGTACTATTTCGTGCTGTGCGTGGTGTGCGCGGTGACCATATTCGCCATCAACATCACCCGCGGCCGCATCGGGCGCATCTGGAAGTCGGTGCGCGACATGGACATCGCGGCCGAACTCGTCGGCATCAACCTGATGAAGGCCAAGCTGACCGCCTTCTTCGTGTCGTCCTACATCGTCGGTGTGGCGGGCGCGCTGTTCGTGTTCCTGTGGCGGGGAGCGGCGGAGGCCAACCTGTTCGAGATCCCGCTGTCGTTCCGGGTGCTGTTCATCGCCATCATCGGCGGCCTCGGCTCGATCATGGGCAACTATCTCGGCGCGATCCTGATCGTTGCGCTGCCGGTCGTGCTCAGCACGGTTCCGGCCGCGCTCGGCGTGCCGATCGCTTCGGCCACCGCCGAGCATCTCAACATAATGATCGTCGGTGCGCTCATCATCACCTTCCTGATCCTGGAGCCGCACGGGCTGGCGCAGCTCTGGGCCACGATCAGGGAGAAATTCATTCTGTGGCCGTTCCCGCATTGAGGGGAGCGGCTGCAAACCGGCCGCCTGCGGCCGCAACGACCGGGGTTGGTTCGCCCGATCCGAGATGGAGAAACGGACAAGTGGAGGAAGCGAAATGAGGAACTTGATCAAGACGACATTGCTGTCGGCGGCCATCGCCGCCGCGCCGCTGGCGCTCGCCGGAGCGGCATGGGCGCAGGACACGCTCAGCCTGCCCAACCTGTCGTACCGCACCGGCCCGTTCGCGGCCACCGGCATCCCGCTGATGAACGGCCAGCGCGACTACATGCTGATGCTCAACGAGCGCGACGGCGGGGTGAACGGCGTGCTGCTCGGCTACGAGGAGTGCGAGACCGGCTACAACACCGAGAAGGGCGTGGAGTGCTATGAGAAGACCAAGGCGACGGGCATCGTGACCCAGCCGTGGTCGACCGGCATCACGCTGCAGGTCCTGCCGAAATCCAACGTCGACAAGATCCCCATCCTGGCCCCCGGCTACGGCTTCTCGGCCATGCAGGACGGCAAGACCTTCCAGTGGGCCTACAACCCGCCGGCGTCCTACTGGGACGGAGCCTCGATGATCCTGCAGAACATCTCGGGCGGCAATCTCGACTCGCTCAAGGGCAAGAAGATCGCCTTCCTGCATCTCGACCATCCGTTCGGCAAGGAGCCGATCCCGCTGTTCCAGGCGATGGCGGAGAAGCACGGTTTCAGCTTCCTGCCGATCCCGGTCGGCCTGTCCGAGATGCAGAACCAGTCGGCGCAGTGGCTGCAGATCCGCCGCGAGAAGCCCGACTTCGTCGTCATGTGGGGCTGGGGCGCGATGAACGCCGGCGCCATCACCGAGGCGGTAAAGACCAAGTATCCGATGAACCAGTTCGTCGGCATCTGGTGGTCGTCGCTCGACGGCGACCTGAAGCTGGTCGGCGAGGAAGGCAAGGGCTACCGCTCCATCTCGTGGAGCTTCCCGAACTCGCAGTCGCCGGTCATGCAGGACGTCAAGAAATACGTCGTCGACGCAGGCAAGTCGATGATCAACAAGGACGCCGGCGAGTTCGAGTGGGTGTTCTACCAGCGCGGCATCCTGATCTCCGCCATGCTGGTCGAGGGCATCAAGGCGGCGCAGGCCAACTTCAACACCAAGGTCATCAACGCCGAGCAGCTGCGCTGGGGCCTCGAGAACCTGAAGTTCGACGACGCGTCGATCAAGTCGCTGGGCCTTGAGGGCATGATTCCGCCCTTCTCGACCTCCTGCGCCAACCACACCGGCCACTCCGGCGGGTGGATGCTCGAATGGGACGGCTCGAAGTTCGTGAAGGCGTCCGACCTGCTGCAGGCCGACCGCGCGGCGATCGATCCGCTGGTGACGTCGGAGGCGGCGAAATACGCCGCGGCCAACGCTCCGTGGCCGGTCAGCACCGAGTGCAAGATGTAAGCTGAAGCGGCGATCCCTCCGCCCGGAGGGGTCGCCATCTTTCCGGAGTTCCCATGTCAGCAGCCGCCAAGCCAGCAACCGCGCCCGCCACCGACACCATCCTGTCGGTCAACAACATCGAGGTGATCTACAACCACGTCATCCTCGTGCTGAAGGGCGTCTCGCTGTCGGTGCCTTCTGGCGGCATCACGGCGCTGCTCGGCGCCAACGGGGCCGGCAAGACCACGACCTTGAAGGCGATCTCGAACCTGCTCCACGCCGAGCGCGGCGAGGTCACCAAGGGCAACATCGTGTTCGAGGGGCAGGAGGTGCAGGACCTGTCGCCGAACGAGCTGGTCAAGCGCGGCTGCATCCAGGTGATGGAGGGACGCCACTGCTTCGGCCACCTGACTGTCGAGGACAATCTGCTGACCGGCGCCTTCACGCGCCGCGACGGCAACAGCGCCGTCAGGAACGACCTGGAGATGGTCTATACCTATTTCCCCCGGCTGAAGGTGCGGCGCGGCTCGCAGGCCGGCTACACCTCGGGCGGCGAGCAGCAGATGACGGCTATCGGCCGCGCGCTGATGAGCAGGCCGAAGATGATCCTGCTCGACGAGCCGTCGATGGGACTGGCGCCGCAGCTGGTCGAGGAGATCTTCGAGATTGTGAAGAAGCTCAACGAGGAGCAGGGTGTGTCCTTCCTGCTCGCCGAGCAGAACACGAACATCGCGCTGCGCTACGCCAAATACGGCTACATCCTGGAGAGCGGCCGCGTGGTGCTGGACGGCGAGGCCGCCTCGCTGCGCGAGAACGAAGACGTCAAGGAATTCTACCTCGGCGTCGGCGGTGAGGGCCGCAAGTCGTTCAAGGACGTCAAGCACTACAAGCGCCGCAAGCGCTGGCTGAGTTGACCGCCTGAGCGGCAAGTCGCGCAAATCCACCGCACCGGTTGACCCAGCGGCATTTTGATCGCCTAATCTGGCCCTGTTCGCGGGAGCAGGGCATGCATTCCGCAGGAAACAGCACCGGTACGGTTGCTGCCGTTGAACCTTTTGCGTCGCCGCCGCGACCAAGGGTCAATGGGCGGTTGCCATGACCGAAGAAGACACCGCCGACGAGGTTCTGCTCGCGCGCATCGCGCAGGGCGACAAGGAGGCGATGCATGATTTCTACAGGCGTCACAGGCTCGCGGTGTTTCGCTTTGTGCTGCGCATCGCAGGCGACGCCACAAGCGCCGAGGACGTCGCCAACGACGTGTTCATCGATGTCTACCGGCAAGCCGCGCGTTTTGAAGGCCGGTCCCGTGTCACGACCTGGCTGCTCGGAATCGCACGTTTCAAGGCACTGTCGGAGCGTCGTCGTCGCCGCGAAACGGCCGATGTTTCGGAGTTTGAGGAAACGATCGCCGATGGCGCCGATTCTCCCGAGATCGTCGTCCAGAAGCAAAGCAAGGCTGACGCGCTGCGCCGGTGCATCGCCATGCTGAGCGCCGAACATCGCGAGGTCATCGACCTGGTCTTCTATCACGGCCGCTCGCTCGCCGAGATCGCTGAGATCGCCGGGGTGCCGGAGAACACCGTCAAGACACGGGCCTTCCATGCGCGCAGGCGGCTTGCCGAGCTGCTGACCCAGGCGGGCATCGATAGGGGCTGGCCATGAGCGAGCTGCGCGAAGAGATCGAGATGCTTCTGCCGTGGTACGCCAACGGCACGCTCGGCGAGCGTGAGCGGGCGCAGGTTGAGGCCGCGCTGGCGGCCGACCCCTATCTCATGCAGAGCCTCGAAGTGCTGCTGGCCGACGGCGATGCGGTCCGCAGCGTGGCCGAGGCGACAGAACCGTCGCCGGCGATGGAGGCGCGGTTCCTCGCCCAGCTCGCGCGTGAGCCGGTTACGGGCGGCGCCTCACCGGCGTCAAATCTCTCGTCGAGCCTCGCCGCGCGCGCCGGCCGTTGGCTCGCGGCGTTGATCGGCGCCGCCACGCCGCCGCGGCTTGCCTACGCGGCCGCCGCGCTGGCGCTGGTATTCGTCGTCCAGGCCGGCGTCATCGCGGCGCTGGTGACCGATCGCGGCGGCTTCCGGCTGGCGTCGGAAGACAAGCCGGGGGTGGACGGGCCGCGCCTGCTCGTCCAGTTCGTCGACACAGCGCCGGCAGGTGCGCTCGCGCAGGAGCTGGCCGACCTCGGCGCGCGCATCGTCGACGGGCCGGCTGGCGGACTGTTCACGCTGGCCTTCGCGGTGGGCGAGAAGCGCCCGGCAGAGGAACTCGCCCAAATTCTGCGCCAGCGGCCGCAGTATTTTCGACTGGTGCTGCCGGCAAAGTAGCGCGGCCACCCAGCGGGCCCGCTCGCAACCCACGCAGGCAAGGAGAGCACGATGAGGTCTTTCCCGCAGTGCATGACCCGCCCTCGCTTCCTCGTTTGCGTCGCCGCCGTCGCCGCGATGGTCGCGTCGTCGCCGGCCGCGGTCGCCATGGAAGGCGGCAGCGGCGAGGCGCCCTTCGTGGCGCCATCCGCTGCCCGCACCGAGGCGCCGCGGGCGAAGCCGCGCGCGGAGGCTGCCCGGCCGGCGCGACAGCAAACCGCCGCGCCATCGGCGCGACAAAAACCGGCAGCCCGGCAGGGGAGCAGGACCACGGCACGGGCGACCAGCCAGCCGGGCAGCAAGTCCGCCCGACAGGCTGCGACTGAGACCGCGCCGAGCGGCGCGCCCTCCGCCGGCGAGACGCGCATGCTGGCCGACGAGGTGGTCGTGCGTTTCCGCCTTTCCGCGCGGCAGGCGGCGATGGACGCGCTGGTGCGCCGGCTCGGGCTGCGGCATGTCGAGGCCCGCACGTTTGCGGCCGCGGGGATCACCGTTCACCGCTATGCGCTGGGGCAGGGTCGGTCGCTCACCGAGATCGTCGCCGCGCTGGAGGATGACCCGGCCGTGGTCTATGCCCAGCCGAATTATCTCTATTCCCTGCTGCAGGGCGCTGCGGCGGCGGCGCCGGGCGCGCAATATGCCATCGACGCTCTGTCCATACCCAGCGCGCACACGCTGACGGCGGGGCGCGGGATCACCGTGGCGGTGATCGATTCCGGCATCGACCGCACCCATCCGGAATTTGCCGGTGCCGCCATCGAGGCACGCGATGTCGCCGGCGATGCCGCGACGCCGCCGCACGCGCACGGAACCTCCATTGCCGGCGTCATCGCCGCGCACGGCACGCTCATGGGCGTTGCGCCGGACGTTTCTCTGGTCGGCATACGCGCCTTCGTCGATGACGGCGCTGCATCCGGCCCCTACGGCACCAGCTGGCGCATAGCCGCCGGCCTGGACGCGGCCCTCAAGGCCGACGCGCGCGTGGTCAACATGAGCTTCGCGGGGCCGCGCGACCCGCTGATCGAACAGGGCGTGGAAGGACTCGCCCGACGCGGCGTTGCCATGGTCGCGGCGGCAGGCAACGAAGGCGCGTCCGCCCCGCCGCAATACCCCGCCGCATATGACGGGGTCATCGCGGTCACGGCGGTCGACAGCGCGCGCAGCGCCTTTGCCGCCGCCAATAGCGGCGCCTACATCGCGTTCGCCGCGCCCGGCGTCGACATCGTGTCTCCCGCGCCTGCCGGGGCCTACCAGATCACCTCCGGCACGTCTCTGGCGGCAGCCCATGTCAGCGGCGTCGCTGCGCTCCTGCTGGCGCGCGATCCGCGGCTCGCTCCGCCTGACATCGGCCGCCTTCTGTCGGCGGCGGCGACCGACCTCGGCGAACCGGGGCGCGACGACACCTACGGCTACGGCCTGCCGGACGCCGCCAGGGCGCTCGCCGCCGCCAGGGCCGGCGACTGAGAGCGGCGAAAGTTTTTTCTCTGAGGCGATGAACCTTCCGGCGAGCCGGTGCGACCAACGGACATAAGCCGGACGAAGAACCGGCCCAACCCCGGAAGGAGAACACCATGTTTGCCAGGATCCTCGCCACCGTCGCCGCCGCCGCCGTGCTTTCGACCGCCATCATCAGCCCGTCCTTCGCCGACATGGGCGGCGGCAGCGGCGAGCCCGAAGCGACCGCTTACTATCAGGGCGGCTCGTCGATCAATTCGCGCCGCAACCGCGACGGCTCGCGCACCGTCACCGAGCGCGACCGTAACGGCGCCGTCGTCAACCAGCGCGTCGTCGCCAAGCCCGCCAAGCCGGCGAAGAAGCCGCGCAAGCCGGGCCGCGCATGGGCCAGCGCCTACGATCCGGCGACGGGGACACGCGTCACCTCGATCGACAACGGCGACCGCACCCGCACCGTCATCAGCATCGGGCCATTCGGCATCGGCATCGGCATCTCGCGCTGACCGCCCGCCGCCCCCACCGCAGCAAGCAGCCCGCCGCTCGCCGGCGGGCTGCTTGTTTGGGGCTCCACCTTCAGACGTTGCGCATCTCGCGCCGGTGAACTTGCCCGCAACCCGAGGTTGGCGCAGGATGCCGCAGCGGCAGGAGGCGAGCTTGATCAGGGCATTGGCGACAGCATTGGCACTTGTGGTCGCCAGCGGCGCGGCTGCCGACGAAGGCCTGTGGACCTTCGAGAACTTTCCCGCCGATGCGGTTCGCGCGGCTCACGGCTTTGCGCCAGACCAGACCTGGCTCGACCGGGTGCGCGCCGCCACGCTCAGCCTCGGCGGCTGCACGGCCTCGATCGTGAGCGCGCGGGGTCTCGTGATGACCAATCATCACTGCGTCGAAGCCTGCGTCGCAGCTCTGGCCTCGCCCGACCAGGACGTGCTGGTCACGCCGGTGCTGGCGCGCACGGAGGCCGACGAGAAGACGTGCCCGGGCCAGGAGGCCTATGTCGTCACCGACATCAGCGACGTCACTGCGCGCATTCGCGCCGTGCAGGCCGGGCTTGCGGCGGTGCAGGCCGCGGCGGCGCGTTCGGCCGAAATCGACAGGATCGTCGCCGAGTGCGAGCGTGGCGACGCATACCGCTGGTGCGAGGTCGCCGGGCTCTATTCGGGCGGCGTGGAAACGCTCTATGGCTACAGGCTCTGGGACGACGTCCGCCTCGTGCTTGCGCCGGAGAGCGCGGCCGGCAGCTTCGGCGGCGATCCGGACAATTTCAGTTTCCCGCGCTTCGCCTACGACGTCGCCTTCCTGCGGCTTTACGAGAACGGCGAGCCGGCCGCGACGCCGCAGCACCTGAAGGTCCGGCCCACGCCGCTTTCTGAAGGCGAGATGCTGTTCGTGTCCGGGTTCCCCGGCGAGACGGGCCGGGCCGATACTCTGATGCATATGACGATGTACACGGATACGTACTATCCGATGAGCATGTCGCTCGGCGCCGAGCTGCGCGGCAGGCTGATCGCCGCCATGGCGAACGGCGCCAAGCCACGCGGGTTCGACGCGCTGCTTGCCGGCACCGAGAACAATTTCAAGCGCGAGTGGACGGAGATGGCTTCGCTGCGCAGCCCCGGCTTCCTCGAGGCGATGGCCGCCCGCGAGGCGCAGTTCAAGGCCGATCTCGCGGCGCGGCCCGACGTGGCCGCCAAGGTCTCCGACGCCTGGAGCGAAATCGACACCGCGATGCTTGCGGCACGGCGCATCTTCAACATGCGCTATCTCAGCGAATACGCAGGGGCGGGCGCCACGCTCGCGTTCCAGGCCCGGCAGATCGTGCGCGCGGCAGGCGAGCGCAAGCTGCCGGAAGAAGACCGGCTGCCGGGATACTCGGACGCTGCCATCGCCGACCTGCGCAGCGAATTCGAGCATGAGGCGCCTGTCTATGCCGAGCGTGACGAGCTGTTGCTGGGCTTCTGGCTCGCCAAGCTTCGCGAATATCTCTCGGCGGATCACCCCATGGTCCGCGCCGCGCTCGGGCGTGAGAGCCCCGAAGGAGTCGCGGCGCGCGCCATTTCGCAGACCGGCCTCGTCGACGCGGCAGAGCGCGTGCGGCTGCTTGACGGCGGCGCCGACGCGGTGGCCGCTTCCACCGACCCGCTGATCCGGCTGATGGCGGCAATCGAATTTGCGGCGCGCGACGTTGCCGCACGCTACCATGAAGAGGTCATCGTCCCGCGCGAGGCGGCCGAGCGCCGCCTGAACGAGGCCCGTTTCGAAATCTACGGAAAGGCCATTTATCCCGACGCATTTTCGACGCTGCGGCTCAACCCGGGCGTCGTCGCCGGCTGGACCGAACCGGACGGGCGCGTCGTGCCGTCCTTCACGCGCTTTTCCGGCCTGCTTGAGCGGGCCACCGACGCGGCGCCGTTCAAGCTCGCGCCGCTGTGGGAGGCTGCGAAGGACAGGCTCGACCCCGACACGATCCTCAACGTCTCCACCGACAACGACACGGTCGGCGGCAATTCGGGGTCGCCGGTGCTCGACCGCGACGGCAACGTGGTCGCCGCCATGTTCGACGGCAACATCTATTCCAATGGCGGCTACTACCTGTTCGACCCCAAGCTCAACCGGTCCGTGGTGGTTGCGGCGACGGCGATTCTCGAAGGGCTGGCCAAGGTCTACGACATGGATCGCGTCGTGAGCGAGCTGACGGCGGAGTGACTTGAAGCCGGGCGACCGTTCAATCGATACAGTAGGGGCCGCGCCAGATTCGCGCATTGCCCTGCTGTCGCGTTTTCGCTATCAGCCGGCTCGACTGCCATTCAGGGGATGAAGACATGGCCGACCACACGCCTGCCGGTCCGCTCGAGACGGGCGCCGCGATGGACTACTCCGAGCACGACAAGACCTACTCGATGTTTCTCGGGCTGGCCAAATGGTGCTCGCTGGTCGTGGCGGCGATCCTGATCGCCATGGCGTTCGGCTTCTTCACGAGCGCCGGCTTCTTCTCGGCCACCATCCTCTTCATCCTGATTTGCGCCGTCGGCGGCTTCCTGCTGCGCTAGTCCGTCAGGACAAGGCGGCCGGAAGGCTTCCATGCGATTTTGGCGGGCGTAGGCCCGCATAGCCCGGCCTGAGGGAGCGAGAGGGTGGGACAGACAGTATTCGTGCCGCGCGAGATCGAAGGCGGGGAGACGCGTGTCGCGGCCTCGCCGGAGACGGTCAAGCGCATCACCGGCCTGGGCTACGACGTGGTCGTGGAAGCCGGAGCGGGCGCATCCTCGCGCATTCCGGACGACGAGTTCGCGAAGAACGGTGCCAGGATCGGCAAGGCGTCCGATGCCGGCAAGGCCGACGTCGTCCTGAAGGTCCGCCGGCCGAACGAGACGGAGCTCAAGGGCTACAAGTCCGGCGCTGTCGTCATCGCCACCATGGACCCGTACGGCAACGACGCCGCGGTGCTGGCCATGGCCAAGGCCGGTGTGTCCGCCTTCGCCATGGAGTTCATGCCGCGCATCACCCGCGCGCAGGTGATGGACGTACTGTCGTCGCAGGCCAACCTCGCCGGCTACCAGGCGGTGATCGACGCGGCGGCCGAATATGACCGCGCGCTGCCGATGATGATGACTGCGGCCGGCACCGTGCCCGCCGCCAAGGTGTTCGTCATGGGCGCCGGCGTCGCCGGCCTGCAGGCCATCGCCACCGCGCGCCGGCTCGGTGCGGTCGTCACCGCCACCGACGTGCGCCCCGCCGCCAAGGAACAGGTCGCCTCGCTCGGCGCCAAGTTCATCGCGGTCGAGGACGAAGAGTTCAAGGCTGCCGAGACTGCCGGCGGCTATGCCAAGGAGATGTCGAAGGAATACCAGGCCAAGCAGGCCGCGCTGACGGCCGAGCACGTGGCCAAGCAGGACATCGTCATCACCACGGCGCTGATCCCCGGCCGGCCGGCGCCGAAGCTGATCTCGGCGGCGATGGTGGCTTCGATGAAGCCGGGTTCCGTGCTGATCGACCTGGCGGTCGAGCGCGGCGGCAATGTCGAGGGTGCGCAGGCCGGAAAGGTCGTGACCACGGCCAATGGCGCGAAGATCGTCGGACATCTCAACATGCCCGGCCGCATCGCTGCGTCGGCCTCGCTGCTTTACGCGAAGAACCTCTTCGCCTTCCTCGAGACGCTGACCGACAAGGCTACCAAGCAGCTTGCCATCGACACCGAGGGCGAGCTGGTGAAGCCGACGCTGCTCACGCACGGCGGCAAGGTCGTGCATCCGGCCTTCAACAAGGCGGGTGCCGCGCCGCTCGTCGACGCGAAGCCGGCCGCGGCAGCGCCCGCCGAAGGCAAGCCGGCCGCTGCCAAATCCTCTTCCCGGAGCAAGAAGTCCGGAGGGAAAGCCTGATGGAAAAGTCTGCTCTCGAACAGGCGCTGAACCAGCTCGACGCCGCCTCGGCGGCCGTGCGCGTGGCGCTCACCGACCAGTCGACGGCCGAGGCCGCAGCCGATGCCGCCGGTGCAGCCGCCGCGGCGGCGACCGGCATCGACCCGTTCGTCTTCCGCTTCGCCATCTTCGTGCTGGCGATCTTCGTCGGCTATTATGTCGTCTGGTCGGTCACGCCGGCCCTGCACACGCCGCTGATGGCGGTCACCAACGCCATCTCCTCGGTCATCGTCGTCGGCGCGCTGCTGGCGGTCGCGGCTTCGGCCGCCGGCCTGGCCACCGGCTTCGGCTTCATCGCCACCGTGCTTGCCGCGGTGAACATCTTCGGCGGCTTCCTCGTCACCCAGCGCATGCTCGCCATGTACAAGAAGAAGGCGAAGTAAGCCGATGTCTGCCGAGCTCGCCTCCTTCCTCTACCTCGCGTCAGGCATCCTGTTCATCCTGGCGCTTCGCGGCCTGTCGCATCCGACCACCAGCCGGCAGGGCAACACCTTCGGCATGATCGGCATGGCGATCGCCATCCTGACCTCGCTGGCGCTGGCGCGGCCGTCCTTCAACGGCTTCGTCCTCATCGTCGTGGGTCTCGGCATCGGCGGCACGGTCGGCGCGGTGATCGCCCGGCGCATCGCCATGACCTCGATGCCGCAGCTGGTCGCCGCCTTCCACAGCCTCGTCGGTCTCGCAGCCGTCATGGTCGCGGCGGCGGCGGTCTATGCGCCGGAGAGCTTCGACATCGGCATCCCCGGCCATATCCACGCGCAGGCGCTGGTCGAGATGTCGCTCGGCGTCGCCATCGGCGCCATCACCTTCACCGGCTCGGTCATCGCGTTCCTGAAGCTCGACGGCCGCATGTCCGGCAAGCCTATCCTGCTGCCGGCCCGCCACCTCATCAACATCGCGCTCGCCATCGCGCTGGTGGTGCTCATCGCGCTGCTGATCTCGACCCAGTCGACCACGATCTTCTGGGCCATCGTCGCGGTTTCGCTGGTGCTCGGCGTGCTGCTCATCGTGCCGATCGGCGGCGCCGACATGCCGGTCGTCGTGTCGATGCTGAACAGCTATTCCGGCTGGGCCGCGGCCGCGCTCGGCTTCACGCTCGGCAACCTCGCGCTCATCATCACCGGCGCGCTGGTCGGCTCCTCGGGCGCGATCCTGTCCTACATCATGTGCAAGGGCATGAACCGCTCGTTCATCTCCGTCATCCTCGGCGGCTTCGGCGGCGAGACGGCGGCGGCCGGTGGCGACGACGGCGTGCAGCGCACGGTCAAGACCGGTGCGGCCGACGATGCCGCCTACCTGATGGCAAATGCCCAGAAGGTCATCATCGTGCCGGGTTACGGCATGGCGGTCGCGCAGGCCCAGCACGCGCTGCGCGAGATGGCCGACAAGCTCAAGGCCAAGGGCGTCGAGGTGAAGTACGCGATCCACCCAGTGGCAGGCCGCATGCCCGGCCACATGAACGTGCTGCTCGCCGAGGCCAACGTGCCCTATGACGAGGTGTTCGAACTGGAGGATATCAACTCCGAGTTCGCGCAGGCCGACGTCGCCTATGTCATCGGCGCCAACGACGTGACCAACCCGTCCGCCCGCGACGACAAGTCCTCACCGATCTACGGCATGCCGATCCTGGACGTCGACAAGGCGCGCACCTGCCTGTTCGTCAAGCGCTCGCTCGGCTCGGGCTACGCCGGCATCGACAACACGCTGTTCTACAAGGACGGCACCATGATGCTGCTTGGCGACGCCAAGAAGATGACCGAGGAAATCGTCAAGGCGCTGGATCACTGAGTCCGTCCTGACCGGTTGACCGTACAGAAAGCCCGGCCTCGCGCCGGGCTTTGTGTTTCTGCGTTCTCCCTTGACTTGGACTATCGGTTAGTCCAAATTGCTGGCATGGAAATCTCCGTCAGCGACGCCAAAGCCCAACTCACCGATCTCGTCCGCCGCGCGGAATCCGGCGAGGAGGTCGTGCTGACCCGCCATGGCCAGCCTGCGGCGAAGATCGTGTCTGTGAAGCCCAAGCCGACCGCCGCTGAAAAACATGCCCTGATAACCAGGATCATGGAGGAGGGCAGCAAGAAGGCACTGCCGGGGCCGTGCGCTGCGCGAAGCCAGGATTACCTCTATGGTGACGATGGCCTGCCGGCGTGATCGTCGTCGATACGTCCGCCTTGGTCGCAATCATCCTCAAGGAAGCCGGTGCAATTTCGTGCGGCCACGTCCTGCGTGACTCCGATGACCTCCTGATCTCCGCCGGCACTCTCGCCGAAGCTATGATCGTCGCAAGCGGTCGAGGCGTTCGTAGTGAAATGGAGCAACTGATCAGCGGCAATGCGCTGCAAGTTATGGATGTCACCCCACTCAGAGCGCAACTCGTCGCCGACGCCTATCGCCGCTGGGGCAGGGGCTTCCACCGCGCCTCGCTGAATTTCGGTGACTGCTTCGCCTACGCGCTGGCGGTGGAGCGCAACTGCCCGCTGCTCTATGTCGGGAACGATTTCACGCAGACCGACATCGTTCCGGCGATCAGGCCGTCCGACTGATCGCCCGCCGGCTTGCCCCCTCGCTTCATTTCCCCCAAGCTGCCGGCGGGACCAGCGGCCGGGGAGGGGCCATGATCCGCCTTCCCATGGGTCTACTATGACCACCGACGTCGCCCTGCCGCTCTGGCTGGTCGTTGTGCTCGGCGTGTTCGCCACCATCGGCATCGTCGACCGTGTCTTCGCGCCGTCGGTGCGGTGGTTCTTCCGCCGCCGCGTCAACCAGGCGATCGACGAGCTGAACCAGCGGCTCGACACGCGCATCCAGCCGTTCCGGCTGACCAGGCGCCAGTCGCAGGTGGAGCGGCTGGTCTACGACGCCAGGGTGATCGAGGCGGTCGATGCGGAGGCGCGCGCCACCGGCACGCCGCGCGCGGTGGTGATGAAGCGGGCCGAGCGCTACGCGCGCGAGATCGTGCCGTCGCTGTCGCTGACCGCCTATTTCGGCTTCGGCACGCGGCTGGCGCGGCGCATCTCCGAATTCGTCTACCGGGTGCGTCTCGGCTATTCCGACGACGAGGCGCTGAAGTCGATCCCGCAGGACGCCACCGTGGTGTTCGTGATGAACCACCGCTCCAACATGGATTACGTGCTGGTCACCTATATGGCCTCGCGCCGCGCCTCGCTGTCCTACGCGGTCGGCGAATGGGCGCGGGTATGGCTGCTCGAAAGCCTGATCCGCTCGATGGGCGCCTACTTCATCCGCCGCAACTCGGGCGACGAGCTCTACCGCAAGGTGCTCGGCCGCTACGTGGCGATGGCGACGCGTGAGGGCGTCACGCAGGCGGTGTTCCCCGAGGGCGGGCTCACCCGCGATGGGCTGCTCAAGGAGCCCAAGCTCGGTCTGCTCGGCTACATGGTAGCGGAGTTCGACGCGCGCCAGCACGACATTGTCTTCGTGCCGGTCGGCCTCAACTACGATCGCGTGATCGAGGATCGCATCCTGACCTCCAGGGCGGAGAAGGAGGCGACTGGCCGCAGCTACCGCTTCCGTCTCGGCGCGATGCTGCGCTTCATCGGCAACCTCGTCTGGCTGCGGCTGCGGGGGCGGCTCTACCGCTTCGGCTATGCCTGCGTTTCGTTCGGCAAGCCGATCTCGCTCAGCCGCTGGGAGAAGGACCACGGCGTCGAGTTTGCGGCGATCCCGCGCGATGCGCGTTTCGGCGCGGTGCAGCTTCTCGCCGACGACCTGATGAAGGCCGTGGGCGCCATCGTGCCGGCGCTGCCGGTGGCGCTCGCCGCCCACATCTTCCTGCAGCGCGGCGACGAATGGATCGGCGAATTCGAGCTCAAGTCCGCCATTCACGCGCTGATGAGCCGGCTGGAGGCGGAAGGCGCTCACGTCCATATCCCGCGCGCCGACCGCGACTACGCGGTGTCGGCCGGTCTGCGCATGCTGGTGCTGCGCCACATGGTCGAAGAGAGCGAACTCGGCCTCTATCGCGCCAACATGCGCGAGCGCCTTTTGTTGCAGTACTACGCCAACTCCATCGCGCACCTGCTGGAGTGACGGGATCAGGCGTGCGCCGGCTTCGCCGTCGCGTGGAAGCGCACGCTGACCTTCGCCCCGCCATTACCGGTGAACTCCGGCTCGTCGGCATGCAGCTGGCGCAGCATGGCCTTCACCAGCCGCGTGCCCAGCCCCGGCTTCGCCGTCTGCGGGTCGAAGCCCGGTCCGTCGTCGCCGACGACGAGCCGCATCGTGCCGTCACCCTCGTCCTTCAGCGACACCTGGATGGTGCCGGCGCGCCCGTCGGCGAAGGCGTATTTCAGTGCGTTGGTCACCACCTCGTTGACGACGAGGGCCAGCGGCGTCGCCTGATCGCGGTCGAGCACCAGCGGGTCGATGTCGTATTCGACGGTGACGTTGCTGGCGAAGGCCTCGGTCAGGCGGTTGACGATCGCCGGCAGCAAGGTGCTGGCGTCTATCTCGGTGAAGCGGTCCAGCCGGTAGAGGTGCTCATGCACCTCGGTCATCGCCGTGACGCGACCCTGCAGGTCGGCCTTGATGTCCTCCGGCACGGGGTGCAGGCGCACCAGCGACATGATCGCCTGCAGATTGTTCTTCACGCGGTGGTGGGTGTCACGCACCAGCATGCGGTTGTGCTCGAGCGCCTCCTCCAGTTGGGCACGGCGCAGTTCGTCCTTGCGCAGCAGCCGCACGATCCAGATGATCGCGGCGGCCAGCGCCAGCGCGGTCGGCACGGCCAGCAGCAGCGTGATGATCGTGTTGCGCCAGAACGGCAGATATGTGGTTCGCGTGTTGATGCCGGCGATCGCCACCAGCGGCGTGTTCTCGACGCGGCGGAAGCCGACCGTGCGCTCGGCCCCGTCAGCCGCCGAGACGGCGGTATAGGTGCCGCTGTCCGCGGTGGCGAGATGGCGGGTGAACAGCGGCTCCTTGCTCAGGTCGAGCGGAGCGGCGGCGTAGGGATAGCGAGCGACAAGCTGGCCGTCCTCGCGCACGAAGCTGATGGTCGACAGCTCGTCGAGGCCGAGCGACTCCCAGATCGGGATGAGCAGCGAAACGTCAAAGGAAATGATCGCCGCGCCGACGAAGCTGCCGCCGCGCTCCAGTCTCCTCGAAAAGACGAAGATCTGGGCGCCGTCGAGCCGGCTGACCAGCAGCGGCGAGACGTGGAACGCGGCACCGTCCGCCACCGTGCGGAAATATTCGCGGTCACGGATGTCGATGTTCTGCCACTTCTCGTCGGTGGTGAACACCGTGCGGCCGTCGGCGGCGACGACGTAGCTCTTCACGTTGCCCGGCAGGCTGCCGACGGCGGCCTCGATGTTGCCCCCGGTGGCCGGGCTGGAAAACGAGATGTCGGCGCCGAGCGCGGAATCGATACGGCCGAGAGCCTGTCGCGACAATTCGACGATCCAGCGTGCATTGGTGGCCACCACCTGCGAGGCGGCGAAGGCGCGGCTTTGTGCTGCAAGTTCGGCGTCGCTGCGGGCGCGCAGGATCGACACCGCCAGCACGATCAGGAACAGGGCGAACATGAAGACGATGACCGCGATCGCCGCCCGCAACGTCACGGAACCCTTGTTCTGTCCCCTTGCCTTGGCCTTCTCCACCCATTACCCCGCTGCACGATGGCTGTTCCGACTGCCCGTCGGTTGCTCTCTCCCGCACGCAAAACCGCGCGCGCTGGCACATGCCCATGCAGCCAGCCTCGCGAAACGCGCGAGCGTCGGATAGGTTCCAGCCAGAACGCCGGTCAGTTCGAGGCCTGCCCATCGGCGACCGCCGCAAGGCTGTCGCGCACGCGGCCAAGGCGCACCGCCAGTTCGCGCATGCCCTCCAGCGTCTCGCCTGAGCCTTCGATCATCGCCATCGCGGCGTCGCAGCCGTCGGCGCGCATCGCCATACCCTTTTCGGTCGGGCGGATGTCCAGCAAACGCTCGTCCTGGCGGTTGCGGGCGCGCGTGACGAGGCCGTCCGCTTCGAGTTTCTTCACCAGCGGTGTCAGGGTGCTGGAGTCGAGCAGCAGCTTTTCGCCGAGCTCCTTCATCGTCGCGCCCCCGGTCTCCCACATCACCATCATCACAAGGTACTGCGGGTAGGTGAGGCCGAGGCGCGCGAGCGTCCTGCGGTAGAAGCGGGTCACCGCGTTCGCGGCCGAATAGATCGCGAAGCAGGGCATCACCTCGACCTTCATCAGGTCCATCAGCTCCGGCTGCGCGCGAAAGTCGGGCTTCATCTCACACTCCATGCGGCGGCTCGGAGCCTGCCTGCTTTGTAGGCAGTCATTTAGATCGTGCGCGATCAAATCGCAATCTATTCAACTATTCGTGATCGAAAATAAGATCGTTGACGATTAGATCGTATGCGATTAAATAGGGTACATTGAAACACGGCGAGCCCCGGCCACAACGAAGGCCGGCCGCCAACGGAGAGATGGAGAGACCGATATGAACGCCAACGCCCAAGACACCTCGCGCCTGACCCGGACCATCGTGCTCGTCCACGGCGCCTGGATGACCGCCGAATCCTGGGACAAGTTCCGCAAGCCCTTCGAGGCCGCCGGCTACACCGTCCACACGCCGACCTGGCCGTATCTCGCCGGCCGCACCGCGGCCGACCTGCGCGCCAACCCGCCTTCAGAACTCGGTCGCCTGACCGCCGGCGCCATCGCCGACCATTTTGGCAGGTTCATCGAAACGCTGCCCGAAAAGCCGCTGATTATCGGTCATTCGATGGGTGGGCTTGTCACGCAGCTCCTGCTCGACCGCGGCTACGGCGTTGCCGGCGTGCTGCTCGATCCCGGCCCGGTCGCCGGCATCATCGCCGATCCGGTCTCGCTGATGGCCGCGCTGCCGGTGCTCGCCCGCTGGAACGCCTGGAATCGCACCTACACGCTGTCCAAGGCCACTTTCGACGCGAAGTTCGCCAACACCGCGCCGAAGGCGGTGCGCGACGAAGCCTACGAAAAGTACATGGTGCCGACCTCGGGCCGCGTTTTCGCGCAGGCGGCTACCGGCATCGGCATCCGCATCAACGCGAAGGCGCGCAAGCAGCCGCTGCTGGTGACGGCGGCCGAGCACGACCGCACGGTGGCGCCCGCCCTGTCGCGCAAGATCTTCCGCAAGCACAAGGCGTCCGCCGCCCGCACCGATTTCGTCGAGTTCCCCGGCCTGTCGCATTTTCTCGCGGGCGAGCCCGGCTACGAGAAGGTGGCGCAGTATGTGATCGACTGGGCGAAGAGCCTTTGAGCGCCGCAAGCAAGGCCGGTCCGGCGGGACATCCGCGGGCCGGCCTTGAGCTTTCTCAGCCCAGCGCCGCCACGATCCGCCGCTCGAACGCGGCAATGCGCCCCTCGGACAGATTTTCCGCCGCATAGAGCGGCAGGTAGCTGAAATGCGCTTTCGGCGCACAGGCGCCGACGACGGCCGTCTTGAAGGTTCGGCGCACCGGCCGGCGCATGGCAATCCAGTCGACCCACCAGGGCGTGCCGAGCGTGGTGACCACCGCTGCGCGACGCAGCTTTGTCAGGCGAGGGACAATGGGGCCGAAACCGGGGGAATGGTCGAAGGCGATGCCGGGCGAGAAGACGCGGTCGATCCAGCCTTTCAGGGCTGCCGGTGGTCCGAACCACCAGGTCGGAAACACGAAGACGAGGCTCTCCGCCTCCCGCAGCAGCGCGGCGTGGCGCGCGATGTCGGCGCCCGCGGCAGCGGTCGCGTAGTAGCCGCTGCGTTCCTCGGCCCTCAGCCGCGGCTCGAAGCCTTCGGCGTAGAGATCGAGCACGGTCGTCTCGTGTCCGCCGCCGCGCAGCGCCGAAGCCACCGCACCGGCCAGCCTGTGCGACAGCGAACCGGCGAGCGGGTGCGCAAGGACGACAAGCGCCGCCATGCGCGGCGGTCAGGTGCGGGTGGCGGCGGAGGCGGTCTGGCCGGCGCCGGCGCGGGTGCGGTCCATGCCGTCCGCTGCCAGCTTGTAGTTGGGGTCGAGACGCACCGCTTCCGCATATGAGCGGTAGGCGCGCTTGATGTCGCCCTGCGTTTCCAGCAGGAACGCCTGGTTGGCCCAGGCCTCGGCATAGGTCTTGTCGAGCTTGATGGCCATGTTGAAGTCGCCGGCCGCATTCTCCTTGTCGCCGCGTGCGAGATAGGAGAGGCCGCGGGCGGCGTATGCCTGCGGATCGCGCGGCGCGAGCGATATCGCCTTGGCGAAGTCCTCGATGGCGTAGTCGTGCTGGCCCTGCGTCTGGTAGAGCAGGCCGCGGCGGTGGTAGGCGCGCGGGTCCGTCGTATCCTGCTGGATGGCCGTCTGGAAATCGTTGAACGCCTCCGTCGGGCGCCCGCCGAGACGGTAGAGCTCGCCGCGCCCGACCAGAGCCACGTCGTAGGACGGGTTGATCTGCAGCGCGCGGTTGTAATCCTGCAGCGACGCCTGGCTGTTGCCCATGTAGCGATGGATCAGCGCACGGTTGGCATAGGCCTGGTGCGAGGACGGGTTCAGCGCCAGAACCTGGTTGAAGTCCTTCAGCGCGTCCTCGTAGCGGCCGGCGCGACCATAGGCCGACCCGCGCATGTTGTAGGCCTCGGGGTCGCGCGGGCTGCGCGCGATCACCGCCGACAGCGAATCGATGTTCTCCTCGGAGCCCTGCTCGAGCTCGACACGCGTCATGTCGAGTGCCGGCCCGGCCGACTGGCAGCCGGTCAGCGCCAGCATCGCAAAGGCGGCAAACGCCAGAGGCCGGATCCGAAGCCCGGCTTTGCCGGCGTCCACGCTGTTCATGCAGATCCCCTCATCCGATCGCATCCCTGTCGGCTGCTTCTCGCCAAAACCAAAAGGCGGCGGCGACCGAAATCGCCCCGCCTCCTGCTAGTGACGGAAAAGGTCGAAATATTGGCGAAGGTCAGCGGGCCGGCGCGGCGGCCGGACGACCGCCCGGCACAAGCCCCTCGCGCTGCGCGCGCTTACGCGCCAGCTTGCGGGCGCGGCGCACGGCCTCCGCCTTCTCTCTCGCACGCTTCTCCGACGGCTTCTCGTAGTGGCCGCGCATCTTCATCTCGCGGAAGATGCCTTCGCGCTGCATCTTTTTCTTGAGAGCGCGGAGCGCCTGGTCGACATTGTTGTCGCGGACGAGTACCTGCACGTGTAGATCCTGTTCAGTTGTGCAATTGCCGATAGGGCATGGCCAAAGGCCACCGCCCCGCGGCGAAAACGCCGCGAATTGGGCGGTGCTGTTAGCAGAACGGCGCCAAACTGTCCACAGGATGTCCAGGCATTTCCGCAACGGCAGTCGCGGTTTCGCTGCTAGCCGTCCGTTCGGACGAACACGACATCGGCCGAAGGCTCGTGTCCGGTGCGCTCGATCGGCCTGAACTGCGGCATCTGCTCGACGCGCCCGGTCACCATCGGCCTGATGTAGTCGCGGAACAGATCCTCGGCGGCGAAGGCGTCGCCCTGCATCTGCGACAGGCCGGTCAGCAGCGCGCGGGCGAAGATGGAATGACCGCCCCCGCCGGTGTCCATCACCGGTTCGGTGCCGCCCGACGTGATGAGGATGCGCGAGCGCAGCTCCGCCATGCGGAGCAGCGCGCGCTGGCGGTCCTCGTCGGTTGCTCCGGGCGCCGGAGCCTCCGCGTCGCCGCCGCTGCGCAACGCGCCAGCGTAGCAGGAATCGGAAATCAGGATGACGCTGCGGGCGAGAATGCGCTGGATGTGCTCGGTCAGGGTGACGCCGGAGAGGTAGTTGAACGGCTTGGCCGCGTCGACCGGCACCCAGTAGGCGTTGGTCGTGCGCTCGTCGTAGACGCCGTGCCCGGCATAGTAGATCAGCACCTGGTCCTGCTCGCCGGCGACCTGGCTCAGCGTGTAGAGCGTTTCCTCGATCTGGTTCTTGCTGGCGTCGACGAGGAAGAGCGGCATGGGATCGCCGCTCCCGACCGGCAGTTGCGTGCTGAAGCCGTAGCGCTCTGTCAGCACCGCGCGCAGCGCTTCCGCGTCGGCGATCGGCGTCTTCAGCGTCGAGAACTTCGTCTCCGGCAGGTAGTTCTGGTTGGCGATGATGAGCGCGAAGCGTCTGCCTTCGCCCTGCAGCTTCTTCAGGTCGCCGTCGAACATGATCTCCAGCGGCGGCATGACGTGGATCTCGTCGTCGCTGGTCAGCGCCGTGACCGAGATGGTGTTGAGGCCGGCGTTCAGCTTGACGGATGCCGAAAAGCGGCCGTCGCGCGTCAGCGACGCCGGCTGTCCCTCGACCAGAACCGCCTTGGTCGGCGCGCGCCAGTCGACCACGCCGACGAGATCGACCTGCGGCGTCTCCAGCACGCTGGCGCCGCGCATGCCCGAGGGTTCGAGAATGCGGATCGTATCGGTGCGCTGGCGACCGCCCTCGATGCGGCCGAATACCGGCATGTCCGCCCGGGTCGATTCGACACGATGCGTCTGCTCGCGCCTTTCGGTATCGGCCCGCACGATGCGGTCCAGCGCGTCGCGAACGCCCTGCACGGTGGCGTTGCGTCCGTTCACCATCGCCTCTGCGACGCGGAAGGTGAACAGGCCATAGTCGATGCTCTGGCCGCCGACGTCGAATTGCGTCGACATCGACAGCCCGTCGTCAACGGAGGAATAGAAGACCGCCAGTTCGCCGGGCGCCGGGATCAGGCGCGTCGGTCCCAACCGCGCGTCGCGGGCGGGTATCTCGATCCTGGCGACGTCGGCACTCCAGTAGCCGGCGGCGGCGGCCTGCTGCTGCTCCACCAGCGCGGCGGAGGATGCATGGTTGGTGTCGACCACCACTGTGACGTCGGCGCGGTGATTGCGCAGCAGCGTAACCAGTTCGGAAAGGTCCGCCGGTGCCATCGCTTCGAAGCCGCCGAGAGTCAGCGGATCGGTCCCGAGAACGCCGTCACCGTTAAGCAGCAGGTACATGCCGGCGGCGTCTATCCAGTCCAGCATTTCCATGCGGCGGCGAAGTTCGAGGTCCAGATCGGCCGGCAGGTCTGCGCGCGAGAAGCCCTGCAGTAGCTCGCGCCCTGCCTCGCGGGCGGCTGTGAGCGCACGCCCGGAAGGGCCCGGTTCGTCAGGCTTGACGGCATACTGGAGGATATCGGCGCGCTTCAGCGCGTAACCGCCGAAATAGACGAAGACCTTGTCGCCGCAACCAAGCTGGGAGAGCACATTCCAGGTCTCTTGGATGACGCCTTGCCGCGTCGCCCTGTCGCCGGTCAGCACATGAATATCGTCCTGTGCCGCGCCGACGCTGGTCAGAACCGAGGTCAGCAGCTTCACGTCGTTCAGCACCGCCGGCACCGCGAGACGCTCAGGACCAGGGGCTTCCGGCCCGATCAGCAGGCCGAAGCGGCGTGGCTCGCCTTCAGCCGAGCAGCTTTCGGGCGGTACGGGCAGACTGCGGCCGTAGAACAGCGGATCACTCGTGCCGGGGGCGAAGGCCGCAAATTTGCCGATGAAGTGATCGAGGTCGGCGATCACGGCACGCGCCTGACCCAGTTTGTCGACGGCAACCGCGGCGGCCATCACGGGGCCGCCGGCTCCCACGAGTGTCGCGAAAGCCAGCAGAGCGCGGCCGATCAATCGTCGCATATGTCCAAACCCCGTTTGCCGCCTGCGGCAGCCAAGCCCAGTTTCCCAATGCCGCGCGAAACAGAATTTCCAAACGTGGCAATGACATGACCGAAGGTTAGCCGCTTGCGCGACGGTGACGCAAACGGCCAAGTTCCGTCGCAAATCAGCGCTGGAATGGCCGCCGGTTTTGGCTAGTGATAGGCGCCGGGCGGGGCAGACGCTTTGCCTTCCGCACGAATTGCGAGGCTTTCCGCAGATGCGCCGATATTCCGTCTTCGCCCTGGCCCGCGAGGCGCTGCGCGGCCACACCGGCTGGGAGCCGCACTGGGGCTCGCCCGAGCCGAAGAAGGAATACGACGTCATCATCGTCGGCGCCGGCGGCCACGGGCTCGCCACCGCCTATTATCTCGCCGCCGAGCACGGCGTGAGAAACGTCGCGGTGATCGAGAAGGGCTGGCTGGGCGGCGGCAATACCGGCCGCAACACCACCATCATCCGCTCGAACTATCTCTACGACGAGAGCGCCGGCATCTACGAGCATGCGGTGAAGCTGTGGGAAGGGCTTTCGCAGGAGCTCAACTACAACGTTATGTACTCGCCGCGCGGCGTGATGATGCTCGCCCACAACGTCCACGACGTGCAGGTGCTGAAGCGCCACGTCCACGCCAACCGGCTGAACGGCATCGACAACGAATGGCTGACGCCGGAAGAGGCCAAGGCCTTCTGCCCGCCGCTCAACATCTCGAAAGACGCCCGCTACCCGGTCATGGGCGCGACGCTGCAGCGGCGCGGCGGCACCGCGCGCCACGACGCGGTCGCATGGGGCTATGCGCGCGGTGCCGCCGCGCGCGGCGTCGACATCATCCAGAATTGCGAGGTCACCGGCATCCGCCGCGGGCTGGCCGGTGAGGTGACCGGCGTCGACACGGCCAAAGGCTTCATCGCGGCGAAGAAGGTCGGCGTGGTCGCTGCCGGCCACACTTCCGTGCTCATGCAGATGGCCGGCGTGCGCATGCCGCTGGAGAGCTTTCCTCTGCAGGCGCTGGTGTCGGAGCCGGTCAAGCCGGTGTTCCCCTGCGTGGTGATGTCCAACACCGTGCACGCCTACATCTCGCAGTCGGACAAGGGCGAGCTGGTCATCGGCGCCGGCACGGACCAGTACACGTCCTATTCGCAGACCGGCGGGCTGCACATCCTCAACCACACGCTGGACGCCATCTGCGAGATGTTCCCCATGTTCGGGCGCATGAAAATGTTGCGCTCGTGGGGCGGCATCGTCGATGTCACGCCCGACCGTTCGCCGATCCTGGCGAAGACCCCGGTGAAGGGGCTCTACGTCAATTGCGGCTGGGGCACCGGCGGCTTCAAGGCGACGCCGGGCTCCGGCCACGTCTTCGCCCACACGATCGCCCGCGACGAGCCGCACAGGATCAACGCGCCCTTCACGCTGGAGCGCTTCCGCACCGGCCGGCTGATCGACGAGGCGGCGGCCGCCGCCGTGGCGCACTGATGAACGGGCTGCTCGCGTCGGGTCTGATCGCCGCGCCGCTGCTCGCCATACCGACGGCGCTGGCGGCGATGCCGTTCGAGAAAAGCATTGAGATATCCAAGGACGCCGTCGCGCACGAATGGCCGTTCAGCGTCGACCGTGGCGATCTCTCCTGCTTCATCTTCGCGCAGACCCGGCTGGTCTTCTTCCGGGAGCCTGACACCAACGATCCCGACTGGTTCATCAAGGACATTCCGTATCGGACACCGCGTTCGGTGATCGTCTCGACCAATCCGCTGGAGATCTTCGCCAGCCTCGAGGACGCGGACCTGTTCCTGCCCTTCGACAGCGACTTCGCCGTGCTCATCAAGCGGCTGGCGCCTTTCGTGGTGATGGGTCAGGCGCTGTGCGAGGAACTTCTGGCCGAAAAGGAAGGCGCCGACGCCGGCGGCGAGGACGACTGATGCTGTTGATACGCTGCCCCTGGTGCGAGGAAGACCTGCCGGAGCTGGAGTTCCGCCATGCCGGCGAGGCGCATATCGCGCGCCCGACCAATCTGGCTTCGATCCCCGACGCGGACTTCGAAAAATTCTTCTTCATCCGCTCGAACCCGAAGGGCATCGTGTTCGAGCGCTGGCGCCACGTCCATGGCTGCGCGCGCTTCTTCAACGCGGTGCGCGACACGGTCAGCGACAGGTTCGTCACGACCTACAAGGCTGGCGAGGCGCGCCCGGTGCTGCCTGCGGTCGGCGACACCGGCCCGGCGGCTCACGGCAATGTCGAGCCGAAGAAGCTGAACGTCAGGAAGCCTGCCGCGAGGGGAAACGGGAAATGACCGGCGCCTACCGCATCGCCGGCGCTGGCCGGCTCATGCCCGGCCGTGCCGTGCCGTTCAGCTTCGACGGGCGGGCCATGCAGGGCGTCGAGGGCGACACGCTCGCCTCGGCGCTGATCGCCAACGGCGTGCATCTGGTAGGCCGCTCGTTCAAGTACCACCGGCCGCGCGGCTTCCTCTCCGCCGGCGCGGAGGAGCCCAATGCGCTGGTGGAGATCAGGCGCGACGCCACGGGTCGGCGCACGCCCAACGTGCGCGCCACCCAGCAGGAGATCTATGACGGACTGGAAGCGGTCTCGCAGAACCGCTGGCCGTCGCTGTCCTTCGACGTTGGCGCGGTCAACGACCTGATGTCGCCGTTCTTCCCGGCGGGGTTCTACTACAAGACCTTCATGTGGCCGCGGTGGGCGTGGAAACACCTATACGAGCCCAACATCCGCGCGGCGGCCGGCCTCGGCAAAGCGCCGAAGGAGCCCGATCCCGACCGCTACGGAGCCCGCTTCGCCCATTGCGACGTGCTCGTCGTCGGCGGCGGTGCCGCGGGCCTCGCTGCCGCGCTGGCCGCGGCCGAGAGCGGCGCATCGGTGATCCTTGCCGACGAGCAGGCCGAGTTCGGCGGGGCGCTGCGCTACGAAACGGGTGCGTCGATCGACGGGCAGGCCGGCTGGCCGTGGGCGAAGGCGACGGTCGCCCGGCTGGCGGCCATGAAGAATGTACGCCTGCTCACCCGCGCGACGGCGTTCGGCTACTACGCGCAGAACATGGTGGCGATGGCCGAACGCGTCACCGACCATCTCGCCGCGCCGCATTCCGATCTGCCGCGCGAAAGGCTTTGGCAGGTGCGCGCCCGCCGCGTGGTGCTGGCAACCGGGGCCATCGAGCGGCACATGGTGTTCAAGGGCAATGACCGGCCGGGCGTGATGCTGGCCTCCGCCGGCCGCACCTTCTTTTCGCATTACGGCGCAGCTGTCGGCCGCCGCGTCGGCGTCTACACGTCGAGCGATTCCGGCTGGCAGGCCGCGCTCGACTTCAAGCGCGCAGGCATCCACGTCGCGGCCATCGTCGATCCGCGCCCGGAACCGCCGGCCGATCTGGTCGAGGCGGCGAAGGCTGTGGGTATCGAGGTTCTGCTTGGCCATGAGGTCATCGACACTTCCGGCCGCCTGCGCGTCGCCTCCATGAGCGTTCGTCCGATCAAGGGCGGGCGCGAGCGTTCCATCGTGGTCGACGCGCTGCTCACCTCTGCCGGCTGGACGCCTTCCCTGCACCTGTTCTCGCAGTCGCGCGGCAGGGTCGAATACGTGCCCGAGAAGCGCAATTTCCTGCCCTCGAAACACGCGCAGGATTGCGTCTCGGTCGGTGCCTGCAACGGTACGGAAAACCTCGAAGCCACGCTCGCCGAAGCCTTCGCCGCCGGCGAGCACGCCTCGCTCAAGGCGGCGAAGCCTGTCGCCCGCCCGGAGAAGGTTTCGGGCGAAAGCTGGTCCGGCGGCGCGGCGGGCGCAGCCGGCCATGTCGGGAAGAAGGCGTTCATCGACTTCCAGAACGACGTCACCGCCAAGGACATCCGCCAGGCGGTGCGCGAGGGCATGCGCTCGATCGAGCATGTCAAGCGCTTCACCACCAACGGCATGGCCACCGACCAGGGCAAGACGTCGAACCTGCACGGGCTGGCCATCGCCGCCGAAATGCTCGGCAAGCCGATCCCCGAGGTCGGGCTGACCACTTTCCGCGCGCCCTACACGCCGGTCAGCTTCGGCACGATCGTCGGCCACGCGAAGGGGCCGCTGTTCGATCCGACCCGCAGGACAGCCATGCACGCGGCGGCCGTCGCGGCCGGTGCCGTGTTCGAGGATGTCGGCCAGTGGAAACGCGCCTGGTATTTCCCGCGCAAGGGCGAGGACATGCACGCGGCGGTCGATCGCGAATGCCTGACCGTGCGCAAGGCTGCCGGCATCTTCGACGCCTCGACGCTGGGCAAGATCGAGGTCGTCGGCCCGGACGCCGCAGCCTTCATGGAGCTGCTCTACACCAATCCGTGGCAGAAGCTCGAACCCGGCCGCTGCCGCTATGGCATCATGCTGCGCGAGGACGGTTTTATCTATGACGACGGCGTGGTGGGCCGGCTGGCTGCCGACCGCTTCCATGTCACCACCACCACCGGCGGCGCGGCGCGCGTGATGAACCACATGGAGGATTACCTCCAAACCGAGTTCCCGCACCTCAAGGTCTGGCTCAGCTCGATCTCCGAGCAGTGGGCGGTCATCGCCGTGCAGGGGCCGAAGAGCCGCGACATCCTCGCGCCGCTGGTCGAAGGCATCGACATCTCCGACTCGGCCATGCCGCACATGTCGGTGCGCGAGGGCTCCATCCTCGGCGTGCCGACGCGGCTGTTCCGCATGTCGTTCACCGGCGAGCGCGGCTTCGAAGTCAATGTGCCGGCCGACTTCGGGCAGGCGGTGTGGGAAGCAATCGCCGCTGAGGGGGCGAAGCATGGTGCCGTGCCCTACGGCACCGAGGCCATGCACGTGCTGCGCGCCGAGAAGGGCTACATCATCGTCGGGCAGGAGACTGACGGCACGGTGACGCCCGACGACGCCGGCCTGTCCTGGGCCATCGGCAAGGCCAAGACCGACTTCGTCGGCATAGGAGGGTTGAAGCGTCCCGATCTCGTCGGCAAGGGCCGCAAGCAGCTGGTCGGCCTCAGGACTAGGGACCCGAAGATCGTGCTTGAGGAGGGCGCGCAGATCGTCGCCGACCCGAAACAGCAGGTGCCGATGACCATGATCGGCCACGTCACCTCGTCCTACTGGTCGGCCAACTGCAACCGCTCGATCGCGCTGGCGCTCGTGACCGACGGCCGCGCGAAGATGGGCCAGACGCTCTACGTGCCGATGCCCAAGCGCGTCATCGAGGTCGAGGTCACCGGCACGGTCTTCATCGACGAGAAGGGGGAGAGGCTCAATGGCTGAGATAGCACGCACCTCCCCGCTCGCCGGCCGTTTCGTCGGCCGCCCGCACGTCACCGTTGCGCCGGCACCGCCCGCCACGCGCCTCGCCGTCCGCGCGCCGGCCACATCACGCGGGGCTCTGGCCCGCGCGCTCAAGGTGGATCTCTTCGACGGCCGCCAGATCCGGACCGTCGGCCCGCGCATGAGCCTGCCGCTCGGGCCGGACGAGTGGCTGGTCATCGACGAGGAAGGCGCCGACCTCGCTGCCATCTGTCGCGATGTCGACGCGCTGCATTCGGCCGTCGACGTCTCGCATCGCAATGTCGGCATCCTCGTCTCCGGCATCGCCGCCGAGGCGGTGCTCAACGCCGGCTGCCCGCGCGATCTCTCGCTCGCGGCCTTCCCGGTCGGCCGCGCCGCGCGCACCATTCTCGGCAAGGTCGAGATCGTGCTGGTGCGCACCCAGCCGCAGGCCTTCCGGGTCGAGGTATGGCGGTCGTTCAGCGACTACGCTTTCTCGCTGCTCGAAGAGGCGACGCGCGATCCCGGCTTCTGACGGCGCTTGCGCGGCTCATGCCGCCCCGACATGATGGCCGCAAGGAGCCAGCCATGCCTGCACCCAAGGACACCAACCGCAAGCCGCCGCAATCGCGCAAGAAGCACGTCGATCCCCGCATAGATGATCCCTCGCAGGAGGCCACGCGCGAGGAACTGGACGAGGAGCTGGTGGAGGGGTTGAAGGAAACCTTCCCCGCCAGCGATCCGGTCGCGGCGACGTCCACCACGCGCACCGGCCGTCCTGCCGGCCGCACCAACCAGAAGCCACCGGTGAAACGTTAGGTGTGAAGCGCTAAACCGGTTCAATTTTTCCGGGCATCGACACGAAACTTGAGGGAACCACCTTCGTCCACGACCGTTTTTTGCGGACGTGCAACGAACGGGAGAGGTCCCATGAGCACTGTTTTCGACGTACTTCACACCGCCGCCGACGCGGACCGCTATCCGGCGGACGCGCGCTTCGACGACGCGTCGATCGCGCCGACGACGGAAGAGCTCGCGCAGGACCGCCGCGATCTGCCGACGGGTGCCGTCAAGCATGAAGACCCCGACAAGCAGGCGGCCGACAAGGAGCTGGAGAAGGCGCTGAAGGACTCGTTCCCTGCCTCCGATCCGGTTTCGGTCGCCAACGGAACGGTTGCCGGCGCTCCTGATCCGTCAACGGGCAAGCCGGCCCGTCCTGCTGGACGCACCAACGGGAAACCGCCGGCCGACTGACCGAGCCGACTGACCGGAACCGAATCGATATGGCCGTGGCGTTTCGGCGCCGCGGCACTTTTGGCGCGAGCTTGACGCAACGACAGTGCCGCGCTCACTCTGCCGCATGTTCCTGCGGCTGCACTTCCCGCCACCGCCGCTCGGCCGTTTTGTCGAGTCGATCACCTATTATCGCGGGCTCGTCTCGGACCATGCGCGCGAAAAGCTGCTGCCCGACGGCATCGTCCACATCGTGGTCGACCTGACGGATACGCCAAAGAAGCGCTACCAGTCTGCCGATGGCATCGGCATCACCGAGTTCCGCGAAAGCTGGGTTTCGGGCGCACACGACCGCTTCATCGTCATCGGCGCGGAGACCGGTTCCTCGATGCTGGTCATCGCGTTCCGCCCCGGCGGCGCCTATCCTTTCCTCGGCCTGCCGCTCGACGTCATCACCAACAGCGTGCTGCCGCTCGACAGCGTCGTCGGTCCGGCGTCGGCGCGCGGATTGCGGGATCGCATCCTGGAAACGCCCGACGCCGACGGCAAGATCGACGTTGCGCAGGAATGGCTCACGGCGCGCTGCCGCGACCTCGCCTTCGATCGCTCGGTCCATCACATGACCGCGCGGCTCCATGCCGGCGGGCGGACCGGCGTTGCCGGCCTGATGGGGGAAACGGGCTACACGCAGCGCCATGTCTCGGCGCTGTTCCGCCGCTGGGTCGGGCTGTCGCCGAAGCAGTTCCACCGCCTGCGGCGGTTCGCCGGGCTGCGCGAGTTCATCGCGCGCGACCATTTCGACTGGCGAATGGGACCGCGCAGGCCGGACTGGTCGGACCTGGCGGTGGCGTTCGGCTATGCCGACCAGTCGCATCTGAGCCGCGACTTCCGCGATTTCGCCGGCATGACGCCGGGTGCGTTCGCGCAGGCCGCGCGCGGCATCGACAACTACCTGCCAGTGGACGGGCCGGTGGAGGGCTGACTTCCGATTCGTCCAAGAGGGCCGGCGCATGTTTCGCGAGTGTCGTGCCGCGTTTCCATGGAGGGGGTCTTGCAGATCAATTTTCTGGCCGTCATCGCCGCCGCGCTCGCCTGCTTCCTGATCGGCGGCCTCTGGTATTCGCCGCTGCTGTTCGGCAACGCCTGGATGCGCGCCAACGGCTTCACCGACGCCGATTTGAAGCGCGGCTCGATGCCGGTGATATTTGGCGCCGCCTTCGTCTTCAGCCTGCTGATGGCCGCCAACCTTGCCGCCTTCATCGGTCCGGACGCGACGCTGCAGTTCGCGCTCGCGGCCTCGGTCGCCGCCGGGCTCGGCTGGGCGGCTTTCGGTCTTGCCGTCGTGGCGCTGTTCGAGCGTCGGTCGTGGACTTACATCCTCATCAACGGCGGCTATCTCACCGTCGCCTTCGCCGCGATGGGTCTCATTTTGGGGATTTGGCGGTAGGAGCGACTTTCGCTAACCCATTGTGGAAGAAGGGAGGGCTGCACCCGTCTACGCTTCGTCATCCCGGAAGATGAACGTGAGAGCAGCGAACGTGCATCTATCCGGGATCCATGCCGTGGACTCGCAACTGCCGCTCGGGGGGATTTCTGACACCTTCGCGGCATGGATCCCTGTGTAGTGCGGATGTGCGATTGTGTTGCGGGCGGGAGACCGTTGTCCCCGGTCCTGAGACCGTGATCCGGCACGGGTCCCCGCCCGCTTCGACACCTGAACAGTTGCACGAGGCCGCTGCCGCGGACCTCGCATCACAGGGGACAGGCACTATGACACTATCACCGACCCTCGATAGGAATCGACGTTTCCAAGGCATGGATCGACGTGGTTGATCCGAGCTGCGCCCGCATCGCTCGGATAGCCAACTGCCCCGCCGAACTGGCGCAACTCGCCGCCTCCGCTGGCTGCGCGTAGCAACGAGGCCGCCATCTTCGAGGCGACCGGAACTCACGATACGGCGCGCTGTGCCATGCGCTGGCCACGGCAGGTGTGGCTCTCATGTGCGCGTCAATCCGCAGCGCGCCCGCGATTTCGCCTGCGCCACGCGCCCCGCAAAGATCGACGCGATCGACGCGGCGATGTTGGCCGAGATGGGGCGTGCGCTGCAGCCACAACCCGGATCCGCTCCCCGATCAGAGCGCGAGAGACTGGTTCTGCTGACCCGTCGGCAGCGACCAGCTCGTCGCCATGCGCATGCAGGAGAAGACACGCCGTGCTGATGTGGGCGCCGATGCGGGATGATGGCACCGTCGCCGTTGATCTCGACAGCCATATCGCATGGCCTTTGATCGAGGTACGCCCGCCAAGGTCGAGAAGACTATGCGCCAGTTCCTCGACGCGTCTGCCCCACTGGCGAGCGCCGACGCGCTGGTGCGTTTCGATGCCCGGCATCGGGTTCGTCACCTCAGCCGTCCTCATCGGTCTGCTGCCCGAACTCGGCGTGCGTTCGGGCGCGGCGCTCGCGATGCTGGCTGGCCCGGCGCCGCTCAACAACGACAGCGGGGACAGACGCGGCCGGCGCACAATCCGTGGCGGCCGGCGCCGCGTCCGCCAGGCCCTCTATATGGCGGCTGTGGCCTCGCTGAAGACCAACTCGCCGCTCAAGGCATTCTACAACCGGCTGCGCAGCGCCGGCAAAGCTCCTAAAGCAGCGCTGATTGCCCTCGCCAGGAAGATGCTCACAACACTGAACGCCATGGCCAAAACCCAGACCGCGTTCAGGGCATGAACTACAGTTGCCGGATCGCCGTCCCTTGCTGCGCAAGGTTCGTCGTCCGGGATGACGAAGTCGAGATGTTGCGGCTCTATCCCACACTTTTCCCGCCTCTATCCCCGCCCTCTCCGCGTCCGCCATACTCCGCCCATCTCCCGCGCGGGAAACGGTCGCGCAGCCGAGCGAACGGGCGGGAGACGGTGCCGGATCGGTCGCCTTCGGAAAGCGGCTGGGTGTTGAGCCCCCAGGTCCGGGTCCCAGTATGGCCGGATGACCTCCTCGCCGCGGGACAAGAACACCGGCGGGGCGCGGGCGACCGCGCCACATAAATCTAGAATCGAGGTGCGGTTTCCGCGCCCCGCTTCCTACGCCGAATTCCGTCAGGAATTCTGGCGACCGCGCCCAGTGAAGTCGTGCAGCGATCTTCACGTCATGGCGCGTGCAATGGCCAGACCGGAAACGGGGCGTGGCGGCGCGAACTGCTGGCTCACCCCTCGCGCTCTCGTGTTCCTGTCTTTGCCGCTGGCGCATCTCTATGGTCCAGCCGAAACAGGCGGAGGCCGCGTGCCAGACCATCTCGACAGCCGCACTTCGTGGACCCGCCTCGCCATTAGCGTGCTGATCGCGACGGTCGGCAATGTCGGCATGTGGGCGGTCGTGGTCGTGCTGCCGGCGGTGCAGGCCGAGTTCCAGGTCGAACGCGCCGACGCTTCGATCCCCTACACGCTGACGATGGTCGGATTTGCGGTCGGCAACCTTTTGATGGGCAGGTATGTCGACCGTTTCGGCATCGCCCTGCCGCTGGCCGCGGCCAATCTCGCAAATGGCGTGGGCTTCATCGTCGCCGGCCTGTCCGGCAACATCTGGCTGTTCGCGCTGGCTCAAGGGCTGCTGATCGGGCTTGGCACCGCCGTGAATTTCGGGCCGCTGCTGGCCGACATATCCCACTGGTTCTGGAAGCGGCGGGGGCTGGCGGTCGCGGCCGCCGCCAGCGGCAACTACCTCGCCGGCGCCATCTGGCCGCCGCTGATGCAGCCCTTCCTCGATGGCTGGGGCTGGCGCTGGACCTACATCGCCATCGGCCTGTTCGTGATCGTCACCGTCGTGCCGCTGTCCTTCCTGCTGCGCCGGCGGCTTCCCACCCATGGGTTGTCGGGCGTAGTTGCCGGCTCGCCGCCGCTGAAGCCCACGGCCCTGTCGCCGGGCATGTTGCAGGCGCTGCTCGTCGTCGCCGGCTTCGGTTGCTGCATGGCGATGGCCATGCCGCAGGTGCACATCGTCGCCTATTGCGTCGACTTGGGCTACGGCGTGGCGCGCGGCGCCGAGATGCTGTCGATCATGCTCGCCGGCGGCATCGTCAGCCGGCTCGCTTCGGGCTGGCTCGCCGACCGCATCGGCGGCATCCCGACGCTGCTCATCGGCTCGGTCGGGCAGGGGCTGTCTCTGCTCTTCTACATCCCCTTCGACGGGCTCGCGTCGCTCTACGTCGTCTCGCTGGTCTTCGGGCTTGCGCAGGGCGGCATCGTGCCCTGTTACGCCATCATCGTGCGCGAATATCTGCCCGCCGCCGAGGCCGGGCGGCGCACCGGCCTGGTCATCATGGCCACCATCATCGGCATGGCGGTCGGCGGCTGGATGTCGGGCTGGATCTATGACCAGACCGGCTCCTATCAGGCCGCGTTCCTGAACGGCATCGCCTGGAATCTGGTCAACATCGCCGCAGTTGCGCTGGTGCTGCTCAGGACGGGACGGCCACGCGTGGCGCCGGCAGCCGCATGAGTACGGTCGCGAGCACGGCGAACCAGAGGAGATAGGACGACAGCGTCACGCGCTCGGCGAGTCCTGTCATGGCGATCTCATTGGCGATCATCACCGCTGACGACGCGCCGCCGGCGAGCATGAGGATCGCTGCGGCGATGGAGACTGGCAGGAACCACGGCAGTTCGCCGCGCAGCCGCAGGGCAGCGACAATGATCGCCCCGACCAGCATCAGCCCTGACAGCGCGACCAGCACGATGTGCGCTACGCCCGCGAAGGTGACCTCGCTGCCGATCGGGTCCATGGGAAAGATGGTCGCAAGCAGGAATGCGATCACGCCGTAACCGGCGATCAGCCAGCCCGGCAGGCGGACGGACCGGCCGCTCGCGGCCACCGCCAGCCCGAACATGCCGCACAGGATCGCAGAGACGGCAAAGCCTGCGCCGAGCGGGAGGGCATGGGGCGCGCCGCGCTGGGTCAGCTCGCTGACGGCATGGACGACATGCGAATAGCCCGGCGTGACCGCCCCCCCGGCGAGCACGGTGGCGAGGTAGACGAACGGTCCGACAATGCCGGTCCAGAGAAATCGAGACATGGATTTGTCCCCGCCTTGGCGACCGGGGCTATGATGGCGAAATGCTGCGTGGGGTCGTTGATGAAGGTCAAACCGGCTGTGCCCGTCATCCGCCCTGCGACGCCCCCTCCACCGCCTTCGGCGGTCCCCCTCCCCCGTTGACGGGGGAGGGGGACCATACGAAGCATGGTGGAGGTGGTGTTTGCTTCAGATCGCGGTGATGCCGCCATCCGCTGCCAGCGTCTGGCCGGTCATAAAGGAGTTGGCGGGGTCGGCGGCGAACAGTATCACCTCGACGATCTCGTCGACCTCGGCCAGCCGCTTCATCGGCACGCCGCGTGCCAGCTCCGTCTCGGCCGCCGCGCGGTCGGGCGCCAGCCGCAGCGTGGCGTTGACCATCTCGGTGCGGGCGAAGGATGGGCACACCGCGTTCACGCGCACGCCCTTGGTGGCGTACTCCGCCGCCGCCGAACGGGTGAAGCCGACCACCGCGTGCTTGGCCGCGGAATAGACCGCAAGCCGCGGCGCGCCGGCGATGCCGGCCACCGAGGCGATGTTGACGATGGCGCCCTTGCGGCCCTCGCGCGCCTGCCGCTCCATCAGCGGCAGCTGGTGCTTCATGGCGTAGAACACGCCCATCACGTCGATGTCGATGATGCGGCGCGCCTCGTCCGACGGCAGCAACGGGAAGCGGACGAAATTCTGCGCGATGCCGGCATTGTTGACCGCCACGTCGAGCCCGCCGAAGCGCGATTGCGCCAGCTTGGCCAGCCCTTCCGAAAGCGCCTCGTCGGCGATGTCGCCGGCCAGCGTCGCGGTCTCGGCGGACAACGATTTGGCGAACGCTTCGAGCGTTTCGGCCTTCAGGTCGGAGAGCACCAGATTTGCGCCCTCCGCTGCGAAGCGCTTCGCCGCCGCCGAGCCAAAACCGCCGGTGGCGCCGGTGATCAGGACGACCTTGCCTGCGAAACGCCCGGCCATGGATTACCCTTTCGCGATCTCTTTGGCGGCCAGCCCCGACAGCAGCGTCACCGCCTGTCCGTAGGTCTTCGCCTTTTCGGGGTTCGAGGCGTTGCCGTCGAGCGCGCGCTTGTAGACGCCCTGGCAGATGGCGGCGAGGCGGAAGAAGGAGAAGCAGAGATAGAAGGTCCAGTTGCCGATCCCGTCGATGCCGCGGCGGCGGCAGTAGGCGGCGACATATTCCTCTTCGGTCGGCAGCCCGATCGCCTTGCGGTCGACCCCGCCCAGTCCCTTGAAGCCGGTGCCGTGCGGCAGCCGCCATTGCATGCACTGGTAGGCGATGTCGGCGAAGGGATGGCCGAGCGTCGACAGCTCCCAGTCGAGCAGGGCGATGACCTGAGGCCGGTCTGGCGCAAACATCATGTTGTCGAGGCGGTAGTCGCCGTGGACCAGCGCCACCTGCCCGTCATCGGTCGGCAGCGAGCGCTCCAGCCAGGCGATCAGGTCGTCCATGTCCTTGACCGTGCCCGTCTCCGACGCACGATACTGGCTGCTCCAGCGCGACAGCTGCCGTTCGAAATAGCTGCCGGGCTTGCCGAAATCGGTCAGCCCGACCGCGGCGATGTCGACGTCGTGCAGGGCGGCGAGCGTCGCGTTCATGGAATCGTAGATCGCGGCGCGTTCGGCATTGTCGGCGCCTTCGGGCAGCGCAGGGTCCCAGAAGATACGGCCCTCGACGAACTCCATGACGTAGAACATGCGCCCCAGCGGCGAATCCTCGCCCGACAGATGCAGCATGCGGGCGACCGGAACCGCGCTGCCGGCGAGCGCCTTCATCACGCGATATTCGCGGTCAACCTGGTGCGCGGACTTCAGCAGTTCGCCCGGCGGCTTGGCGCGCAGCACGTAGCGGCCGCTCGCGGCGTCGAGCCTGAAGGTCGGGTTCGACTGCCCGGTGTTGAATTTTTCGATCGCTCGCAAATCTTTGAAACCTGGAACATGGCGTTCCAGGTAGGGCCCGAGCGTGGCGATGTCGGGAGCGGCCGCCACGTTCATTTCGCCAGCCTCGTGCGGTCGATCTTGGAAAGGGTGAGCCAGCGCAGCTTGAGCGCCGGCTTGATGGTGTTCTCGATGTCCATGGTCACGTCATAAGCGAATTCGATCCAGCCGGAAGGACGCGGATTGACCTTGACAAGGAAGAATCGCGCGCGGACCCGTGAGCCGGTCTTCACCGGGGCGACGAAGCGCATGTTCTCGAAGCCCTGGTTCACGTTGAGCTCGACGTTTTCCAGCGGATGGATGGATTCGTACGCCATCGTCGACAGCAGCGAGAGCGTCAGGAAACCATGGGCAATGGTGCCGCCGAACGGCGTCTCCGCCGCGGCGCGCGCCGGGTCGACATGGATGAACTGCCGGTCGTCGGTTGCGTCGGCGAAGCGGTCGATCATCTCCTGCGTGACCGTGCGCCACGGCGAGACCGCAACCTCGCTGCCCACGGCCGCGATGATCGTCTCGAGCGAGACCGGGGGTAGCTTGAAGAGGTCCAATGCTAGTCCTTGAACAGCCGCATCCCATGCTGGACGGACTGTCCGCCGTCGATCGGAAGGATCGCTCCCGTGACGTAGGCGCCGCCGCGCCCGCACAGATACAGCGTGGCGCCGGCTATGTCATCCGGCCTGCCGATGCGTCCGATCGGGACATGGCCGCCGACGTGGGCCGCCTGTTCGTCGGTGGCGGTGGCGAAGGCTGTCATGCGGCTCTGGAAGGGACCGGGAGCGAAGGCGTTGACCGTGATGCGCCGGCCGGCGAGTTCGCCAGCGAGCGTGCGCGTCAAATGGTGAACGGCCGCCTTCGACGCGGTGTAGGAGTAGGCGCCGTCGGCCATGGGCTGCGTGCCCATCACCGAGCCAAGGTTGATGATGCGCGCGGGATCGGCGTCGCTCGCGCCCTTCTCCAGCATCGGCAGGAGCTGGCGCGTCAGGTGGAAGAGCCCGGCGACGTTGACGTTCAGCACCTTCGCCCAGGCAGCATAGGGAAAGTCGTCCAGCTCGGCGCCCCATGAAATGCCGGCATTGTTGACGAGGATGTTCAGCGCATCGGTGCGTTGCGCAACCTGCGTCGCCAGTGCGTCGACGCCGACTTCGCTGGCGACATCGCCGGCGAAACCTTCGGCCGTGCCGGAAGCGCCCAGGGCGTTGAGTTCGGCCGCGACGGCCGTGCAGGCGTCACCCTTGCGGGAGGCGATCAGCACCCGCGCGCCGCCCTGGATGAGCGCGGTCGCCACCATGCGGCCGATGCCTGTCGCCGCCCCCGTGACCAGCGCGGTCTTGCCGGCAACGGAAAACAGATCGTCCACGTAGGACATCGCAGCCTCCTCCCCGATGGCAGCCTTCCAGCGGGCTGCCTTAACGTGCGATTGACAACATACCCGGTAGTATGTTCATCATCGCGGCGTCCGTAAAGAGGCTGACCGGAAGCGGCGGCGAAAACAAGCGGCCCGGAGAACGCGAGAAGCGAAGCGGGCCACACGGACGGGAGGAACGGGAGGCGCATGACGCCCGAACTGCGCTCATTGGGTGTGCGCGAGATCGCGCTCGACAACTCGCGGGCCGACATTCTGGCGGCGGCGGCGCGCTGTTTCATGGACCGCGGCTATGCGCAGACCTCGATCGACGACGTGGCGCGCAGCCTTGGTGCCACCAAGGGGCGCATCTACCATCACTTCCCGTCCAAGGGCGAACTGTTCGCCGAGGTGTTCCGCGCCGGCATGGACATGAACTTCGCCGCCGTGAAGCCGCTCAGCGACCTGCCCGGGCCGGCTCTGCCGCGCTGGCGGCGGATGGCGATGGTGCATGTGCTGCAGATGATGGTGACCAAGCCGTTCCAGCGGGCCGTGTGGATCGGCGTGGAGATGCATCTGGCCGGCGCCACCACGCCGGAGCAGCGCACCGTGTTCAACGAACTGCTCGACTACCGCACACGCTACGGCAATCTGTTCCGCGCGACGCTGCTGCAGGGGCGCGACGAGGGTGTGTTTCGCTTCGACGACCTGTCGGTGACCAACCAGCTGATGTTCATGTCCTTGAACTCGCCGATATTCTGGTACTCGCCGCGCACCGGCGAGACACGGGCGCAGACCGAGGCGCTGGCCGCCCGGGTCGTGGCATATGCGCAGGGCGGGCTGGTGTTTGAAGGAGAGCGCGCGGCATGAGCGCCAGTAATCCGGGCCCGATGGATCTGGGCATGAGCGAGCGGGTGAGACCGCTGCACGAGAAGGTGGCGCGCATGGTGCGCGACGAGATCATGCCGCTGGACGAGGACTTCCTCGCCGAAGTGGGCAGAGGTGGCGACCGCTGGGTCTACACGAAGCGGCAGACCGAGATCATGGAAGGGCTGAAGGCCAAGGCGCGCGAGCGCGGTCTGTGGAACTTCTGGCTCACCGGCTCGGAGCGCGGCTATGGGTTGAACACGGTGGAATACGCCTATCTGGCGGAGGAGATGGGCAAAGCGCATCTCGGCGCGGAGACGTTCAACTGCTCGGCGCCCGACACCGGCAACATGGAGGTGCTGGAACGCTACGGCACCGACGCCCACAAGAAGCGCTGGCTGGCGCCGCTGCTCGACGGCAAGATACGCTCCGCCTATCTTATGACCGAGCCGGACGTGGCTTCTTCGGACGCCACCAACATCGCCATGCGCTGCGTGCGCGACGGCGGCGACTACGTGCTCGACGGCGAGAAGTGGTGGTCGTCGGGCGCCGGTGACCCGCGCTGCGCCATCTACATCGTGATGGTGAAGACCGGTGACGCGGACACCCCGAAACATCGTCGCCACTCGATGATCCTCGTGCCGGCCGACACGCCGGGCATCACCAAGCTGCGCGCCATGAAGGTCTATGGCGACGACGACGCGCCGCACGGACATCTGCACATCCGCTTCGAGGGCGTGCGCGCGCCGGCGGAGAACCTTCTGGTCGGCGAGGGCAGGGGGTTCGATATCGCGCAGGGCCGACTCGGGCCGGGGCGCATCCACCACTGCATGCGCGCCATCGGCCAGGCCGAGATGGCGCTGGAGCAGATGTGCCGGCGCTCGATGCGGCGCGAGGCTTTCGGCAAGCCGCTGGCGCAGCTCGGCGCCAACTACGACATCATCGCCGAGTGCCGTTCCGACATCGAGATGGCGCGGCTTTTGTGTCTCAAGGCGGCGTGGATGATGGACCGCGGCGATGCGCGTGCCGCAGCGCCATGGATCAGCCAGATCAAGGTGGTGGCGCCGAAGGTGGCGTTGCGGGTCACCGATGAGGCGATCCAGATGTTCGGCGGGCAGGGCGTCTCGCAGGACACGCCGCTGGCGCGGTCGTGGACGCATCTGCGCACGCTGCGGCTGGCTGACGGACCCGACGCGGTGCACCGCCGGCAGGTTGCGCGCGCGGAACTCGCCAAATACACGCAGCAAGAGGTGTGAGAGCACGATGAAGGCCATCGTCGCCCGCAATTTCGCACCGCTCGACGCGCTCGAATATGCCGACTGGCCGGAGCCGGTCGCAGGCCCGCGCGACATCGTCATCGATGCCGAGGCGATCGGGGTGAACTATCCGGACGGGCTGCTCGTGCAGGGGCTCTACCAGCTCAGGCCGCCGGTGCCGTTCGTGCCGGGCATGGAGATTGCCGGCAAGGTGACGGCCGTCGGAGCCGAGGTGAAGGGCTTCAAGGTCGGCGACCGCGCGGCGGCGGTCTCGACACTCGGCGCTTATGCCGAACGCGCGGCGGTGGCCGAAGCGAGCGCCATGAAGCTGCCGGCCGGCATGAGCGCGGCCGACGCGACCGCGCTGATGTGCGGCTACGGTACGGCGCATCATGCGCTGAAGCAGCGGGCCGCGCTGAAAGCCGGCGAGACGCTGGTGGTGCTCGGTGCGTCGGGGCTTACGGGTCTGGCGGCGGTGCAGATCGGCAAGATCATGGGCGCGCGGGTGATCGCGGTCGCATCGTCGGACGCCAAGCGGGCGATCGCGCGTGCGGCGGGGGCCGACGAGGTCGTCGGCTACGACAACCTCAAGGACGATCTGAAATCGCTCACCGGCGGCAAGGGCGTCGACGTGGCTTTCGATCCCGTGGGCGGCGACGCCTTTGATGCGCTCAGCCGCTCGATGGCGCGCGGCGGCCGGCTGCTGATCGTCGGGTTCGCCTCGGGCACGATTCCCAAATTCCCGGTCAATCTGGCGCTGGTGAAGGAGTTTTCCCTCGTCGGTGTGTTCTGGGGCAATTTCACCAAGGCCGAGCCGAAGGTCTATGCCGACAACATGCGCGAGCTGGTCGGCTGGTATCAGGCGGGCAAGGTCAAGCCGATGATCGAGGGCAGCTACAGGCTGGCCGAGGCGCCGGCGGTGCTGAGGCGCATCATGGGGCGCGGCGCGTCCGGAAAGCTGGTGCTGGTGCCATGAGCGTTCCTGAAACCATGCGCGCGCTGATCCAGAAGGGCGACGGCTACGCGAAGGAGCATTCCGGCAGCGTGCTGGAGGCGATGCAACCCTATGTGGAGGAAGCGACCGTGCCGGTGCCGCGGCCGGGCGCGGGGCAGGTGCTCGTCAAGGTCGCGCGCGGGGCGATCAACCCGTCCGACGTGATGTTCATCAAGGGTCTCTATGGCCAGCCGCGCAGGCAGGGACAGCCAGCGGGCTTCGAGGGGTCGGGCACGGTGGTGGCGACCGGCGCGGGCACCGAGGCGCTGGCGGGCAGACGCATCGCCTTCATCGCGGCGGGCTCGGGAAGCTGGGCCGAATACGCGTTGGTCGACGCAGCGATGGCGATCCCGCTGATGCCCGGCGTGTCCGACGAGGACGGCGCGGCGATGATCGTCAATCCGCTGACGGCTCTCGCCATGTTCGACATCGTGCGCGAGGAAGGCGAGAAGTCGTTCATCCTGACGGCCGGGGCCAGCCAGCTGTGCAAGCTGATCATCGGACTGGCGCGGGACGAAGGGTATCGCCCCATCGCCATCGTGCGCCGCGACGACCAGACCGAACTCCTGATACGGCACGGCGCGGCACATGTGCTGAATGCCGCCGCGCCGGGCTTCGAAAGGGCGATCGCGGCGCTGTGCCGCGAGGAGAAGCCGCGCATCATGCTCGACGCCTCCACGGGACCGGCCGCCTCCACCATCTTCAACGCGATGGGTCGGCGCTCGCGCTGGATCGTCTACGGCAGGCTCGACACGGCCGCGACGGTGATCCGCGAGCCGGGGCAACTGATCTTCCAGGCCAAGCGGGTCGAGGGCTTCTGGCTGGCCGAATGGCTGCGCAGCGCCCCGATGGAGAAGAAGGCCGCGGCCGGGCTGGAGGCGCAGAAGCGCTTCGCCGACGGGCGCTGGAAGACCGACGTGACGGCGGTGGTGCCGCTGAAGGAAGCGATGGCGCGCGTGCCGGAGGAACTCGCGCGGCCCAACGGAAAGGTGTTCATCGCACCCTGAAAATACGGGCGCGCCCCGAACTTGCCGGGGCCGTATGAGAGTGTAGACTCGGGAACAGCCAGCGCGGCGAAGATCGCGCGGCGGACATGGGAGGAGAACGTCCTTGGACGTGTTGCAGCTTGTCGTCAGCGGGCTTGCGAATGGCTGTGTCTACGGCCTGATCGCGCTCGGCTTCGTGCTGATCTACAAGGCCACGGAGGCGGTGAATTTCGCGCAGGGCGATTTCATGATGCTCGGCGCGTTCCTGTGCCTGGGCTTCACCAACGAGGCGTTTCTCGGCCTGCCGTTCTGGCTTTCCGTGCCGCTCGCCATCCTTGCCATGGGCGTATTCGGCTATGCGCTCGACGCGCTGGTGATCCGCAAGATGTTCGGCCAGCCGCAGGTGGCGGTCGTCATCCTCACCATCGCGCTCGGCTTCGTGCTGCGCTTCCTCGCCGGCGTCATCTGGGGCCACCAGCCGGTGTCGCTGGAATCCCCCATTGCCGGGCAGGACGTGCGCTTCGGCGGACTGGTGCTCGGCATGGACGAGGTGACCATCATCGTGGTCACGGTGCTCTTGACGGGCGGTCTCTATTTCTACTTCAATTCGACGCGGCTCGGCGTCGCCATGCAAGCTTCGTCGCAGAACCAGCTCGCAGCCTACTACATGGGCATTCCGGTCAAGCGGCTCAACTCGCTGATCTGGGCGCTGGCCGGCATGGTGGCGGCGGTCGCCGGCATCCTTTACGCCTCCAAAGGCTCCATCGAGCCGTCGATGGGCCTGCTCGGCATCAAGGCCTTCGCGGCGGCGGTGATCGGCGGTTTCGGCTCGCTGCCCGGCGCCCTGCTCGGCGGGCTGATCGTCGGCCTCATCGAGCCGTTCGCCGGCCGCTACATGCCAAGCGGCTACTCACAGATCATGCCGTACCTGCTGCTCTTCCTCATCCTCATCGTCAGGCCGCACGGCATCCTGGCGCAATACCACTCCAAGAAGGTCTGAGCCGATGCGGACCGTCTTCAAGACCAGCTACGACGCCGACATCCGCATGTTCAAGCACGGCGCGCAGGCCGGCTGGTATGCGCTGCTGCTGGTGCTGGCCGTGGTGCTGCCGTGGCTGTTCAACACCTACTGGCTCGGCGAAGCGACCAACATGCTGATCTGGGCGATCGCCGGCATGGGGCTGATGATCCTCGTCGGCCAGACCGGGCAGGCGAGTCTCGGCCACGCCGCGTTCCTGGCCATCGGCTGCTACGCCAATGTGCTGCTGCAGATGCACGGCCTGCCGTTCGTCCTTGCGTTTCCGCTCGGCGGGCTTATCGCGGGCCTCGCCGGTTTCTTCATAGCCTTCCCGATGGCGCGGCTGCACGGCATCTACCTCGCTATCGGCACGCTGGCGCTGGCGATCCTGATCGACGACCTGATCGTGATCGCCGAGCCGCTGACGGCGGGCGTGGTCGGCCTGTTCGCGCCGGACATCTCGATCTTCGGCCTCGACATCAACCGCTACGGCAATCCGTGGCTGTTCTACTGGCTGGTGCTCTTCGTCACCGTGCTCATCGTTCTCGCGTACCGCAACATCCTGCGCTCGCCGCTCGGCCGCTCCTTCGCAGCGGTGCGCGACTCGGAGGTTTCGGCGCGGGCCATGGGCGTCAACGTGGCGCTGACCAAGGCGACCGCCTTCGGCGTGTCGGCCGGCATCACCGGTCTGGCCGGCGCGCTGATGGGCCATTTCGCCGGCATCTTCAACAACGAGACCTTCAACATCATCATCTCGATCCAGCTTCTGCTGATGATCGTGATCGGCGGGCTGGGTTCCATCCACGGCGCGTTCTTCGGCGCGGCCGTCGTGGCGCTGCTGCCGCAGGCGATCGCGATCGGCCGCGACGTGGTGACGGGCTGGCTGGGCTCCAGCTCGGTGGCGATACCGGGTCTGGAATCGGCGATCTTCGGCTTCATCCTGATCGCCTTCATCCTGTTCGAGCCGCTCGGCATCTACGGGCGCTGGATCAAGATCCGCACCTATTTCGAACTGTTCCCGTTCTACCGGAAGGACATGTTCCGCCGGCAGCGCAGCTACCTGAAGACGGAGCGCATGCGATGACCGCTCTGTTGGAACTGGAGAACGTGACGCTGCGCTTCGGTGGGGTCACCGCCGTCAACAAGGTGTCTTTCAGCGTCGAGGAGGGCGAGGTGTTCGCGCTGGTGGGGCCGAACGGCGCCGGCAAGTCGACCGTGTTCAATCTCGTCTCGCGCTTCTACGACCCTGCGGAGGGCGACATCCGCTTCGCTGGCGAGAGCATCCTCAAGCGCCAGCCGCACGAGATGGCGGGGCTCGGCATTGCCCGCACGTTCCAGAACATCGAGCTGTTCGACCACGCCACCGTGCTGCAGAACCTGCTGGTCGGGCGGCACCGGCACCGCAGGGGCAACCTGCTGACCGAGACGCTGTTCACGCCCTTCGTGCGACGCGAGGAGCGCCGCCACCGCGAGGCGGTGGAGAAGGTGATCGACTTCCTCGACCTGCAGCCCTACCGCGAAAAATACATCGCCGGCCTGCCTTACGGCGTGCGCAAGGTGGTGGAGATGGGCCGCGCTCTCGCCATCGAGCCGCGACTGCTGCTGCTCGACGAGCCGGCGTCCGGACTGTCGGTGGAGGAGACGCAGGACGTCGCCTTCTGGATCGAGGACATCAAGACCCAGATGGGCATCACCGTGCTGATGGTGGAGCACGACATGCACCTCGTCGCCTCTGTCTCGGACCGGGTTCTCGCTCTTGCTGACGGCAAGATGCTGGCGCTGGGAACACCGAAGGAGGTGCAGACGCACCCGAAGGTGGTGGAGGCCTATATCGGCTCGACCGACCCGATGGCCGGCGCGAAGGTGAGGGCCGCGGTATGATGCTGGCGCCGAACCTCGAACGCAATGCCGATGCCGGCGCGGTTGTGCTTGCCGTGCGCAACCTGGAGAGTTTCTACGGGCCGATCATGGCCATCCGCGGCGTGTCGCTGGACGTGCGCGAGGGCCAGATCGTCACCGTGCTCGGCGCCAACGGCGCCGGCAAGACGACGCTGCTCAAGACCATCTCCGGCGTGATGAACCCTGAGAAGGGCGAGATCCTCTACAACGGGAAGAACATCGCCGGGTCCGAGCCCGACGCGGTGGTGCGCGCGGGCATCGCGCATGTACCGGAGGGGCGCGAGGTGTTCCCGCTGCTCACCGTCGAAGAGAATCTGATGATGGGCGCCTACACCCGCCGCGACGCCGACGGCGTGCGCGAGGACCGGGAGATGGTGTTTTCATACTTCCCCATCCTCAAGGAGCGCGCCCGGCAGGCGGCCGGCACGCTGTCGGGCGGCCAGCAGCAGATGCTGGCAATCGCGCGGGGCCTGATGGCGCGGCCCAAGCTGATGCTGCTCGACGAGCCGAGCCTCGGCCTGTCGCCGCTGCTGACCAAGGAGATCTTCGGCATCGTGCGCCGGCTCAACCGCGAGCAGAAGGTGACGATGATGCTTGTCGAGCAGAACGCCATGGTGGCGCTGGAAGTCGCCGACTACGGCTACGTCATGGAACTCGGCCGCATCGTCATGGCCGACAGCGCCGAGCGGCTGCTGCAGTCGAAGGACGTGCAGGAGTTCTATCTCGGTGTGAAGGAAGAAACCCAGCGCGGCCAGAAGCGCTGGAAGCAGAAGAAGACGTGGAGATGAGCGCGTGAGCCGCAGGAGCCGCCCATGACCATTGCCGAACGGCTGCCGCCGATGCAGGTGGTGAACGGCCATTCCTTCAATGCCGACCTGACCGGCAACGCGCCGCTCTATTTCGACGGCTGCGACACGCTGCCGAAACTGTTCCGGCAGAACTGCGAGAAATACGGCGCCAAGATCGCCCACCGCGAGAAGGACTACGGCATCTGGCTCAGCTACTCGTGGACCGACTTCTACGAGCACGCGCGGCTGATCGGGCTGGGGCTGGTCGCGCTTGGCCTCAAGCGCGGAGAGGTCGTGTCGATCCTGTCCGAGGACAACAAGGAATGGATCTATTCTGACCTAGGCGTCCAGTGCGTCGGCGGGCTGGTGTCGGGCGTGTACACGACGGATTCGGCGGCCCAGCTCAAATATCTCGTCAACGACTCCGACAGCCGCTTCCTGATCGTGGAAAACGACGAGCAGCTCGACAAGTATCTGTCGGTGGCCGACGAGATGCCGGGGCTGGCGAAGGCGATCGTTCTGGACACGCACGGCCTGCATGGCTTCTCGCATCCGAAGGTCATCTTCCTCGACGAGCTCTACAATCTCGGCCGGGCTTTCCTGAAGGAGAACCCGAAACGCTTCGAGGAGGAGATCGCACGCTCCAAGCCGATGGAGACGGCGATCCTCGTCTACACCTCGGGCACCACCGGGCCGCCCAAGGGTGCCATGATTACCCATGCCAACGTGATTGCCTCGGTGATCGGCAGCGCCATCACCCTGCCGGTGACGGAGGCTGACGAGCAGGTCTGCTTCCTGCCGCTCTGCCACATCCTCGAACGCCTCATCAGCGTGTTCATCCCGGTCGCATACGGCTCGGTCGTGAACTTCGCGGAAAGCCCGGAAACCGTGTTCGACAACGTGCGCGAGGTCGCGCCGCACGTGTTCACGGCGGTGCCGCGCGTGTGGGAAAAGATCTTCTCGCGCATCTCAATCATGTCCGGGGAAGCGACGGCCATCGGTCGTTTAGCTTACGGCATGGCGTTGAAGACCGGCATGAAGCGGGCGAAGCTGATCGAGGACGGCAAGCCGGTGCCGGCCGGCACGAAACTCGCCTTCGCCGCCTGGGACTGGCTCGTGCTCAACAACATGCGGCGCATGCTCGGGCTGCATCGCCTGCGGCGCGGCACGACCGGCGCGGCGCCAATCTCGCCTGATCTGCTGATGTGGTTCCGCGCCATCGGCGTGACCGTGCTCGAAGGCTACGGCATGACCGAGAGCTCGGGCGTCATCTCGGTCAACACGATGGAGACCAGCAAGACCGGCACCGTCGGCCCGGTCGTGCCTGGCGGCGAGATGCGGATCGCGAGCGACGGCGAGATCCAGTATCGCGGACCAAACGTCTTCGCGGGCTACTGGAACAAGCCGGACAAGACGGCCGAGACGATCGTGGATGGATGGCTCAAGACCGGCGACGTCGGCCGCATCGACAACCAGGGCTTTCTAACGATCACCGGCCGCGCCAAGGACATCATCATCACGGCCGGCGGCAAGAACATCACGCCCGCCGAGATCGAGAACAGGCTGAAGTTCAGCCCCTACATCGCCGACGCGGTGGTGATCGGCGACAAGCGCAAGTTCCTCTCCTGCCTGATCATGATCGACCAGGAGAATGTGGAGAAATACGCCCAGGACCGGCGCGTGCCGTTCAACAACTTCAAGTCGCTCTGCGCGGCGCAGGAGGTGCGGGATCTCATCGGGTCCGTGGTGGCCGAGGTGAACCGCGAATTCGCGCGCGTGGAGCAGATCAAGGATTTCCGCCTCATCGACGTCTTGCTCACCGCCGAGGACGAAGAGCTGACCGCGACGATGAAGCTGAAACGCAGCTTCGTGGAGAAGAAGCACAGGAAGCTGATCGACGAGATGTACGCCGCGTGACGGTGGCGGCGTGCGTGGAGGGAACCATCAACCCCGTTTGTGGAGGAAATGACATGAGGAAACTTGTTACCAGCTCGATCCTGGCGATGGGCCTGGCGGCCGGCATGGCCGGCGTCGCAAACGCCCAGCAGGGTGTGTCCGACACCGAGATCGTGATCGGCTCGAACGGCGACCTTTCGGGCGTGTTCGCGGCGTTCAACGTCGGCGCCATCAAGGCGGCGCAGATGATGTTCGACGACATCAACGCCAAGGGCGGCATCCACGGCCGCAAGATCCGTTTCATCGCGGAGGACCACGGCTACCAGGTGCCGAAGGCAGTGCAGAACTTCAACAAGCTGATCAACTCGGACAAGGTGTTCGCGATGATCCTTAACCTGGGCACGCCGCACAACATCGCCGGCTTCCCGATCATGGAGGCCGCCAAGGTCCACAACGTGTCGCCGCTGACGGCCGCTCGCCAGATGATCGAGGGCGACATCACCTACAAGTGGACCGGCTCGTCCTCCTACTACGACCAGCTGCGGGCCGCGACGCGCCACCTCGCCAAGGAGAAGAACGCGCAGGAAGTGTGCGCGATGTATATCCCGTCGGACTTCGGCCTCGAGGTTTATGAAGGCGCCAAGGACGAGGCGGAGGCTCTCGGGCTGAAGTATGCGGCGGAGACGACCCACAAGCCGGACGAGCAGGACTTCGTCGGCGCCATCACCAAGCTGAAGGAGGCCGGCTGCGACATCGTCGCGACGGGCCTCGGCGTGCGTCAGACGATCGTTGCCTTCGGCACGGCCAAGAAGCTCGGTCTCGACGCCGCGTTCGTCGGCTCGTCGGCCGGCTTCAACACGGCGGTCGCCAAGGTGCCGGGCGGCGTGACCGACGGCTATTACGCCGCCGCCGGCTGGTCGGACCTGGAAGCCCGGCTCGGATCCAATGCCGAGCTGAAGACCTGGGCCGATGCCTACCAGGCCAAGTTCGGCGAGCCGGCCGGCACCGCCGCGCAGCTCGGCTACTCGGCCGCCAACACGCTGGTGAAGGCGCTCGAAGCTGCCGGCAAGGACCTGACGCCGGAGAGCTTCGGCAAGGGCATGGAGACCATCAAGCTGCACGACTCCATCATGGACGTCGATGTCAGCTACGGCCCCGGCGACCATCAGGGTGCCGACCTGATCGTCATCTCGCAGATCCAGGGCGGCATGTGGAAGGAAGTCGCGCGCATCGATCCGACCAAGTCGAACTGAGCGCGTTGATCTTAATGAAAGGCCGCGCGGGGAAACCTGCGCGGCTTTTTTCGTCCTCGACTACTCCGCCGGCGTGGCCGCGGCTTCAGCCTGTTCCGCCGCCCGCATCTCGCGCTCCAGCCGCTTGGCTTCCTCGACCTTCGGGGTGACGAAGCGACCGAGAAGCAGATAGGCGACGGGGGTGAGGAACAGGGTCGAGATGGTCGAGAGGCCAAGGCCGCCGACGATGACCCAGCCGAGCGCGATGCGCGCCTCGGCTCCGGCGCCCGAGGCGAGCACCAGCGGCAGGCCGCCGACGATCGTGCAGATCATGGTCATCACGACGGGGCGCAGGCGGATGTTCGACGCCTGTTCGATCGCCGCCCGCACGCCAAGCCCGCGGTCGCGCAACTGGTTGGCGAATTCGACGATGAGGATGCCGTTCTTGGCCATGATGCCGACCAAGAGCACCAGCCCGATCTGGCTGTAGACGTTGAGGCTGGTGCCCGTCAGCAGCAGCGCGAAGATGGCGCAGGCGACCCCGAGCGGCACCGTCGCCATGATGATGACTGCCGAGACGAAGCTCTCGAACTGCGCGGCGAGGACCAGCAGGATGATGACGATTGCGAAGCCGAAGATGGTGGCCATGCCGCTCGACGTCTCGCCGAGCGTGGCGGCTTCGGCCAGCGGGATGATGCGTGAGCCCTCCGGCAGGTATTTCGGCGCGATGTCGAGCACGTACTGGTAGGCTTCGCCCAGCGCCACGCCCGGTGCCAGCGCCGAGGTCACCGCCACCGAGCGCATCTGCTGCTCGCGGGCCAGCGAGGGGGCGACGGCCTGCTCCGTCAGCGTGGCGATGGTCGACATGGGCACGTAGCGGCCGTCGCGGGCGCGCAGGAAGATGTTCTCCAGGTCGGTCGGGTCGTTGACCGGGTTGGTGGTGGAGACCAGCTTCACGTCGAAGGAGCGGTCGTCGATGAACACCGCGCCGATGGTGCGGCCGTCGAGCATGGCCTGCATCGCTTCCGCCAGCCCCGCGATCTCGATGCCCAGATCCGAGGCGCGCTCACGGTCGATGACGACGGCGAGCTGCGGCTGGGTGGTGTCGGTTGACAGGCGCGGTTGCTGGAAGCGGCTGTCGGTTTCGAGATCGCGCACGATCGCCTGCGCGGCGGCGGTCAGCGAGCCGTAGTTGTTGCCGACCACGGCAAACTGCAGACCCGAGCCGGCGCCTCGGATGCCCAGGCTGTTGGGCTGGAAAGCGAAGGCCTGCACGCCCGGCACGGCGCGGATGCGGCTTTGCACGTCGGCGAGGATCTGCGCCTGCGAGCGTGTGCGCTGGTCCCACGGCGCCAATGTCAGCGCCATGAAGCCGCTGTTGGCGCCGCTGAAGCCGCCGATGCTGGCGAATGTGGACACGACCTCGCCGCTTTCGCGCAGCGGATCCATCAGCCGCTCGATCTCGCGCATGTTCTGCGCGACATAGTCGAGCGAGACGCCCTGCGGGGCGGAGACGCGGATGAAGGCCGAGGAGCGGTCCTCCGACGGTGTCAGCTCGGAGCGGATGGTGGGGAACAGCACCACCGCCAGCGCGGCGAGCAGCAGCGCCATGACGACGACGACCAGCGGCGCGTTCAACGCCGCGCGCAGCAGGCGTGCATAGAGGCCGGACAGGAGCCCGCCGAGCCGCCCGAGCACGCCGGTGTGCTCGTGATGCTCCGAGCCCGCCAGCATGCGCGAGGCGAGCATGGGGCAAAGCGACAGCGCCACCACCGCCGAGAGCAGCACGGCGGAAGCCAGCACGAAGCCGAACTCGCGGAACAGGCCGCCGGTCTGGCCGGGCAGGAAGGACAACGGCACGAACACGGCCACCAGCGTCGCTGTCGTGGCGATGACGGCGAAGAACACCTCCTGCGTGCCGAGAACGGCCGCCGCGCGCGGACCGAGCCCCATGTTGCGGCGGCGCACGATGTTTTCCAGCACCACGATGGCGTCGTCGACCACCAGGCCGGTGGCGAGCACGAAAGCGAGCAAGGTGAGGATATTGAGCGAGAAGCCGGCAAGATAGATGGCCGCGATGGTGCCGATCAGCGCCACCGGCATGGCGATGGCCGGGATCAGCGTCGCCCGCCAGTCGAGCAGGAAGATGAAGATGATGACCAGCACGATGGAGACTGCGAGGCCAAGCGCGATCTCGACCTCGTGGATGGCGCCGTCGATGAAGGTCGCCTCGTCGCCGGTGACGAAGATCTCGACGCCGTCGGGCAGCGTCTCATTCAGTTCCGCGACCGCGGCCTTGATGCCCCGCGAGATGTCCAGCGTGTTCGACTGGGCCGAGCGGACGATGCCCATGCCGATGCCGGTCTTGCCGTTGGCCCGCAGCTGCGACTGGCCGATGTCGGCGCCGAGCGTCACCTTGGCGACGTCGCCGAGGCGCGTGCTGCCGTTGACGATGATGTTCTCGAAGGCTTCCGGCGTGGTGACGGCGGCCGAGGCGCGGACGATCAGGTTCTGCGTGTTCGAGTTGAGCGAGCCCGCCGGCGTGTCGAAGGCGGCCGTGGCGAGCGCGTTGCGGATGTCGGCGATGGTGAGGCCCATTGCGGCCAGGCGATTCTGGTCGACGTCGACCAGGAAGATCTTCTGGCGGTCGCCGAAGACCTGCACTTCGGCCACGCCCGGAACGGAGGAGAGGGCGTCGATGACCTGCTCCTCGATGAGCAGCGTCATGTCCTGAACGGTCATGTTCTCGCCGGTCATTGCAAGGCGCATGACGGCGTCGGCGTTGGCGTCGGCCTTGACGATGCGCGGCGCGTCGACGTCGTCGGGGAGCTGGTTCTGCACGCGGCCGACCGCGTCGCGCATGTCGGAGGCGGCGGTGTCGAGCACGACGCCGTCGTTGAACTCGACGCTGATGCGGCTGCGGCCGTAGGACGAAGAGGACGAGATCGACTTGACGCCCGAGACGCGGGCGACCGCGCCCTCGATGACGGCGGTGATCTCGCGGTCGACGGTTTCGGCGGACGCGCCCGTGTAGTTGGTGTTGACGGTGATGACCGGTCGGTCGACGTCGGGAAGCTCGCGGATCTCGACACCGAAGAAGGCGGCGAGCCCGGCCACCACGATCAGCGTGTTGAGCACGAATGAAAGCACCGGCCGCCGGATGAACAGCGCCGTCATGCCGGTTGTCGCACCCGCGGTCGCGCCGGATTTCTGTTCCGTCACGGCGCGGTCCTCAGGTTCCGCTCGGAGCGGGCCGGGCGGAAGGCTCCACCTCCGACACGGCCGGTGGCGTGTCGCCAGCGATGGAGACCGGGGCGCCCTCGCGCACGACGTGGATGCCCTCGGTCACGACCATGAGGCCTTCGGCGATGGGCGCCTCGACCAGCACGCTGTCGGTGTTGCGCTGGATGATGCGCACCGGCACGCGCTTGGCCAGCCCGCCGTCTACCGTCCAGATGAAGGCGCCATCGGTGCCCCACTGGATGGCCAGCGGGTTGACAGCCGGGTAGCTGTCGCCCGGGAAGCGCATCTCGACGCGGAAGGACATGCCGGCGCGCAGCGTGTCGCGGGGATTGGTGATCTCGGCCTGCACGCGCAGCGTGCGGCTGGCGGCGTCGATGCGGTTGTCGATCGCCTTCACGACGCCGGCATAAACCTCGCCCGGGCGCGCGGCGGAGCTTGCCTCCAGCGCGCTGCCGACGGCGATGGCGCCGGAGAAGCGCTCGGGCACGGAGAAATCCACAAGGATTCGCGAGCGATCGTCGATGGTCGCGATCTCGGTCTGCGACGTGACGTAGTTGCCGATCGAGACCGGGATGATGCCGACGATGCCGGCAATCGGCGCGTAGATCGTGCGGCGGCCGAGCGCCAGCTCGGCGTCGCGCTGCGCCAGCTCGGCGTTACGCACGGCTAGCTCCGCCTCGGTCGCCTGCACGGCGGAGGCGGTGTTGGTCGTGCGCAGCGCGGCGATGCGCTCCTGCTTGGCGCGCGCGTCGATCAGTGCGATGCCGGCGCGGTCCAGCGCGATTTCCTCGCCTTCGGAGTCGAGACGCGCGATCGCCTCGCCGGCCTCTACGGTGGCGCCGGACACGACGGTGACTTCGACCAGCCGGCCGGAAGCGAAGGGCGTGACCACGACGGAATTGTTGGCGCGGCCGGTGCCGATTGCGCTCAGGCGGTCGTTGATGGTGGCGATGCGGACGGGCTCGGCGAGCACAAGCGGCGCGGCGCGGCCTTCACGTGCGCCGCCGCCCTGCCGGGGACCGTTGCCCGCCGTCACGCCCTGTGGCGGCGTCTTGGCGGTCGCGACCGGGATCCAGTCGATGCCCCAGCTGGCCAGCAGCGCCGGGGCGCCGGGAAAGAAGCGCACCCACAGGCCCGCCGCGACCAGCAGGACGACCAGCGAAACCAGCAGCTGCTTCCAAAACGCCATTCAAGTCTCCGGTGGGAACCAGAGGCATATGCCCCGCCTGCCTCGGCGGACAGCCCGGCCCGGCGCCCGCCCGCGGAACGGCCGCTCGACCGTACCGCAATCGCCCGCCTGCCCAAAGGGCATCGCCGGACGGCGAAGTTATGGCAGGGAACATATCGCAGTGCAGCAGTTAATTCATTAAATGTGTGTAATCATTCCCGCTTCGACCGCTTGCCGGCAGGCTCCGCGCCGTCGAACCTCAATTCTTCCATCTGCCTGATACGGCTGGCACTTTCGCTTTCGAGCAGGCGCGTCGCCTCGCCGATGAGCACCTCGGCAACAACGAAAAGTGACGCGGAGGAATCCCAGGCCGAGGGCACGGCGGTGCGTCCGGCCACGACATGCCGCGCAAAACGGGCGATCGGCGACAGCCACTGGTCGGTGAACAGCACGATGCCGACGCCGCGTTCGTGCGCCTTGCGGGCCAGCGCCAGCAGGCTGTCCTGATAGCGGCGGATGTCGAAGATCAGCAACACGTCGCCGCGGCCCATGTCGATCAGCCGGTCCCGCCAGTTGCTCTCCTGACCGGCGAGGTGGAACACGTCGGGGCGGATGATCGCGAGGTGCGCGGCCATGTAGCGCGCGACCGGATCGGTGAAGCGGCCGCCGATCAGGAACACCTTTCCGCGCGGGTTCACCAGGGCGCGGACCAGCGCCGCGCTCTGGCGCGGGGTGAAATGGCGGAAGGTTTCACGGATGTTGTCTACAGTCGCGGCGAGCGTCGGGGGTTCGTCGGCCGCGGCCGACGGCGCCGGAAGCACAGTGCGGTTGAGCGGCGACTGCAGCTGCTCGGCGAGTTCCCCGCGCAGCGCCGCCTGGAACTCCGCGTAGTTCTGGAAGCCTAGGCGGGCCACGAAACGCAGGATCGTCGGCGACGACACGCCTGCCTGCGTGGAGAAATCGGCAACGGTGTTCAGCCCGGCCAGCGGGTAGTTGGCCACCAGCGTCTGCGCGGCGCGGCGCTCGCCGGCAGGCATGGCGTCAATGCGGTCTGCAATGCGCTCGGCAATGCTGGCGCCCATCCTGTTCCTCCCGCCGTCCGCAGTTCATGTTGCGCTGCGGAAAAGCTGTTTGACAAACCGCCGTTCTGTGTATGAAATCATCCGAAAGGCCGCAACGGCGTCACGAAAGTATCGTCCGTTACAGGCCCCAGGGGAACAGCTGAATGGCAGCCGAGCCACGACCCGACGTCGCGCGCTTCGAACCGGTGCGCGTGCATGATGCCGACGCGCCGGGCGGCTTCGTCGTGGTGTGCGAACACGCCTCCAACCACATGCCGGCCGAGTTCGGCACGCTCGGCCTGCCGGCCGGCGCACTGACGCGCCACATCGCGTGGGATCCCGGTGCGCTCGGCGTGGCGCGGAGGCTGGCGCAACTCCTGAATTCGCCGCTGGTCGAAAGCCGCGTATCGCGGCTGGTCATCGACTGCAACCGTCCGCTCGACGCGCCCGACCTGATCGCAGAGATCAGCGAAACGACCGAGATTCCCGGCAATCGGGGGCTGGATTCAGCTGCGCGGGCGCGGCGCGTGGCGCTGTCTCACGCACCTTTCCACGGGGCGCTGGATGGGCTGATCGAACGGCGGTTGAAAACGGGGCTGGGTTGCGGCCTGGTTACCGTCCATTCCTTCACGCCGGTCTATCGCGGCGTGGCGCGGCCTTGGAAGATCGGCGTCATCCACGACAGCGACGAGCGGCTTTCGTCGCCGCTAATGGCGGCTCTGTCCGGGCACGCCGATTTGAACGTGGGCGACAACCAGCCCTATGCGCCGGCCGACCGCGTCTACTACACTGTCGAACGCCACGCCCGAAGCCGGGGACTGCCCTGCGTGATGATCGAGATCAGAAACGACGAGGTGACGACGCAAGCGCAGGAGGATCGCTGGGCGGAGCTGCTGGCGCCAATGCTTGAGGAAGCAGCGGCCAAGCTGGAGGGGTCGCGTGTCCATTCCTGAAACGATCCAGCCGGTCGAGCACCCTCAGCCCTTGCCCGATGGGCGCCCGCTGCCGGCGCCTGTCGTTGCCTATGTGCGAGCGGTCGACCGCATAAGCGGAGCCAGCGGCCTGTTCGCCATGTATCTCGTCTGGGCGATGATCGCGATCCTGACCTATGCCGCGGTGATGAAGGCGTTCTTCCTGCCGTCGATCTGGACTGTGGAAATGGCCCAGTTCGTCATGGTCGCCTACTTCACGCTGGGCGGCGCGTGGTCGCTGCGCGAGGAGGAGCATGTCCGCATGGACCTGCTCTATTCGGGCCTGAGGGTGAAGGCCAAGGCGCGCACGGACCTCTTCACCGGGCTTGCGATGATCGCCTTCCTGGTGATGCTGCAGATCGGCGGGATCGCATCGCTGGTCTACTCTTTCGAGTTCTGGGAGCGGGGCTTCTCGGCCTGGCGGCCGTATATCTGGCCGGTCAAGGTCGCCATCAACATCGGACTGTTCCTGACCCTGCTCCAGGCGATCGCCATCTGGTTCAAGGATTGGGCGAAGCTGCGCGGGGCGCCCATCGCATGAGTTATGGCGTCATCGCACTGCTGATGTTTTCCGGCATGATGCTTCTGCTGCTCACCGGGCAGCGCGTCTTCGCGGTCATCGGCTTCGTCGGCGCCATCATGGCGCTGCTGCTGTGGGGCGAGGGCGGCATCGAGATGCCGTTCACCGCCATCATCAAGCTGATGAAGTGGTACCCGCTGCTGACGCTGCCGCTGTTCGTCTTCATGGGCTACATGCTGGCGGAAAGCCGTATCGCCGACGACCTTTACAGGATGTTCCACGTCTGGATGGGGCCGGTGCGCGGCGGCCTCGCCATTGGCACGATTTTCATGATGGTCATCATCTCGGCCATCAATGGCCTTTCGGTCGCGGGGCTTGCAGTTGGCGCGACCATCGCGCTGCCCGAGTTGCTGCGGCGCGGCTACGACAAGGTGATGACCACCGGCGTCATCATGGCGGGCTCGACGCTCGGCATCCTCATACCGCCCTCGGTCGTGCTGGTGCTCTACGGCATGATCGCCCGGCAGCCGGTCGGCAATCTTTGGATGGCTGGCGTGTTCCCGGGCTTGCTGATGGCGACGCTCTTCGTGCTCTACGTCGTGATCCGGTCCTGGCTACAGCCGGACATGGCGCCGGCCCTGTCAAAGGCCGAGCGCGACGAATACAGCCTTGGCGACAAGCTGAGGCTGCTGCGCGCCGGGCTGATACCGCTCGGCATTTTCCTGACGATGACCGGCCTGTTCCTGGCTGGCATCACAAGCCTCGTGGAGAGCTCGGCGGTCGGTGTCATCGGCTCCATCGTCGCCGCGTGGCTGCGAGGCACGCTGACGCTGAAGGTCCTGCACGACACGACCAGAAAGACCATGGGCATCTCCGCGATGTTCTTCTGGATCATCACCGCGGCGTTGTGCTTTGGCGCAGTGTTCGACGGGTTGGGCGCAGTCAAGTCGATCGAATGGCTGTTCATCGGCGAATGGGGCCTGCAACCCTGGATGGTTCTGGTGCTGATGCAGGCGACCTTCCTGATCCTCGGCATCTTCCTCGACGACACGGCGATGCTGGTGATCGTGGCGCCGCTGTTCATCCCGCTCGCCGGCGCGCTGGGCTTCGATCTCGTCTGGTACGGCGTGCTCTACACGATCACCTGCCAGATCGCCTATCTCACGCCGCCCTTCGGCTACAATCTCTTCCTGATGCGTGCCATGGCGCCGCCGGAAGTGACGCTGACCGACATTTACCGGTCGATCTCGCCCTTCGTCGCCATCATGTTGCTGACACTGATCATCATCGGCGTGTTCCCGGAGATCGCGACGTGGCTGCCGAACTACGTCTACGGCAAATAGCAGTGCAGAAGTCCACAAACAGAGGGTGAAGAAATGATCATCAAGCCGACACGCAGAAACTTCATCAAGTCCGCCGGCCTCGCTGCCGCCTCGGCCCCGCTCGCGGCGCCCTACGTGATGGCGCAGGGGGCGCCGATCAAGTGGAGGCTGCAGACCTATGCGGGCGCCGCTCTGGGCCCGCACGTCACCAAGCCGGCGGTGGACATGTTCAACGCAGCCGCCAAGGGCGAGATGGAGATCGAGCTCTACTACGCCGACCAGCTGGTGCCGACCGGCGAACTGTTCCGCGCCATGCAGGCCGGCACCATCAACGCCGTGCATTCAGACGACGATTCGATGGCGGCGCCGGTCGAGATCTCCGTCTTCGGCGGCTATTTCCCGTTCGCCACCAAGCACATCCTCGACGTGCCTGTGCTGTTCAACCAGTACGGGCTGGCCGACATCTGGCGCGATGCCTACAAGAAGGCGGGAGGCGTGGTGTGGCTGTCGGCGGCCGGGCAGGATCCCTGCCACTTCAACACCAAGAAGCCGCTGACGTCGCTGGCCGACCTGCAGGGCCTGCGGCTCTACACCTTCCCGACCGCGGGCCGCTTCCTGGCGCAGTTCGGAGTAATCCCGGTGGTGCTGCCCTACGAGGATGTGCAGGTGGCGGTGCAGACCGGCGAGCTGGATGGCATGAGCTGGTCGGGCATCACCGAGGACTACACGGTCGGCTGGGCTGACGTGACCGACCACTTCACCACCAACAACATCTCGGGCGCGTGGATCGGTTCGTGGTTCGTCAACGAAAAGAGCTGGGCCGACATTCCGGAACACCTGCGGGCGCTGTGGATGGCGTGCGTCGACGCCGGTCATACCTACCGCAACCAGTGGTACTGGGGCGGCGAAGCCAAGCTGCGCGCAACCGGCGACAAGCTGAAGCTGACCACGATCCCGGCCGCTGAATGGGCCGAGGTGGAGAACGCCGCGTTCAAGTTCTGGGACGAGATCGCCGCTGAAGGCGAGGTGAAGGCCAAGGTCGTCGCCATCTTCAAGGAATACAACGACATCCTGAAGAAGGCCGGCGGCGTCTACACGCAGGGCTGATTGCACTTTTGCGGGGCGGCCGCTCGCGGCCGCCCCGCCTGACTGACTGACAAAATGACAAGAAGCACAACGGCCCACAGGGCAGGCGGGTGACATGGCGGGGATGGTTTCGTTCGACCAGCTGAAGAAGGCGGTCGCGGCGGGCGAGGTCGACACGGTGCTGGCCTGCGCCGTCGACATGCAGGGCCGGCTCATCGGCAAGCGGTTTCTGGCCAGCTTTTTCGTGGACAGCGCCTACGACGAGACGCATGGCTGCAACTACCTGCTGGCCAACGACATCGATATGGAGCCGGTGCCCGGCTACAAGGCTGCCAGCTGGTCGCAGGGCTATGGCGACTTCATCATGAAGCCGGATCTCGCCACGATCCGCATGGTGCCGTGGCTGGAGAAGACGGCGCTGGTGCTGTGCGACATCCTCGACCATCACACACATGGCGACCTGCCGCACTCGCCCCGCGCCATCCTCAAGAAGCAGGTGGCGCGGCTGAAGGAGCGCGGCTGGATCGGCTATTTTGCTTCGGAGCTGGAATTCTACCTGTTTGACGACAGCTACGACGCGGCGCGCGCCAAGCACTGGTCGGGTATTGCCACTGCCTCGCCGCATATTGGCGACTACCTCATCGGCATCACGTCGAAGGAGGAGGCGTACATGCGCCGCCTGCGCAACGAGATGCAGGGCGCGGGTATCCCGGTCGAGAACTCCAAGGGCGAATGGGGTCCGGGGCAGGAAGAGATCAACGTGCGCTATGCCGAGGCGCTCGACATGGCCGATCGCCACGTTGTCCTGAAGAACGGCGCGAAGGAGATCGCCGGCCAGATGGGCAAGGCCGTCACCTTCATGGCCAAATACAATTATTCGCTGGCCGGCAATTCCAGCCACATCCACAATTCGCTGTGGAGCGCCGACGGCAAGAAGCCGCTGTTCTTCGACAAGGGCGCGCAGTGGACGCTGTCGGAACTCGGCCAGCAATGGTCGGCCGGGCAGCTCAAATACGCCAAGGAATTCACCTGGTTTCTCGCGCCCTACATCAACTCATACAAGCGCTTCCAGTCGGGCACCTTCGCGCCGACCAAGATCATGTGGAGCGAGGACAACCGCACCGCCGGCTTCCGCCTGTGCGGCGAGGGCACCAAGGGCATCCGCATGGAGTGCCGCATCGGCGGCGCCGACCTGAACCCCTATCTCGCCTTCGCGGCGCTGATCGCGGCGGGGCTGGCCGGCATCGACGAGAAGCTGACCTTGCAGAAGCCGTTCGTCGGCGACGCCTACCAGGCGAGCCGGCTGCCGGAGATCCCGAAGACCTTGCGCGATGCGACCGAAACGCTCGCCAGGTCCAAGATGCTGAAGGCCGCGTTCGGCGAGGACGTGATCGAGCACTACGTGCATACGGCGCGCTGGGAACAGCTCGAATACGACCGCCGCGTGACGGATTGGGAACTGCACCGCGGCTTCGAACGGTATTGAATTCGAAAGAACAAGAACGAGGAAACGCATGGCCGAGACGGTCAAACTGAAATCGCCGGTCGACGGCTCGATCTATGTCGAGCGGCCGGTTGCGAGCGATCGCGAGGTGAACGCGGCGGTGGAACGCGCGCGCGCCGCGCAGGTCGACTGGGCAAGGCTGCCGGTCGCAAAACGCAGCGAATACGTGCTCAAGATGCTCGACGCGCTGCTTGCCATGAATGACGAGATCGTGCCGGAGATCGCCTGGCAGATGGGCCGGCCGGTGCGCTGGGGTGGCGAGAAGGGCGGTGTGGAGGAGCGCAGCCGCTACATGGTCTCCATCGCCGAGGAGGCGCTGAAGCCCATGCCGGCGTCGAACCCCAAGGACGGGTTCCGCCGCTACGTGAAGCACGATCCGCTCGGCGTCGTCATGGTCATCGCGCCGTGGAACTATCCGTATCTCACGGCGGTGAACACGATCGTCCCGGCGCTGATCTCCGGCTCGGCCGTGATCCTCAAGCACGCGGCGCAGACGCTGCTTGTCGGCGAGCGTTTCGCCAAGGCGTTCGAGATCGCCGGGCTGCCGAAGGGCGTGTTCCAGAACGTCGTGCTCAACCACGCGCAGACCGAGGCACTGCTTGCTTCGGGCAAGATCGACCACTGTAACTTCACAGGCTCGGTCGCCGGCGGGCGCGCCATCGAGAAGGCGGCGGCGGGCACGTTCATGACGCTGGGGCTGGAGCTCGGCGGCAAGGATCCGGCCTATGTGCTGCCCGATGCGAAGATGGACCACGCCATCGCCAATCTCGCCGAGGGTGCGTTCTACAATTCGGGCCAGTGCTGCTGCGGCATCGAGCGCATCTACGTGCACGAGAAGGTCTACGACCAGTTCGTCGAGGGCTTCGTCGCCGAGACGAAGAACTGGGTGCTCGGCAATCCGTTTGAGCAGGCCACCACGATGGGGCCGATGGCGCAGGCGCGCTTCGCCGACTTCATCCGCGAGCAGAAGGCCGAGGCGCTGCGCAAGGGCGCCAAGGCCCACATGAACGGCAAGGACGAGCGCGACAAAGCCGGCTCACCCTACCTGCCGGCCGAGGTGCTTACCGACGTCAACCACCAGATGAGCGTGATGCGCGAGGAGAGCTTTGGCCCGATCGTCGGCATCATGAAGGTGCGCAACGACGAGGAAGCCATCGCGCTGATGAACGACAGCCCCTACGGGCTGACGGCGTCGGTGTGGACCTCCGACATCGAGCATGCGGTGGCCATCGGCGACCGCGTCGAGACCGGCACGGTGTTCATGAACCGCTGCGACTATCTCGACCCGGCGCTGGTGTGGACTGGCGTGAAGGACACCGGCAAGGGCGCCGGCCTGTCGCGCATCGGCTACGAACAGCTGACGCGGCCGAAGAGTTATCACCTGCGCGAGAAAATCTGAGTTTCGAAGGCTATTTCAATGACCAAGCTTGTTTCTAAGTGGAACTATCCGACCACCGTGCGCTTCGGCGCCGGGCGCATCTCCGAACTCGCGGACGCGCTGAAGGTCGCCGGCATCGAGCGACCGCTCTTCGTCACCGATCCGGGGCTGGCGAAGCTGCCCGTCGTGCCGAAAACGCTGAAGCTGCTGGACGACGCCAAGGTGAAGTACGGCGTCTTCTCGGACGTCAAGCCGAACCCGGTGGAAAGCAATCTCACCGCCGGCATAGCCGTCTACAACAAGGGCAAGCATGACGGCGTCATCGCCTTCGGCGGCGGCTCCGCACTCGACCTCGGCAAGCTCATCGCCTTCCAGGCGGGGCAGTCGCGTCCGGTTTGGGACTTCGAGGACATCGGCGACTGGTACACCCGCGCCGACGCGTCGAAAATCGCGCCGATCGTGGCCGTGCCGACGACCGCCGGCACCGGCTCGGAAGTCGGCCGCGCCGGCGTTCTGACGCACGAGGCCAGCCACACCAAGAAAGTCATCTTCCACCCGAAGATGATGCCGGCAATCGTCATCGCCGATCCCGAACTCACGGTCGGCATGCCGCCCTTCATCACCGCCGGCACCGGCATGGACGCGCTGGCTCACTGCCTCGAAGCCTATTGCGCGCCGGGATATCACCCGATGGCCGACGGCATTGCACTCGAAGGCATGCGGCTGGCCTTCGAAAACCTGCCGAAGGCGTTCGCCAACGGCAAGGATCTGACCGCCCGCGCGCACATGATGAGCGCGGCGGCGATGGGCGCCACCGCCTTCCAGAAGGGGCTTGGCGCGATCCACTCGCTGTCGCATCCGATCGGCGCGCTCTACGACACGCACCACGGCATGACCAACGCCGTGTTCATGCCCTACGTGCTCGCCTTCAACCGCAACGCAGTCGAGGACCGCATTGCGCGTGCGGCCGCCTATCTCGGCATCAAGGGGGGCTTCGACGGCTTTGCAAAGGCCGTGCTGAAGCTGCGCAAGGAGCTCAAGGTGCCGCATACGCTCGGCGGGCTCATCAAGGATTTCAACCCCGACAGGAAGCGCAAGGCGCTCATTGCAGATATGGCGATCGTCGATCCGACGGCGGGCGGCAATCCGGTGAAGCTGACCAAGAAGGCGGCGGCGACGCTGCTCGACCAGGCGATCGCGGGATAGGGCAACAGGTTCAAGGGAGCAGCGGAGGAAGCGGAAGCCAACAAGCAGTGCAGGGGAACTGGTGGTCGGAAACTTAGCCGGAAAACAACCGGAGCCGATTGCCGCAAAGGAACAAAAGGGTTTAACGTCAACGGCCTCGTGCGCGTCAGTTCACCGGTTTTCACGCAGCTGTCATGCAGCGCCGGTAACCGCAACGCAGGCGTCGTTGGGCGTCAAGTTTTACGGAGAAACACGATGATGAAACGCACGGGAACCGCGCTGTCGATGACGGCTGCGGCCTTGATGGTGTCGAGCTCGCTCGCCACCGCGCAGGACATGGCCGCGCTCGAGGCGGCGGCCAAGAAGGAGGGCATGCTCTCCACCATCGCCCTGCCGGACAGCTGGTGCGGCTACGGTGACGTGATCGCGTCCTTCAAGGCGAAATATCCTGAAATCAAGTACAACGGTCTCAACCCCGATGCCGGCTCGGCCGACGAGCTCGAGGCGATCCGGGCCAACAAGGACAACAAGGGTCCGCAGGCGCCTGACGTGATCGACGTCGGCCTGTCGTTCGGTCCGGCGGCGAAGGCCGAAGGGCTGATCCAGCCCTACAAGGTGGCGACGTGGGAATCGATCCCGGCCGACGCCAAGGACGCCGACGGAAGCTGGTACGGCGACTATTACGGCGTGATGTCCTTCGTGGTGAACAAGGATCTCGTGCCGAACGTGCCGCAGTCCTTCGCGGACCTGCTCAAGCCGGAATATGCTGGTCAGGTGGCGTTCGCGGGCGATCCGCGCGCGTCGAACCAGGCGATCCTGGCCGTGCTCGCCGCCGGCATGGCGCAGGGCGCGGAGCCGGGCGCCGCGGCAGCGCAGGCCGGTCTCGAGTTCTTCAAGAAGCTGAACGACGCCGGCAACTTCGTGCCGGTGATCGGCAAGGCGGGCACGCTGGCCCAGGGCACGACGCCGATCGTCATCGCCTGGGACTATAACGGTCTGTCCTGGCGCGACTCGCTGAAGGGCAACCCGCCGGTCGACGTCGTCGTGCCGACCGATGCGTCGCTCGCGGGCGTCTACGTGCAGGCGATCAGCGCCTATGCGCCGCAGCCCAACGCCGCCAAGCTGTGGATGGAATATCTCTACAGCGACGAAGGTCAGCTCGGCTGGCTGAAGGGCTATTGCCACCCGATCCGCTTCAACGATCTCGTTGCAGGGGGCAAGGTGCCGCAGGAGATGCTCGACAAGCTGCCGCCGGCGGAAGGCTACGCCAAGGCCGTGTTCCCGAGCCTCGACGCCGTGAACGCCAACTCGGCCGCCGTCAAGGAAGGCTGGGACAAGGTCGTCGGCGCCAACGTGGTGCAGTAAAACCGACCGACGGACGCGGGCTTTGCGGCCCGCGTCCGCTTCCATTTCTCCCTGAAGACGGAGCGCATGTCGCAAGTCTCCTCACCAGCGCGCCGCCTGCCGACCCACTGGCTGGGCGTGGCGCCGTTTTTCCTGTTCGCGATCCTGTTTCTGATCCTGCCGGCGATAACGATCGTCATTGGCGCCTTCCGCGGGCCTGACGGCGGCTTCACCTTCGCCAACATAGCGGGTCTGAACACCACCACGATCCGCAACGCCTATTGGGTGTCGATACAGGTCAGCTTCTGGTCGGCGCTGCTGGGCTGCACCATCGGCTTCATCATGGCGGCTGCTACCGTGCTGGGCGGGCTGCCGCGCTTCATCCGCGCGCCGCTGCTTACCTTTTCGGGCGTGGCCTCGAATTTCGCCGGCCTGCCGCTCGCCTTCGCCTTCATCGCCACGATCGGGCCGGCCGGCCTCATCACCGTGTGGCTGCGCACGGAGTTCGGCATCAATCTGCGGGCGGCCACGGGCTTCAACCTGTTCAGCTCGACCGGCCTGGTGGCAACCTACCTGTTCTTCCAGGTGCCGCTGATGATCCTCATCATCACGCCCGCGCTGGACGCGTTGCGGCGCGAGTGGCGCGAAGCGGCCGAAATCCTCGGCGCATCGGGTTTCCAGTACTGGCGCATGGTAGCGTTTCCGATCCTGCTGCCGTCGCTGCTCGGTACCTTTGCGCTTCTGTTCGCAAATTCCTTCGGCGCCGTGGCCACGGCCTTTGCGCTTGCGGGCCCGCAGCTCAACATTGCTCCCATCCTGCTGTTCTCGCAGATCCGCGGCGACGTTCTGGGCAGTCCCGGCCTCGGCTATGCGCTCGCCTTCGGCATGATCGTCATCACCGGCATCTCCAACACCCTCTACCTGTGGCTGCGCGCCCGCACCGAGAGGTGGCAGAAATGACGCGCGCCTTCGCCTGGGCCGGGTTCCTGATCGGCTCGATGATCTTCATCCTGCCGCTGCTCGGCATGACCGAGTTCTCGCTTTCGATGCGGCGCGGCGAGTATTCCTTCGACGCCTACGCGTCGGTTCTCGCCGACCCGCAATTCCGCGCCACCTTCACTTATTCGGTCGTCATGGCGCTGTTCACCATCGTCTTCGGCGTTCTGCTGGTGGTGCCGACCGCATACTGGGTGCGGTTGCGGATGCCGGGACTGCGGCCGGTGGTCGAGTTCATCACCCTCATGCCGCTGGTCATCCCGGCCATCGTCATCGTGTTCGGCTACATCCGCCTCTACAACACGTCGTCCTGGCTGCCGCTGACCGGTTCCGACCTCGGAACCAAGGTGCTGCTGATGTGCGGCTATACGTGCCTCGCGCTGCCCTACATGTATCGCGCCGTCGATACCGGGTTGCGCGCCATCGACATCGGGACGCTGACTGAAGCGGCGCAGTCGCTGGGCGCCGGCTGGACGACGATATTCGGCAGGGTCATCCTGCCCAACGTCTTCGTCTCGGTGCTGTCCGGCGCCTTTCTCACCTTCGCGATCGTGATCGGCGAGTTCACGCTGGCCGCGTTGCTCAACCAGCCCGCGTTCGGCCCCTACCTGCAGCTCGTCGGCGCCAACAAGGCCTACGAGCCCTCGGCGCTGGCGGTGATCTCGTTCGGCATCACCTGGCTCTGCATGGGCCTCATCCAGATCGTTGCGCGGCTCGCTCCCAAGCCGCCGGCGCAACTGCACTAAGACCCGGAACCGACCATGGCCGAGCCTTTCCTGAACATCGAGCATGTCCGCAAGTCGTTCGGATCGACGACCGTCGTGCAGGATTTCAACCTCGCGGTCGAACCCGGCGAGTTCGTTTCCTTTCTCGGTCCGTCGGGCTGCGGCAAGACTACAGTGCTGCGCATGGTTGCCGGCTTCGAGGAGCCGTCGGCAGGCAAGATCGTCATCGGCGGCAAGGATGTCACCCACCTGAAGCCAAACCAGCGCAACATCGGCATGGTGTTCCAGGCCTACGCGCTCTTCCCGAACATGACCGTTGGGCAGAACATCGGTTTCGGCCTGCGCGTGGCGGGCAGGTCGCGCGCCGAGATGGACAAACGCGTCAAGGAAATGCTGGCGCTGATCAGGCTGCCCGATCTGGCCGACCGCTATCCCTACCAGCTCTCCGGCGGGCAGCAGCAGCGCGTGGCGCTGGCCCGCGCGCTGGCGCCTGCGCCGAAGCTGCTGCTGCTCGACGAGCCTCTCTCGGCGCTCGACGCCAAGGTGCGCGTGTCGCTGCGCGACGAGATCAGGCAGATCCAGAAGGATCTCGGCATCACCACGGTGTTCGTGACTCACGACCAGGAGGAGGCGCTGTCGATCTCCGACCGCATCGTGGTGATGTACGGCGGCAAGGCCGAGCAGGTCGGCGCGCCGTTCGAGATCTACAACCGGCCCGCGACGCGCTTCGTGGCGTCCTTCGTCGGCACGCTCAACATGCTGAACGGCAAAGTGGTGGACCCGAAGGCCGGAACGGTCGAGATCGACGGGCAGAAGATCACGCTCGGCCGCGACCTCGGCAAGCCGGTCGGCGCCGCGGTTACGCTGGCGCTGCGCCCGGAGGCGGCGGCGATCGGCGGTCCCGGCGACCTGTCGCTCAAGGGCACGGTCGCCGACGTATCGTTCCTCGGCTCCGTCATCCGCGTCCGCGCGGCGGTCGGCGCAAGCCGCATTTCCTTCGATCGCTTCAATTCGCCGACCACGCCTCCGCCGGTGGTAGGCGAACCGTGCGACATAAAGTTCTCCGCCGGCGACGTGCTGGTGCTGGGCGACTAGGTTCTGCGGGCGAAGTAGCGCCCGAATCCCTCGACACGCGGATCGCTGCCGGACAGCGCGACCGCCGCATGGGCTCCGATCATGGCGCTCGAGACCACGGGCATGGCGTATCGCTTTTCCAGCGCGGGTGCGACCGTTGCGGTTCGCAATCCCGCGCAGGCGATGACCAGCGCATCCGCACCGCTTGACGTGGCCAACGCGCGCTCGGCCAGGACGGCGATGTCGCTCTCCTCCACGCCCTCCACGGCCGACAGCGCGGCGATGCCCATGCCTTCGAGCGCCGCGAATTCGTAGCCGTCAGCTTCGAAATAGGCACGGAACAGGGCGTTGACCTCATCCGTGTAGGCGGTCACCGCGGCCAGCCGGCGCGCGCCGAGGGAGGCGAGCGCCGCGGACAGCGCGCCCGTGAGGGTCTGGCAGGGCAGCCCGGAGGCCGCGCTCATCGCATCCACTATTTGGCGGTTGCCGGACGGACCCGAGAAGAACGACAGCGAGGTGCCGAACAGGAAGGCCGCTCGCGCGCCCCGCGTTGCGAGGGAGGCGGCGCACTCGCCCGCGCGGCCTATGGCTGCGGCGTAGGCTTCGGCCGACATTTCCGTCAGCCCGAGACCCTCCGCCTCGAAGCGCATGGATGGATACATCGCTAGTGCGTCCGGCGGCACGGTTGCCCTGAGCGGCGGCACGATCAGGCCGACGGAATTGGTCATGGCTGCCATTTCATCGTGCAAAGCGTCGCATCGTCTCGGGCTTCGTTTGGACATTTAACATGTTTAGTGTAAGCCAATCACCGGCCCGTGCAAGCCGAATGCGGGCCGCGCGGGCGGGGCAGGAGCGCGATGCAGGAATTCGATTTCGTGATCGTCGGCGCGGGCTCGGCCGGCTGCGTGCTGGCCGCGCGACTGTCGGAAGACCCGAAGAACCGCGTCTGCCTGATCGAGGCCGGGCCGGCCGACCGGCATCCGGCTATCGGCGTACCGTTCGGCGTCATGCACCTGTTCACGCACAAGACGCTCAACTGGCGGTTCAAGACGGTGCCGCAGAAGCACGCCGCCGGTCGCGAGATCTACGTGCCGCGAGGCCGCGTGCTCGGCGGCTCCTCGACGATCAACGGCATGGTCTACACGCGCGGCCACCCGAGCGACTATGACGACTGGGCGGCGCTTGGAAACGCCGGCTGGTCGTTCCAGGAGGTGCTGCCCTATTTCCGGCGTTCGGAGAACAACGAGGAGCATGGCGTCTCGCCCTATCACGGCAGCGGCGGGCCGCTGAACGTCAAGTATCTCGACATGTACAACCCGCTCTGCGAGGTGCTGTTCGAGGCGGCCGAGGACATGCAGTATCGGCGCACCGACGATTTCTGCGGGCCGACGCACGAAGGCTTCGGTCGGCGTCAGGCGACGATGAAGGACGGCCGCCGCTGGTCGGCCTCGCACGCCTTTCTGCGGCCCGCGCTGAAGCGGCCGAACCTCACCGTGATCACCAGCGCGCTGGTGCGCAGGCTGACGGTCGCTGGCGGACGCGCCACCGGCGTGGAATACGAGCGCGACGGCCGCGTCGAGCAGGTGAAGGCCACCCGCGATGTAGTGCTTTCGGCCGGGGTGATCGGCTCGCCGCAGATTCTGATGTTGTCTGGCATCGGGCCGGCGGCGGAGCTGAAGGCGCTCGGCATCGACGTGGTCCGCGACCTGCACGGCGTCGGGAAAAACTACCAGGACCATGTCTGCACTACCGTGCAATACACCAGCCCGACCACGGTTCCGTACGGCATCTCGTGGAAGACGCTGCCCTGGGGTGCGTGGAGCATCCTCCAGTACCTGCTGTTCAGGCGCGGCATCTTCGCCAACAACATGCTGCACGCCGGCGGTTTTATCCGCACCCTGCCCGAACTGGAACGGCCCGACTTGCAGTTCATCTTCATGCCGGTGTTCCGCGACGCCAGGGGGCGCATGGGCATCGGCCACGGTTTCGGCCTGATGCCGATCGTGTTGCGACCCGAAAGCCGCGGGGAGTTGAGGCTCGCGTCGACCGACCCGCACGACGCGCCGTTGATCGACCCCAACTTCCTGTCCGCATCGAGCGACGTCGAGACGCTGCTACGCGGGCTGAAGATCGCCAGGCGGCTGCTCAACGCACCGCAGTTCGACCCCTATCGCGGCGAGGAGGCGAATCCGGGCCGCGCAGTGGAGAGCGACGAGGCGCTTGTCGCCTATATCCGCGACACGGCCTTCACGGCCTATCACCCGGTGGCGACATGCAGCATGGGACCGGGGCCGGAAGCCGTGGTTCGCGCAGACCTGAAGGTGCACGGCATCGACGGGTTGCGTGTGGCCGACGCGTCCATCATGCCGACACTGATCGGCGGCAACACCAACTCGGCCGCCATCATGGTCGGCGAAAAGGCCGCGGACATGATCCTCGGGCGGCCGGCACCGGTGCCGGCGAACGTCCCGGTTGAATGAGCTCAGGAATTGGCGGCGCGGCGAGGCCGGCCGCGGGGCTTGGCCGGCGCGATCTCGATCTCGGGGAGCGATTCGTCGAAGCTGACCTCGATCGTGTCCAGCTTCACCTCAAGCTCGGCCAGCAACGTCAGCAGCTGGCGCAGCTTCTCGCTGCCCATCGCCGTCTTGATCGCCACATAGACCGCCTCGCATTCGGGCGTCGCGGCCTCGACCAGGCGCTTGCCGGACGGGGTGAGCCGCACCAGCGTGCGGCGCATGTCGGAGCCGACATAGTCCTTGCGGATGTAGCCGCGCGCCAGCAGCTCGCCGGCAATGCGCGACAGCGAAGGCAGGTGCAGCGCGGTGACGCGCGACAGCTCGGTCATCTCCAACTCGTCGAGCTGGTCGACCGTGCGCAGCACGCGCCACTGCGGCTCCGTCAGGTTGTAGCGGGCGAGCAGGACGCGGAACTGCGCCATGACCCGCTCGCGCACCCGGACCAGCGCCAGCGGCAGGGCAGTGACGGTGGTACGCACCGGCCGCTCGGCGGCAGCTTCATCCGGTCTGTCTGTCGGCAGCAACTCGGGCTTCAAGGCAAAATTCCGCGGCAGGTTTCGTCAAGAGTTCGGCGCCATGATGCACCGCACCAATGCCGCCCCGCAAGTCGAATTGCTTGCATCGGCGGGCACCGGTGCGCCGCGTTGCCGGCAGATGCGGTTGCGCAAGCCATTAATATGTTCATCAAAATGGCGGCGAGCCGGTCCGATGTGGCCGAAACCGGTGCGCTAAGGGCGCGTGCGCTTCAAATTGGTTTGTTCTGATCCAGCGATTCACCTAAGAGTCGCCGCAAGGAAACAGGACGCCGCCATGGATGCCACCGGGCAGAAATCGAACGTGAACGTGAAGCTCAGAAGCTTCTCCAAGTCACTGCCGATGTCGCTGCTGCTGGCGCGCGAAGCGGTGATGAATCGCTTCCGTTCTTCCCTCAACCTCTTCAACATCACCGAGCAGCAGTGGCGCGTGCTGCGCGCGCTGTCCTCGATCGCGGAGATCGAGGTGATGGAACTGGCGAAAGTCACCTATCTGCTTGCGCCGTCGCTGTCGCGCATCCTGCGCGACATGGAGGTGCGCAAGCTGATCGAGCGGCGTCAGGCGCCGGACGATCTGCGCCGTTCGCTGATCTCGATCAGCCCGAGCGGGCTGAAATTGATCGACGCGGTCGCACCCTATTCGGAAGGCATATACGGCGAGATTACCGAGACTTTCGGGCGGCAGAACATGGAGCTGCTGCAGCAGCTTCTGAAGGAACTGACCGACCGCATGAATGCGCTGCCGCCGCTCGCCGTCGGCAGCGACGAACTCTCCGGCGACATCAGCCAGATCGTCGGCGGCAACGCCCGCGGGCGCCCGCGTTTCGCCCGCCAGAAGCCCGCGGCCTGACGGTTGAGCGAAAACAGATAATTTGTTAAATGCCTGCCGCAATCGAGCGGAGGCGTGAATGGCGGATATCGCGGTCGAGCGAAGCGGCGGGGTGGCGCGAATCGCGATCGAGCGGCCGCAGACCATGAATGCGCTGCGCGAGACGACCTTCCGGCAGATGACCAGCGCACTTGCCGATCTTGCCACCGACAAGTCAGTGCGGGCGCTGGTGCTGACGGGCAGCGGCCGCGCCTTCTCGTCCGGGGCCGATCTTTCCGATCCGATGATGGGTGGCCACCTGTCGCCGGAACAGCGCGGCGAAGCGTGCCGGGCGACGATCGGCGGACTGATGAACCCTCTCGTTCAGGCGCTGCGCGATGCGCCGTTTCCGACCGTGGCGGCGGTCAACGGCGTGGCGGCCGGCGGCGGTTTCGGGCTGGCGCTCGCGTGCGACATGGTGCTGGCGGCGCGCTCGGCGAAGTTCATCCTCACTTTCACGCCCAAGCTAGGGCTGGTTCCCGATCTTGGCTCGACCTGGCACCTGGCGCGGCATCTCGGCCGTGCGCGGGCCATGGGCATCATGCTGATCGGCGAGACGATCTCTGCGGAGCGCGCCGCCGAACTGGGACTGATCTGGAAGGCGGTGGACGACGCCGCCTTGGCAGACGAGGCGTTGGCGCTGGCGCAGAAGCTGGCCGCGGGGCCGCGCAAGGGGCAGGTCGCGGCGCGCAAGCTGCTCGACGAAGCCTTCGATCGCGACTTCGCTGGTCAACTCGCCGCCGAGCGCGATGCGCAGGCGAGCCTCGTCGGCGGGGCCGAGGTGATCGAGGCGCTCGCCGCGTTCGGCGAGAAGCGCGCGCCGGACTTCACCGGCAAGGGCTGACCGCCTCGCAGGCTAGATATTGCACATGTTAAGTAATCCGCCTAATACGGCCGGAACGGGCGCCTGGCGTCGGTGTATTTCGGGAGGGTTGCGGTGAGATCGACGATCACGCAGGGAATCAGGCGGGCGGCGCAGGTCAATCCGCGCGGCATCGCCACGATCTGCGCCGACCGCAGGCGGACCTGGGTGCAGGTGACTGACCGCGTGGCGCGGCTGGCCGCCGGTCTGCAATCGCTCGGCGTGGCGAAGGGCGACCGCGTCGCTGTGCTGTCGATGAACACCGACCGCTATTTTGAGCTCTACTACGCAATCTGGTGGGCGGGCGCGGTTGCTACGCCGATGAACATGCGGCTGGCGCCGGCCGAGATCGATTTCCGGCTGGAGGATTCCGGCGCGAAGGTGCTTTTCCTCGATGCCGAGCATCTGCCGCTCTACGGGCAGCTCGGCTCCTCGAAGGCGGGTCTCTCCCATGTCGTCGCTATGGAGGAGAAGGCTGACGGTTTCATCACCACCGAGGAACTGATCGCGAGCAACCAGCCGGCCGAGGACGCCGAGGCCAACGGAGACGACCTCGCCTTCATCGTCTACACCGGCGGCAGCACCGGGCGCTCCAAGGGCGTCATGCTCAGCCACGAGAATGTCTGCCAGAACGGGCTCTCGGCGCTGTACACGATCGGCTACCGGCAGGCGAGCGTCTATCTCCATGCCGGGCCGATGTCGCACCTGGCCGACGGCATGTCGATCTTCGCCGTCACGCTCGCGGCCGCCACGCACGTCTTCATGCCGCGCTTCACAGTGGAGGAGTGCCTGCGCCTGATCGAGGCGCATCGCATCACCCATCTGTGCGTTGTGCCGACCATGGTGGAGATGATCGTGCAGGGCGCGGAGGGCGGCCGGCATGACGTCTCGTCGCTGGAGCAGATCCAGTTCGGCTCGGCGCCGATGCCGGACGGCACGCTGAAGCGCGCGGTGGCGCTGTGGCCCGACATCCTGTTCCTGCATGGCTATGGCATGACCGAGCTGTCGCCACTCATCACCATCCATCCGCCCGAGACGCGCCGGCCGGACATCGCCGGCGACCTGCTCAAGTCGGCCGGCAAGGCGGGACCGAATCTCGAGGTGAGGATCGTCGATGCGGAGGGCCGCGAGGTGCCGCGCGGCACCGTAGGCGAGCTGATCTGCCGCGGGCCGACCGTCATGCGCGGCTACTGGAACCTGCCGGAGCAGACCGCCAAGGCGATCCGCAACGGGTGGATGTACACCGAAGACGCGGCGTGGATGGACGAGGAAGGCTACGTCTACATCGTCGACCGGCTGAAGGACATGATCATCTCCGGCGGTGAGAACATCTACTCCTCCGAGGTCGAGAACGCGCTGTCGCGCATCCCCGGCGTGCAGATGGCGGCTGTCGTCGGCGTGCCGCATCCGCTGTGGGGCGAGGCAGTGCATGCGGTGATCGTGCCGCAGCCCGGCGCGCAGCTTTCGGCGGAGTTCGTCATCGCCGAATGCAAGAAGGCCATCGCCAGCTACAAGTGCCCGAAGACGGTCGAATTCCGCACGACCGACATGCCGCTGACCAGCGCCGGCAAGGTGGACAAGAAGGTGCTCAGGGCCGAGGTGGCGGGGCGCGCGTAGGCGCGCGCTCCCGACTTCCTACGCCGCCAGCCTCGCCGGCGGCTCCTTGCGGCCGCGCACAATGTCGGCGCCCTTTTCGGCGATCGCAATCGTCGGGCCGTTGGTGGCGCCCGACACGATCTCCGGCATGATCGAGGCGTCGATGACGCGCAGGGCTTCGGTGCCGCGCACGCGCAGTTCGGCATCGACCACGCCAAGCGGATCGCTCGATATCGCCATCTTGCAGCTGCCGACCGGGTGGTGGACGGTCGTTGCATGGGCGCGGATATGCGCGTCCAGCTCGGCGTCGGACTGTTTGTCGGCGCCCGGCAGGACTTCGCGCTCGATGAACGGCGCGACGTCCGGCGTCTCGCTGATCTTGCGGAACAGCCGCAGCCCCTCGCGCACGATGGCCAGGTCGCGGTCGGACGACAGGAAATTCTGGAAGATCAGCGGCGCGACGGCGGTGTCCCTGTCCGCCGCTTCGACGCGGCCGCGGCTTTCCGGCTTCATCAGCGCGACGCGGTAGCCGATGCCGTCGGGACCGGGGTCGCCGCCCGGCAGATACTGCATCGGCCTTGCCGCGCTTGCGCGGAACAGCATGGCAAGGTCGGCCTCTCCCTTCGAGAAGCTCGATTTGATGAAGCCGACGATGCCCATCGGCAGGCCGGCCGTGCCCCCGGTGCCGAAGATCAGGCCCTGCGCCACCATGGCGACGAAGCGGTCGTAGCGCAGGTTCTTCTGGAACCAGCCCTGTCCCTTGCGGGCAAACTCCATCGGCACCGACATATGGTCGTGCATGTTCTTGCCGACGCCGGGCACGTCGGCGACGAGGCCGACGCCGATGCGCGAGACCTCGTCGGCCGCGCCGACACCCGACGCGATCAGCAGTTGCGGCGAGTTGATCGCGCCGGCGGCGAGAATCACCTCTCGCTTCGCCTTCGCCGAGACAAGCTGGCCATGCGCTTCATACTCGATGCCGACTGCGCGCTTGCCCTCGAACACGATGCGCTTGGTCAGCGCGTTCGACACCAGCGTGACGTTGCGGCGTTTCAGCGCCGGGCGCAGATAGGCAACTGCGGCGCTGCAGCGGCGGCCACGGCGGATGGTCCATTGCGGAACAGCGAAGCCGTCCTGATGCTCGGCGTTGTTGTCGTCGCGCACGGGATAGCCGAGGCGCTCGCCCGCCTTGAACCAGGCGCGCACCAGCGGGTCCTGGTCGAGCCCGGCGCGCACGGTGTTGAGCGGGCCGCTGTCGCCGCGATAAGTGTTCGCCCCGTCCTCCCAGCTTTCAGCTTTGCGGAAGTACGGGAGGATGTCGGTATAGCCCCAGTCGTTCAGGCCGCTGTTGGCCCATTTGTCGTAGTCGGAGGCATGGCCCCGCGCATAGGCCATGGCGTTCACTGACGACGAGCCGCCCAGCACCTTGCCGCGCGCGCAGTCGAGCGTGCGGCCATTCAGATGCGGCTCGGGCTGGGTATCGTAACCCCAGTCGTGCTTGCGGGCGGCAAACAGCCGGCCCCATGCCAGCGGCAGGAAGATGTACGGGTCGCCGCGGTCCGAGCCGCCGGCCTCGACGATGAGCACGGAGTGCCTGCCGTCTTCCGACAGGCGGTTGGCGAGCACGCAGCCCGCCGAACCGGCGCCGACGATGATGTAGTCGTATTCCGCCGCCACGGTAGTCGTCCTCGTCAGGTGACGATGTAGTAATGGAAATAGCTGTGGTCGGCGTGGCGCTCGCCGCAGCCGACGAACAGGTGTCGCGTCATCCAGTCGTATTTGCCGACCGGCGTCTCGAAGGTCGGCGTGACGCGCATGTAATACTCGTCGAAGCGCACCTCCTCCAGCTTCTCCTGGCGGGCGGCCACTTCCGGCGGCGCGTGGCGATAGCCGCGGTTCTGCATGTAGATCTGCACGCCGTCATGCGTTTCCAGCATGTAGTGCGCGCCGAACTGCACGGTGTTGTCGTCGCGGTAGAGCGCCCAGTCGCCACCCGACATCGGGATGACGCGCCCCTGCAGGCGCGGCCCCTCGATCTCGCCGCCGGCCGCCGCCACGAAGCCGCGGATGCCGCCCTGCGGGATGCGGCCGATCTTCTGGCGGATGCCGAGCTCCATCTTGATGCGGAAGGCGAATTCGAGGCCGAGCTTCGGCGGGTCGATGGGGCGTGACGACATCTGTTCTCTCTCCCTGAGATGTAATTCGGTGCTTACGAAAGGCGCATGACGAAGGGGTTCGGCACGTCGGCGCCGAAGTTGATCCACACGCTCTTCGACTTGAGGAAGGTCTGGATCGCCGGCAGGCCGTTCTCGATGCCGATGCCGGAGTGCTTGTAGCCGCCGAACGGCGTCGTGTAGCTCGCGGCGCGGTAGGTGTTGACCCACACGGTGCCGGCCTCGATGGCGTTGGCCATCGTGAACATGCGCTTGATGCTCTGCGTCCATACGCCCGAGGCCAGTCCGTAGATCGTGTCGTTGGCGATCTCGATCGCCTCCGCCTCGTCCTTGAACTTGATGATCGACAGGACCGGGCCGAACACCTCTTCCTGCGCGATGCGCATCTTGTTGTTGACGCCCGAGAAGATGGTGGGCTGCACAAAATACTCGCCGAAATCCGACGGGCCGCCGCCGAGCAGCAGCTCCGCGCCCTCGTTCTTCGCCACGTCGATGTAGCCAAGCACCTTCTGGTACTGCGGCGGCGTGGTGACCGGGCCGACCTCGGTATCCATCTTGGACGGGTCGCCGATGCGCGCGGTCCTGGCCATGGCCAGCAGCTTCTCCACGAACTGGTCGTGGATGCTCTCCTGCACCAGCAGGCGCGAGCCCGCGATGCAGGTCTGGCCCGAAGCCGCGAAGATGCCGGAGATCGCGCCCTTGACCGCGTCCTCGATCACCGCGTCGTCGAACACGATGTTGGGCGACTTGCCGCCAAGCTCGAGTGTCACCGACTTGAAGTCGCGCGCGGCGGCCTGATAGACGGCGCGCCCGCCATAGTCGGAGCCGGTGAAGGACACCTTCGCCACCTTCGGGTGCGCGGTCAGCGCCGCGCCCACGTCCTGCCCGAAGCCGGTGACGACGTTGATGACGCCGTCGGGGAAACCCGCTTCCTTGACCAGCCGCGCCATCTCCAGCGTCGAGGCCGAGGTGAACTCCGACGGCTTTATCACCACGGTGCAGCCGGCGGCGAGCGCCGGCGAAATCTTGGAGATCGCCAGCAGCAGCGGCGAGTTCCACGGCGTGATCGCCGCCACGACGCCGATGGGTTCGCGCCGTGTGTAGTTGAAGTAGCCGGGCCGCTCGATCGGCGGCACGGAGCCTTCGATCTTGTCGGCCATGCCGGCAAAATAATGCACGATCTGCGACACGTAGCGCAGCTGCAGGCTCATCTCGGCGATCAGCTTGCCGTTGTCGCGCGTCTCGGTCTCGGCGAGGCTCTGGCCATGCTCGGCGAGCAGGTCGGCGAACTTGCGCATGATGGCGCCGCGCGCCGAAGCCGACATCTTGCCCCACGGGCCGGTCTTGAGCGCCTTATGCGCGGCCTCGACGGCGCGACCGGCATCGTCGGCGGTGCCTTTGGCGATCGTCGCCCAGCTCTTGGCGGTGAAAGGGTTCATCGTCTCGAAGCGGTCGCCGCCCGAGCCGTCGACCCACTGGCCGTCGATCAACATCTGATAGTGCTGCAACTTCGCCTCCTCTCGACGGCAGCGGCTCCGCAGGCCGCAAATGTCGGCTTCCTATCATGCCCGCAGGCCGCACGAAGGCACCCGCCGCCGCGACGGCGACGGGCACCTCATGCGCAGCGTCGCCTTGGGAGATCGAGCTTGAAATGCGCCGGACAGCGCTCTATTAACAAGTTAAGTAATGGCTTGTCAAACGGGACCGGGTCGGGCAAATCGCCGGCGTTCCGAGCATTCGAGGAGAGGGGCGTGGCCGAGGCCTATATCTACGACGCGGTGCGGACGCCGCGCGGCAAGGGGCGCCCCAATGGCGGGCTGCACACCCTGTCTCCCGTCGATCTCAGCGCGTTTGTGCTGACCGAACTGGACAGGCGAACGGGGTTCGCGAAGGCCGATCCGGAGGATGTGGTGTTCGGCGTCGGCGACGGCGTCAACGACCAGGGCTCCAACATGGCGCGCTCGGCGATCATCCAGGCCGGAATGCCCGATTCGATTCCCGGTTCGACGGTCAGCCGCTTCTGCTCGTCGGGGCTGGACGCAATCAACGTCGCGGCCTCGCGCGTCATGTCGGGGCAGGCCGACCTGATCGTGGCCGGCGGCATCGAGATGATGTCGCTGATCCCGATCGGCGGCACCGGCGGGCCGAACGGCGCCGACGCCATCTTCAACAATCGCGCGCATTACACGCCGCTCGGCATCGCCGCCGACCTGCTGGCGACGCTTTGCGGCCATTCGCGCGAGGACGTCGACGCCTATTCGATGGAATCGCAAGCCCGCGCCGCCGCCGCATGGCAGGGCAAGCGCTTCGCGAATTCCGTCATCCCGGTTATCGATTTCAACGGCGAGACGCTGCTCGCCCACGACGAATACATGCGGCCGGGCACGGGCATGGCCGACCTCGCCAAGCTGCCGGCGGCATTCCAGGGTATGGGCGAGAAGGGCGGCTTCGACACGATCGTCAAGCAGCGCTATCCCGAGGTGCTGAACCTCAGCCATGTGCACACCGCCGGCAATTCGTCCGGCATCGTGGACGGCGCGGCAGCCATGCTGATCGGCTCGCTGGAGGCGGGCGAGAAGCTCGGTCTGAAGCCCCGTGCCGTCATACGTAGCTTCGCCTCGGCCGGCATGGACCCGTGCCTGATGCTCGCCGCGCCGGCGGATGCGACCAAGAAGGCGCTCGCCCGCGTCGGCAAGGATTTTGCTGATGTCGACCTCTACGAGGTGAACGAGGCCTTCGCGTCCGTGGTGCTGCATTTCATGGAGCGCACCGGCGTTTCCCACGACCGCGTCAACGTCAACGGCGGCGGCATCGCCATGGGCCACCCGATCGGCGCAACCGGCGTCATGCTGACCAACACGCTGCTGGACGAACTGGAGCGCACCGGCGCGAAGTCGGGCGTCGTGACGCTCTGCGTCGGCCTCGGCATGGGCGTCGCCACCTATATCGAGCGCGTGGAGCACTGAGCCGTGATTTCCGTCGAGAAGCTTGAGGGCGGCATCGCCCGCCTCGTGATCGCAACCGAAGGCTCGGTCAACACGCTGTCGACCGCGACGAACGTCGAGTTCGCCAAGATCGTCGACGAGGTCACGCGCGACCCGGCCGTGACCGGCATCATCATCACGTCGTCCAAGAGCGATTTCGCCGTCGGCGGCAATCTGGACGAGTTGCGCGCCGCGATGACGCCGGCCGCCGTCGCCGCCATCATCGATCCGTCGCTGAAGGCGTTCCGCCAGCTCGAGCTGTCCGGCAAGCCGGTGGTCGCGGCGCTCAACGGCACCGCGCTCGGCGGCGGCTACGAGATCGCGCTCGCCTGTCACCGCCGCATCGCGGCCGACCGGCCGGACGCCCAGTTCGGCCTGCCGGAAGCCGGCCTCGGCCTGATGCCTGGTGCGGGCGGCACGCAGCGCCTGCCGCGTCTGATCGGCATCGCGGCCGCGGCGGAACTGATCCTCAAGGGCAAGACGCTCGGCGCGAAGGATGCGCTGAAGGCCGGGCTTGTCGACGAGCTGGTCGCGCCGGAGAAGCTCACCGACGCGGCCATCGCGTGGATCAAGGCCAATCCGCAGGCAAGCCAGCCTTGGGACCGCAAGGGTTTCGTGCTGCCCGGCGACGATCCGCAATCCGTCAAGGGGCGCAACTGGGAGATCGGCCAGTGGGCCAAGGTGCGTTCGCGCGCCGCCGGCACCGACGAGGGGGCGATGGCCATCCTCTACGTGCTGCACCACGGCGTGGAACGCGCGCTGGACGCCGGCATCGCCATCGAGCGGCGGCACTTCATCAGGCTGGCCTCCGCGCCGGAAGCCAAGAACCGCATCCGCAACACCTTCTTCGCGCCGAAGGCGGCGCGGCCGAACCCGCCAGCGGGCGCCGGTGAGCAGATCAAGACCGTCGGCGTCATCGGCGGCGGCATGATGGGCAACGGCATCGCCTTTTCGTCGGCGCGCGCGGGCCTCGATGTGGTGCTGATCGACGTCACCGAAGAGAAAGCCGCCGAAGCGGCCGGACGCATCGCGAAGATCGCGGAGCGGCAGGTGTCGCGCGGCCGCATGAGCGAAGCCGACGCCAAGTCTCTCGTCTCAAAGATCGAATGCACCGCGGACTACGCGAAGCTGGCGAAGGCGGACTTCGTGATCGAGGCGGTGTTCGAGCGGCTGGACGTGAAGCACGACGTCTACCGCAAGGCGGAGGCGGTGCTGCGTCCCGACGTCACCATCGCGTCCAACACCTCGTCGATTCCCATCGCCAAGCTGGCGGCGGGGCTCAATGACCCCTCGCGCATGGTCGGCATGCACTTCTTCGCTCCCGTCGAGACGATGAAGCTGCTGGAGATCATCGTCGCGCCGGGCACGTCGGAGAAGGCGCGCGGCGAAGCGCTCGCCATCGCCAAGGCACTTAAGAAGTCCGTCATCGTCGTGAAGGACGGGCTCGGCTTCTTCACCAGCCGCATGGTGTCGTCCCTGTCGTCGGAGGCGATGACGCTGCTCGCCGAAGGCGTGGCGCCGCAGGTGATCGACAACGTCATGGTCGACCAGGGATTTGCCATCGGCCCGGCGACACTGGCGGAGCTGACCAAGCTGCCGCTGCTGAAGGACATCATGCTCTCGATGTCGTCCGACGGCATGCCGGTGTCGATGAAGGGCAGTCGCGCTGTTGAAGCCCTGACCAAACTGGTCGACGCCGGCCGCGAGGGCAAGATGGCCGGCAAGGGCATCTACGACTATTCCGAAGCCGGGCCGAAAAGCTGGAGCGGCCTCGCGGAGATTTTCGCGCCGCGCGCGCCTTCATTGGCCGGCGAGACCGTTCGGCGCCGGCTGCTCTACACGCAGTCGCTGGAAGCGGTGCGCGCGCTGGAGGACGGCACGGTCGACGACCCCGTCACGGCGGACCTCGCGGCCGTCACCGGCTGGGGCTACCCGTCGCATCTCGGCGGCCCGTTCGCCCTGATCGACACGATCGGGGCACAGGAATTCGCGGTGCGGGCGGACGCGCTGCGGGCGGAGTTCGGCGAGCGCTTCGCCGTGCCCGGCAAACTGCGCGACATGGCGGCGAAAGGCGAGCGGTTCCATGCCCTTTAGGGCGGCCGCGACGAGGACAGGAGGAGACCACCGATGAAGGCAGCGTTTGTCGACCCGATGGGTCTCGAAAACCTGAAGATCGTAGACCTGCCGGAGCCGCAGGCCGGTCCGGGCGAGGTGCTGGTCGCCATGAAGGCGGCGTCGCTGAACTTCCGCGACCTGCTCGCGGTCAAGGGCGGCTACGGCTCCATGCAGAAGCAGGAGAAGCTGATCCCGCTGTCGGACGGCGCCGGCGAGATCGTCGCGGTCGGCGACAGGGTTCGCGGCTGGAAGGTCGGCGACCGCGTCGTCGGCACCTTCTTCCCCGACTGGCAGGTCGGCCCGCTGCGATTCGAGTCGGTGGCGACCGATCTCGGCGGCCGCATGGACGGCGTCGCCTGCGAGAAGCGCGTGTTCCGGCAGGACGCGATCGTCAAGCTGCCCGACCATCTCGACTACGCCGAGGGAGCGTCGCTGCCCTGCGCGGCGGCGACGGCGTGGAACGGGCTGGTCGAGCAGGGCAAGGCCGGCCCCGGCGACCGCGTGCTGATCCAGGGCACCGGCGGCGTGTCGCTGTTCGCGCTGCAGTTCGCCGTCATGGCCGGCGCGGAAGTATACGCGATCTCGTCGAGCGCCGAGAAGCTGGCGCTCATGAAGGATCTCGGAGCCACCCACCTCGTCAACTACAGGGAAGACGCGGAGTGGGGGAAGGCGATCCAGAAGCTGTCGAAGGGCAGGGGGGTCACTCACGCGGTCGAGGTCGTCGGCGGCGACCAGTTGAAGCAGACCCTGCGCGCGATGTCGCTCGGCGGCTACATCTCGCTGATCGGCGTGGTCGGCGGCAACCGCTCGGAGCTCAACCTGCCGGTGTTCTCGATGGGCGGGCTGCGCATGGAAGGCGCTTCTGCCGGCAGCAAGGCGTCGCTGCAGAAGCTGATCGACGCGATGGCAATCGCCAGGGTGAAGCCGGTGCTCGACAGGCAGCGCTTCAAGCTCGCCGACCTCAAGGCCGCGCTCGAATACCTTGCGTCCGGAAAGCACATCGGCAAGGTGATCGTCGACATCGCGTGAGAACGCGTGACGACGGAAACCGCATGACGATCGCGCCCAACCCCGATCATGTGCTGATGCGCGCCTTCATGGCAGGCGACGGGGTGGCGGTTGCTGTCGAGACGAACGGCCTGTTCCGCGCGCTGAACACGACGCTGGTCGGTTATGATGCCGGCGCGCGCACGGTGACCTTGCGTTATGAGCCGGGCGATCTGTTCCGGCAGGGCAGCGGCGTCATGCAGGGCGGCGCGATTTCGGCCATGCTCGACTTCGCCATGGCCTTCGCGGCGATGACCACCGTAGAGCTGACGTCGTCGGTGACCACCACGGCCATGAACACGACATTCTACGCGGCCGGCAACGGCGCGGTCTACGAGGCGCTCGGCAAGGTGGAGAAGCCGGGTCGGCGGGTGGTTTTCACCTCGGCGATCCTGTCCTGCGAGGGCAGGCAGATCGCGGCGGCGACGTCGACGCTGCTGGTGGTGTAGCGTTCGCCGAACGCTAACCCCTCCGAGCCTTCACGAAATCCGGCTTTTCCTTGGCGGCGAAGGCGCGCAGGCCCTCCGCCACCTCCGGCGACTTACCCAGCGAAATCGCTCGCTCCAGTCCCAGGCGCAGTGCCTCGGCTTCCGGCAATTCCGCACCCTCGCGCATGGCGCCCTTCAGCGAGGCGATGGCCACTCGGGGCCCAACCGCGAAGCGTCGCGCCAGCTTCGTCGCTTCGGCCATCACTTCCGCGCGCGGCGTGAGCTTGTTAGCCAGCCCCCAGCTCAGCGCCTCGGCGGCAGGGACGTCGCGGCCGGTCAGCATCATCTCCAGCGCACGCGCGTGGCCGATGCGGCGCGGCAGGCGAACAGCGCCGCCGATGCCTGGAAACACGCCGAGCCTGATCTCCGGCAGCGAGAATGTCGTATCGTCCGCCGCAATCACCATGTCGCAGCAGACCGCCAGCTCGACGCCGCCGCCGACGCACAGGCCGTGCACTGCGGCGACGGTGGGAATATCCAGATTGGCGAGCAGGTCGAAAGCGCGGTTCTCCGCCTCCAGCAGCTCGCCCGGACCGGCTCCCGAATCGTGCAGGCGCTTCAAATCGCCGATGTCGGAGCCCGCGCAGAACGTCCTGTCGCCGGCGCCGGTGACGACCACCGCGCCGATGTCGTCATTCGCAGGTACGTCGGCGAGGATTTCTGCCAATTGTCGCGCCATAGCGAGGCTGACGGCGTTGGCCGCGCCGTTGTCGAGCGTCAGCGTCAGCACGCCGGCCTCGACCGTGGACCGAATTTCGCCCATTCATCCTCCTCGTCGCGCCTTGCGGGCGCATCCGGTAGATACTAAACACATTAAGTAATACGATCCCTACGGAGCCGGCTAGTCCGTGTCAAATGACCTTGAAGCCGATTTCATTGTGGTCGGCGGCGGCTCCGCCGGCTGCGTCGTGGCGGGAAGGCTGGCCGAGGCGGGTCACAGCACGATCCTGCTGGAGGCAGGGCCGGCCGACCGCAACCCGCTGATCCACATCCCCGCCGGGGTGCGCTACCTGCTCAACAATCCGAAGGCCGCATGGCTGGACGCCACGGAGCCGAACGCGCAGGCGGGCGGGCGCAAGCTGGCCTGGCCGCATGGCCGCGTGCTAGGCGGCTCCGGCTCGATCAACGGCATGATCTTTATCCGCGGCGACCGATCCGATTTCGACCAGTGGGCGCAGGCGGGCAATCCCGGCTGGGATTTCGATTCGGTGCTGCCCTATTTTCGGTCGTTGGAGACCTATCGCGGCAAGGCAGGTGCGCATCGGGGCATGTCCGGCCCGCTGCCGGTCGAGGACCGGCGCTTCAGATTGCCGATCACCGACCGCTTCGTGGAAGCGGCGCAGGCGGCAGGCTATTCGTTTCGTGAAGACATCAACGTGCCTCAGCCGGACGGCGTCGGCTACGCGCAGATGAATCGCTTCGGCCGCTGGCGCGGGTCGAGCGCGCGCGCCTTCCTGCCGCGCGGGCTGAAGACCGGCAAGCTGCGCATCGTCACCGGAACTGAAGCTACCCGGCTTGTCATGGACGGGCGCCGCTGCACCGGCGTGCGTTTCGTCACCGGCGGCGTGGAGCAGGTGGCCAAGGCGCGGCGCGAGGTGATCGTTTCGTCCGGCGTCGTGGGCTCGCCGAAGCTGCTCCAGCTTTCCGGCATCGGCCCCGCGGCGCATCTCGCCGCGCTCGGCATCGACATCGTGCACGACCTGCCCGGCGTCGGCCGCGAGTTGTCCGACCATTACGGCATACGCTGCACGGTGCGGCTGAAAGATGCGGCCAGCGTCAACGAGAAGGCGCGGCTTCCGGGCGTGCTGTGGGAGATCGCCAAGTTCCTGACAACAGGCACCGGCGCGCTCGTCACCGGCGTCACGACGGCCATGCTGTTCTGCCGCAGCCGCGAGGGGCTGTCCGGGCCGGACCTGCAACTGCTGTTCACGCCCACAAGCTTCGACCAGAACCGCTTCGGCGCGCTGGAACGCGAGCCGGGCGCGTCGATCTCGGTCTGCCTGTCGCGGCCCAAGAGCCGCGGATCGATCATGATCCGCAGCGCCGACTGGCGGCAGGCGCCGGCGATCGACGCCAACTACCTGTCCGACCGTGACGACCTCGACGTGCTGGTGCGCGGCTTCGACATCGCGCGCGGCCTGTTCGGCACGCGGCCGCTGGCCGATCATGTCGCCACCGAGACGCTGCCGGGGCAGGACGTGCGCGGCACGGCGCTGGAGCAGTATGTGCGCGACAAGGGCGTGACCATCTATCATCCGGTCGGCACGTGCCGCATGGCGCCGGGCGGCGTGGTCGACGCGCGCCTGCGCGTGCACGGCATCGGCGGCCTGCGCATCGCCGACGCCTCGATCATGCCGAACATCACGTCGGGCAACACCAATGCCGCCACGATGATGATCGGCGAGAAGGCCGCGGCCATGATCGCGGAGGACGCCCGCGCTTGACAAATGGCCGGCAATTTAGTTCACACGTTATTTAATGGGCGGCAGGGGTGCTGCCGCGACCCATTTAATTAACGAATTAAGTAATAGCCGCGCGTCACCGATGCCTCACGTCACCGTCGAATATTCGGCCAACCTCGACGACAAGGTCGACATGAAGGCGCTTTGCGAGACGATCCGCAAGGCGATGCTGGCGACCGGCATCTTCGAGCTTGGTGCGGTCCGCGTTCGCGCCATCCGCTGCGACGCCTACGCCATCGCCGACGCGCTGCCGGAAAACGCCTTCATCGACATCTCGCTCAGAATGGGCGAGGGGCGCTCGATGGAAGTGAAGAAGACCGCGGGCACGGCGATCAGCTATTCGGCCGGCACCTTCCTCGACAGACTGTTCGAGACGCCGCATTTCGCGCTTTCGGTCGAGGTGCGGGAGATCAGCTCCGAGCTCTCGTGGAAGAAGAACGCCATGCACGCGCGGCTGCGCGACGCCTGAGAGGACGGATAAAGTGGGCCAGCTCGAAGACAACATCGCCAAGGCGCAAGGATTCCTCGCGCGGTTCGCCCGCGACGGCGTGAAGAACCACATCGCCGGGGAGGCGGTCGACGCCGCCGACGGCACGACCTTCGAGACGATATCGCCGGTCGACCTGAAGCCGCTCGCCCGGGTTGCGCACGGCAAGGCGGCCGACATCGACCGCGCCGCCAGGGCGGCGAAGGCGGCATTCCCGGCCTGGGCGGCCATGCCCGGCGACCAGCGCAAGAAGCTGCTGCACAAAATCGCCGACGCCATCGTGGCGCGCGCCGAGGAGATCGCCTTCGTCGAGTGCATGGACACCGGCCAGGCCTACAAGTTCATGTCGAAGGCCGCACTCCGCGGCGCGGAGAACTTCCGCTTCTATGCCGACCGCGCGCCGGAAGCCCGCGACGGCCGTTCGATCCGCACCGAAGGGCAGATGAACATCACCACCCGGCAGCCCATCGGCCCGGTGGGCGTCATCACGCCGTGGAACACCCCGTTCATGCTGTCGACGTGGAAGATCGCGCCGGCGCTCGCCGCCGGCTGCACCATCGTGCACAAGCCGGCCGAGCTGTCGCCGCTGACGGCGCGGCTGCTGGTCGAGATCGCTGAGGAAGCCGGGCTGCCGAAGGGCGTGTGGAACCTCGTCAACGGCTTTGGCGAGGACGCCGGCAAGGCGCTGACCGAGCATCCCGACATCAAGGCGATCGGCTTCGTCGGCGAGAGCCGCACCGGCTCGCTCATCATGAAGCAGGGCGCCAATACGCTGAAGCGCGTGCATTTCGAGCTCGGTGGCAAGAACCCGGTGATCGTGTTCGCCGATGCCGACCTGGAGCGCGCTGCGGATGCCGCCGTCTTCATGATCTACTCGCTCAACGGCGAGCGCTGCACCTCGTCGTCGCGCCTTCTGGTCGAGGCGTCGATCCACGACGCCTTCACCGCCAAGGTCGCGGAGAAGGCCAAGCGCATCAAGATCGGCCACCCGCTCGATCCCTCGACGGTCATCGGTCCGCTGGTGCATCCCGAGCACGAGAAGAAGGTGCTGTCCTACGTCGATATCGCACGCAATGAAGGCGCGACCATCGCCGCCGGCGGGGCGAAGGCGGACGGCCCGGGCGGCGGCTGCTACGTGCAGCCGACGCTGTTCACCAACGCCAACAACGGCATGCGCATCGCGCAGGAAGAAATCTTCGGGCCTGTGCTGACGGCGATCCCGTTCAAGGACGAGGCCGAGGCGCTTTCGCTCGCCAACGACGTTCAGTACGGACTGGCGGGCTATCTGTGGACCGGCGACGTCACGCGCGCCTTCCGTTTCTCCGAGGCCCTGGATGCAGGCATGATCTGGGTGAATTCGGAGAACGTGCGCCACCTGCCGACGCCGTTCGGCGGCGTCAAGGCGTCCGGCATCGGTCGCGACGGAGGCGACTGGTCGTTCGATTTCTACATGGAAACCAAGAACATCGCCTTTGCGACGACGGCGCACGCCATCACCAAACTGGGCGGCTGAACGCCGGACGGTTGAGCGAAATCAAGGACGAAGACCTGACCGTCGCCAAGTCTCGGCAGCGACGGCCACGGAGGAAAGACGATGCCCGAACCGAAACCCAATCTCTATCCCGCCTTCAACATCGTGCGGCTTTCGCATGTCGAGTTCGTGGTGAAGGACCTCGCCGCCAGCAAGGCGTTCTACGTCGACACGCTCGGCCTGCAGGTCACCCACGAGGATGGCGAGCGCGTCTGCCTGCGCGCCATGGAGGAGCGCGGCCACCACTGCATCGTGCTGAAGAAAGGTGCGGAGCCGGTGGCCAACGTTCTCGGCTTCAAGGTCTATCAGGAAGAAGAGCTCGACAAGGCCAAGACCTGGTTCGAAGGCAAGGGGCTCAAGACCTCGTGGGTCGAGCGGCCGCATCAGGGCCGCACGCTGCGCACCACCGACCACCAGGGCATTCCGCTGGAGTTCTATTTCCAGATGGAGCGCCTGCCGCGCATCCACCAAAAATACGCGCTCTATCGCGGCGTGAAGCCGCTGCGCATCGATCACTTCAACATGTTCTCGACGAATGTCGACCGCTCGGTGGAATTCTACAACGAGATGGGATTCCGCCTCACCGAGTACACGGAGGACGCGCAGACCGGGAAGATGTGGGCGGCGTGGATGCACCGCAAAGGCGGCGTCCATGACGTCGCCTTCACGAACGGCCGCGGCCCGCGCCTGCACCACACCGCCTTCTGGGTGCCGACGCCGCTCAACATCATCGACCTGCTCGACCTGATGTCGACCACCGGCTATCTCGCCAATATCGAGCGCGGCCCGGGCCGGCACGGCATTTCCAACGCCTTCTTCCTCTACATCCGCGACCCCGATGGCCACCGCATCGAGATCTACTGCTCGGACTACCAGACGGTCGATCCCGACCACGAGCCGATCAAGTGGGACCTGAAGGACCCGCAGCGCCAGACGCTGTGGGGCGCGCCGGCGCCGAAGAGCTGGTTCGAGGAGGGCACGACGTTCCCCGGCGTTGCCGTCACCGAGCCGGAGCTCAAGGCCCAGCCGATCGTGGCGCCGTAGGATGAGCGTCATGCGCCCCCGCCTCGTCGCTTTCACCGCCGGCGGCAAGAGCCGGTACGGGCTCTACCGCGACGACGGCGTCACCGATCTGTCGCCGCACTACGGCAAGCAGTGGCCGACGCTGCGGGAGGCGATCGAGGCCGGGGCGCTGATGAAGCTCGCGGAGGAAGGGCAGCGCATCGCCCCGGAATTCGCGCATGACGAGATCGCCCACGCGATTCCCGTGCCGGCGCCCGAAAAGATCATCTGCGTCGGCGTGAACTTCCCGGACCGCAACGAGGAATACAAGGACGCGCAGGCGGCGGCGACCAACCCGTCGCTGTTCGTGCGCTTCCCGCGCTCCTTCGTCGGCCACGGGCAGCCGATCCTGCGGCCGTTCGTTTCGCCGCAGTTTGACTATGAGGGCGAGATCGTCATCGTCATCGGCAAGGCCGGCCGCCACATCGCCGAACGCGACGCGCTGTCCCACATCGCCGCCATCTCGCTCGCCAACGAGGGCTCGGTGCGCGACTGGCTGCGCCACGCCAAGTTCAACGTCACGCAGGGCAAGAACTTCGACGCTTCGGGTTCCATCGGCCCCTGGCTGATTCCGTTCGAGGGCGAGGCGCAGATCGCCGACATCCAGTTGCAGACTCGCGTCAATGGCGAGGTGCGCCAGAATGACCGCACGTCGCGGATGACCTACTCCTTCCGCAAGCTGATCGCCTATATTTCCACCTTCGCTACGCTGGTGCCCGGCGACGTCATCCTGACCGGCACGCCGACGGGGGCGGGCGCGCGCTTCGACCCGCCGAAATGGCTGGTGCCGGGCGACGTGGTCGAGGTCGAGGCGGACGGCATCGGGCTGCTCTCCAACGCGGTCGCGGACGAGCCCCGATGATGAGCCCGGCCGAGATCGACGCAGCCGCCCGCGCCCTCGATGGTGCGGAGCGCAGCCGCAAGCAGATCGGCCTGCTCAGCCTTGCCCATGCAGGCATGGACATGGACGACGCCTACGCGGTGCAGGCGGCTTGGATGGAGCTGAAGCGCGCCGCCGGCCGCAGGATCATCGGCCGCAAGATCGGGCTGACGTCCAAGGCGATGCAGCAGGCGCTGAACATCGACATTCCCGATTCGGGCATCCTGCTCGACGACATGCTGTTCGCCGACGGCGCGACTGTTCCCGCCGGGCGCTTCATCCAGCCGCGCATCGAGGCCGAGATCGCCTTCGTGATGAAAGCGCCGCTCAGGGGGCCGGGCGTCACGCCGGCCGATGTGATCGCGGCGACCGACTACGTGCAGCCGTCGCTGGAGATCCTCGACACGCGCATCCTGCGGGTCGATCCGGAAACGAAGAAGACGCGCACGGTGTTCGACACCATCGCCGACAACGCCGCCAATGCCGGCATCGTGCTCGGTGGCCGGAGGCTGAAGCCGGGTGAGGCCGACCTGCGCTGGATGGGCGCGATCGTCTCCCGCAACGGCGAGGTCGAGGAAACCGGCCTTGGCGCCGGTGTGCTCGACGATCCCGCGCTGTCCATGGCCTGGCTCGCCAACCGGCTGGCGCAGTATGGCGACCAGATCCACGCGAGCGAGATCGTGCTGTCGGGCTCGTTCATCCGGCCGGTGGAATGCCCGCCGGGGTCCAAGATCGTTGCCGATTTCGGGCCGTACGGAACGGTCAGCTGCGACTTCGAGTAGAGGTCAGGCCGCTTCGCCGAGCAGTTCGGCCGAAAGTTGCGCTCGCGCGTCCAGAAGTTCGATCCCTACGATCCGGCCTTCGGCGTCGTAGTCAAACACGATATCGTGCGAGATTTCCGCGCTTTCGAGCACCTTGGCAGGCGATAGACGCAGGTAGGCAGCGTTGTCTTCGGGGCGATATGTGATCTTCGGCGTCATGTCCGTCGCTTCGCGTTCCTGTCGAAGAACACCGTCAATAATACGGATTTCCGTCGGCGTTTCAAAGCACGCAGCGCGGAGTACCCGCCCGCCATGCTCAGCGATCGTCCGAAAACGGCGCTCTACACCGGTGCGATAAGGGTCTATCTCGACCCAGTCGGGCGAGCGTGCCGCGCGCTCGAGCCACTCCATCGGCAATTCGCGTTCCGCCAGCGCATCGAGCGCGTGCTTTGTCAGCAGGAGGGGCTTGGTGGCCGGTGCCATCCCCTCACTCTTCGAAACTTACCAGCACCGTTCCTTCCGTCACCTGCGCGCCCTCTGACGCAATCGCGGCGACAACCCCATCGCGCGGTGCGGCGATGGCGTGCTCCATCTTCATCGCCTCCAGCACCAGCAACGGCTGGCCCTTCTTCACCGCGTCGCCCACCGCCGCGCGTACGATCTTGACCAGTCCCGGCATCGGTGCGCGCAGGCTGCCCGCGGCGGCGCCCGCCTCGTCGGCGGCGTCGAGCGGGTCGCGGACGGTGAAGTTGCGTGGGATCGCGCCGTCGAACACGGTGATGTGCCCCGGCCAGCGCGCCAGCCGCACCGCGCCGGGGCGCACGGTGTAGGCGGCGTCTGCAATCGCCACGCGATAGCCGGCGCCCGAGGCCGAGATCGCGGCGGAGACCTGCTCCTCGCCGACGCCGATGGCCACCAGATGCTCCAGTGGCGTGAAATGCGCATAGCCGGCGAAGGCATGCCACGGGTCGAGCGACGGGCCAGCCGTCGCGTCCACGCCTGCCGCGGCCAGCGCCGCGGCGGCGATGTCTGCGCCCCGGGGCGCGCCGGTGGCGGTCAGCGCCTCCTGATGCCGCGCGATCAGCCCCGTGTCGACGTCGCCGGCTGCGAAGTCGGGATCGCTCGCCAAGGCCGCGAGGAATGCGGTGTTGACGGTCGAGCCGGCCACCTCGGTGCGCGCCAGCACGTCAGACAGCGCGGCGAGCGTCGCCGGCCGGTCGGCGGCGTGCACCACAAGCTTGGCGATCATCGGGTCATAGAATGGCGAGATCTGGTCGCCCTGCCGCACGCCGGTCTCGACGCGCAGCGCAGCACTGGCGGGCGCGGCCTCGGGAAAGCGCAAATGGTGCAGCGTGCCGGTCGCCGGCAGGAAGCCTTTCGCCGCGTCCTCGGCATAGAGCCGCGCCTCGAAGGCGTGGCCGGAAAGGCGAATCTCGTCTTGCGTCCTCGGCAGCTTCTCGCCGGCCGCGACGCGCAATTGCCATTCCACGAGGTCCAGCCCGGTCACCATCTCGGTAACAGGATGCTCTACCTGCAGTCGTGTGTTCATCTCCATGAACCAGAAGCGGTCGGGCCGCAGCCCTTGCGAGGCATCGACGATGAACTCGATGGTGCCGGCGCCCGAATAGGCTATGGCCTTGGCCGCCTTCACCGCCGCGTCGGTCATCGCCTTGCGCATGGCGTCCGTCATGCCGGGCGCGGGCGCCTCCTCGATCACCTTCTGGTGACGGCGCTGCGCAGAGCAGTCGCGCTCATATAGATGCACGGCGTTGCCGTGGTTGTCGCCGAACACCTGCACCTCGATATGGCGCGGCTTTTCGACATATTTCTCAACCAGCACCCGGTCGTCGCCGAACGAAGCCTTGGCCTCGCGCCGCGCCGCCGCCAGCGCCTCGGCGAAGTCGTCGGGGTGGTCGACCTTGCGCATCCCCTTGCCGCCGCCGCCGGCGCGCGCCTTGATGAGCACCGGATAGCCGATCTCGCGCGCCTTCGGCGCCAGCACGACGATCTCCTGCGCCTCGCCGTGATAGCCTGGCACGACTGGCACGCCGGCTTTCTCCATCAGCCGTTTCGCCGCGTCCTTGAGGCCCATGGCGCGGATCGACGCAGACGACGGGCCGATGAAGACCAGCCCGGCGGCCTCCACCTGGTCGACGAAGCCGGGATTCTCCGACAGGAATCCGTAGCCGGGATGGATCGCCTGCGCGCCGCAAGCCTTCGCAGCTTCGATAATGCGGTCGGCGCGCAGGTAACTCTCGCCGACCGGCGAGCCGCCGATATGCACCGCCTCGTCGGCCATAGCGACATGCATGGCCTTCGCATCCGCGTCCGAATAGACCGCGACGGTGGCAACGCCCATGCGCCGCGCGGTGCGCATCACGCGACAGGCAATCTCGCCGCGATTGGCGATCAGGATCTTCTTGAACAGCGCCGCCTCCCTCGTCTGTGCCAGACCTGTTTGCGCCCAGTTGGACGCGATGGCGCCCGACTGTCAACGCGCGGTCAATTGCCAGCCTCGGGCAAGTTACACCCGCTAGGGTCTGCCGCCGTTCGCTCGCCGCAGCCCCGGCGCGCGTCCTGCATGCCGTGCGGCGGGGAACCCCGGCCGCGCTCCAGTCCCGGGGGACCATGACCACAATACCCTCATTGACCGTCATGCAGATCAGGGCCCTGCCGGCCTCGGTGATCGCCGGCTGGACGACCGAGGATGTCGAGGCGCTGAACGCCGCGCAGGTCGGTGCGCTGTCGTCCACGCAGGTCGCGGCATTGTCGACCGACGGCGTCGCCACGCTGAGCGCAGGCCAACTCGCGGCCATATCGACCAGAGCCATGGTCGGGCTGACGATCGACCAACTCGCCGTGCTTACCGCGGACAGCGTCGCCAGCCTGCAGAAGGCGCAGGTGTCGGCCTTGCGCACGACCCAGATCGCCGCGCTGTCGGCCACGCAGACCGAAGCGCTGACCGCCACTCAGGTATCGGGCCTGAGCTCCGCGCAACTCGCAGCGCTCGGCATCGAAGACCTGGAGGGCTTCTCGACTGAAGACATGGCGGCGATCACACCGCAGGCGATGCGCGGGCTGTCGGCGCAGGCGGTAGCCGCGCTGAGCACGGAGCAGGTCACGGCGCTCGGGCCGGGACAGCTGGCCGCGCTGACGGCGGGCCAGGTTGGTGCCATCACCGCCGAACAGATCGGCGCGCTCGGCACCGCGCAGCTCGGCGCGCTAAGCGCCACTCAGCTCGGCGCGCTGTCGAGCGACGCCATCGCCGGGCTTTCCGAAACCCAGATCGCCGCGCTCGGCACGCGGTCGGTGTCTGGCTTCACGCCGTCGCAGGTGGCCGCTTTCACCGATGAGCAGCTGCAGGCGTTGACCCCCGCGCAGGTCACGAGCCTCACCGCCAGGCAGGTCGCCGAAATCACGCCCGAGAAGCTCGCAAGCCTGTCGCCAGCGGCGGTCGCGGCGATCAGCCCGAAGGCGCTGCCGGGCCTGTCCGCGCCGCAGATCGCGGCACTGACGGCAGAGCAGTTCGCAGCGCTTTCGCCCGGCCAGATCGGGGTCCTGAAGCCCAATCAGATCGCCGCCCTCGACCCTTCGCACATTGCGGCGATGACGCAGACGCAGGCTTCCGCGTTGAGGTCTCCGCAGGTCGCCGCGCTCTCGACAGATGCGGTCGCGGCGTTGTCCGCGACGCAGATCGCCGCCCTCGACCCGAAGGCGGTGGTGGGTTTCACCACGACCCAGCTTTCCGGCTTCTCGGCGCAGCAAGCGGACGCGCTGACGACGGCGCAGCTGGGGCGTCTCAACGCGACGCAGGTTTCCGCGCTTGGCTCGACCAACCTCGCGGCGCTTTCCGCCGCAGATATAGCCGCCATCAATCCGACCGCGCTTTCAGGTGTTCCGACCGAACTCGTCGCGGCCCTGAGCCTCGAGCAGGTCGCCGCGCTGACGCCCGGCCAGGTGTCGGCGCTGAAGGCAAGCCAGATCGGGGCGCTGAGCGCACAGCAGCTCGACGTGCTCGGAATCGCGCAGATCGGGGCGCTGAGCGGCACGCAGGTCGCAGCCATCTCGGCGGAAAAGTTCGGAGGGCTCTCCGCCGAGCAGGTCGGTGCCTTGAGCACACGGGCCGTGGCAGGCCTTTCCCCTGCCCAGATCGCCGAGCTGACACCCACGCAGGCATCGGCGCTGACCGCGGCTCAGATCGGCAGTCTGCGCGCCGCGCAGGTCGCCGCCCTGACCGCGCCCGTGCTGGAGACCTTCCCGGCCGCCAACATCGCGGCGATCAATCTTGCCGCGATCCCCGGCCTCTCTGCCGCAAACGTCACCGCGCTGACGACGCAGCAGGTGTCGGCGCTGACGCCGGCCCAGATATCGCGGCTGACGACCAGCCAAATCGCTTCGCTCGGCGCATCGCAGGTGGAGGCGCTGACGACGCCGCAGGTCGGCGCGCTGAGCGGCGTCCAGGTCGCTTCGCTGCCGCTCGAAAGCCTCGCTGCGCTTTCCGCCGGGCAGATTGCCGCGCTCGGCAACCGTGCCGTCGCAGGCCTGACGGCGACGCAGGTCGCGGCGCTCACGCCGGCTCAGGTCGACGCCCTGTCGAGCGCGCAGGTCGGCGCGCTGACGGCCGGCCAGCTGGGGGCGCTCGGACCAGAAGCTCTGGCATCGTTTTCGACGCAGGACATCGCGGCGATCAACGTGAAGGCGCTACCGGGGCTGGCGCCGGGCAACGTCGCCGCGCTCGCGCCGGACCAGGTTGCCGCGTTGACGCCCGCCCAGATCACGGCGCTGAAGGCCAGTCAGGTCGCGGCGCTCGGCGGGGCGCAGGTCGAGGCGCTGGCGGCCGCGCAGCTGCGCAGCCTGAGCGCGACGCAGGTCGCCGCGCTTTCGCCCGACGCGGTCGCTGCGCTTTCGACGGAGCAGATCGCGGCGCTGGCGCCCAAGGCCGTCGCCGGCTTCACCCCCGACCAGTTCGCCGCACTCTCCGTCTCGCAGGTCGAGGCGCTGGCGCCCTCGCAGATCGCGGCGCTGACCCCGGCGCAGGTCGCCGCGCTCTCGCCGGCCGCGCTCTCGACCTTCTCGACCGCCGACATCGCGGCGATCAGCGTGCGGTCGGTCGCCAGCCTGTCGGCGGAGAACGTCGCCGCCCTCACGCCCGAGCAACTGGCCGCCGTGACATCGGCACAGGTCGCCGCGCTGAAGCCGGAACAGGCGGCGGCGCTGAACCCTTCGCAGGTTGCCGCGCTGTCGACAACGCAGGTCCGCGCCCTGACCGGCGCGCAACTTGCCGCGCTTTCGGCGGACAGCGTCGCGGCGCTGTCGACCGACCAGATCGCCGCGCTCAACCCACGATCGATTTCCGGGATCACCGCCGCGCAGATCGCATCGCTGACCAGCGCGCAGGCCGAAGCGCTCACGGCGGCGCAGGTCGGGGGACTCAACGCGGCGCAGGTCACTGCCTTCAGCACCGTCAACCTGCAGACCTTCGCGCCCGAGGACATCGCGGCGATCGCGGTCGGCGCCATCTCCGGATTGTCGGGGGAGGATATTGCGGCCTTCTCGGTCGAGCAGATTTCGGCGCTGACGCCGGGCCAGGTCGCGGCGCTCAGCGCCAGCCAGATCGGCGCGCTGACACCTACACAGGTTGAAGCCCTGACCGCCACGCAGATTGGCGCGCTGTCGGCAACACAGGTCGCCGGAGTCACGGCCGACGGCATCTCGGCGCTGTCCGCCGACCAGATCGCCGCCCTGAAGCCGGCCGCCATTCCGGGCCTGACTGCGACCCAGATCGAGGCGCTGAGTCCGACGCAGGTCGACGCCCTGTCGGCGGCACAGATCACCGCGCTCACGTCAACGCAGATCGCGGCGCTGGCGCCCGAAGATCTTGCCACCTTCTCCCGCGAGGACATCGCCGCGATCAATTCGACCGCCATTTCCGGCCTGTCGGCCGACGACATGGCCGCATTGACGGTCGAGCAGGTGTCGGCCCTGACGGCCGGCCAGGTAGCGCGCCTCGGCGCCGCGCAGCTCGGGGCGCTGGCGCCGGCGCAGCTCGGCGCGCTGACGACGACGCAGATCGGCTCGCTGACCGCGACGCAGGTGGGCGCCCTCGCAACCGAGCAGCTGGCGGCGCTGTCGGCCGAGCAGCTCGGCGCCATCAGCGCCACGGCGATCCCGGGTCTGACGGCCGGGCAGGTCGGCGCGTTCACCGGAGCCCAGATCGATGCCCTGACGACGGCGCAGCTCGGAGCGCTGACCTCCGCGCAGGTCGCCGCGCTTGGCTCCGAAGCCGTCGCCGCGCTCTCGCCGGCGGACATCGCGGCGGTAAAGCCAGCGGCACTCGCCGGGCTCTCCGCCGGCAACGTCGCCGCACTGACGCAGGAGCAGATCGGGGCGCTGACGACCGGCCAGGTCGCCGCGCTGACGACGGGCCAGATCGCAGCGCTCGGCGACACCCAGATCGACGCGCTGACCGCAAATCAGGTGCGGGCGCTGACGGCGGCGCAGATACCCGCGCTGACGGCGGACAGGTTCGCAGGCTTCTCGAACGACCAGATCGCCTCGCTTGGCCCGCAAGCGGTCGCCGCGCTGTCGCCGGCGCAGTTTGCTGCGCTGACCGCCAGCCAGTTCGACGCGTTCACGACCGCCCAGATCGCCGCCTTCACGTCGCAGCAGGCCGCATCGTTCAGCGCCGGCGCGATGGCGACGATGTCCGCGGCGGATATCGCGGCGATCAACGTCAACGCGATTTCCGGCCTGTCGCCGCAGAACATAGCGGGGCTTGGCAGCGAACAGGTCGGCGCGCTGACGGCGTCGCAGATCGGCGCGCTGACGGCGGACCAGGCGGCCGCCATCACGCCCGCGCAGATCGGCGATCTGTCGACCACGCAGGTCAAGGCACTGAAGCCGGCGCAGCTCGCCGCCCTGACCGGCAGCGCGGTGGCCGCACTGTCCACCGAGCAGATCGCCGCCCTCGATACCCGCACGATTCCGGGGTTCACACCGGTGCAGATTGGCGCGCTGACGCCGGCGCAGATCGACAGCTTCACAACGGCGCAGATCGGCGCGCTGACAGCTCAGCAGATCGCCTCGCTTGGCGCGGACGACCTTGCCACCTTTGCGCCCGCCGACATTGCGGCGATCAGCACCACAGCGATCACCGGGCTTTCGGAGGCCAACGTCGCCGCGCTCGATCACGAGCAGTTTGCGGCGCTGACACCCGGCCAGGTCGGCAGCCTCACCTACTATCAGGTTCGGGCGCTGAGGTCCGATCAGGTCGGTGCGCTCAGCAAGCAGCAGACCGGCGCGTTGACCGCGCTGCAGGTGGCGGCGCTCGGCGCGGAGAAGATCGCCGCACTGTCCACCGACCAGATCGCATCGCTGAGCGGCAGCGCCATCGCAGGGCTGACGGAAACGCAGATCGGCGCGATGACGCCGGCGCAGGCAGAGGCCCTGACCTCGGAACAGGTGGCGCGGCTGAACGCGGCACAGGTCGCCGCTCTCGCGACCGAAGATCTCGCCACCTTCTCCACCGGCGACATCGCCGCGATCAACACCGGTGCGCTCGCCGGGCTGTCGAGTACCGACATCATGAGCCTGCGCATCGAGCAGTTGCAGGCGCTGACGTCCACACAGGTCGCCGCGCTCAACTCGCAGCAGATGGCCGCCGTGATCGCGGCTTACGAGGCGGCGGGTTAGAGCGCGCGCATCGCGCTATGGTCGGGTTTGCCGCTGGTTTCGGACGACGACCAGAAGCGCGGCTGCGGCCAGCAGGGCGCCCAGACCGAAGGTCAGCGCCAGTCCGGTTTGCCGCCCGGCGGGCAGGTGCAGGAACGCAACGCCGCCTGACGCTATCGCGAACACCGCGCCCATGGCCGAAGCACCCGTGACGAGGCCGAGATTTCGAGCAAGGCCGAGCAGCGCCGACGCCAGACCCCTTCGATCCGGCGTCGCGTTGGCCATGACCGCCGTGTTGTTTGCCGCCTGGAACAGGGCATAGCCGGCCGTAATGACGACAAGGCCGCCGATGTAGCCGGCCGTGCCGGACAGGCCCGGCAGGATCGCCATCAAGGCGGCGCCGACGGTGACGCCCGATAGACCGGCCACCTGTACCCTGGCGCTGCCGAATACGTCCACAAGGCGGCCGGCCGGCAACCCGGAAAGGGCGGCGACGCCGGGTCCGACCGACATGACGAGGCCGAGTTGCACAGGCCCGAGGCCGAGGGTCTCGGAAAGATAGAACGGACCCACGACGAGGGTCGCCATCACGATCGTCGAGACGAGCCCGAGGGCGAGAAGGCCGCTGCCCAGCACGGGCTCGCGCAGCAGCTCGATGCGCACGAGAGGCGACGCGGTGTGGCGCTCGACCACGACGAAGGCCGCGATGGCGACCACGAAAAGCGCGGCAAGACCGGCGTTCAGGAGACCCGGACGGCCGCCGCCCAAGGTTGCCGAAAGGGCAAAGGCCCCAACGGATGTTGCCAGCAGCAGCATGCCCGGAAAATCAAACGACCCTGTCTTGCGGCTGCCGGCAGGTGTCGCCGGCAGCATCCGGATGCCGATCAGGAAAGTCGCCGCCGCGGCTCCCGCCATCGCGGCGAACACGGCCGGCCAGCCGGCCCAGGCGAGCAGCACGCCGCCGAGCGAAGGTCCGAGCGCGGTTCCCGCGGCCGAGACGGTGCCGAGAAGCCCCATGGCGCTGCCCATGCGTTGCGCCGGCACCACGTCGCCCACCGAGGCGACGGCGAGGGCCATCATGGTGGCGGCGCCCAGTCCCTGGATCGCACGCGCTGCGATGAGTGCGCCGAGGCCGGGAGCCGCGGCCGCGCCTGCGGAAGCCAGCGCGAAGATGCCGATGCCGGCCAGCAGCAGCCGCCGGCGCCCGAGCAGATCCCCCAGCCGGCCGACGATCACGATCAGCGCGGTGACGGCAAGCAGGTAGGACAGCACCACCCACTGAACCTCGCCGAACGACGCGCCGAAGGCGCTTTCGAGGGATGGCAGGGCGACGTTGGCGATGCTGGTGCCGAGCGAGGGAAGCAGCATGGCAAGCGCGAGGGAGAGAAGCCGCCAGGGCTGGCGGCCGCGGCCTAATATCGTCGCCATTGTCCTAGCGGGCCCTTTGGACAGGAACCCTGATCAGCATTCCGACGAACCGGCGGGCGATCGGGGCGACGACAAGCACGACCGGGAAGGCGATCAGCCATGATGGCAGCCACGCGTTGAGCCAGAGACCGAAAAAGCCGTCGACGGGGCCGGCATTGCGGAAGGTGGCGATGCCCGAAACGAGGAGGGACATCAGTGCGGAAAGGACGAAGCCGAACAGGATCGGCGCGAAGCGAGGCGGCATGGGAAACTCCATCTGAATGTTTCCCGGTCAGCTAGCGCTGCGTCGATCATTGCAGAAGATGCACGATCTGCACTACATCCATGCATATGACGCCATATCGGGGAGGCGCTCATGCCGGATTTCAATCTTCTGGTCACGCTCGACGTTCTGCTCTCGGAAGGCAGCGTCGCCGGGGCTGCGCGGCGCCTCCAGCTGAGCCCGTCGGCCATGAGCCGGGCGCTTTCGCGCCTTCGCGAGGTGACCGGCGATCCGCTTCTCGTCCGCGCCGGGCGCAGCCTCGTCCCCACGCCGCGGGCCCTTGAGCTGCGGTCTCAGGTGGGCGCGCTTGTCGACGGTGCGAATGCCGTTTTGCGGCCAGCCGAGAAGCTCGACCTCGCGAAGCTGGAACGGCGCTTTACGCTGCGCACCAGCGAGGGTTTCGTCGAAACCTTCGGTCCGGATCTTCTGCAGCGCCTCCGGCGCGAGGCGCCCAATGTCGTCCTCCAGTTCGTCGCCAAGCCCGACAAGGCAAGCGCGCCGCTGCGCGAGGGCGAGGTGGACATCGAGACGGGTGTGGTCGACCTGACGACCGCGCCCGAAATGCGCGCCCTTCCGCTGTTCGAGGACAGGTGGGTGGGCGTGGTGCGCGATGGCCATGCGTTGGCACAGGGCAAGGTAACCGCGGAGCGCTACGCCGGCGCCGGGCACGTCCAGGTGCTGCGGCGCGGGCTGCACAGCGCCGACATAGACGATGCCGTGCGCGATGCCGGCCTCGAACGGCCGATCGCCATGATCGTGCATGGGTTCTCCGCGGCGCTTGCGCTGGCGCGGGAGACGGAACTGGTCGCCACCGTTCCCGAGCGGCACACGGCCGGGCTGCGGAAGGGCATGCGCACATTCGGGCTGCCGCTCGACGTGCACGCCTTCACCGTATCCATGCTGTGGCATCCACGCATGGACGGCGACCTGGCGCATCGCTGGCTGCGCGGCCACATCCGCAGCGTATGCGTCGCGAAGCGGCAGCAAGGAAACGATCCCCTGCAATCGTGACATGACGCGGCATGCACGAATGAAGTGCAAATGCTGCGCGTTCCGCACGATGCTGCCGTTGGGTTAGGTGGCGGTGTTTCAACGCAACCCCAACACCAAACCAACAGGGGCACTAGATGACTACCATCTCTACGTCGGCCCAGGCCGCACCAGTCCGCACCGACGCCGGCAGCACCGCTGCTTCGCGCAGCAGGCAGGATCAACACCAGTTGCTCGGCCGTCTGACCGGCCTGATGTTCATCGTCACGTTCGCCACCGCGATCCCGCCGGTGGTGACGTTCTACGTTCCGGCGCTGACTGATCCTGCCTTCGTCCTCGGCGGCGGATTCGACACCGGCGTGTCGTGGGGCGCGCTGCTCGAATTGCTGCTTATCATGGCGAACATCGTGACCGCGCTCGCTCTCTACCCGGTGCTCAAGCGGCGCTTCCCGGTTTTGAGCCTCGGCTTCGTCGCGGCGCGGCTGATGGAGTCCACCTTCATCGCGGTCGGCATCGTCGCCCTGATGGCGCTCAACACGCTGAGGATACAGGCTGGCGACTCCGATCCTGACGCGCTCGTCGCCGTCGGGAAATCGCTGGTCGCCGTCCATGACTGGACCTTCCGCATGGGGCCGGGAATGGTCGTCGGCGTCGGCAACGGGCTGATTCTCGGCGCCATGATGTGGAAGTCCCGGCTCGTGCCGCGCTTCCTCTCCGTGTTCGGGCTGATTGGCGGTCCGGCCCTGTTGGTCGCCGGAACCGCGGTACTCTTCGGCATCATCGAGGCCGGGTCAGGCTGGCAGGTGCTGGCCACCGCTCCCGAGTTCCTGTGGGAACTGTCCCTCGGCGTCTGGCTGCTCGCACGGGGTTTCAACGCCGCCGCGCTGGCGGCTCTCGGCGCCCGGCAGGCGTGATGATCGGCCAACGACATCCCTGAGCGACGGCAAGAGTGGTGTCGCGTTCCGAATGGTAGCGGGACATCACCGGTCGCACGTCTGGAAAGGGAGAGCCCGCGCTCTCCCTTTCGCTCTCTCTCTCTTCCATCCGCGCTCGCAAGATCACCTGACAAGGGCCATGCACATGAACGCCTTCCTCGCCACCGTCGCCGAAATCGTCGTTCACACCCCGATCTGGGTCTGGGGGCTCTACGCCCTGCTTCTGTTCCTCGGCTTCCAGCGCACGCGTGACAGCATCGTCCCGCTCCGGCGCATGCTGATCCTGCCGTCCGTCGTCGCGCTGCTCGCCATATCGAGCTTTGTCGTCGCCGGTCTCATGGCGCTGCCTGCCATCGTGCTCGGCATCGTCATCGGCAGCACTGCCGGCTGGCATCTGGAAAGCGAGGACGCCGTCCGCCGCCTGCCCGACGGACGCATATGGCTGCGCGGCGAGTGGTCGTCCTTCGCCCAGCTCGTCGCGGTGCTGATCTTCCGCTATGCCGCCGGCGTCACGTCCGCCGTCAACCCGGCCCTCGCCACGACACCCGCCTGGAGCATGGGCGTGGCCTTCATCTCCGCCGCGCTGTCGGCGCTGTTCCTCGGCCGCGCCGCGGCGCGGTTGCGCACGTATATGGCGACGACAGCGGCCGCCACATAGGGCCGAAGCGCACGGCTAGCCGGCGCAACGCGCCGTTCGCGCGCACGAAAACTGCGGGCCGGCTTCGTCGAACCTGCCGGCGACTTCGCAAAGCTGGGTGGTGGGGAGCCTGAAAGCCTTGCGCCGCAAGGCACCGAATGGTGGGCGTGACAGGGATTGAACCTGTGACCCCTACGATGTCAACGTAGTGCTCTCCCGCTGAGCTACACGCCCATTCGGTGGCGCGCATACATCACGCGCGGCCAGCCGCGTCAAGTCGCTTGTGTGGGCCTATGCCGCCTTCAGCATGCGCTCGACCTCGGTGACGAGATCGCGCAGGTGGAAAGGCTTCGACAGCACCTTGGCGTCCTTGGGCGCCTTGGAGTCCGGGTTCAGGGCCACCGCGGCGAAGCCGGTGATGAACATCACCTTCAGGTCGGGGTCCAGCTCGGTGGCGCGGCGCGCCAGCTCGATGCCGTCCATCTCCGGCATGACGATGTCGGTCAGCAGCAGCGAGAAGGGCTCCTCGCGCAGCCGCTCGTAGGCGCTGGCGCCGTTGTCGAAATCGGAAACCTCGTAGCCGGCCCGCTCCAGCGCCTTGACCAGGAAGCGGCGCATGTCGTTGTCGTCTTCGGCAAGGAGTATGCGTGCCATTCTCAGCCTTCCGGATGCGATTCGCGCGGCGACGCGCAGCGCCGGCCAGTCGCCGCTATATGAGTCATTCAGGGTAAACATCAAGTGAATGTGGCCGCTATGCCATTGATTGGTTTCGCTTCGCGGCTGCCGTTTGCGCCGCCTTTCACGGCTGGACAGGGCGGCTGAGTGATGGCACGGTTTCGGCGACGACCACCGATCAGGCAACAAGCGCGCGCTCCCGAATGACCGCAGCAGGCGATTTCGCCGAAACTCCCGCTTTCCACGTGCTCGCAGGTCCGGCGCAGACTGTGCCGTTCGTGTTCAGCTCGCCGCACAGCGGCCGCCATTATCCCAAGCGCTTCCTGGCGATGAGCCGACTCGACGCGGCGACGATCCGCCGATCCGAGGACTGTTTCGTCGAGGAGCTGTTCGCCGGAGCGGTGGCGGTGGGCGCGCCGCTGCTGGCTGCCAACTTTCCGCGCGCCTACCTCGACGTCAATCGCGAGCCGTGGGAACTCGACCCGCGCATGTTCGCCGATCCGATGCCGTCCTTCGCCAACATCCGCTCGCCGCGGGTCGCCGGCGGGCTCGGCACCGTGCCGCGGCTGGTCGGCGAGGGGCTCGACATCTACGGATCGCGGTTGCCGATCGCGGAAGCCGTCGAGCGCGTCGAGACGGTCTACAAGCCGTTCCATGACCGGTTGCGGACCTTGCTTTCGCAGACACATGCGCGTTTCGGCCGCGCCGTCCTGATCGACTGTCATTCGATGCCGGCCAGCATACGCGTCGGCGAGGGCGGAGCCCGTCCGGACTTCATCGTCGGCGACCGCTTCGGCGTATCCTGTGCCGCCGCGCTGACCGAGCAGGCGATCTCGCTGCTGGTCGCGATGGGCTACACGGTTGCGCACAACAAGCCTTATGCCGGGGGTTTCATCACCGAGCACTACGGCCGTCCCGCGCGCGGGCTGCACGCGCTGCAGATCGAGGTCAATCGTGGACTCTACATGAACGAGCGCACCTACGAGCGCTCCAGCGGATTTGCTGCACTTGCGAACGACATGACGCGTTTCGCAGCGGCGATGACCGAAGCGGAAGCGGCTGTGTTTGAGCCGTCGCGGCTCGCGGCCGAATAGCCGAGATTTCTTGAACCGATTGATCTTGAAGATAAAAAAAGACCGCATCGTTCGCACGACGCGGTCGAAGTCTAGGGAGGAAACGCCCAAGGAGGGCTAGACAGCGCAAGCTGTCCGAGAGTGATGGTATGCTGCGATGCACAATTGTCAAGCGGTATACAGCCGAATTTAACACATCGTCCCGGACACGCCCGCGGGTGTTGCGCCGGCGCCGCAGCGGGGGCGGCAACCCATGAATGGCCAGTTGGACGGAATGCAGGATTTCCTGCGCGAGGTGGCTGCGGCCGCCGCTCTGGAGACACTGCCGCGGTTCCGGCAGCAGCACGAGATCGCCAACAAGCTGGAGGCCGGGTTCGACCCGGTCACCGAAGCCGACCGCGAGGCGGAGAAGGCGATCCGCCGGCTGATTCAGGCGCGCTTTCCCGATCATGTCATCGTCGGCGAGGAATTCGGCGTTTCCGGCGGTCCGTCGGATCACGAATGGGTCATCGACCCGGTCGACGGCACGCGCGCCTTCATCTCGGGTCTGCCGCTGTGGGGCACGCTTGTCGGCCTCAAGTACAAGGGCCGCGCGGTGGCCGGGCTGATGGCACAACCCTTCACCGGCGAGACCTTCATCGCCGACGGCGCCGGCTCATATTACGACGGTCCCGGCGGTCCGCGACGGCTGGCGACGCGCGGCACCACGCGGCTGGCCGACGCGACCATGTGCACGACCACGCCGGCGCTGTTTGCCGGCGGCAGGCGCGCCGCATATGACCGCATCGAGGGCGCGGTGCGGCTCGCGCGCTATGGCACCGACTGCTACGCCTACTGCATGCTGGCCGCCGGCCATATCGACCTCGTCGTCGAGATCGGCCTGCAGCCCTACGACATCGTGGCGCTGGTGCCGATCATCGAGCAGGCCGGCGGTGTCATCACCACGGTAGACGGCGGCCGGCCCGAAGCGGCCGGCTACATCGTGGCGGCTGCCAATGCCGAACTGCACGCGGCGGCGATGGCGGTGCTGGCGGGCGGCTAGACTTCCCCGCTGCCCGGCACGAAGGCGTCAAACGCGGCCAGCACCTGCTCGCGATAAAGATCGCTCTCCTGCAGCATTTCGTGGCGCGCGCCGTCGATGGTGATCAGCGAGCCGGCACGAAGGCGCATCACGAGGCGTTCGATCGCCGGCGTCGAAACCACTTCGTCGGCGCCGGCCGCCATGATCAAGGTCGGCACATTTATGCGAGCGAGGAAGTCGGGATCCTCGATCTTCTCGATGGCGCGGCAGGAAGCGTAGACCCAACTCGCCGTCGGGCCGGCCAGCGCCAGCTCCGGATGCAGCCGGCGCAGCGTCAGGTTGCGCTCGTAGCGCGTGTGGTCGGTGGTCAGCTTGTTGACCGCGAAGGGCGTGACCGCGCGCCGGTCGCGGGTGCGCGACGCGTAGATGCGACCGAGGCCCAGCACATGCAGCGCGCCGGTAACGCGCCGCAGCGTGGCCGTGGACACGGGCAGTTGCGGATAGCCCAGCAGCGGACCGAGCAGCACCATGCGGCGGATGCGGTTCACCATCGCCGGGGCGACCAGAAGGCCGATGGTGGCACCAATGGAATGGCCGAGCAGGAAGAAGGGGCCGCGGCAGTCCGGCAGCGCCACCCTCTCGAACAGTTCCTCGACATCGCCGGCATAATCGTCGAAGTCCGCGACGTAGCCGCGCGCCGGGTCGGAAATCAGCCGGTCCGACAGGCCCTGGCCGCGCAGGTCGAAGATCAGCGTTCCGAGTCCGCGCGCCGACAGGTCCCGAATCGTCTCGAAATACTTCTCGATGTATTCGTTGCGGCCGGTGACGATGATGACCGTGCCCTTCAGCGGCCGGCCGGTGGCGGCGAAGCGGGCATAGCGGACCGACACGCCGTCGCGCATGGTCAGGCGCCCGGACACGGCGTTTTCGGGTATCGGATTACCCTCGATCTCGAACAGTTCTGCTGTCATGCCCGGCCCGTGTCCAATGTCTCAATAGAGGAGAGCCGGGCAAAGGCAAAGCGCCGGTCGACGCCAAGGTGAACGAGCAGGCCCCAGAAAGGCGGAAGGCCGGACCGCGCTCTGGCGTGTCCGGCCTTCCTTTTCGGTCCCGGGGGAAGGGACGTTGCACCCGGTTCCGAGTTCCGTACAGTCGCGTCCTTGCTGTTTCCGCGCTGTTGATGGGGAAATTAGCAAGGCCGCTCTGAACGCAACCCGAAGTGCGGGTTCATTTTCGGTTCATGTGGAAATCTGCCCCGAAAAAGGGCCTTGAAAGCGGAAAACGCAGTTCCCAAATCAACCGTGCGGTCGCCGGAAGGGGCCGCAGACCGGGCGGAAAGGCCATGAGGCTTCCGTCTTAAGGTCCACGCAAAACCTGTTGCTCTCAAGGAGAACACACCATGCGTTCTGTTGATTTCGCTCCGCTCTATCGTTCCACCGTCGGCTTCGACCGCCTTTTCGGCATGCTCGACAGCCTCGGCCAGCCCGACAGCGGCAACACCTACCCGCCCTACAATATCGAGCGCACCGGCCAGGATTCCTATCGCATCTCCATGGCGGTCGCCGGCTTCGGCGAGAACGAGATCTCGATCGAGGCGCACCGCAACGTGCTGACCGTGAAGGGCGAGAAGACCGAAGAGACCGCCGAGGGCACCGAGCTGCTCTATCGGGGCATCGCCGGCCGCTCGTTCGAGCGCCGCTTCCAGCTCGCCGATTTCGTCGAGGTAACCGGGGCCGAGCTGAAGAACGGCCTTCTCCACGTCGAGCTGAAGCGCAACGTCCCGGAAGAGATGAAGCCGCGCAAGATCGCGATCTCCAAGGTCGCGGCCAACAGCGCCGGCAAGCAGATCGAGGCGAAAGCGGCCTGACCGGCCGCCCAGCTCGTTCGACGAGACGGCGCCCTCGCGGGCGCCGTTCTCTGTTTTGTCGGCCTCAGCTGACGAAGAAGCTCTGGGTGCCGTGCGCCTCGATGGCTTCGCCGAGACGGGCCAGCGCGTGCACGTAGGCGGCCGTGCGCATGGAAATGTCCTTGTGCCGCGACAGTCGCCAGATCGCCTCGCCCTCGGCCTCCATGGTCGCGCGAAGGCGGTCATGGATCTCGGGCAAGGTCCAGTAGTAACCCTGCCGGTTCTGAACCCACTCGAAGTACGAGACGGTGACGCCGCCGGCGTTGGCGAGGATGTCGGGCAGCACGATCGCGCCCCTGGAGTTGAGTATCGTGTCGGCCTCGGCCGTGAGCGGGCCGTTGGCCAGCTCCAGGACGACCTTCGCCTTCATCGATCCCGCATTGCCGGCGTGGATCATGTTCTCCAGCGCCGCCGGCACGAAGACATCGCAGTCGATCGCGACCAGTTCGTCGGCGGTGATTGCCTCCACACCATCCTGGCCGGCCAGAGTGCTTACGCTTCCGCCCTCGGCCTTGACCGAAACGATGCGGGCGACGTCCAGGCCGTCGGCACGGTGGACCGCGCCGCTCGAGTCGGACACAGCGACGATCCTGTGGCCGTCGTCGGCGAGCAGGCGGGCAATGTGCTGGCCGGCATTGCCGAAACCCTGCACGGCGATGCGCAGCTTCTCGCCGAGCCCCAGTTCTCCGGCGAGCCGGCGCAGCAGGTAATATCCGCCGCGGGCCGTGGCGTCGCCGCGCCCGAGCGAGCCGCCGAGCGCGATCGGCTTGCCGGTGATTACGGCGGGGACGGCGTGTCCGACGATCTGCGCATATTCGTCGGCCATCCAGCCCATGATCATCGAGTTGGTGTAGACGTCGGGCGCGGGGATATCGCGGTCGGGGCCGATGATGCGGGCGAAAGCCTGCATGTAGGCGCGCGACAGCCGTTCAAGTTCGGCCTTGCTGAGCTTGCGGGCGTCGACCTGCACGGCGCCTTTGCCGCCGCCGTAGGGCAGGTTCATCACCGCGCATTTGAAGGTCATCCAGAAGGCGAGGGTCTCGACTTCGTCGACAGACGCGTCGGGATGGTAGCGGATGCCGCCCTTGGTGGGGCCGCGCGTGTCGTCGTAGCGGCAGCGCCATGCGAGGAAGGATTTTCGCGAGCCGTCATCCATCCGGATCATCAGCCGCGCCTTCGTGGTCTCGCGTGCGTATTTCAGTTTTTCGATCACATCGGCATCGATGTTCAGATGCGAGGCGGCCTCGTCCAGGCGCACGAGGGCAGCGCCGAGTAGATCGTCTGACAAGATTTTTTCAGCTCCTGTTCGAGATGGGACAGGAACGCTTACCTATCGGCTGGTCTGCACGCAATAGGGCAGATTCCGCACAATGATTGCGCATCGTGCCTTCGAAGTAGCCAGAATCGGTCTCAGGATGCCCGCGAGATAATCGAAAAGGTCTTTTCCACCTCCTGTTCGGTCGTCGCGAAGCTGGTCACGAAACGGAACAGCACCTCGCCGGTGCGCAGCTTCAGATCGGCGCCGTGCGGCGCGTGCCAGTCGTAGAAGCGGGCGCCTGCCGCGGCGAGCGCGTTGGCGCGGTCGTCGCGCAGGATGGCGAACACTTCATTGGCCTGCGGCTGCCAGGCGAGCCGCGCGCCGGGCGCCTTCTCAAACAGCTCCGCAAGCCGCTTCGCCATCGCGTTCGAATGGCGCGCCGATTTCAGCCAGAGGTCGTCGGCGAAATAGGCTTCGAACTGCGCCGAGACAAAGCGCGATTTCGAAAACAGCTGCGCGGCGCGCTTGTGGATAAATGGCATGCCGGGCGCGCTCTCGGGGTTCAGCACGACCAGTGCCTCGGCGCACCAGCACCCGTTCTTTGTGCCGCCGAACGAAACGATATCGATACCGCGCTTCCACGTCATCTCGGCCGGCGTGCAGCCCAGGGAAACCAGCGCGTTGGCGAAGCGCGCGCCGTCCATGTGCAGCGGCAGCTTGTGGCTGCGCGCGACGTCGGCGATCGCGCCGAGCTCGTCGAGCGAATAGACCGTGCCGATCTCGCTGGACTGCGTCACCGACACGCCGGCCGGCTGGCCGCCATGCAGGAACTGCGCCGGGTAGCGCCTGATCGCGGCGTCGAGCTGCGCCGGGTCCATGCGGCCGAGCGGGCCGTCCACCGGGCAGAGCCTGCCGCCGCCGGACAGATATTCCGGCGCGCCGCATTCGTCGACGAGCATATGGGCCTCACGGTGCGCGAAGAACACGCCGCCGGGCTTGGCGAAAGCCGTCATGGCCAGCGAATTCGCCGCTGTGCCGGTGGCCACGAAGAAGACGTCGACGTCCCGCTCGAAGACCTCGGAGAATTTCGCCTTGACCACCTTGTCGAGGTCACTGTTGCCGTAGGCCGCGGCGAACCCCGTGGCATGGCGCGCCAGAGCTTCGGCAATCTGCGGATGGGCGCCAGCCCAGTTGTCGGAGGCAAAATTCATGGAACGGTCACCTGTAATCGAATTGCGGCCGGCATGTTCGCGATTTAGTGTGCGCTGGCAAGCATCCGACGCGGACGAAAGAAAATTACGCGGTTGCGTGCTCTCAAGACGGAAAAATACAGCGTCGGCCGTTTTCCCCATAGAATCGGTCTTGCGCGGCTTTTCGATTTCTGCGATATCGAATTTAGGACAGCAGTGCTGTCTTAATTTCGCGCTGGCCTGATCGACCGAAGTGGGTGCCGTAGCCCGCTTCGGCTTTCATGCCGATGGCGCGGGGAGTAAAGAAGCTAGGTTCCGCCTGCTGCGGTTCCAAGCCGGCTGGAGGATTGACGATGACGGCCATCATGCCATCGGGGAGAACGACCCAAGCACGCTCCGCCCGGACGCCCGCCGTGGCAAAGGCGGGCGTCGGCAGCGCGTCGGTTCCGGCGCAGGGTCTCTACGATCCGCGCAACGAGCATGACGCCTGCGGTGTCGGTTTCATCGCCCAGATGAAGGGCGTGAAGTCGCACCAGATCGTCAAGGACGGCCTGTTCATGCTGGAGAACCTCACCCATCGCGGTGCGGTCGGCGCGGATCCGCTGATGGGCGACGGCGCGGGCGTGCTGGTACAGATTCCCGACCGCTTCTTCCGCGAAGAGATGGCCGCGCAGGGCATCGAGCTGCCGCCGGCCGGCGACTATGGCGTGGCGCACATGTTCATGCCGCAGGACGCCGAAGCGCGGGCGCGCGTCGAGGAGATCATCGTCGAGACCTGCGCGTCGGAGGGTCTCGTCTTCGTCGGCTTCCGCGACGTGCCGGTCGACAATTCCTCTCTGTCGAAGGCCCCCGATATCGCGGCAAGCGAACCCTGCCACCGGCAGTTCTTCGTCGGCCGCCCCGCTTCGGTCGAGGCGGGCGACGAGTTCGAGCGGCAGCTCTACATCCTGCGCAAGGTCATCTCGGCCCGCGTCTTCGCCATGGCCGGCAACCGCGACACCGGCGCGTATACGGTGTCGATGTCGTCGCGCACCATCGTCTACAAGGGCATGTTCCTGGCCTTCCAGGTCGGCGCCTACTACAAGGATCTGAGTGATCCGCGCTTCGAGACGGCGCTGATCCTCGTCCACCAGCGTTTCTCGACCAACACCTTCCCGTCGTGGAAGCTGGCGCATCCCTACCGCATGGTCGCCCACAATGGCGAGATCAACACGCTGCGCGGCAACGTCAACTGGATGGCGGCTCGGCAGGCGTCGGTCGATTCCGAGCTGTTCGGCAACGACATCTCCAAGCTGTGGCCGATCTCCTATGAGGGGCAGTCGGACACCGCCTGCTTCGACAACGCGCTCGAATTCCTGACGCAGGGCGGGTATTCGCTCGCCCACGCGATGATGATGCTCATCCCGGAGGCGTGGGCCGGCAACAAGTCGATGGATGCCGACCGCAAGGCCTTCTACGAATATCACGCCGCGCTGATGGAGCCGTGGGACGGCCCGGCGGCGGTGTGCTTCACCGATGGCCGCCAGATCGGCGCGACGCTCGACCGCAACGGTCTGCGTCCGGCGCGCTACATCGTCACCGACAACGACCGGGTGATCCTCGCCTCGGAAGCCGGCGTGCTGCCGGTTGCCGACGAGCACATCGTGCGGCGCTGGCGCCTGCAGCCCGGCAAGATGCTGCTGATCGACCTCGAAGAGGGCGCGATCATCTCCGACGAGGACATCAAGGCGCAGGTCGCCGGCCAGCATCCGTACAAGAAGTGGCTCGCCAATACGCAGCTGATCCTGGAGGACCAGAAGCCGGTGGAGCCGCGCGCGCTGCGCAAGGACGTGTCGCTGCTCGATCGTCAGCAGTCCTTCGGCTTCACGCAGGAGGACACCAAGCTCTTGATGTCGCCGATGGCGACGACGGGGCAGGAGGCCGTCGGCTCGATGGGCACCGACACGCCGATTTCGGCGATGTCGGACAAGTCGAAGCTGCTCTACACCTATTTCAAGCAGAACTTCGCCCAGGTCACCAACCCGCCGATCGATCCGATCCGCGAGGAACTGGTGATGAGCCTCGTGTCCTTCATCGGACCGCGGCCGAACATCTTCGATCTGGTCGGCACGTCGCGCCGCAAGCGGCTCGAGGTGCGCCAGCCGATCCTGACCAATGGCGATCTGGAAAAGCTGCGCTCCGTCGGTCATACCGAGGATCGCTTCGACACCAAGACGATCGACATCACCTATTCGTCGTCCGAAGGGGCGGCGGGCATGCAGGGTGCCTTGGAGCGGCTGTGCGAGCGCTCGGAGGCGGCGGTCGCAGGCGGCTACAACATCATCATCCTGTCCGACCGGCAGGTCGGGCCGGACCGCATAGCCATTCCCTCGCTGCTGGCGACCGCGGCGGTGCATCACCACCTGATCCGCAAGGGGTTGCGCACGTCCGTCGGCCTCGTCATCGAGACCGGCGAGCCGCGCGAAGTGCATCATTTCTGCTGCCTCGCCGGCTATGGTGCGGAGGCGATCAATCCGTACCTGGCGTTCGACACCCTCCTCGACATGCACAAGCGCGGCGAGTTTCCGCCGGAGGTCGACGCCAGCGAACTCGTCGGCCGCTTCATCAAGTCGATCGGC
>JAHBYZ010000060.1 GCA_019635695.1 Rhizobiaceae bacterium
CAAGACGAACTTCCTCGCCCCGTCGATACGCGGCGAAATGGTCGGCTGCATCGGCGTGTCCGAGCCCGGCGGCGGCTCCGACGTGGCGGCGCTGAAGACCGCCGCGCGACGCAACGGCGACGACCTCGTCATATCAGGCACCAAGATGTGGATCACAAACGGCATGAAGGCGGACTGGTGCTGCCTGCTCGCCAACACCTCCGACGGCGCGCCCCATAAGAACAAGTCGCTGATCTGCGTGCCGATGGACGCAAAGGGCATCACGCGGCAGAAGATCCGCAAGATCGGCATGAACTCGTCCGACACGGCGCAGCTCTTCTTCGACGAGGTGCGCGTGCCGGCGGCAAACATCATCGGCGAGCCGGGCGCCGGTTTCACCATGCAGATGCAGCAGTTCCAGGAGGAGCGGCTCTATTCCGCCGCCAGCTCGCTCAAGGGCTTCGACCGGTTGATCGACCTGACCATCGACTACACCAGCCAGCGAAAGGTGTTCGGCAAGAGCGTGCTCGACAATCAGGTCGTGCACTTCCGCCTCGCCGAGCTTCGCACCGAGGTCGAGGCGCTGCGGGCGCTGACATGGTCGGCCATCGAGCAATACGTCGCCGGCGCCGACGTGACGCGGCTTGCCTCCATGGCCAAGCTCAAGGTCGGCCGGCTGGCGCGCGAGATCACCGATTCCTGCCTGCAATACTGGGGCGGCATGGGCTACACGCTCGAAAACCCGGTCAGCCGCGCCTTCCGCGACACCCGCCTCGTGTCCATCGGGGCCGGCGCCGACGAGATCATGCTCGGCATCATCGCCAAGCTGGAAGGCACCCTGCCGGGCACTAGTAACCGGGGCACGGGGAACCGCGTTTGAAACGCCTGCTGATCGCCAACCGCGGCGAGATCGCGATCCGCATCGCCCGCACCGCGCGGCGCATGGGTATCGAAACCGTCGCCGTGTACTCGGACGCCGACGCGGGCATGCCTCATGTGCGCGCCTGCGATTTCGCGGTGCGCATCGGCCCGGCGCCGGCGCGCGACAGCTACCTGAACATCGCGGCGATCGTCGACGCCGCGAAGCGGACCGGCGCGGACGCCATCCACCCCGGCTACGGCTTCCTGTCGGAAAATGCCGACTTCGCTTCCGCCGTGGGTGAGGCAGGACTCACCTTCGTTGGACCGCGACCCGAGACCATCGCCGCCATGGGCGACAAGGCGCGCGCCAAGGCCATTGCGAGCGACGCGGGCGTGCCCGTCCTGCCCGGTTATGACGGCGAGGACCAGACCGACGCGAGGCTCGCGAAGGAGGCCGGACAGATCGGGTTCCCCCTGATGGTCAAGGCGCTGGCCGGCGGCGGCGGGCGGGGGATGCGCATCGTGCGCGATGCGGCCGCGCTCGGCGACGCGATCGCCTCGGCCCGCCGCGAGGCGCAAGCCGCTTTCGGCGACGCGCGCGTGCTGCTGGAAAAGCTCGTCGAAAACGCCCGGCATATCGAGGTGCAGGTCTTCGGCAACGGCCATGGCAACGCGGTGCACCTGTTCGACCGCGACTGCTCGGCCCAGCGCCGGCATCAGAAGATCGTCGAGGAAGCGCCGTCGCCGACGATCACATGGCAGGTGCGCGACCGGCTGACGGCGCAGGCGGCCAAGCTGGCGCGCGCGGTCGATTATGTGGGCGCGGGCACGGTCGAATTCGTCGTGGCGGGTGACGGCCAGTTCCATTTCATCGAGATGAACACCCGCCTGCAGGTCGAGCATCCGGTCACCGAGGCGATCACCGGGCTAGACCTTGTCGAGTGGCAGCTGCGCGTCGCGCGGGGCGAGGCGCTGCCGCTCGGGCAGGACAAGATCGAGCGCTCGGGCCATGCCATCGAGGTGCGGCTGTGCGCGGAAGACCCCGCCGCCGGCTTCCTGCCGCAGACCGGCCGCGTCGCCGCCTGGGAGCCGCCGCAGGGCGTGCGCGTCGAGACCGGCGTCGAGACGGGTTCGACCGTTTCGCCGCACTACGATTCGATGATCGCCAAGATCGTCGCGCATGGCGACAGTCGCGACGCGGCGATCGCAAAGCTTGCCGCCGCGCTCGACACGCTGCGCGTCGCCGGTGTCGTCACCAACCGCGCCTTCCTGCGCGAGCTGGTCGACAGCCCCGAGTTCCGCGGCCGCAAAGTGGATACTTCGACCATCGACGGCTGGGTCGCGCGCTCGCGGCAGCTGCTTCTCGGCGACCACGCCTCGCTGAAGCCGGCGCAGCCGCCGGTCGAGGCGGTGGCGCTCGCCGCCGCCATTCTCGGCGACGTCGACGGAGACTGGTTCCGCTCGTCGGGCGTGGCCGAATATCCGCTCGATCTGGAGTGCGGCGGCGCCGAGTTCGCCTGCCGGCTGCGCTTCGCACGCGGGGCGCTCGCCGCGATCCTTGTCGGCGGCGAGACCGTGCCGGTGTCGGCGATCCGCCGCGACGGCGCGGATATTTTATTCATCGGCGCGACCGGCGTGCGGCGCGCCTGGCACGTGCTGGCCGACGGCGCGCTGTGGCTCGACCTCGACGGCTCGACCTTCCGCTTCCGCGAGGTGGACCATCTTGCCGGCCGCGCCACGGCGGGCGATGGCGGCCGGGCCGTCGCGCCGCTGGCCGGACTGGTGCGCAAGGTGCATGTCGCCGCCGGCGACCGCGTCGAGACTGGCGCGCCGCTGGTCGTCATCGAGGCGATGAAGATGGAGACCGTGATAGCCGCCCGCGCCGTCGGCACGGTCAGGGCCGTCCACGCGGCGGAAGACGCGCAGGTTGCGGCCGGCGCGCTGCTGGTGGAGATCGACGCCGATGGATGACGCCATCCTCACCTGCGCCCTCAACGGCGTGCTGACCGACCCGCGCGAGCACAAGGTGCCGGTCACGCCGGCCGAATGCGCGGCTTCTGCGCGCGAGGCATACGATGCCGGCGCGGCGATCATCCACATCCATTTCCGCCAGCAAGGCGAGGGCAGGGGCCACCTGCCGAGTTGGGAGCCGTCGGTCGCCGAGGACATCGTCGGCGCCATCCGCGCCGCCTGCCCCGGCATCATCGTCAACCAGACGACCGGCACGGTTGGCAAGGACGTATCCGGCCCGCTCGCCTGCATCCGCGCGACGCGGCCGGAGATCGCCGCCTGCAACGCCGGCAGCCTGAATTACCTGAAACTGAGGGCCAACGGCGAATGGGCGTGGCCGCCCATGCTGTTCGACAACCCGGTCGAGAAGGTGACAGCGTTCCTCGACGTGATGGCCGAAACCGGCGCTTTGCCGGAGTTCGAGTGCTTCGACACCGGCATCGTGCGCTCGGTCGGCATGTATGTGGCGAACGGCATGGCCGCTTCGGCCCAATACAATCTCGTCATGGGCGTCGCCTCCGGCATGCCAGCCGATGCCGGGTTGCTGGCGCTGCTGCAGCCCTACATGCTGCCCTGTTCGCGCTGGCAGGCGACGCTGATCGGCCGCGAGGAGATCTGGCCGGTCCACGCCCGCGCCGCCGGACTCGGCGGCATGCTGCGCGCAGGGCTTGAGGACACGTTCTATCTGCCCGACGGCTCGCGCGCCGGTTCGAACGGCCGGCTCATCGGGGCGCTGGCGAAGGTCGCGCGCGATGCAGGACGGAAGATCGCGTCGCCGGCAAGTGCGCGCGAGATGCTGGGGCTGGCGGCGGCGGGTTGAGCCAAGCCTGCCCCTCACCCTCACCCTCTCCCCGTGAAGGACGGGGAGAGGGGTCGCAGGGTGAGGGCAGCAACGGCGGCCGGTGTGCTGCCTTCCTCCGGCTTCAGCCTCGTCTTGCAGTCCCGCCCAATATTGTTATCATTCATAACAATCTGGGAGGATTTCATGCCGGTTGTCGAGGGTCAGGGCCTGCGGTCCGTGAACATGGGCGAGCTGTCCGTCGACATGATCGCCGGCAGCGGCGGTGTGCGTTACGTGCGCCCCCGCGCGGCCATCCCCGCCTATCCGCGCACCATCCTCGAACGCCTCGACCACTGGGCGAACGTCGCCCCTGACCGCACGCTGTTCGCCGACCGCGGTCCGGACGGCGCATGGCGCCGCCTGTCCTATGCGCAGATGCGCGACCGCTCCTTCGCCATCGGCCAGTTCCTGCTCGACCGTGGGCTGTCGGCCGAACGGCCGCTCGTCATCCTCTCCGGCAATTCGCTTGAGCACATCCAGATGGCGTTCGGCGCGCTGCGCGCCGGCGTGCCGTACGCGCCGGTGTCGCCGGCCTATTCGCTGGTGGCGAAGGACTACGCCAAGCTGCACCACGTGTTCGGCCTGCTGACCCCGGGCATGGTGTTCGTCGCCGACGCCGCGCCCTTCGCGCCGGCGCTGGCCGCGTCCCTGCCTGAGGGCGTCGCGCTCGCCGCTGCGAACAACCTGCCCGCCGGAGCCATCGCCTTCGCCGAGATCGCCGCGACCGCGTCGGGCGCAAAGGTCCGCGATGCCTATGCCGCCATATCCGCCGACACCGTCGCAAAATTCCTGTTCACCTCGGGTTCCACCGGCCTGCCCAAGGCGGTCATCAACACGCACCGCATGATGGCGGCAAACCAGGTGATGATCGCGCATGCGCTCGCCTTCCTGCAGGACCGGCCGCCGGTGATGGTCGACTGGCTGCCGTGGAACCACACCGCAGGCGGCAACCACAACACCGGCATCGCACTCCACAATGGCGGCACGTTCTACATCGACGACGGCGCGCCGACGCCTGCCGGAATAGCGAAGACGGTGCGCAATCTCGAGGAGATCGCGCCGACGCTCTATTTCAACGTGCCCAAGGGCTACGAGATGCTCGCGGCCAACCTGAGGACCAACGAGCGGCTGCGCCGGAATTTCTTCAGCGAGGTCGAGCTGCTGCAATATTCCGGCGCCGGCCTGTCCCAGCATGTGTGGGACGCGCTGGAGAATCTCGCTGTCGAGACCACCGGCAAGAAGGTGATGATCATCACCGGCTACGGCTCCACCGAGACGGCGCCCTTTGCCTTCACCACCACATGGCCCGTCGACCGGCCGGGCGAGGTCGGCCTGCCGGCGCCGGGGCTGGAGCTGAAGTTGATCCCCGACGGCGAGAAGCTGGAGCTGCGCCTCAAAGGGCCGAGCGTCACGCCGGGCTACTGGCGCATGGCCGACAAGTCGGCCGAGTGCTTCGACGAGGAGGGTTTCTACCGCATCGGCGATGCACTGAAGTTCGTCGACCCATCCAACCCGAACAAAGGCTTCCTGTTCGACGGCCGTGTGTCGGAGGACTTCAAGCTCGACACCGGCACGTGGGTCAATTTTGCCGCCATCATGGGCGGCATCATCCGCGCCTTCGCGCCCTATGTGCGCGATGCCGTGCTGACGGGTCTCAACCGCTCGCATATCGGCGCGCTGCTGTTCCTCGACGTCGATGCGGCGCGTGGCCTGGCGCCGGAGCTTGCCGGCGCCGACGAGGCGACGCTGGCGCGCTCGCCGGCTCTCGCACAGGTGTTCCAGCAGCGGCTCGACGCGCTCGCCGCAGGAGCCACCGGCAGCTCAACGCTGGTCGCCCGCGCGCGGGTACTCGACCGGGCGCCGTCGCTGGATGCCAGCGAGATCACCGACAAGGGCTCGATCAACCAGCGCGCAGTGCTCGCCGCTCGCGCCGCCGAGGCCGAAAGCCTGTATGCCTCGACATCACCGGCCGGCGTGCTCGTCGCCCAACGGGGAGCAGGTCGCTGACCGGGTCAGCCCTTCGCGCCGATGATGCGGTCGAGCAGGGCGATCAGCCGGTCGCGCTCCGCCGCCCCGCCGAGGCTGTCGACCAGCCGCTGCTCGTGCGCCTGCCAAAGCTCTACCATGCGGGCGACGAAGCGGTTGCCCTGCTCGGTCAGGTGCAGCGAGTGCGAGCGTTTGTCGCCTGCCGCCTTGCGCCGCTCGGCAAGCCCGCGCCGCTCCAGCCCGTCCATCAGCGAGACGAAATTGGCGCGCTTGATGCCGAGACGGGCGGCGATGTCGCTCTGCTTCAGGCCGGGGGTGCGCGCGATCAGCGCCAGCACGGAAAATTCGGCCGGGCGCAGCGGCAGTTCGGCGAAGCTGTCGATGAAATCCTGGAACACCAGCAATTGGGCGCGGCGCAGCTTGTAGCCGATGATCGTCGCCATCTCGGGCACGCCGGAGGCGTCGGCGGGGCCGCCTGCCTGTTCCAGCTTCGATTGTCTTCCCGGCCCGGCCATCAGCTCGCTTGCCCCTCCCGGCCGCGAATCACGGTCGCATTGAAGCACAACCGGTCGCCGCGCGCGAAGCGGCGACCGCCGGACTTGTATGGTACAGAATTGTTATGGTAGTGAACTATTCCGCTGCGGAGGATGAAATCGTGAACGTTGAGGCACGGTCTGGCGCACATGCGCCGCTTCTTGTCCGCATCGAGGGGCCGGTCGCGCATCTCGTCTTCAACCGCCCGGACAAGCGCAACGCCGTCAACGACGCGCTGCTCACCGCCATCGGCCGCTTCTTCGAAGCCATTCCGGACGGGGTGCGCGTCGTGATCCTGTCCGGCACTGGCGGCCATTTCTCTGCCGGGCTCGACCTTTCCGAGCAGAAGCAGCGCGAGCCGGAGCAGGTGATGCGCCATTCGCGCGGCTGGCATGCCATCATGGAGCGCATGCAGTTCTCCGGCATCCCGGTCGTGGCCGTGCTCAACGGCGCGGTCATGGGCGGCGGGCTTGAGATCGCGGCGGCCGCTCATGTGCGCATCGCCGAGCCTTCCGCCATCTTCCGCCTGCCGGAAGGCAAGCGCGGCATCTTCGTCGGCGGCGGCGCCACCGTGCGGGTGGGGCGCATCATCGGCGCCGACCGCATGACCGAGATGATGCTGACGGGGCGCAGCTACGACGCGGCCGACGGGTTGCGGCTCGGGCTCGCGCACTATCTCGTCGGCGAGGGCGAGGGGTTGGCGAAGGCGGACGAGCTCGCCGCCGAGATCGCCTCCAACGCCTCGCTGGTCAACTATCTCATCATCCAGTCGATCGCCCGCATCGACGACATGTCGCGCGCCGACGGCCTCTATGCCGAGAGCCTGAGCGCGGCGCTGTCGCAGTCGGGAGCTGATGCGCGGGAGGGGCTCGCCGCGTTCTTGGAGAAGCGCAAGCCGAATTTCCGCTGAGGGCCTCAGCTTACCGGAGTTGCCCCTCACCCTTACCCTCTCCCCGTGAAGGACGGGGAGAGGGAGGCGTCAACGTCGAAGACCCCCCTCTCCCCGTCCTTCACGGGGAGAGGGTAAGGGTGAGGGGCTGTTTTCATTGACAGATGGGAACTAGGTACGAGCCTCAGTGCCCGCCGCCGCCCTCGGGTTTCTTCTTTTCCTTGTCGGCCGCCTGCGCGGCTTCCATCGCGGCGCTGACCTGGCGGCGGCGCGCGGTGTTGTCGCGAATGTCGGCCTTGGTCAGGAAGTCCATCTGCTCGATCAGGACCTCGTGCACCATCGTGTCGCCGACCCGCTCGTTGACGGCGTCGCGTATGCCGTTGCGGAAGTTGTTGAGGTCGAGTTCGGCCTTGGCGGCGAAGTCGATCTGCGGATTGGCGTAGAGGTAGGTGTAGATCTCGTCCATCAGCAGCGTCTCGACCGGCAGCACCAGCTTGGCCTTCTTCGCCGGTTCCACCGTGTAGACCATCTTGGCGATGAAGTAGCCGTAGACCAGGCTGTCCTTCATCAGCGGGATGGTGACGATGCCCATGCTGACATAGTCGAGGCCGCCGAGCAGGCTCGGTTCGGGCGGCTTTTCCTCGGTGTGGGAGCGCGCGGAGTTGAACGAATAGTAGACCGAGCCGAGCGTCGCGGCGGCTATCCACAGCGCGGCGACGACGAACTTGATCATGCGCGCGAGAACTCGCTGGCGGAATAGGTGCCGTCGGTCTCGGAGCGGCGGATGGCGCCGTGGATGATGTCGGCCACTTCGCGCACGGCGTTCAGATGCGCCAGCACGGCCTGCTCGTTGCGCTGCAGCGATGCGCGCAGGTCGGCCAGCGCGGCGCGATGGTCGTCGCGCAGCGTCGTGTCGCCGACGCCGCGTGCGGCGCGGTTCAGGTCGTAGAGGTATCGGCTCTTGCGGGCATTCGATGCGGCCACGTCGAAGCGCGGGTCGGTGCGGATGCCGTGGGTCTCCTCGTCCACCGCCTCCTGGATCCTGCGGATCAAATTGAGCAGGCTGCCGGGCTGCGCGTGCGCGGCCTGGGCATGCACCGCCGGCCCCGGCTTTCCTCCCGCCAGCGTGGCGATGCTCTGGCTCATGCGCTGCTCCCTCATTTCGTCGTGCCCGCGGCGGCGCCGGTGATGGCGTCGAGCGCCTTGCGCTGCAGTTCGTCCACCAGCGAGCGCGACAGGCCCCGCTCGCCGTCGAGCACCGCCTTTGTCGCGGGGTCGGAGGCGCCGCGCAGCGGCGACGACAGATCGCCGTCGGCGTAGCGGTCGGAGATGTAGCGCGAGGCGAGGTCCAGCGTGCCGGCGGCGGCGAGGCTGTCGCCCAGCTGCTGGGCCAGCATCGATTTCCACATGTCGCCGGCCAGGCCGCCGCCGTAGACGCTTTCCGATTCCGGCGGCAGCATCGCTTCCACGAAGCTTCCCAGCACCATGGCGTCGAACTTCTGGAAGGCCTGCGCCTGCTCCGACTTGGGCGCCTGCTCCAGCGAGGCCACCTGCGAGGCGCCCGGCGAGCTGGTGGACAGCGCCCGCAGCCGCGCGCGCGCCTCCTGCAGGCGCTCCGGCGATGCGGCGCGCATCACGTCCGCGACGATGTCGGTTGCCAGCGCGACGGCCATGTCCGCTCCCGATTCAAACCGCGCCGACCTTGCACAATCTAGCTTGTGGCAGGCTTGCTGCCCTTGCCGGGCCAGCCGGCGTTGCGGTCGACCAGTTCCTGGCGCTCGCGCGCGGCCCGCTGCTCCTCGACCGTGCGCGCCGCCTCGCGATAGCGCTCCCCGACGCGGTTGGTGCGCACGGTCGCGGCGGCGATCCTGCGTTCCTCCGCCTTCGCGCGCTCCAGTGCGGCCGCCTGCGCGGCGACCGAGGTCTCGACCTTGCGATGGTAGAGTTCCGGAAACAGCGCGGATAGCGATTCGGGCTCGTCGAAGCGCGCCCTCACCTCGTCCGCCTCCGCCGACGCACGGTTGGCGTCCGCCAGATGGCCTGCGTGCCGGCTTTCGTGGAACGCCTTCAGCCGGTTCTCCAGCTTCACCAGCTTTGCCAGCCGCTTCTTGCGCTCTTCGCTCATTTGGCTTTGCTCATCGCGCCACCGTCAGTTCCGAGAACGCGTCGCCGAACAGGCTGACCACTGTCGGGTAGGAGAAATACATCAGCACCAGCGCGCCCGCGAGGACGAAGGGCATGGAGATGAAGTAGACGGGAATGGCCGGCGACAGCTTGTTGATGAGGCCCGTCGCCAGGTTCACCAGCAGCGCGTAGGCGATGAACGGGCTGCCCAGCCGCAGCACCAGCAGGAACGAGTCCGACAGCGTGTCGGAGAGGTCCGCCAGGGCGGAGCCGCTCGAAAAGAACAGGTTCACGGGCGCGACCTCGTAGGACTTCACCAGGGCCAGCACCACCTGATGGTGGAAATCGAGCACGAACAGCACGATCAGGGCCCCCAGCGTGATGATGGCGCCCGCGGGACCGTTCACGTCGTTCTCTTCGATCGAGCTGCCGGGCACGCCGCCGTAGCCGCCCATCATGGCGATCGCCGAGGCCATGAAGGAGAGCGACAGCATGAAGAAGCGGGCGACCAGCCCGATCAGCGCGCCGGTGACCAGCTCGGACACGACCAGCGGAATAAGCACGGAAGGCCGGCTGCTGACATGCGGCACGATCTGGTCCCAGACGGTCCCGACGAGCGCGAGGCTCGCCGCCACCGACACGAACAGCCGCACGTTCACCGGCACGCGCACGGACGACAGGCCCGGCATCAGCATGAAGCAACCGCCGATCCGGCAGAAGGCCAGGAAGGCGGTGATGACGGGGGTTTCGAACATGGGCCGCTATCAGGAGACCTGCCCGAGCACCTTGATCTCGACGCCCTTGGCGATCTCGACATGGCTGAGCACCGGCAGGGTCGGGAACAGCCGCTCCACGATCATGCGCACATACGGCCGCGCCTCCGGCGCGGTGACGATGCAGAAGCGTTCGCCGGTCTCCAGATGGCCGCGCACCGCCTTGGTCGCCTCCTGCCCGAATTCCTCGAGCTGGCGCGGGTCGATGTCGAACTCGCGCACCTCGCCCTTGGGGTCGCGCTTCAGCGCCTGGTGGAAAGCGAGGTCCCAGCGGTTGCCGAGGCGCAGCACCTTCAGCATGCCGCCTTCGGTCAGATCGCCGCAGATCTGCTGCGCCATGCGCACCCGCACGTGCTCGACGATCTGCTCGGTGCGGCGCACATGCGGCGCGATCTCGGCGATCGCCTCGATGATGAGGTGGAGGTTGCGGATCGAGACGCGCTCGGCCAGCAGCAGCTTCAACACGGCCTGCAGGCCCGGATAGGTGATGCTCGACGTGCACACCTCGTCCGCCAGCTTCTTGTATTCGGGGTCGAGGCGGTCGATCAGCGCCTTCATGTCCTTGTAGGACAAAAGCTGCGGCAGGTTGTTGCGGATCACTTCCGAAAGGTGCGTCAGCAGCACCGCCATATTGTCGGCATAGGGGAACTGCTCGCGCTTCAGATCCTCGGCGAAGTTCTCGGGCACCGAATAGGCGCGCATGCCGAAGGCCGGTTCCTTCACCTCGGTGCCCGGCATGTCGGGCGTGCGTCCGCCGCCGATCAGCACCATCAGCTCGCCGACGCGCAGCTCGTGCTCGGACACGACGGTCCCGTGGATCTTGATCTGGTAGCTCTTGGCCGGAATGGCGAAGTCGTCGCTGAGCCGCACCTCCGGCACCACGAAACCGTACTGGGTCGCGAACTTCTTGCGCATCTTGTTCATGCGGAAGGCGAGTTCCTGGTGCTGCGTCAGCAGCTTGGTCGAGAGCTGCTTGCCGATCAGCAGCTCGACCTCCGGGGTCTTCAGCGAGTGCTTGATCGAATCCTTCTCGGCGTCGGCCTTGGCGGTCTCGTCCTTCTTCTTTTCCGCGGCCTGCGCAGCAGCTTCGCGCTTCTGGCGCAGCGGGATGACATATGCGACCGCGGACAGGCCGATGGCGAGGGTCCAGAATGGCAGCACCGGCAGGCCGGGTACGATGCCGAGCAGGAACAGCAGGCCGGCCGCCACATAGAGCGCGCGCGGATAGGCCGAGAGCTGGCCGAACACGGCCTGGTCCGCCGAGCCGCGCGTGCCGCCCTTCGAAACGAGCAGGCCCGCCGCCAGCGAGACGATGAGGGCCGGAATCTGGGTGACGAGGCCGTCGCCCACCGACAGCTTGACGAAAACGTCGGATGCTTCACCGATCTCCATGCCGTGGCGGGCGTAACCGATGGCGATGCCGCCGACGATGTTGATCGCGGTGATTATCAGGCCGGCAATGGCGTCGCCGCGCACGAACTTGGAGGCGCCGTCCATGGCGCCGAAGAAGGACGATTCCTCTTCGAGCTCGCGCCGGCGATGCTGTGCCTGCTTGTCGTCGATCATGCCGGCCGAGAGATCGGCGTCGATCGACATCTGCTTGCCGGGGATGGCATCCAAAGTGAAGCGCGCGCCCACCTCGGCGATGCGCGTGGCGCCCTTGGTGATGACGATGAAGTTCACCACGATCAGGATCAGGAAGACGATCAGACCGATGACGAAGTCGCCGGCCATGACGAGGTTGGAGAAGCCGTCGATCACGTAGCCTGCGGCGTGCGTGCCCTCGCTGCCGTGCGTCAGGATCGCGCGGGTGGTCGCTATGTTGAGCGACAGGCGCAGCATGGTGACGATCAGCAGCACGGTCGGGAAGGCGGTGAATTCCAGCGGTCGCGTGATCCACAGCGACACCATGAGGATCAGCACCGAGGCGGCGATCGAAAACGCCAGGCCTATGTCGATCAGGAAGGACGGGATCGGCAGGAACAGGACGGCGAGGATGACGAGGATGCCGATCGCAAAGGCGACATCACGGCCGCTGCCTTTGACAGGTGCCACTCCCGCAAGACTGTCCGTAACCGCCATGCCGTCCCCGCAAATGCCGAGCGGGCGCAGACGCGCCCCACGCTGAGGCTAGGGGATGAAGCTTGTGCGGGGGTGATGGGGGAGGCGGCGTGAGAGGTCGGAGTAGGCTCGGCTACCTCTTCATCGACCCAGCAGTTCGTAGAGTCCGCCCATTTTGGGTTCATCGCCTCGATGAGTTCGAGCTTCCATTTGCGCCGCCATTTCTTGATGCGCTTCTCGTCGTCAATGGCGTCCCGGATGTCGTTGTAGTCGCGGTACCAGACGAGGCGCTGCACGCTGTATTTGGCAGTGAAGCCGGGCGTCAGTCGCTCCCGGTGCTCCCACGCGCGGCGCTCGAGGTCGCTCGTCACGCCGGTGTAGAGCGTGCCGTTGAGCTGCGAGGCCATAATGTAGACATAGCCGCCCATGAGAGGATGAAAGCAGGTGCGGGGAAGACCGACAAGCTGCGAAAGGGTAGGCGTCATCGCAGACGTCGCCAGGAAGCCGCCCGCTCCCCACCGTCATCCCGGCCGAGTGCAGCGAGAGCCGGGACCCATTGACGAGCGCGGCCGGGTCCTCGCTGGCCGCGACATCCATGCCGGCAGCCGCTTCCGCGCTTCGCAAACGAGAACCCGGTCGTGCCTTACGATCCGACCACCAATAGTTCCCTGCTCGCGGTCGCTCCGCTCCCTTGGCCGGGATGACGGCCGCGAGGATGCGCCCTGATATCGGGCGTCGCTATCCCCCATTTGCGGTCGCTCTATCCCACACTTTCCGCCCCTCTATC